>JBFWXW010000171.1:0-2938 GCA_050187075.1 Kofleriaceae bacterium | reverse complement strand
ATCGCCGACATGAACTTGGGGATCGCCATGTCCGGGCGCTGGCGCGGACCGTAGACCGTGAAGTAGCGCAGCGCGAACACGCCGATGCCGAACAGATCGCGGTGAGCGGACAGTTGCAGCTCGTTCATCCGCTTGGTGGCTGCATACGGGGATGCCGGGGTCAGACACGGATCGTCCTCGCGAAACGCGGCGACCGCGCGCAGATCGGGCCCCGGCTTCGAGCCATAGACCGAGCTCGAGGATGCAAATACCAGCCGATCGAGTCCGAGCGCACGCATCCGCTCGACGATCACGCCGGTGCCGGTGATGTTGGTCCGCAGGTAGCGAAGCGGCTCGGCGAGCGACGGCCGGACCCCCGCAAGCGCCGCAAGGTGACAGACGACGTCGACGTCCTTGCCGATCGCCGCTTCGATCGCGGCCGGATCGCAAATGTCGGCCTCGATCAACCTGAATCGCTCGGCCGAGAGCTTCGCCAGCTGCGCGGCATTGGCACGCTTGATCTCGGACGGATACAGGTAAGAGTCGAAGCTATCGATACCGGTCACGCGGTGCCCCGCCACCACCAGGCGTTCGGTGGTATGGGACCCGATGAAACCGGCGGCGCCGGTGAGCGCGATGTGCATGGGCGACGCACTCTAAACCCCGAAGCTAGAACGAAGCACCTGCAGACCCATGAGGTACGCAACGACGCAAGGGTGTGCGGCGTCGCCACGTCTCGTTCCGGATTGCAGATGTGAACCCGCCTACGCTAACGACTCCAAAACTCGTGTCTCGTTATGGATCAACCTGTGATATTTCGTTGCCCGGTCGCAGGTTTGCTCAGCTGTTTCGATTGAACGACGTCAACTCAGCAAACCACTAACCGCGATACCCCATGTCACGCGTACTCACGAGAAGTCTTCAAGTCGTCGTGGATCTCGCGACGATATCCATCGCGTACTGGTTAGCGTTTTTGTTTCGCTTCGAGTTCTCCATCCCGCGCCTGTGGTTCGAGGTTGCGGTGGTCAATTGGGGCTATGTGGTTGCGATTTGCTACGCAACGCTCGCCGCTTTTGGCGTACCTCGTTACTCGTGGCGCTACGTCAGTTTGCGAGAGGTTCTGAGGATCGGAGTCGCCGTTTCGGCCTCAACGTCCGTGCTAGTGGCGCTGCGGGTCGGGCTTGCGGCTGCGAATGTGCGCATAAATTCCCTGTTCCTCGTCCCGCTTGGTGTCCTCGCGATGACCAGCGTGCTCAGCTTCGTAACGCTGGTTGGAGTCCGCGCAACGCGGCGTTTGCAAGGCGAGGCTCGCGAGCGCAGGCGCCGCAGGCGTGAGGGCGATCGCCATCGCGTTCTACTCATCGGAGCCGGCGAAGCAGGCGTCCTCGTGGCAAAGGAGATCAGCGCTCGCCCCGACCTACAGCTCGAACCGGTTGGCTTTCTCGACGACGACCATCAAAAAGTAGGAACGAGAATCGGTGGATTGACCGTGCTCGGTACCACCGATCAACTCGAGGAGATCGCCGAGCGAAAGCGCGTCAGGCGCGTGTTGATCACGATCGCGAATGCACCAGGATCACAGATCCGCATGATCACGATGCGGTGCAAAGATGCCGGCTTGGATACCAAGATCATTCCCGGCATCTACGAGATCGTCGGGGATCGCGTGAACCTTTCGCGGATCCGGGACGTTGCGATCGAAGATGTGCTCGGCCGCGAACCCGTCGCGCTCGACGAAGCCGAAGTTGAGAGTTCCATCCGCGGCCGTAGCGTATTAGTAACGGGGGCCGGGGGATCGATCGGTAGCGAGCTCTGTCGTCAGGTCGCTCGGTTCGCCCCCAAGCGGTTAGTGTTGGTCGAGCGATTCGAGAACGCGTTGTTCGAAATTCATCGCGAGCTTGCCAGCAGATTTCCGACGCTGAACCTCGAGCCGTGCGTCGCGGACGTCGGAGATCGACGCCGGATGTCTCAGATCTTCGATGACGCTCGCCCGTATGTCGTGTTCCACGCCGCAGCGCACAAACACGTGCCGATGATGGAGCATAATCCGGGAGAGGCTCTCAAGAACAACATCGCTGGAACGCGAACCGTCGCGGAGCTCGCCGACCACTGTGGGGTTGCGCGGTTTGTACTTGTATCGACCGACAAGGCAGTCAATCCGTCGTCGATCATGGGTGCGACTAAACGCGTGGCCGAGATCATTTGCCAGACTCGCGCTGCTGCGTCGCGGACGCGGTTCGTCACGGTGAGGTTTGGAAACGTCCTGGGGTCAAACGGCAGCGTAATCCCGATCTTCAAGGAGCAGATTGCCCGCGGCGGCCCCGTCACTGTGACACATCCGGACATGCAGCGTTACTTCATGACGATTCCCGAGGCTGCTCAGTTGGTTATGCAAGCGGGCGCGATGGGCCAAGGTGGCGAGATCTTCATCCTGGACATGGGACGTCCTGTGAAGATTGTCGATCTCGCCAAAGACCTCATCACTCTGTCCGGCCTGCGCCCCGGTGAAGACATCGACATTGAGTTCGCGGGCGTTCGTCCTGGTGAGAAGTTGTTCGAGGAACTCTCTACCGGTGCTGAAAGCGCCGACAAGACCAAACATCCGAAGATTTTCATCGGTCGCATCGCTGCGATCCCGCATCCTAAGCTCGCGAACGAGATCGACCTGCTGCTTCAGCTCGCAGACAATGCGACCCCCGAAGCGATCAGAACTGCCCTTAGGGGCATTGTTCCAGAATACCTGCCGTCCGAAGGTAAGATGCAGGTCCTTCCTGGTGAGGCGTCCACAAAGGCGATCACGCGAAAGACTGCGCCACAAGACACGATCTCAACGAACGCTGTGGTCTAGCTTAGGTCTAGCTAGCTAGCTAGTTCCCGTCCCGAATCGCCTAACCCCGCGAGCCGAAACGCGAATCCTCGACGAAGATTCCGGAAATAAAGCATCGGGGCTCCCGAGTCT
>JBFWXW010000170.1:0-3601 GCA_050187075.1 Kofleriaceae bacterium | reverse complement strand
CCTCCGGTTCGCGATTCGCGAGGGTGGCAAGACCGTCGGCGCCGGCGTGGTGACCAAGATCCTCGCCGAAGCCGTCAAGAAGCCCGCTGACAAGGCAGCCGCGGCCCCCGCGCCCGCCAAGAAGTAATCGCAGATCCGCTCCACCCGAAGGCGATCGCCGGTCTCCCGCGCGATCGCCTGTTTTCGTTTCGGAGCGATCGTGAATCTGCTCCGTACCGACCGCGAGCGACGTCAATTCACGTCGATCGTGTGATTGCTGGTTGTGACCGCGTGTGAACGCCACGATACGTCCGCGCGTAACCGCCGGAACTCGCTCGTGGCACGAACCGGCACGGACGTCGCAAAGCGCGCGTCATCATGAAGATGACATCATGCGCGTGGGTTGTGCTCTCCCTGGTCGCGTGCGGCGGCGGCGGCAGCAGCAACGAAGGCGACGACGACGACACGATCGAGCCCGAGCCGACGAGCAGCTGCAAAAACTATACGGCCCCGTCGCTGCCCGGCTCTGCGGTCATCCGGCACGATCTGGCGATCGCAGCCGAGCAGGATTCGATGGCGGAATTCTCCGTCGAAGGCAACTCCACGTTCAACGGCGCCGGAAAGCTCACCAGGTTCGTCCACGACGAAACCGGCTCCGAATACGACTTCACCGTCGAGCTCAGCTACACGAGCAGCGGTCGACTATCGCGCGTGTATTACGACGCTTATGGCAGCGAGAACGACACGACGGACGAGTTCTCGTACACCAGCAGTGGCCGGCTCAGCCGCTGGTATCACGATGCCTACGGCAGCGAAGCCGATGTCACGCAAGAGCTGTCGTACACCAGCGCGGGGCGGCTCAGCCGCTGGTATCACGACGCGTACGGCAGCGAAGCCGACGTCACCGAGGAGCTGAGCTACACCAGCGAGGGCAACCTCAGTCGCTGGTACCACGACGGATACGGCAGCGACGGCGACATGACGGAGATGTTCAGCTATGACAGCTATGGCCGGTTGACCCGCTGGACCCTCGATCGCGTCGGCGAGGATCTCGAGTCGACGTTCACGTACGGCCCCTGCGAGCAGTGAGTCGAGACCCGACATGGTGACGCGGTCATGAGAACGCTGAGCGGATTTCGTGCGTGGTGGCGCGAGCACCACCGGCGGTATCTCGCGGCGGCCGCGATCACCTGCGTGGCGCTCGTCGGCACCGCGATGATCGTGGGACTCGATCGATTCATCGACGCCGGCGTGAGTGCGCTGTTCGCTGCGGTCGCATTCCCATTCGCGGTGGTCGTGCTGCTGGCGGTGCTCGTGGTGTTGCCGTTCTTGCCGTTCGTGGTTGTGGCTGCTTTCACGGACACCGATGTTGAGGATCCTGGAGGCTCGATCGTCGAGGACGCAGCACCACGCATCGTCGGTGGCTACTTCGGTTGGATCGCACGCCGGCGAAACCCGCTGTTCTGGGGAATTCCAACGGGCGTGCTGGTCGCGCTCGCCGTGCTGAGCGCGATCGTGTACGAGCGCGATCGTCCGATGCGCGACGCCCGCGAGCGAACCGAGGGCCTGCTCGCCGACGTCAAGGACGAGATCGACGCGATGGCGCTGCAACATCGGCGACTGCCGGCTCAGGTGGCGAAGCGCCTCGACGGCTATGGCCGCCCGCTCGAATATCGTGCGGTGAACACCCGCGCGCTGAGCACCTATACGGTCATTTCGCGGGGCGCGAATCCGCTGTCGCCCGACGATGATCTGTGCGTCGATGGGGCGATCCTGCACCGGCGAATGAGCGTGGGGAGGGCGATCGCCGAGAAGCTGTTGCTTGGTGACAAGGCGACGCCGATCTCCTGTCCAGACCAAGATTGACGATCGCGATGGCCGACGCAGGGGAGTTGCCAACAAGGTCAAGCAGCAGCTCGCGCGGCCCGACTTCGGGCTGCGGTTGATCATCGTCTGCTGCAAGCTGGTGGGCCGAGCGACGTCGGCGCTAGCGCCCGCGACATGCGCGGACATTCGTCGTCGTCAACGCGAGGCCTGAGTCACACACCCTGGGACTGGCGTGACGGACAACGCTACACGCGCCATCGGTCTTCGTTTCTAGTGCACGAAGGAGAATCCAATGAAGTCACTGATGCGTTACGCATTGATCACTGTGCTCGCGACCACTGCCGCGATCGGCTGCAAGAGCAGCGAGAAGTCCGGGAAGGGCGAAGGCCCCGCGAAGCTGAGCGCCCAGGAACTGTTCGCCCACAAGGATGCCCAGAAGGGCAAGAAGGTGATTGTCACCGGCGCGGTGAAGTCGATCGGCGATCGCCCCGGCGACTACGAGATCGATCTCGATGCTGGTCCCGATCGCTCGATCAAGGTGGTGTTCGCGGACAAGGGCGTCGCCGCCAAGGCAAAGAACCTCAGCCAGGGCACGTCGGTGACCACGCAATGTGACGTGATCGGCTTCGGCAAGGCCGGCGACGAGTTCGTGATGACGTCGGACTGCGTGCTCCAGTAACCGTGCGCGCCGTTCGCGCCCGCGCGTGAGATTCACAACCCAAGCGGCTCTTGCCGAAGTGCACGCGCTTGGAGCTATCTCTTTATCATCTGCGGCCGCATCGCCTTCCTCGCCTGCGGCTGCTGCTGCAGCACGCTGCGGGCGAGCTTCTGAAGCTCGGGATGGACGCGGAACTGCGGGTTCAAGAACTTCCCGAGATAGTCCGGGTTCTCGTCGGCGAGCGCGAGCAGCTCGGTGCGCGCGACGCCGCGCTGATTGCCCGCGAATCGCGCGAACACCCGCACGATCCGGATCTGGATCTGGAGCTGCTCGGCATCCTTCTTCGGAAGCTCGATCGTGTCGAGCAGCGCGAGCGCTTCCTTGTACTTGCCCGTCCGCGCGAACGCCTCCGCGACGATCGCCGCGGCCACCGGCCGGATCTCTTTGCGTGCGGGGTTGTCGAGGTTCATCGTGTCGGCGGTCTTGCGCGCGTCCGCGGTGCGGCCGAGCCCCAGATACAGCTGGGTCTTGAGCAACGCCACGTCATCCTGCATCGCCGCCGGGTACTTCGACAGCTCGATGGTATCGAGCAGCGCCAGCGCGGCCTTGGGATCGTCCTGCACCAGCAGCTGCGCTCGCGCGAACGTGTTGGTCGGCGACCCGGCGTCCTTGGCATCGCTGAGCTTGGCGAGCGCGTCGCGCCGTGCCTCGGGAGACGTGGTCGCGCCTTGCAGCAGCTGAACCACGCCGCGCTGCTTGCGCACCATGCGATACGCGTAGATCAGCAAGCCCGCGACGACCGCGGTCAAGCACCCCACGATGATCATCAACACGGTGCTGCCGGTCTGGATCGCGAACGCCCAGGCCAGCGCCGCGATGACGCCGATCCAGATCAGCGTCTTGCGCGGGATCGCCGGGCCGGTCATTCCGGCAGGCGCTTCGGCGGCCGGAGTTTCGGAGGCTGGTTCGGTGGTCTCAGTGCTGGTCTCGGATGCGGCGGCCACGCCTTGCCGTACCCGGAATTCGGCCGTGAGGAAAGTGGAAGATCACAAACAACAGCTCCTCCTTGACTCGCACGGGGCGCCAATCAGGCGACGTAGGTGATCGACCACTCGCGGAGCTCGCCGTCGACCAGAT
>JBFWXW010000169.1:0-3681 GCA_050187075.1 Kofleriaceae bacterium | reverse complement strand
CCACTCGCCGATCGCTTCGATCGCCGTTGGCGCGACGCGGGTGAGCTCGGCGATCGCCGCCTTGCGGGCGGCAGCGTCGGGACCCTGGACGATCTTGTCGAGGATCGCGACGGCCTGGGCGTCGTGCGGCCCCGGCGTCCGGGGCGCCGGCGGCTTCTTCTCGGCCGCCGGAGGCTTGGTCTCTGGCTTGTCCGGTGGCTTGGGCTGCGCGGCGGCAACCGAGGTCGCGAGCACGACGAGGATCACCACACGCATCGAGCAGGAATTAGCGAATCGAACGCGCCGGCGCAAGTTACCGATCGAACGCGCGTCGCATTGCCGCCATTCCGCCGCGGCGCCGGATTTGCCGCAGCTCAGTGCAAGCGTTCGGGGGCGATCCGGTCGCCTGGGTCGATGAACTCGAGAAATCTCAGGCCGATCGCGCGGGTCGCCACCGGCTCACCAGCGTCGGAGTCGGCCTCGCCGTGCTCCACGAAGTTCAGGTAATGGTGATGTTTCACCTCGGCGCGAGCGACGATCTCGTCGCACTGGTCGTCGCCGCGAGCGTGCTGAAAATGCACGGTCACGACCGTGCCGAGCGGCGGTGCGTAGTGCATCTCGACGAGGATGCCCCCCGCAGACACGTTGCGCGCGATCGCGAACGTATCGCCGTAGACCTCGCTTCCGATCATCACCAGAAACGCCTTATCGAACCTCGTATGGATGCGCTTTTCGTCCGGCACGACGCCCGCTTGGGCGCGTGTGGGACGGCTGTCATCGAGGATGCGACCCAGATCCGGCAGAGGTTCGCGACGCTTCACTCGATAATGATCGGGCCGTCGCCATGATGAAGTCAAAAATCTCACCTTGTCCTACATGGTGATCGGCGGGGCACGTGGTTGGTACTGGCGTGCGACGGGGCCACTTCGCTAGATTCACCCGCGTGCGAGTCGCGCTCACGCTAGCGGTTGTTGCGTCGCTGTCGAGCGGCGTGTCCGCCGAGCCGAGCAATCCGGCGTTTCTTGGCATCGGGATGCAGGACCAGATGGGCCAGGCCCCGGGCGCGGGGACGGTGATCGGCCCGTGCATCATCACCGAGACCACCCCGGGCAGCGGCGCCAAGCAGGCGGGGCTGCTCCCCAACGACATCCTCCAGTCCATCGATGGCATGCCGGTGAGCAACTGCGACGCGGTGCTGCGGATCGTCCAAGGCCACGAGCCCGGTGACACGATCCGGGTTGGCCTGCTCCGGGACGGCCGCAGGCCCCTGACCATCCAGGCGCAGCTGCTCTCGCGCGCCGAGATCCTGCGCCGCCGGTTCGGCGGCCAGCCGATCGCGCCGATCGAGCTCGTGGGCGTTCACGATGAGCAGCGCTACGACCTACGCGATCAGCGCGGCAAGACGGTGATCGTCGGCTGGTACGATCCTGCGCATTGCATCGGGGGCTCGCAGGTCTTCACGCGGCTCGCCGAGTGGGTGCGTGCCGAGGCGGGTAAGTCGAGCGCCCCACCGATCGCGCTCGCCGCCACGGCTGCGAACCTCGACAACCCCGACGAGCTCAAGAAGCTCCGCGCCGTCGATCTCGACGTGCCGTTGACCTGGGTCGAGCCTCTCGCGTTCGAAACCCTGACGATTCGCGACACCAAGCGGATCCACTTCATGGTGATCGATCGGTTCGGGATCGTGCGTCACGTCGCGCCGGTGCTGCCCACCGGCGATGATGTGGAGGCTGTGCTCGACGAGCTGTTTGCCGCCGCCGAGCAGGCGTCGCGCCGCGCCACCAAGTAAGCTGCGCCAATGGCGCCCACGATTCAGCCGTTTGTTGGCAAGCGGCCCGAGCTCGGTCGTGATGTGTTCCTCGCCGAGACCTGCTCGGTGATCGGTGACGTGGTGATCGGCGATCAATCGTCGATCTGGTTTGGAACCGTGGTCCGCGGCGATGTCATGGCGATCCGGATCGGCGCGCGAACCTCCGTGCAAGACAACACGGTGATCCATGTGACCGCCGGCCGGTTCGGTACCACGATCGGCAACGACTGCACGATCGGTCACTCCGCGATCGTGCACGCGTGCACGGTCGAGGACTCGTGCCTGATCGGCATGGGCTCGATCATCCTCGACGGAGCGCGGATCGGTCGCGGGAGCCTCGTGGGTGCAGGTGCGCTGGTGACACCGGGCACCAACATCCCACCCAACAGCGTGGTGATGGGATCACCCGCGAAGGTTGTCCGTACAGTTGGCGACAAGGAACGGGAGCAGATCGAGTACGGCGCGCTTCATTACGTAGAGCTGGCCGCGCGCTACCTTGCGGAGCGAACCGGATCCTCTGTACCGTAGATCGTCGATCGATGAAGCGTCTGCGAGCTCGGACGTCTCATCGAAGACCCGCATGAGTCGCCCCCCCGTTGGCTCCGCTCGCTTCTCGACGTGCCGCGCAGTGGTCATGACGCTGGCGATGTTGATCGCATCGCTGTCGTTCCTGAACCGCGCGCACGCAGACAACGTCGATCAACTGATCGGTCAGCTCGACGACGATTCGGTGAAGATCCGGCTGTCGGCGGCGCTCAACCTCACCAAGCTCGGTGATGCGCGCGCGATCCTCCCGCTCGCGAAGCTGCTCGGTAATGACGACGATAAGAACGTTCGCGGCATCGCGGCGGCGGGCCTCGGCAAGCTGGTCAACGCCAAGACCAGGTCGAACGTTCGCAACCTCGCCCTCAGCGCGTTGCAGAAGGCATCGAAGGAAGACTCCAGCGAGATCGTGAAGGCGCAGGCATCGAAGGCGCTGGCGGAGCTCGGCGTGTCGGGATCGAGCGGCACGACGACCAGCAGTGGAGGGGGGGCGATCTACGTGAACGTAGGACCGATGTCGAGCAAGACCGGGAACGGCAACGACGCGAAGCTTCGGACCTTGATGCAGACGACCGCCGCCAAGAGCCTCGGACGAAAGTCCCTGCCGACCACGTGGCCAGGCGGGGGGGCCCCCAGCAAGACGCAGCTCGCTCAGAAAGGATTCCAGGGGTTCTACGTGGATGGGACGCTCAACGAGCTCACCGTCACGAAGAGCGGATCCTCGGCGACCATTTCTTGTAAGATCAGCATGCTGCTCGCGAGTTATCCCGATAAGAGCGTGTTCGGGTTCCTCAACGGCGGCGCAAAGGTGCAGGGCAGCGCCTCCGCCAGCGACATCGCGATGGGCAGTGACGACTGTGTTGCCGCGGTGGTCGAAGACTTGATCGAGAAGAAGATTGTTCCGACGATCCGAATCAAGGCAGGCCAGTGACTAGCTCGCCAACTCAATCATCACCGCCGGGCAAGCGCGCGAACCGCGCGTCGCGTGGTTACAAGCGCAGCTGGAAGAACCTGCTGATCAACAAGCGGTACCAGCTGCGGTTCACGCTGTTCATGGTGGTGCTGTCGGCCCTGTTGATGGCGGGGCTCGGCGTGTGGGTGATGATGGTCGCCAACGAGACCACGCAGGTCGGTGCCAACCGGCTTCGTGGCACCCAGTGCGAGAAGCCAAAGCTGATCGAGAACGCGCTCGATGAAGATGACTTCGACATGCCGCCGGTGCCGATGAGGATCGATCCGCCGGCGCCTGCAGATGCGCCGATGGATACGCCGCCGGCCGCACCGACAGCACCGGCAGCACCGGCCGCACCGACCGCAGATCCGGACGACGCCGAGCCACCTCTGGCGGC
>JBFWXW010000168.1:0-3786 GCA_050187075.1 Kofleriaceae bacterium | reverse complement strand
CTCGCAGTTCTCGTCGGTGCACACGCTCAGCTTGAACGTTCCGCGCAGCGTCGCCGGCGCGTTCGGTGCCCGCTGTAACGCGAGTGTCATGACCCCTCGCTTCGGCTCGGAGATCTCGAACGCACCCGGTCCTTCGAGCGCCAGCCCGTGATCGGCAGCGGGCACGAACTTGGTCGGGTATTGATTGTTGATCTTGTAGTCTCCGAGGGCCGTCAAGGTCACGCGCAGCTCGCACCGCGCCCCGGGCGCGCATGGCTCGCTCGGGACGGCGTCGACGCGATATTCGGATCCGCTGGCGAGCGCGGTGGTTGTGCCCGGGCGCGATGCGGAGCCGCCGTTCGCGCTGCCGGCGGACACGGCCGGGACCGGAGTCACCGCGGCCGGCGGCTGCGCGGTCTCGCCTGTGCATCCAGCGACCAGCGCGAGCAGGATCGTGAAAACGCGATCACGAGCCATACTTCACGGAACAACCGTACGCCTTGGACGTTGCCCTGGTGACCGGCTTCCCGGCAGCGAGGTCGTCGAGCGCGGCCTCGACGTACTTGATGAGCTTGCCCCCCTCGGGCGACTTCTGCTCGGCGTCGGGCGAGTTGTCGATACCGCCGGCGTAGACGAGCACGCCCTTGTTGTCGATCACGAACATGTGAGGCGTGTTGGTCGCGCCGTAGGCCTTGCCTGTTGCACCGGTGTCGTCCATCAGGATCGGATACGCCATCGACCACCGCTTCGCGGCATCCGCGTTGGCCTTGGGATCGGAGCCCTGTTTGCCGGGTGCGTTGCTGTTGATCGCGAGCCATACGACGCTGGCGTTGCTCCGGCGCTTGGCCGTGTCCACGAGAGAGCCGATCTCGTGCGACCGCTTCACGAATGGGCATCCCGGGTTGAACCACTCGAGCACGACGGTCTTGCCGCGCAACGCCGACAGCTTGACGGTCTTGCCGTTGAGATCCTTGAGCGTGAAGTCCGGGGCCGGCTTGCCGATCTCCGCCGACTTCGTTGCCGTGACCGCCGGAGCCACCTTTGCCGGCGGCGCCTTCGGCTCGGCACCCGCAACCGGCGCGAACGCCGTGAACGACAGGATCATGGAAACGCTGAGAGCTCGCATGCCCGGCAGTTGAGCACGGTCGGCGGGGCCGCGCACGCATCGCTGCACGGTTGGAACGGCGCGGACGCCATCGATCATTCGTCACACCGCTCGACCTGACGTCGACCTCGACATCACGTTACTTGGTCAGTAGGGCCAGTCCGTGAGCGGCGGCGAGATCGTGCCGGTCACGAGCGGCGCCGCGCGAAGCACCGTGATGTAGCCGACGCCGCCACCGCCGCCACCCCCGCCGCCATTGAGCAGCATCGTGGGCGTCGCACCCGCAGCGATCCCGCCCGCACCGCCGGCGCCGCCTGCGGTCGCGCCAGACGCTCCGATGCCGCCGGTCGCAGGTAGCTCCGACGGCAATCCGGTCGTTCCCGTTCCGCCGGGGTCACTGCCCGAGGTCGAGCCACCCCCGGCACCGCCGCCATTGGCCGCGAGCACGCCACCGATCCCGACCACGGGGCCTTCGATCATGATCATTCCGCCCGAGCCACCACCTCCACCGCCGGCGTCGCCGACTGGCGACCCACCACCACCGCCGCCGCCGCCCACGTTGATCACCGCGCCTGCAACGATCGAGATGCTGGTCATGGACGCGATGTACACTGCGCCACCTGCGCGGCCGGGCTTGCCACCGGATTCGAGCCCATCCCCGCCCGCACCGCCCGGACAGCCACCGAGCGGACTGCGTGGATGGAGCGCGACCTGGCCTCCCGCACCGCCGTCGAGCTGTAGACCATCGAGGTTGGCGGCACCACCTTGACCACCGGCACCGCCGAATCCACCACCTCCACCACCGGGCGCGCCGCCCGAATCGGGTGCTCCGTTCGCGCCGCCACTCGCGGCGCACGCGTCGGCCAGCCGACCGCCCGCTCCTGCCGCGGCGTCGATCGTACCGCCGATCGTCACGTCGCCGAACGCGATGATCGCGAACGGCCGCGAGCCTTCGACCCGCAGCGTGCTGCCACTCGGCAACGTGAACGCCGGCAGGACCCACACATCGATCTCCGCATCTGCTCCGGAGATCACCTGGTGCGCCGGCATCGACGAGTTGTTTCCTTCGAGATCGCTCAACACGAAGCTATCGGTGTTGTAGCGAAGGCTGCCGCCGAACGTCACCTCGGCGGTCACGGCGAGCCCGCAGGTGTCGATCGCGGTCGCGAATGACACGCATGCATCGGCCAGCTGGGCGTCGGGCATGGACCTCGCATCGAACCCGCATGCAGCGGCTCCCGCGGAGACCGCGCCCAGTACGATCAGCTGGCGAGCTCGCAACGTCACTCGGCGAGTTTGTCGACGCCTGCGTTCAGCGCGTGAGTCGAACCGCCGAGCTGAAGCGAGCCACCGACGGCGTCAGGGTTGAAGATCACCGTGGCCGAGCCGCCGGCGGCGAGCGCGATCGTGACGCCGTTGGTCTCCGGCGTCAGGGAGCTGACGGAACCATCGATCGACAGCACGTGGAGGTAACGCTGGTCACCGCCCGGCATCGTGGTGTCGAGCCGGAATCCATCACGGAAATCCGAATCGCTCGCCGCGAGATCGAACGCGCTCGAGGTGGCCTCGGCCGGTGCGATCCGATCGACGTTGAGCGTGTGCTCGGTGCCCGCGATCGTCGCATGGGATCCCGTGATCGCCGGAGCCACTGGCGACACGAGCTGCCAGATCTGCTGGCCACCAACCTTGGTCGTCACGCGGTCGTAGACCACCACGATATCGGGCTCGATGAACACGATCTCTCGCTCGAGCTTTTGCACCGCGGCGTTGCCCTTGTACGCCGGCTTGAGATCCGCCGCGGCATGGAGCCACCCGGCGCCGCGATGCAACGCCACCAGCTTGGACTGGGTTCCGGTGCGCTGCCGAACCGTCTGCCCGCCGTCGACGATGCGGACCAGACCATGGGCATCGACTTCCTGGCGAAGTCCCGAGCTCGAGTCGACGTTGGCATCGTACGCGAGCCACTCGCCCTTGTAGATCATCAGCGAGCCCTGATCCTGATGAGCGTGCGACTGCGAGTAGCGACCCGCGATCAGGTTCAGCCAGGTCGCGTCGGCTTGCCAGCTCGAGCGCGCATACAGCTGGCCGATGCCCTCGGCGTAATAAGCGGTGCCCATGCTGTCGAGCCCGCTGGCCGCCACGCTGTCGTTGGCATAGAGGAAGTCGCTCACGTACATGAACTGGTTCTGCATCCGCGGTACCGACGATGCCTCGAGCAACGCCTGCGCGCGCGGTGACGCCGGATCGTCGGGGAACAGCGAGATCAGGGTCTGCAGATATGCGCGGTGATAGTCGAAGAACGCGGCGCTGGAATCGCGCGCGTGGTCTCCCGTCGGCGCGATCCGATCCAGCGTGGGCACCACCGAGTGCATCATCGCGAGCATCGATGCCCGCGTGTGCGCGGTCTTGGTGGCCAGCACCTCGTCCGTCGATGCAGCCCAGAAGTCATACAGCTGAAACAGGCCGCGCTGCGAGATCCCGTATCCCGTGCCCTCGAGCGAACCGCCGCCGATCAGCTCGGCGATCGCCGCAACATCACCGACGACACGATCGACGAAGTGATCGACAACAAGATCGAGCTGATGACCGTCTCGCTCGCCGAAACGCTGTCGCGCCACGAGTCCGAGATGCGACGGATCGTCGTTCGACGATTACATCGGAGAACTTTTTACTACGCCGAAATTACAAGAAAATATTGGAAC
>JBFWXW010000167.1:0-4221 GCA_050187075.1 Kofleriaceae bacterium | reverse complement strand
TCTGTGTGCTTGACCGGGAGAGGGCTGGATGCTACGCAACCGCTGATTTTTCCGATGTCTAGATGGCGCGCTACGGTCGCGACATCGCTAGGAGCCCGCGATGCAAGGAATGAGTCCGATCTTGATGATGGTGGTGATGATTGGGATTTTCTATTTCATCCTGATCCGCCCGCAGATGAAGCGTCAGAAGGAGCATCAGGCGATGCTCGGAAAGCTCGGCAAGGGCGACGAGATCGTCACGCGCGGCGGCCTGATCGGCAAGATCACCGGCGTCAGCGACGACGGCGTGCTCGTCGTCGAGCTCCAGGAGAAGGTCCGCGTTCGGATCCCCCGCGCCTACGTCGAAGGGCGCTGGGAGGGCAAAGTTCCCGAAACTGCGCAGCGAGCAGCCTGAGCTACCTGAGCTCAAACGACCGGTAGCTCGCGCTGTGCGAGCTCGACCTTTCGAGGTGGTTCATGGACCGTAGTCTGAAGTGGCGAACGCTGGTTTTGCTGGCGGCGATCATCGGGTGTGTGCTCGTGCTCGCTCCGAGCATCGACGATGAGACCCTGCCGTCGTGGTATCCGTCGCACAAGAAGATCAGCCTCGGGCTCGACCTGCAGGGTGGAACGCACGTCGTCTACGGCATCGATCTCAATCAGGCCGTCGACGACAAGGCGTTCGAGATCCGGCGCGACGTCGATTCCTGGCTCCACGAGAAGAACATCAAGGCCACGATCAAGACGCCGCCGATCCTCGGGGCGCTCACCGTCGAGGTCGAGGACGCGTCCAAGCGCGCGCAGGTCGTTCAATACATCCAGGCGGACTTCGCCGAGTCGACCGTGTCGCGGGCTTGCGAAGCGGGCGCCAAACCAGACGCGATCTGCATCCGCGTCAGCTCCGAGTACGCCGATGGAATCAAGAAGTCCGCGATCGCCAACGCGGTCGCGGTGATCCGCGAGCGCATCGACAAGAGCGGCGTCGCCGAGCCCACCGTGATCGAGAAGGGCGATCAGATCATCGTCGAGATTCCCGGCCCGCCGGACGACAAGAAGACGCGCGATACGCTCGAGCAGATCAAGCGCACCGCCAAGCTCGAGTTCAAGGTCGTCGATAACGGTAGCGAGTTCATGCACTCGATCTGGCTTCATGTCGGAGAGGGCCAGGAGGACGAGCTGGGCCACCCGATCGCCACCGATCCCGAGGCCAAGCGGCTCGGGATTCACGCGAAGCTCGAGCAGTTCCGCGGCGAGAAAGAGGGTCAGGAGTTCATCGACTACTACCTCTACGCGCACGACCGTAAGCAGCAAGTGCCCAAGGCGTGGGCCGACAAGAACGGCTGCCACACCGACGCCAAGAACTACGACTCTTCGGCGCCGCAGCAAGAGTGCACGGTGTTCGGCTGGCAGATCATCCAGGCGTACCTGCAGGGCGACGAGCTCCTCGGGATCAAGGGCCTCGAGGCAACCGACCCCAAGTTCAAGATCCCCGATGATCGAGAGATTCGCTACGAGCTCGAGGAGCCATACGACCAGGCCAAGGACCAGCGCCAGCGATGGCGGTCGTACTACCTCGATCGCGTCGTCCAGCTCACCGGTTCGGCGATCAAGGAGGCGGCGCCGAGCTATGACCCCAACACCAACCGGCCCGTGGTGTCGATCGAGTTCAACCGCTACGGCACGCGCGTGTTCGGCGATCTGACCGAGAAGATCGTGGGCAAGAAGCTGGCGGCGATCCTCGATGGTGATGTGCGGAGCGCACCGACCATCAACGAGCCGATCCGCGGTGGTCGCGCGCAGATCTCGCTCGGCGGTGGCGGCGACATCCAGCGGAGCGAGCGCGAACAGACGGCGCTGGTCAACGTGCTCAAGACCGGGTCGCTTCCCGCGCCGCTACAGGTCGAGACGCAGTCCGAGATCGGTCCGACGCTGGGCCAGGACGCGATCGACAAGACCAAGGTGTCGTTCTTGCTGGGCGTCCTGCTGGTCATCGTGATCATGGTCGGCGTCTACAAGTGGTCGGGCTGGGTGGCGGTGTTCGCCGTGATGTTCCACGTGCTGGTCACGCTCGCGGTGATGGCCCTATTTGGAGCGACGCTGACGTTGCCGGGTATCGCCGCGCTCGTGCTGTCCGTAGGCATGTGCGTCGATGGCAACATCCTGATCAACGAACGCATCCGCGACGAGCTGTTGCTCGGAAAATCGGTACGCGGCGCAGTGGACCTCGGGTTCTCCCGCGCATTCTCCGCGATCCTCGACGGCCAACTCACGATCGCAGCATCCGCATGGGTGCTGCTCAACTACGGCTCGGGGCCCATCAAGGGCTTCGCCGTCATGATGCTGGTTGGTGTGTTCACCACCATCGCCACCAACACCTGGGTGACACGCATCCTGTTCGACTGGAGCGTCGCGCGTAAGAAGGGCGCGACGACCCTTTCGATCTGAGGTTCCCACCATGAGCGAGCACAAATTCCGTTATCTGCTTCCTCCGGGAACCAACTTCCAGTTCGTCGCGAAGTTCAAGGCATGGATCTGGCTGTCGATCGTGCTGACGATCGCGACGGTCGCCGTGCTGTTCGCCAACAAGCACTTCCGTGGCGAATACATGAACTGGACGATCGACTTCAAAGGCGGCACCGAGATCATCCTCGGGTTCAAGCAGGGCGATCAGTTCGTCGAGGTCGATCCCGGCAAGCTCCGCCAGGCGCTGCACGATGCCGGCGAGGAGGGCGTCGAGGTCTCCGAGATGGAGATCGGGTCGGACCCGCCGATCCAGGGCATGGTGATCCGCACCCCGCGGTTCTCGGCGATCAAGCCCGAGGTCGAGCAGCGAGCCGTTCAGGCGTTCCTCGAAGCGTTCAAGGATCGCGAGGTCAGCAAAGCGGTCTGGTCGGGCGACCGGATCAGCGTCAGGTCGCGCAAGAGCATCACACCCGCAGAGGTTGCTCCGGTACTTGCGAAGCTCGGGCTCGAAGTGAAGCCGTGGGACCAGAGCTCGCAGAAGGCCTACGGCAGTGCCGACAAGGGGACGGGCGAGTACAACCAGTTCTACACGGTCACCGGACTCGCCGAGCAGTACGAGCAGCTGCTCGAGAAGGCGCTGGCGAGCGAGGGTACCGATGTCGTCGTCAAGAATTCCTACGGCGTCGGTGCGAAGGCGGGCGACAAGCTGCGTCACGATGCAGCGAAGTCGATCATCTACGCGATCTTTCTGATCATGCTCTACCTCGCGTTCCGGTTCGACATCCGGTATGCGCCAGGCGCAGCGTTCGCGACGCTGCACGATGCGGTCATGGTGATCGGCGTGTTCGCCGCGACCTGGACCGAAGTGTCCCTGACATCGGTGGCAGGCCTGCTCACCGTGATGGGCTACTCGGTGAACGAGACGGTGATCGGATTCGACCGGATCCGCGAGAACGAGGCCAAGCTCAAGGACAAGAAGATCGAGCGCATCATCGACATCTCGATCAACGAACGGTTGGTGCGAACGATCATGACCTCGTCGACGGTGTTTGCCACGACGCTGATCATGAACATCTTCGGAACCGGCCTCGTGAAGAACTTCGCGTTCGCGATGAACGTCGGTGTGGTGGTCGCGACCTATTCGTCGATCTTCCTCGCGGCGCCGGTGTTCCTGTGGATCTCGAAGAAGTGGTACTCGGGTCCGCCCAGCGCACGCCGGCGCATCGCCCCGGTAGCTCCGGCGTCGTCGCCCAGCGAGTAGACTGCGGTTGAGCGATCCCGGAGCGATCTCCGACGAGATCCCGGGATCGCAGCGCAGCCTCACTCGCTGTCATACCCGCGCACTAGCGTGTGCGCGTGGAGCTGCGCGTACGCATGATCGACGAGCAAGCAGTGGCGCGCCTGGCGTCGGCGCTGCGCGTGCGCCCGGCAACGGCGCGCTGTCTGGTTGCCCGCGGTGTCCGCGAGCCCGGTGATGCGCGCGGCTTCATCGATCCTCGGTTGGCTGCGTTGCGGCCGCCCGCGGGGCTCGCGGGCCTGAGTCGAGCCGTCGGGCGCTTGGCGGACGCCGTCGAGCGCGGCGAGCGGATCGGCGTATTCGGCGATTACGATGTCGATGGCGTCACCACCGCGGCGCTGCTGACCACGTTTCTGCGCGCGACCGGCAGCGAGGTAGAGGTCGCCGTCGCCAGTCGAGATGCCGGGTATGGGTTCACGCAAGCCGCGGCGAGCGACCTGGTCGCCCGCGGGTGCAAGGTGATCGTCACCGGTGACTGCGGT
>JBFWXW010000166.1:0-4245 GCA_050187075.1 Kofleriaceae bacterium | reverse complement strand
TCATGGCAGCTCGTACGCCGGACCGTGAAGTCATTGCACGCCGTCTCTGTCGGGGTCGAACGGCTCGCGCGAGGTGACATCCGGGAGCAGATCGAGGTACCGGCCGGCGACGAGATCGGTGACCTTGCACGGGAGGCAAACCTGACCGCCGTGCGGCTGCGCGAGTACCGCGGGCTGATCGAGGGCGAGGCGTGGATCCAGACCGGGCTCGCCGAGCTCGCGGATCGAATCGCCGGCGAGCTCGACCCCGTAACCCTCGGCCACAACGCGCTGGTACACGTCGCAACCTACGTTGGGGCCGGTGCGGCGGCGATCTACGTCGTCGATGATGGCGGCGCGTTCCGCTTGCTCGAGCGCTACGGCGTCGATCCGGAGACGCCCGCGAGGGGGGCGTTTCGGCTCGGTGAGACCGCCCTCGGCGAGGTCGCGGCCAGCGGGAAAGTCCGCGTCGACGCGCTGGCGTCCGACAACGTGCTGGCCAGGCCGGGATCCAACGCGACGCTCGATCACCACGTGCTCGTACCGCTGATCCACGATGCCCGGACGCTCGGAATGATCGAGCTTGCGATCGCCGGGGCACCGAACGAGCGAACGCTCACGTTGCTCAATCGGGTCCGCAGCGCACTGGGCATCGCGTTCGAGGTCGCCGAATCGCGTCAGGAAGCGCAGATGTTACTGGTCGAGACCCAGCGCCAAGCGCTCGCCGCCGAGACCGCCAACAAGGAGCTCGAGGCGTTCAGCTATTCGGTGTCGCATGACCTCCGCGCTCCGCTGCGTGGGATCGACGGGTTCAGTCAAGCGCTCGTCGAGGACGAGGCGCCCAACCTCACCGACCGCGGGAAGGATTACCTGCGGCGCATCCGGGCAGCGGCGCAGCGGATGGCCGAGCTGATCGACGATCTGCTTCAGCTCTCGCGCGTGAGCCGCTCCGATTTCAAGAAGGAGCGCGTCGATCTCTCCGCGCTGGTGGGGACCGTGCTCGGTGAGCTGCAGCGCGCCGACCCCGAACGCAAGGTCGAGCTCATCATCCAGCGCAATGTGTTCGCGATCGCCGACGCACGGCTGATCCGGATCACCCTCGAGAACCTGCTCGGCAACGCGTGGAAGTTCACCTCGAAGGCCGCCCAGGCCAGGATCGAGTTCGGCTCCTTCGAGAAGGAGGACGAGCAGGTGTATTTCGTGCGCGACAATGGCGCCGGGTTCGACATGCAGTACGTCCAGCGCTTGTTCGGCGCGTTTCAGCGGCTGCACACCGACAAGGAGTTCCCAGGTACCGGCATCGGCCTCGCCACCGTTCAGCGGGTCGTGCACCGCCACGGCGGCAAGATCTGGGTCGAGGCCGAAATTGGCAAAGGCGCGATGTTTCAGTTCACGCTCCCTGCCCGCGCGAACATCGCGACCACGTCGCGCACGGCAACCCGCGACCCGGGCGGCTGACCGCGCGGTGGTACGTTGCAGCGATGTTGACCCTGCCGCAGCGGTTTGAAAGCCAGCATTCGAGCTTCACGATCTCGCGCCCCGCGAACCACGTGGTGCTGGTGGTGATCACCGGACACGATGTCGGCGAACACGGCAGCGCGCCGCTCGATGTGCTCGATCACTTGCTGTCAGGCGGGCCATTCACGCTGTTCGTCGATGCCCGCCGTACCGGAGGCGCGTCGATCGATGTCAGCAACGTGTGGGCGCGATGGTTACGCGCGAATCGCGATCGGCTGCACCGCATCCACATGCTCACGGGATCGCGGTTCGTTCAGCTGACCGCTGACTTCGTGCGGCGGTTTGCCGAGCTCGGCGACTCGATGTTGATCTATACCGAGAGCACCGCGTTCGACGAGGTGTTGCGCGAGGTCACTCACGGTTGATCGTCGCGGCGATCCGCGGCGCGGCGACCAAACCCGGCGCCCAGCCCCAGGGCCAGGCCGATCCACAGGCCGACCAGAGGAATGGTCGCCACGACGAGGGGAGTGTTTCCGACCGTGAGCGCGGCGAGCCCGCGATGCAGCCAGCTACCGCTGAAGTCGCCAAACCGATACGCGATCGTGTCGATCGCGTTCTTGGCGCGGTACTTGTCATCGCGCTCCACGACGGTGAACAGCAACTCGCGCGCGGGTCGCGTCAGACCGTGGGTCACGCCACGCGAGGCAAGCTGCACGATCGCCAGCGTCGTGACCGTTGGCGTCACTGCCAGCGCCGAGATCCCGAGCCCTTGAATCAGCGGCAATGCGCACAACACCAGGCCCGGACCGAGCCGGCCGAGCAGCGGCGCCGCGATGAACGATTGCAGGATCAGCGCTACTCCTTGGCTGGCGAAATCGACGGTGGAGAACCACTCGGCGCGCGCCTCGCGGGTCGCAAACGCTGTTTTCACGATCGAGGCCTGCTCGAGATAGAGGAACGTCGCGGCCCACGCGGTGCACAGCACATAGCCGACGATGGCCGCCAGATAGGGCTGGCGCGCCACGCGGTCGAGTGGCTCCCAGGCACTTCGGACCGAGGTCGGCTTCGCTGCCGTCGCCGGTTCCTGGTCGCGGTCGCCCAGCTGTTCGCCCAACCGGCGCACGACGCGCACGACCATCGCGGCAACGCCCAGCATGCATGCCGACATCAGGAGCACGCCGTGAACACCGACGGCGTTCACGATGGCCTTGGTCAATGCTGGGCCCGCGAGCGCGCCGAGCGTTCCGCCTGCGGCGATCGGACCGTACAGCCGTCGAGCGGTGGCAGGACCCAGCAGATCGGCGAGCAGGCTCCAGAACACCGAGACCACGAAGATGTTGAACACCGACGACCAGATGTAGAACGCACGCCCCACCCACACCGGCGACACCTCGATGCCGACGAGGACGGCGAACCCCACCAGGCATAGCGCGAACGCCCAGAACGCGATGGGCACGACCCGCCGGCGAGCGCGGCGAACCAGTAGCGCGCTCCATAATGGCGAGACGATCAGGGTGGCGACGAGGGTCCCCGTGAACAGCCACGGAATGTCGTCAGGATTGCCGTCGAGGATCAGCGCGTCTCGAACCGGGCGAAACGCCATGTAGCTGGCGAGCAGCAAGAAGAACGTGATCGCACTGCACAGGACGATCGCGAGCTCGAGGCGGGGCCGCGGAGTCGACAACGAGCGGATGTTGTCCCCGTCGGCACGCGGTGTCGAGGCTGCGACGTCGTGCGACTACTGCGACGCGAACGCGCAATGCACGCACCGCACGTTCACACGAGGGACACGGCCGAACCGCCGTCCTGATCCGGCGTCGGGCGATGACCCACGATTCGCGCATCGTGCCCGGGCGTTTCGTCCGGCCCGGTGCAAACCAGGCCAGGCACCTCGAGCGCGCCTCCGGCAGATCGGACGCGAGCGAGGCGAGTCACTGCGGCATGCAGAGACAGAAGTCGCCCAGGTTGACCGCTTCGGTCGTCACCGGGCAGAGCCCGCTGCCATCACACTTGATCACGCAGTTCCAGTTGAGGCCGGAGTACGTCTTGCCGGCGACGATCGGGTTGTCCATGGGAACCCACGATTCGACGGCGAAGCAGACGGGCGTTCCCACCGAGCCCTTGAATGCCGCGATGCACGCGGAGTTCGTCGGCGTCGGAACGACGTTGTTGAAACCGCCGTTGGCCGTACCGGTGCCCGTGCCATTGGTGAGGCAGCGCGGCGTGCAGTACGTGGTCGTTCCGGAGAACCCAGCGCAGGTGGGAGCATTCGCCGGGCAATCCGCGCCGGCGAGCGAGATGTCGCACTTCTGGCCGAGTCCGGGCAGTGCCGGTACCGCCGCATCCGGCTTGTCGTTGTTCGTGGTGTCCTGCTTGCCATCGTCACCGCCACCGCCACCCACGGGTTCACCGCCGAGCGAGCACGCAACGAGCGCCGCCCCGAACGCGGATAGCAGGCCGAGCGAGTAGATGCCCTTTGCGAAACGCTGCAATGAAGTCTCCATGTCTCGACCATGTGCAGGCGCAGTGCCGTTGTGAGACCGGGACCGTTCGTGACCCCGATCATGGGATCTCAGGTGCTTACCCGCCGGGATTGCCGGGGAGTGCACACCTCACGGTGGGTGCCTGTGGGTCCGGCCTGATGTCCCCGACCTAAGGCCGGCCACACGGGCTCGGGCGTCTCGAGGTCGGGCGTCACGGATTTGAACCGCCGACGGGTGGCGTGGGTTGCCCCCGCATCCAGAGAACAACCGAAGAAACCCTAAATGGAGGTGCCACCCGGATTTGAACCGGCGAGGGGTGGCGTGC
>JBFWXW010000165.1:0-4586 GCA_050187075.1 Kofleriaceae bacterium | reverse complement strand
CGGGCGATCCGGTCGCCCCCTACCCGGATCCCGCCCGCAAACGCCGCTGACCCGGTTGCCCCCGCGGATCCGGTCGCCCCCCACCCGGATCCGCTGATCCGGTCTCCCCTACCCGGATCTCACGATGCAAACGCCGCTGCCGTGCGAGCGCTGTGGCACGTCCGGCCATCGGACGCATCGTGCAAAGCGCGTGGCAACAGCTAATGCTCGGATCCCTCGAGCTCGGGATCCGCCAACTCTTCCTCCTCCGGCTCGTCTTGCGGGTTTGGAGGAATGAGCTGCCAGCTGCCTCGATAGGTCAGCTCCACCATTGCTCGCCAGGCGGGTGCACCGATCTGGTCGCGGAGACCAGCACCACCGCGCACCGCAATCGCGACCGATGGCCAGGGCAAGGTCACGATCCCGGCGCGGGCCTCGACGGGTGACGGACCGCGGCGGTCGCCGACGTCATCGCCGAGCACAGCGACGACTTCGCCGGTCACCTTCACCTGGTCTGCCACACACCACAGCGGGCGAATCGGCGGGATCGGGATCGCGAACCCCGCAGCGCCGAGAAGCTCATTGCCGACGACGCGATCGCCAACCAAGACCTCGGCGCCGCGCAACCGAATGCCGGCCGAGGCGGCGGCGACAATGCCATGAGGAAGCTGGAGCCGACCGATCAGGTTCCACGTACCGGACCACGACGGTTCGCCGGCGAAATCGTGATCGTCACCGGTTGGCAACGACAGCTCGCCACGCACGAACGCCGATGCGTGTGGCAACGCGAACAGTCGAATCCGCGCACCGATCCGAAGATCACCGAGGACCCAGCGATCGAGCGGGCGATCATCACCCACGATGGACAACCGATCGCCCGTTTGATGTGACACCGGGAGTCGCCCGTCCACGACGATCGAAGAGCCGAGCGCGAGTGCGCCTCCGAACGCGACGGTCTGGCGCCTGCGTACCGGCTGGCTTGTGTCGCCGGCATTGCGCAACGTGATCGCGCGCTCGAACCAACCACCGCCGATCGATACCGCCCAGCCGGCGACCGGGGCGCCACTGTCAAATCCGAGCTCGCCGCGGCCGGCGGGACCGGTGTCGCGATCGATCTCGATCGCCGCGGGCTCGTTGCGCGGAGTATCGGCGCTCGCTACCCCGGGCAGCCCACTGATCAGGGCTGCCAGTGCGACCGGCCTCATCCCATGATCCGCGAGCCGAGCTCGTACACACGCGCGGGCGGCATGTGGCGATATCGCGTCACCTGCACCCGAAGCTGCGCGATGTGATCGATCACGTCTCGCCGCTCGCGACCGGAGGACAGGAGCGCGCGCGCATGCTCGACGATTGCAGCGCGTGCGCCTTTGGGATGGTAGATGAACGTCTTGCCGAGGCGAACTTCGCCGCTGACGCCGATCAGGCGCAGCTCGGCAACGTCACCCTCTTCCACCCCGTGCAGCGCGCGCTGCTCGTTGACCACGAACTCCGCGCCGCCGAGCAAGTCGAGCAGCTCGATCTTGCCGCGACCGAGCCCGCGCACCTCGAACAAGCTCCGATGCGAGGTCACCAACGCCCGCATGACCTCGGCCTGCGGATCTTCGGGGGACAGTTCCCGATACGATTGCGCGGCTGGTGGCACGCCGACGCCCGGCACCTGCCGCTCGACGACGAACCACTCGACGAACGCCGCGCTCCACGCCTCCCACAACTCGTCATCCTGGTGGACGCGGCCGCGTCGCTGCTCGTATTCGGCGCGTGCCGCAGCCGCGACCTCGGTATCCGCGGTGTGTCGCGCGTAGAGCGCCTCGGTGACCTGATCGAGCAACGCAGCGGTCTTGGTCATCGCATGAGCTCCGCAAACCGTTTGAACAGGTAACCAGCATCATGCGGCCCCGGGCTGGCTTCCGGGTGGTACTGCACGCTAAAGATCGGCTTGCCGGCGACAGCAATGCCCTCATTGGAATGATCGAACAGATTCTCGTGCGTGACGTGCACGCCCGACGGCAGGGTCGCCGGATCGACGACAAACCCGTGATTTTGAGACGTGATCTCAACCTTGCCGGTGGTCTTGTCGAGCACTGGATGGTTGCCGCCGTGATGACCGAACGGGAGCTTCACCGTTCGTGCACCCAGCGCAAGGCCGAGGATCTGGTGGCCGAGGCAGATGCCGAATACGGGCTTGCCGCTCGCACACAGCTGTTTCACGGCCTCGATGCCATATGTGACGGTCGAGGGATCGCCAGGGCCGTTGGACAAGAAGAAGCCGTCTGCACCCAACGCGAGCGCGTCGCTCGCCTTGGTTGTGGCGGGCACCACGGTGACCCGGCAGCCGAGGTCGCGCAGCTGGCGCAGGATGTTGTGCTTGATCCCGAAGTCGTACGCGACAACGTGATGGCGAATCGGCGGCAGCGCGAGGGCACGGCCGTCATCCGTCGCGCGCCAGGTCGGCTCCGTCCACTCGTAACGCGCATCGCAGGAAACGCGAGGCACGAGGTCGAGCCCTGCCATCGTTGGCGCTGCTTTGATGCGGGCGAGCACGGCATCGATCTCGGCGACGTGTGGCGTAATCGCGCCACGCATGGCGCCCTCGTCACGAAGAACTCGCGTCAACGCACGCGTGTCGATCCCATCGATGCCGGGCACCCCGGTGGTCTGCAGCCAGAGCGGAAGCGTATTTTCAGACCGCCAGCTCGCCGGAATTGGCGAAAGCTCGCGGATCGCAAAGCCGGCGCACACGACGCGGTTCGCCTCGACATCGGTGGTATTCACGCCGACGTTGCCGATCTGGGTCGCCGTCATCACGACGATCTGACCGCAATAGGAGGGATCGG
Organism: Kofleriaceae bacterium; assembly: GCA_050187075.1. Classification (GTDB taxonomy): domain Bacteria; phylum Myxococcota_A; class Polyangia; order Haliangiales; family Haliangiaceae; genus JABFXX01. The sequence goes on along the minus strand of JBFWXW010000165.1, from coordinate 1,773 downwards.
AGATGATCTCCTGATAGCCGGTGATCGACGTGTTGAATACGACCTCTCCGATCGACTCGACGCGCGCGCCAAAGCCATCGCCGCGAAACACCTTGCCGTTCTCGAGCACGAGCGCCGAGGGCCAGCGCGGAATCGCAGCGGTCATCGCAGCCTCGCATCGAGATCAAACACCGGCTTGCCTTCGACGAGGGTCAGCACAGCGCGCCCGGCGAGCTTCTGGCCAAGAAACGGCGTGTTCTTCGACTTGCTCGCCATCGAGTCCGCGCTGATCGTCACCGGACGCTCGGGATCGATCACGCACAGATCGGCGACGGCCCCAATCGCGAGGGATCCTCCGGGAATTCCGAACGCGCGTGCAGGGGCCGAGGTGAGGGCGGCGAGCGCTCGCGTGTCGTCGAGCGTGCCCATACGGACGAAGTCGAGGATCAGCGGCAGTGCGGTCTCGAGCCCGAGCATTCCGGGCGCCGCGCACTCGAACTCCACGTCCTTCTCCACGGGCGAGTGTGGGGCGTGATCGGTGGCGATGCAATCGATCGTTCCGTCGCCCAGCGCCTCGAGCAGAGCTTCCTGATCCGCCGCGGTGCGTAGCGGTGGCATCACCTTGGTGCGCGTGTCGTAGTGGCTGCACGCTTCGTCGGTCAATGCGAGATGGTGCGGGGTGACCTCGCAGGTTACCGGGAGACCGCGGCGCTTGGCGTCACGGACGAGGGCGACCGTACGCGCGGTGGACACGTGCGCGACGTGGTAACGCGCACCGGTCCACTCGATGATCTCGAGGTCACGCGCAACCATTGCGCTCTCGGCGCACGCTGGCTGGCCGCGGATCCCGATCCGAGTCGATACGGCACCCTCGTTCATCGCTCCGCCCTCGCTGAGGTCGAGATCCTCGGCGTGCTGGATCACAGGCAAGTCGAACGTGCGCGCGTATTCGCAGGCGCGTCGCATCAGGCCCGAGTTCATGAGCGGACGGCCATCGTCAGAGATTGCGACGATGCCGCCTTCTTTCATGTCAGCGATGTCTGCGAGCGCTTTGCCCTCGAGATTCTGGGTGATCGCGCCAATCGGCCGGACGCGGACGATGCCGACGTCACGCGCGCGGCGGACGATCAGCTCGGTCACCGTGCGCTGATCGTTCACCGGCTTGGTGTTCGGCATGCAGCACACCGTGGTGAACCCGCCGGCGGCGGCCGCGCGCGTTCCCGTCTCGATGTCTTCCTTGTATTCCTGCCCCGGCTCGCGCAGATGGACGTGAAGGTCGATCAAGCCCGGTACGACCCACAGGTCTTTGACGTCGATGATGCGTGGCGCGACCAGTCCACGGCCCAGCTCGACGATGCGGCCGCCTGCGATCCGTACGTCGACGGCTTGCCAGCCCTCTGATCGACCGGAACGGCTTGCCGCCAGGTCGAGCACCCGACCGCCGCGCAAGACCAGATCCCCGGGATCCATCGCTCGGGTTCTTATCAGTCCCCGAGGTCACCCGTAAAGCGCCCTGGCTGACCGTCGCTGCGCCGCCGTTCGCTGCGGAGATCCGCACGCTTGACGGTTGCCGGGCGGCGGCACATCGGGTAGCGCCCGACCGGATCGCTCCCGCGCCCCCCGGGGTCGTCGCGCTTCGGGTAGCGCCCGACCGCGGGTAGCGCCCGACCGGATCGCTCGCGGGTAGCGCCCGACCGGATCGCTCCCGCGCCGCCCGAGTCGTCCGAGCGCGCTCGCGGGTAGCGCCCGACCGGATCGCTCCCGCGCCGCCCGAGTCGTCCGAGCGCGCTCGCG
>JBFWXW010000164.1:0-4625 GCA_050187075.1 Kofleriaceae bacterium | reverse complement strand
CGATTCGGACCGACTACGGCGCCGGCGCGACCCAGGTGACGGTCGCGTATGCCACCGAGATCTCCGTCGGAGATCAGCTGCTGATCACCATCTTCACGCAGGGACACATCGTGAAGGTGACCTCCGTGAACACGGCGACCGGCGTGCTCGGGCTTGGTGCGCAGTGTGGGACCATCGCGCTGCCCAGCGGCGGTTATCTCGCGGGGGCCCTCGTGATTCGCGTGCTGCGTGCGCGGTTCTACGTGGCCGACCTCGATGGAATCCCGACGCTGATGATGGACCCGGATGCGGATGGTTCGGCTGCGGGCGAGCCGGTTGCCGATGGCGTCGAGGACTTTCAGCTGGCGCTCGGGGTGGACGCCGATGGCAGCGGTACGTTGTTGGAGGTAGGTGCGGCGGCCGGTGATGACGAATGGGCGTACAACGTGTCGGGTGACGCGGCCCTCGCGGGTTCGATCCGGGCGGTCCGGATCTCGCTGGTGGCCCGCGCCACCGCGAAGGTAACAGGTACCGCGACGTTCACGCGCCCTGCCGTCGAGGATCGTGCGGCGGGTGCGACGACCGACAACTATCGGCGCAGGGTGCTCAGCTCGAGCGTCGAGATTCGCAACCTCGGAGGCTCGCCGTGACCAGATCTCGCTCATCGCGGCCGCAGCGGGGCAGCGCGATGCTCGTCACCATGGTGTTGATCGCATCGCTGCTCGCGGGCGGCGCCGTGCTGGTGTCGTTGCAGACGAGCGCCACGCGGTCGACCGATCTGGCACGCAGCGGGATGACGGCGCTGTATTGCGCCGAGGCCGGGCTCTCCGCGGCGCGTCCGGTGATCGCGGAGAACTACGCGCAGTGGAACGCATCGCTGTCGGCGTCAGCCGGCGGCGACTTCAGTGAGCCATCATGGCTCAGCTCGGCGATCGGAAGTCATGATCTCGACGGGGACGGCGTCGCCGACTACTCCGTGTACATTCGCGACAACGATGACGAGCAGTCGCCGCTGACCAACAACACCGCGGTCGACAACGACCTCCAGGTATTCATCATTTCGCAGTGCACCAAGTACCCGGAGACGCCCAAGCAAGTTGCCGAGCTCGTGCTCTACAACGGCGCCAGTAGTTGCTATCCGTGGCAGATCGGCGGCTGCGGCGGCGACGGCAACAACGCCACCAAGTAGCGCGAGCGGTCCGACCGCGTGCCCCGTCGCTCGCGGTCGCTCGGCGCTGCGTGGTTCCGCCGCGGATCCGCGAGCTGGGCGTCACCTCAGAAACCGCGGCGTCGCGGTCGCGCTCCGGCATTGCCAGTTGAAGCTGCGCAGCTGGCCGACCTCGCCGTGCTCGTCCAATCCGTCAACCAGCTCGTCCGCGGCGGTCTTGAGCTCGGCGCTGGTACGCCCGCCGTAGTGCCACGCCATCGCGACGATGTAGGCCGACTCTCCCCAGTGCTCGTCGTACGGATCGATCTCGCCGTGGCCGTCGAGCGCCATCCAGTAGTACGGCTTGCCGTCATCATCGCGCCCGTGACGCGCGAGCATCGTGCCGAGCTTGATGATCGCATCGCGTGCGAGCCCGGCTTCGTCGCCGCCGCGCTCGGCCGCATAGCCATCGAGACCGTCGGCGAGGATCCCGCTCATCCACGGGCTGCATCCCCAGGTGCCGAAGTCCTCGCCGTGGGCCTCGGCCGTGTGCGCGAAGCACCGCGCGTCCGATTCGCCGTTGGGCGGATAGGAATCTTGGTCCTCGGCATAGGCGCGAACCGCAGCATCGGCCAGCGCCTGGAGCTCGGGAGCGTGGTCATCGGAGACGGTCATCGCCCAGACGTACGCGAGCAACGCAAACCCAGCGTTGCGCTCGGTCCAGAAATCATCGCCTCCGGCATATCCCGGGTCCCGCCATAGCTCGGCGACCCGGAACGCGACGTTCTCGGCGGCCTCGCGAAACCGATCATCACCGGTCAACAGGTAATGGATCGCGAGGTTCTGGGTGTAATGGTATTTGAGATCGTCGGCGGCGGTGGGAATGCTGATCCGCGTCGCGGAGCCGGTCCCGGTCACGCCGTTGCGGTAGATCGATGCCTCGCGATACGCCGAGCGCAGCGGCGACAGATCGCCGCGTTGCGCATAGCCACGGTAGAACACCGTGGCGCGATCATAGAGCCAGACCGCGCGATCCGACATCTGCGGCAGAAACGCGTCGGTGTCCCATCGATCGTAGTCGCACAGCGAGCTCCAGGTCGACATCGACTGCGTCATCGCCTCGGCCTGGGTGAGCATGACGCCGGCGACACCGCTCGCCGCCAACCATTCGGCCGGCAACACGGCCCACACGCGAGGCCCCTGGGTTCCATCGGCGGGCGTCAGGGTCTGCTCGACCGCGACGCGCTCGAGCTCGCCTGCACCGGGCGTCTCGCCGAGCCGAACCTCCAGATCGGACTCGGCGGTGGCGGGCGCATCGACCTGGAGCTGTACGCTGCGGACGCTGCCGTCGCGGTAATGCGCCAGCGCGCGTCGTGCCGCCGGTAGCTCCACGCCATTGGCGAGGACGCGGACGGCACCGGCGGAGGCGAGCTGGCCGCGTTGCAGCGGAACCGCGAAGCTCACGCGCTCGACGGCCGCAGCCGTTTGCTGTGGGATCAGGTGCACGGTGACCGCGGTGCCCAGCGACGGTACATCGCTCGGTGGGCTGCTCGGATCGGGTGCGCCATCAGGATCGTTGGATGGCTCGTTCGGATCGGTTGGTCCATCGTTGCGTGGTTCTGCGCACGCTCCTGCGAACAGAGCGAACAGAGCGAACGTGCGTACGACATTGCGAACATTACAGATCATCAGTTCTCCTCGATTGCATGCGGGGCCGGTCTCGCGGGTCGACGCGTGCCAGGTCGCCGAGGCGTCCCAGCTCGATCGTGCGAACAGCTCCCCGAGGCGGAGCGTAATGAACTGGTCGCCCGGTCATCCAGCGTCGGGAGCGCAACGTTTGCGCCGCCGCGCAGCGGCGATTCGTCATCTCGTGGTACGGGCGATTTGGCGAGCAATTGCCCGCAGGGTGCGATCCGGAATCGCCGGCACACCGCCGCCGACGACTGGCCGCACGCGCGGTGGGATTCGCGCGCGTCATTCGTCGATCGGCGTCAGCGCGATGCCGTGACGCAGCGCCAGCAGCGCGACGCGGGACGTCGGGTGCGCGTCGCGAGAGGCGGGGTCATCGACGCAGCCAGGCGTCTACTGCGCGCGTAGCCCACGCGGGGCAGTTCCATCTGCCGAGCACCCGCGACGAGCTCTCGGCGCGAGGCGCACGCGAGCCGGTAGCATAGTAGGTCATTGTAGGTATCCCGGCCGGCGTCGGTTTCCATCCCTGCCCATGCTCGACGAAGATTTCGAGCGCGCACCGGGCCGCCGCCACGTCCGTCGCGGCACCCCCGGAGAGTGATCCTCGGGGTGATCGTCTGCTGGCCTGGAACTGCCGCACGGGCGCAAGGTCGAGTACGATAGGCGCGATGAGTGGTGCGGATAAGCGCAAACAGTCGCTGTACTTCCCCGAGGACATGCTCAAGGAGATCCAGCACGAGGCGGCACGCCTCGATCGATCGCTGTCGTGGGTCGTTCAGAAGAGCTGGAAGCTGGCTCGCGAAACGCTCAAGGCGTTTCCTCAGAGCGTGGAAGGGGCCTTGCCCGATCCACGTGAAGAGTAGCCAATAGTCTCCGCCGGCCGGCATCGGGGCGATCGAGAGGGTCGGGCCTCGGGTAGCACCTGCGTGTAGACTCGCAGCATGCGCACCGTGCTCGCTCTTGCGATGGTTGCCGCGGCTGGTTCGGGCGTGTGGGCCGATCGGCTCCCACAACAGGCGTACATCACGCTCGATCGCGATGCGCTGGCAACCGCGCACGGGATCTCGGCGGAGGTTCGCGAGCACATGCACGTCCTTCGATCCGAGGGTCCTGCGGCGATCGTCGTGATCGACGCGGATGATCTCGACGCGCTGTCTCACGCGATGCACGAGCACCATGATCGCTGCGGCGGGTTCATGGTGCACGAGTCGCTGGCGGACGCACGGGACGCGATGAAGCCGATGCCCGTGGATCGATCTCCGAGCTACACGATCGATCGGCCCGCGGCGGTCCATGCGGCCTTGCCGCGTCTCGATCGAGAGCGCATCGCGACGACGATTCGCGAGCTATCGGCGATGCACAATCGCTACTACCGGTCCGAATCAGGCGCCGCCGCATCGACCTGGCTGCGCGATCGCTGGCGGAGCTTCACCGATCGCGCTGACGTCACGTTCGAGCTCATCGATCATGGCTACGCGCAGAAGTCCGTCGTGATGACCATCCCCGGCACCACGCGCCCCGACGAGGTCGTTGTGATCGGTGGTCACCTCGACTCGATCGCGCTGGGTGGCAAGACCGCGAACGCGCCGGGCGCCGATGATGACGCCTCCGGGATCGCGACGCTGACCGAGATCGCCCGCGTGCTGCTGGCGAGCAACTACCGTCCGGATCGGACGCTGACATTCATGGCGTATGCCGCCGAGGAGGTTGGCCTGCGCGGCTCGCTGTCGATCGCCAAGACGTATCGTCAGCGCGGGATCAATGTCGTGGGCGTGTTGCAGCTGGACATGACCAACTATCGCGGCTCCGA
>JBFWXW010000163.1:0-4638 GCA_050187075.1 Kofleriaceae bacterium | reverse complement strand
ATCATGAAGGGCCGCGGCTGCAACACCTGCAACAACCCCGGCTACAAGGGCCGCGTCGCGCTGTACGAAGCGATGCCGTTCACCGATTCGTTGAAGGAGCTGGTGTTACAGGGCGCGTCGGCCGCCGAGATCAAGACCCAGATGATCCGCGATGGCGTGCAGAGCCTGCGGATGGCCGGTCTCGCCAAGATCATCGAAGGCATGACGACGCCCGAGGAGATCCTTCGCACGACGGTGGACGACTAGTGGCGCTCACACTCCAAGCCTTGCTGAAGGCGATGACCGACAAGGGGGCCTCGGACCTCCATGTCACGGCGGGCTCGCCACCACGGCTCCGGATCGACGGCCAGCTGGTGAAGCTGCAGACCGAGGCGCTGACGCCCGTGGACACCAAGACGCTGTGCTACTCGGTGATGAACGACGCGCAGAAGCTCCGGTTCGAGGAAGACCTCGAGCTCGACTTCTCGTTCGGCATCCGTGGCATGGCGCGATTCCGCGCCAACGTCTACATGCAGCAGGCATGCGTCGGCGGCGCCTTTCGCGTCGTGCCCTATCAGATCCTCCCACTCGAGGATCTCGGCATGCCACCGGTGGTCACCGAGCTGTGCGACAAACCGCGCGGGCTGGTGCTGGTGACCGGACCGACGGGATCCGGAAAGTCGACGACCCTGGCCTCGATGATCGATCGGATCAACACGCGGGTCAAAGGTCACATCATGACCGTCGAGGATCCGATCGAGTTCCAGCACAGCCACAAGAACTGTCTGATCAACCAGCGCGAGATCGGCCGCGACTCGACATCGTTCAAGCGCGCGCTCAAGTACATCCTGCGCCAGGATCCAGATGTCGTGCTGATCGGCGAGATGCGCGACGAGGAGACGATCGAGGCCGCGTTGACGATCGCCGAGACCGGTCACCTCGCGTTTGGAACGCTGCACACCAACAACGCGATCCAGAGCATCAACCGCATCATCGATGTGTTCCCGTCACATGCCCAATCGCAAGTTCGCGCCGTGTTGTCGTTCGTGCTCGAGGGCGTGATCACCCAGGCCCTGATTCCCAAAGCCAGCGGAACCGGCCGCGTGCTCGCGTGCGAGGTGATGGTGCCCAACGCGGCGATCAGAAACTTGATCCGCGAGGACAAGCTGCACCAGATCTATTCGCAGATGCAGATCGGCCAGGCGAAGTTCGGGATGCAGACGATGAACCAAGCGCTGTGCGACCTGTACATGCGCAAGGTGATCACGCTCGACGACTGCATCGGCCACTCGAGCGAAATCGACGAGCTCAAGACGATGATCATGAATCAGGGCGGTTCGCTCGGGACCTACGGTCCGCCTTCCAGCCCGGGCCGGCGGGCATAGGAGCCACGACGATGGCGAAGTTCCAATGGGAAGCAACGACGCGTGCCGGCGAGAAGCGCAAGGGCGTGGTCGAAGCCGAGACCGCCGATGCAGTGGAGAATCGCCTGCGCGGCGAGGGCATGACCGTTCAGCGCGTCAAGAAGGAGGCGAAGGAGATCTACATCACCATCGGCTCTGGTGTGAGCCCGAAGGATCTCCAGATCTTCACCCGCCAGCTCGCGACGATGATCGATGCGGGTCTGCCGCTGGTCCAGTGTCTCGATATTCTCGCGAACCAGACGCCGAACAAGATCTTCGCGAAGATCTTGGGTCAGGTGAAGAACTCCGTCGAGCAAGGCGCCACGTTCTCGGACGCGCTGCGCCGGCACCCCAAGGTATTCGACGAGCTCTACGTCAACCTGTGTGCCGCTGGCGAGGTCGGCGGCATCCTCGACACGATCTTGAACCGGCTCGCGATCTACATCGAAAAAGCGGTGAAGCTCAAAGGCCAGATCAAGAGCGCGATGTTCTACCCGGTCGGCATCCTCGTGGTCGCGATCGGCGTGATCGCGGTGATGCTGGTCAAGGTGATTCCGACGTTCGAGAACATGTACAAGGACATGCAGAGCGGGTCACTGCCGGCTCCGACGAAGTTCGTGATCAGCTTGTCCAATGGGTTCATCCACCGCTGGTACCTGTTCGTCGGTGTGGTGATCGGGCTGTTCGTTGGCGTCGCGATGATGCGGCGCACCGAAGGCGGTCGGCTCGCATTCGATCGATTCCTGCTCCAGATCCCGGTGATCGGCCCGACGCTGCGCAAGATCGTGGTCGCGCGGTTCACGCGTACGCTCGGGACGTTGCTCGCGTCCGGTGTGCCGATCCTCGACGCGCTCGACATCTGCGCAAAGACCGCCGGAAACCGGGTGGTCCAGCGCGGCATCATGTCCGCGCGCGACAAGATCGCGGAAGGTCACGACATGGCGGGCCCACTCGCGGACGCCAAGGTGTTTCCCAGCATGGTCGTTCAGATGATCGGCGTCGGCGAGCAGACCGGCGCGATGGACCAGATGCTGCAGAAGATCGCCGACTTCTACGAAGAGGAAGTCGATGCGGCGGTGAAGGCGATGACCTCGTTGATCGAGCCGATCATGATGGCGTTCCTCGGTGTCGTCGTTGGTGGGCTGATCGTCGCGATGTACCTGCCGATCTTCAACCTCGCCGGTAACATCGGCGGCTGAGGCGCACGAGTGGCCGAGACGGCCCCGCTTCCGGTCACCCGCATCGATCCGGCGGTGCCCACGCCGGCGGATTCGTTGGTCGGCCCGCCGATCGCGACGGTCATCGACCTGCGGCGGCGCGTCAGCCGTCTGCTGCTGTTACGCACGCTCGTCATCACGATCGTGCTGGTGCTGACGCTGTGGTTGATCGCGACCACCGAGCAGTCGGGGCGTGCCGCCGTGTGGCTTCAGACCGGCATCATCGCCGCGAGCTACTTGACGTCGATCGTGTTCGGGGTCCTGCTTCGCAAGGGTGCGGCGCCTCGCCGGGTCGCGCGCCCGATGCACGCCGCCGATCTGATCGTCGCTTCGCTGCTGGTGTTCTTGACCGGCGGTGCGCAGAGCCCCTACGTGTTCTTGTACGCGCTGTCGGTGGTGGCCGCCGGCGCGCTGTCGTACCGGCGAGGCGCGGTGACCGTGACCATCGCGTCGCTCATCCTGATGACGACGATGTCGGTGCTGGCGTGGACGCACGTGTTCAGCCTTCCGTTCGTCGCCCATTCTCGACCGTGGGAGCAGACTTCGATCGAGCTGATCCGGACCATCGGTCTCAACTTTGCGGCGCTCGTCGGAGTCGGTGCGCTGTCGTTCATCTTCGGCGATCAGCTGCAGCGCGGTGCCGAGACCCTCGCGACCACGCGGCAGGCGGCAGCGGATCTGTTGAGCCTGCACCAGGACATCATCCGGTCGCTGTCGTCGGGATTGATCACGACATCGCCAGACGGGACCGTGCTGACCGCGAACCAGGCCGCCGGGGAGATTCTCCGGCGTGACGTCAGACTGTTGATCGGGTCATCGATCAGCTCGCTGATGCCCGGATTGTCAGAGCAGCTCGCGGGCTCCGACGAGCTTCGCCGGGGTGACCTCGCGCTCGATGTCGAGGCACGCAAGGTGTTCATCGGCGTTTCGGTCTCGCCGCTGCGCGATGTTCGCGACCGCACGATCGGCCGGATCGTGAACTTCCAGGATCTCACCGAGCTCCGCCGACTCGAGGCCCAGAACCGTCGATCCGAGCGCCTGGCCACGGTCGGTCAGCTGGCGGCGGGCATCGCGCACGAGATCCGCAATCCGCTGGCGTCGATCTCGGGATCGATCGAGCTGCTCAAACAGGTGCCCCAGGCTTCGGACGACGATCGGACGTTGATGGCGATCGTGCAGCGCGAGGTTCAGCGCCTGAACGTGCTGATCGGGGATCTCCTCGATTACGCCAATCCACGCACGTTCCAGAAGGTCGAGTTCGACCTCGCGACCATGGTCGAGGAGACGGTGCAGGTGGCGCGAGCCGATCCCACCATCACCGGAGTCGAGATCGCCAGCGAGGTCGACCGGCCGCTGCGCGTTCACGCCGATCCGGCGAAGCTGCGCCAGGTGTTATGGAACCTGATCCGCAACGCTGCGGAGGCCGCCTCGACCGCGGGCAATCATGTGCGTGTCGAGGCCCGCGCCGATGGGGACCGAACCGCGATCACGGTGGCCGACGACGGTCCTGGGATTTCGCAACACCAGCTCACCCACATCTTCGACCCGTTCTTCACGACGAAGAGCAAGGGCACCGGCCTCGGCCTGGCAACGTGTCACTCGCTGATCGCCGAGCACGGCGGCCGGATCGACGTCGAAAGCGAGCTCGGCAAGGGTACCAAGATGGTGGTCAGGCTTCCGCGAGAGGGATAAGGTAAGCCTCCGTGAACTGCCCGATCTGCCAGCAAGTCCTCGAGGGCGGCGAGCTCGTGATGGTGTGTCAAAGCTGTCACAAGGCTGTCGGCGGTGGGCTGTCGCTAGGATCGACCGGCGAGTTCCTGGTCCCCACACAGGAAGAGCTCAACGCCGGCCGGCCCGATGATCGGAACATCGTGCGGCCGACAACCACCAACGTGTGTTCCTGGTGCGGCAAGCTGGAGAACCAGGTCAAGAAGCTGCTCGGCCGCGGCGGCGTCGCGCTGTGCAACGAGTGCGTATCGCTGGCCAGCGACATCCTCGAAGCCGAGCTCGGCGACGGCTGGCGCTAGAGTGGGGTCAGA
>JBFWXW010000162.1:0-4876 GCA_050187075.1 Kofleriaceae bacterium | reverse complement strand
AGCATCCGGAAGCCGTGGTACTTGAGCACGAACACCCACTCGGCGGATGAAAATGCTGCGTCTGCGGTGTGGCACAACATCGGCTCGATCGAGCCGAGGTCGATGGAGCGCCTGGGCACGCCGAGCTCGGCGAGCTCCTCGAGCAGCGCCTGGTGGCGCGGCGCTCCCGCGGCGAGCTCGTCGATGGTCAGTCCCGAAAGCACCGACGCCTCCGACAGCGGCCGGCCGGTTGCCAGGAACTGCGCCGCCGGCTCGTCGCGCTTCTTGATCAACAGCCAGTCGTTGGAGCCGCGCCCCGATTGCCGGCCTCGCTTGCCCTTCCCGGTGTGCACGAGCGTGAACGCGCCATGCAGCTTGTAGCCGTAGAGCTCGAACTTGATCTCGCCGTCGAGCAGGCCCTGCGCCGGGTCGATCAGCGGCCGGAACAGCCCGCGATCCCATGCGATCATTGGACCGGCGCCGTAGTTGCCATCCGGGATGACCGCCTCGAAGTGCACGTATTCGAGCGGGTGATTCTCGACCTTGACCGCGAGCCGCTTGTCATCCGGGTCCATCGACGGCGCCTTCGGGACCGCCCACGAGCACAACACGCCATCGATCTCGAGCCGCAGATCCCAGTGCATTCGCGTGGCGTCGTGCTGATGGACCACGAACATCCGCGGGCCACGGCCGGCCCCGGACGTCGCCGGCGGCGTGCTGGCCATGGGTTCAGGGGTCGAGCCGCCGATGCGCTTTGCGCGATACCTGTCCAACCCCTGGTCAGGACCGGGTTCAGCGGAACCCGCCGTAGGGCCCGCGTTCGGGCGATCTGGAACTTTGGAGTTGGGCACGTTTCGACCGGTACAATTACTCTATGCCTGCTCGCGCCATCGGCACTGCCACGATCTCGTTTGGGTTGGTCTCGATTCCGACGAAGCTCTACACCACCAACGAGTCGTCTGGCGACATCAGCTTCAACATGCTGCATGACAAGGACAGCTCGCGGCTCAAGCAGCAGTACATCTGTACCCAGTGCAACGAGGTGGTCGACCGCGATCACACGGTGAAGGGTTACGAGTACGCGAAGGGCCAATACGTCGTGCTGTCGGCGGATGAGCTCAAGGCCCTCGATGCCGTGGCGACGGGCGCGATCGCGATCGAGGAGTTCGTTCCTGCCGCCGCGCTCGACCCGCTCTACGTCGAGAAGAGCTACTACCTGGGCCCCGACAAGGGCGGGGAGCGTGCGTACAAGCTGATCCACGATGCGATGATCGAGACCGGCCTCGTCGGGGTTGCGTCGTATTCGGCGCGCGGCAAGCAGTACATCGTGTCGCTCCGGCCGTTCAAGGACGGCTTGATCATGCATCAGCTGCGCTACGCCGCGGAGGTCAAGCCATGGAGCGAGGTGCCGATTCCCGACCTGCCCGAGATCAAGCCGGCCGAGCTCGCGCTCGCCAAGCAGATCGTCCAGCAGATCGCCCACGAGACGTTCACGCCGGAGAACTACAAGGACGAGGTCCAGGCGCGGATGCACGAGCTCATCCAGAAGAAGGTCGAGGGCCAGGAGATCACCGTCGCGCCCGAGGCGCCGGTCGGCAAGGTCATCGATCTCATGGAGGCGCTCAAGGCAAGCCTCGGCATGACCAAGGCCGAGGAGCGCAAGCCGGCAAAGGCTGCGGAGACCGCGCCGGCGGCTCCCGCTGAGGCTGAATCGACGAAGAAGAAAGCCGGCAAGAAGAAGTAACCTCGCCTCGCTCGGCCGCACACACGCGACGGATTCGAACCGTGGCTCGGCCGCCGACGTCATAGCTGCATGCGAACCCGAGTTGCCGCACGCAGCATGCCGCTTGGCGCAGGTTGATCCAGGTACGCCGGTCGTCGTTGTCGATGAACGTCGCCTCGATCGGGGCTGGGTTTATCTGGGCGCGTACGCCGGCTCCGTCGGAGGGCTCACCTATTGCGCGTTCGCATGTTCGGATCCCTATGACACGGTTTCGGCGGTGGGCGCGATCACGCTGGTGGTCGCCGGGGTCGTTGCGATCGCCACGGTCTACGCATTCATCAGCACGGTTTCGAGCAAGGGCGGGTAATCGTGTTTCGGCCAGGTCTCATGATCGCGTGGTAGTGTGGGGGTGATGGCTGCCGAGGTCGACATCACGCTCATCGAGGCGATGCTCGCGCTGACGCCACAGCAGCGCATCCAGCAAAACGATCGCGTCCTGCGTATGATCGAGCACCTGCGCGATGGCTTCGCCAAGACTAGAGACCCTGCTCGAGACCCTCGCGGCAAGTGAGCTCGAGCTCGTCGTGGTGGGTGGCCTTGCCGCGGTAGCGCAAGGGGCTCCGATCACCACGCACGACGTGGACATCGTGCATCGCCGAACGCCTGAAAACGTCGCCAAGCTGGTCGATGTTCTGGTGAATACACTCGATGCGAGATATCGCGGGCACGGCGACCGCGTGCTGCGCCCGACGGCGGAGATCCTCGCGGGGGTTGGCCATTCACTGTTGCAGACCAACCTGGGGCCGCTCGACGTCCTCGGCGCGATCGAGGGCGGACGAGACTTCGAATCGCTCGTCACCAGCTCGCATCCGATCGACATCTCGGGCAACCAGCTCCGCGTCCTCGATCTCGCGATGATCATCGAGCTCAAGCGCGGGTCGACGCGACGCAAGGATCAACTCATGCTGCCGATCCTCGAAGAGACCCTGCGGCTGCGAGGCAAATGACCGGGGCCGTGGTTAGATGATGCGGTGCCCGAGCTTCCGGACGTCGCGGTCTACGTCGAGCGCCTGCAGGCGCTGACGATCGGCAAGCCGCTCGAGGGCATGCGGATCGCGAGCCCGTTCGTGCTTCGCACCGTATCGCCGTCACCGCGCGAGCTGGTCGGTGCCAAGGTGGAGACCGTCGAACGGCTGGGCAAGCGGATCGTGATCGGCGTCGAGGGCGATCGGTTCATCGTGATCCACCTGATGATCGCGGGCCGGCTGCGCTGGAAGGAGCGCGGCGCGAAGCTACCGGCGAAAGTGGGGCTGGTGGGGTTCGACTTCCCGACCGGCACGCTGGTGTTCACCGAAGCGTCGCCGAAGAAGCGCGCCTCGCTGCACCTGGTCGCGGGCAGGGCAGGGCTCGGCGAATTCGATCGCGGCGGCCTGGACGTCTTCACCGCGACGCTGCCGCAGTTCGCGGATCGTGTGCGCTCCGAGCGCCACACGATCAAGCGCTCGCTCACCGATCCCACGCTGTTCGATGGCATCGGGAACGCGTACTCCGACGAGATTCTCCACGCTGCCAAGCTGTCACCGTTTCGGATGACTCCATCGATGACCGATGACGAGATCGCGCGGCTGCACCGCGCTTGCATCGAGACCTTGAACGCTTGGACCCAGCGCACGCGCGACGAGGTCGGCGATGGGTTTCCCGACAAGGTCACGGCGTTTCGCCCCGAGATGGCGGTCCACGGCAAGTTCGGCAAGCCATGCCCGGTGTGCGGCACGCCGGTCCAGCGCATCGTCTACGCCGACAACGAAGCCAACTACTGCCCGACCTGCCAGACCGAGGGCAAGCTCCTCGCCGACCGCTCCCTATCCCGTCTGCTCAAGGAGGACTGGCCGCGAACCCTCGAGGAGCTGGAGGAGCGCAAGAAGGTCCAGGTAGGTGCGACGGGGCAGCCGGCTACCACCGCGACCGGTCGCGGGCCTGGCAAAAAACCGGCGCGCCGTTAGACCGGCGGTTGCGACCATGCGTTTGGCGGGGAATCGCCTCGCTCGTGCGAGCGCTTCAGAGGTCGCCATGACGAAACGTCTCGCCGGGTTCCTGCTTGCTTCTGCGCTGGCTGCGTGTGGCCCGAAACATGCCTCGTTCGTGAAGGTCGATGACGTCGCGCTCGGCCGCGTGGTCATCTACCGCAACGGCGTCGCGTACTACGAGCGCCGCGCCACCGTGCAGGGTGGAATCCTGACGGTCAGCGTCCCACGCGACCGCGTCGACGACTTCTTGAAGTCGCTGACGGTGGTCGATGCGATCTCGCAAAAGCCGCTGCCGGTCTCGATCCCGCGCCGCCAAGCCGATGACGGCGACTACCTGGTGATGAAGCTGCAGCTTCCGGGGCGAGACACCGCCGACGTCGTGCTCACCTATGTCACCGAGTCACCATCGTGGAAGCCGAGCTATCGCGTGGTGGTCGGGGATCGCGGCAAGGTCATGCTCGAGGGCTGGGCAATCGTCGACAACACCTCTGGTGAGGACTGGAAGGGTGTGCGGGTCGGTGTCGGCTCGAGCTCCGCGCTGTCGTTCAAGTACGATCTGTGGAGCGTCCGGCAGGTCCATCGCGAGACGCTCGCGACCGAGGATCGGTTCGCGGTCGCGCCGCCCAGCGGGATCTCGCCGTACGGTGGTGCTGCCGACGCAGGAGGTGAGGTCGCGCTCGGCGAGCTTGGAGACGACGAGATCCGCCGGCCCCTCGGTCATCCGGAGCACAAGGCTGCGAAACGCGTCGCGCAGGCCGATGCCGACGAGGAATCCGGTGCGGCCGAATCCGCGCCGGTCGCCACGGCCCGCGGAGCCGCAGGGCACCGCGAGCGTCCTGCGCGGAGCCCGAAGCCGAGATCCACTGCCAAGCTCGACGCACCCGCCGACCCGCGCGTGGCCTCGGGCGATCACAAGATGAAGCAGATCACGTCCCAGCTGGCGCGATCGAACAAGACCATCGTGATCGAGGCGTACGCGGACGCAAACAACGGCGATGCGGTGAAGCGCGCCCAGGATCGCGCGAACATCGTGCGCAATCAGTTGATCGACCAGGGCGTCGCGCCGGCGCGGATCAGGATCGTCGATCGTGCGGAGCCCGGCCCGGCCCAGCGCGAGCGGCTGGTGGCACAACCGCCGAGTCCTTCC
>JBFWXW010000161.1:0-5101 GCA_050187075.1 Kofleriaceae bacterium | reverse complement strand
CGCGTGCCGCTCATCTGCCCGCTCATCTGCCCCGCGCCGCTGACCTGCGCTGCGCGTGTCGCTCATCTGCCCGCTCATCTGCCCCGCGCCGCTGACCTGCGCTGCGCGTGTCGCTCATCTGCCCGCTCATCTGACCGCGCCGCTGACCTGCGCCGCGCGTGTCCCTCATCTGCCCGCTCATCTGCCCGCTCATCTGCCCCGCGCCGCCAGCGCCACGCGTGTCCCTCATGTGCCCGCTGATCTGCCCGCGCCGCTGACGCACGGGCTGCGGCGCTCACCGTGGTGGCGGTGGTGGCGGGAGCCCCGGGGACGGCACCGGCACTGGCATGGGGGCAGGGACGAGCATGCGTTGGTTGTAATCCGCAACGGCTTTGCGGCATCGCTTGACGCGGAAGTAGCCGATGCCTCCGGAGATGTAGGACCCTGCCATGACCACGCCGCCGCCGATCATCAGCGGCAGACCAACATCTGAGTTGTCATCGGCCTTGAGGAACAACAGCCCGACCAGCAGTGCGGTGAACCCGAATTGGCGCCCTCATTGACTCGGTGCACTGCGGGCGCTGGTTCGCCGTCGCGAAGGATCGGGGCCCTGGGTCATCGTGAGGCCACAGCTCGCGAGCATGACCGCGACCATGACAGCGCTTACCCCGCGGACCATCGCTTCCAGCGTAACCGCGCCGGTGATGGGGCGAACGATCCGTTGCCTGAGGATCGCGTTAGACGCCGTCGGAGCCACCGAGCAACGCGAGCAGATCGCCGGTGCTCAGCTTGCCTGCGACGTCGGTACCATCGAGGACGTTGGCGACCAGCGCGCGCTTGTCGCGATGCATCGCGAGGATGCGCTCCTCGACCGTGCCGCGCGAGATCAGCCGATACACCGTGACCGGCCGGGTCTGGCCAATGCGGTGTGCGCGATCGGTGGCCTGATCCTCGACCGCGGGATTCCACCAGGGATCAAGATGGATGACGTAGTCCGCCGCCGTCAGGTTGATCCCGGTACCGCCGGCCTTGAGCGAGATCAGAAACACATCCGCCTCTCCGGTCTGAAACCGTTCGATCAGCTCGGCGCGGGTGCGAAGCGGCGTGCTGCCATCGAGGTAGAGCGCCGACACGCCAGCGTTCGCCAGCTCGTCGCGAACCAGCTCGAGGTGCGATGTGAACTGGCTGAAGATCAGCGCGCGGTGGCCCTCGGAGCGCAGCTCGTCGACGAGCTCGAGCACTCGCTGCATCTTCGACGACGCAACCGTCGAGGTACCATCATAGAGCCGCGGGTGCGACGCGAGCAGGCGCAGCCGCGTCAGGGCCGCGAGCACCTGAAACCGCCGCCGCTCGTCGCGCGTCGTGGTCTTGGCATGGGTCAAGTGCGCGATCGCCGCCAGCCGCGCGTCCTCGTAGAGCTCGCGCTCGTCATCCGACAGCGCGACCGGAACGTCGATGTCGGTGCGCGCCGGGAGGTCGTGTGCAACCTCCCGCTTGGTGCGGCGGAGCAAGAATGGCCGGATCACGCGAGACAGCGCCTCGCGCGCGGCCTCATCGTGATGGCGTTCGATCGGCAGCGCGAACCGCTCGCGGAATTGATCCCAGCTGCCGAGCAGGTTGGGGAACACCACCGCGAACAGGCTCCACAGCTCACCGAGATGGTTCTCGAGCGGCGTGCCGGTCAACGCGATCCGGAACCCGGCGTCGAGCGTGCGCGCAGCCTTGGTCCGGCGGGTCGCTGGATTCTTGAGCGCATGCGCTTCGTCGATGACCAGGGTCGCGAACGGCCGGCTGGAGAGCGGCGCGTGGTCGCGGGTCAAGAGGCCATAGCTGACGATCAGGACATCCTTGTGGGTGAGCTGCGCGATGCACGCGGCGCGGTTGGTGCGCTCGCCGTACACCACGGGCCGCAGCGAAGGTGCGAACCGGCGCAGCTCGTCGACCCAGTTCAGCACCACCGACGTCGGCGCGAGCACCATCGCAGGTCCGACCGTCGCGCGATCGAGCAGCACCGCGATCGCCTGGATCGTCTTGCCCAGCCCCATGTCATCGGCGAGACACGCGCCGGATGCCCACGTCGAGAGCCGGCTCAGCCAGGCATGGCCTTCGACCTGATAGGGCCGCAACGTCGTGGCGAGCTTCGCCGGTGGCCTGGGCCGCAGCGCCTTCGCGGCGGCGACGCGCTTGGCGAGTAGCCTCCATGTGGGCGCGAGCTCGGCCTGGCCACCGGACGCGATGACCGCATCGATCGCCGAGCTGGCGCCGGGAGACAGCTCGAGGTGCTGCTTCGCTTGATAGGTGTGATCGGCGATCGCCGTCAGGTGCTCGCGTAGCACGCCCGACAGCTCGACCCACCGGTTGCCGTCGAGCCGGACGAACCGCTGCTGGCGCCGCATCGCATCGAGCAACACGGCAAGCTCGAGCTTGCCCCGGTCGAGCACGAGCTCGCCTTCGATCCCGAACCAGTCGCGCCGGGCCTGGATTCTCACCCGCAAGTCGCTGGATGCGCTCGCGCTCACGATCACCGGCTTGACGTCGACCCATTCGACCTCGAGGCCCGGAGGGGCCTGCTGAACCGCCGCGACCAGCTCGAGCGCGTCGTCGAGCTCGCTGATCTTGAAGCACAGCGGTGGGCCTTCGTCCGCGTTGCGCAGCGGCAGCGCCTCGAGCGCGTTGCGGACGAACACGTGCTCGCCACCGAGGTCGCGCCGGACGTAGCCGCGCTTACCGTCGCGCACGATCAGGACGTCGCGCGGACCGGCCCCCGGGGGATACAGCGGCGTGCCGGGTGCGGGGCGTACGAACACGTCGAGCTCGACTCCACCATCGGCGGTGAGCCGCAGCCGCACCACGGTGACCGGCTGGGCTGCGAGCTGGGCGCCCTTGAGCGAGTCGGGCAAGCTGATCGGCAGTCGAGGTTCGAGGGCAGCGAGCCGCTCGATCAGCTGCTGATGGCTCTCGGGTGGGAATGCATCGCCATGCCTCTGCAACACGCTCCACACGTGGCGCGCATCGCGGCCTGCATCGACGAGCAGGCAGCGGCCACGTTCGGGCTCCAGCACGAACAGCGGCTCGCTGGGTGGGTGGAGCTCCAGAAGCGGGTCGAGCAGCCGCGGGCTGAAACGCGCTCCGCCGACGGCGGGCTCGAGCCGCACGTGGTCGCCCGCCGCGAGCGCATTGAATCCCAGCGCGGCGCGCTCCACGGAGCATGTTCGATCGTCGCCCTGCATCACGACGCGCGGATGGCCGACGAGCGCCGCGAACGCGCGGGCCGGGTACGTGCTCGCCGAGGATGGCAGCCATGCCGTGAGCTGCTCGGCGATCCGGAGATCGACCTCGCCGAGCGAGGCGTGATGGTCATCGAGCAGTCGCTCGGGTGAGATCCGATTGCCGGACCCAAAGCCACCGCGCTTGAGCGGCTTCTTGATCAGCGGCGTGAGCGCGGGCAAGTCGCCGTCGAAGTCGATCTGCCACCACACCTCCACCGCTGGCGGTTCCGCGGCAATCGGCTTCGCTGGATCGAGCGCGGCAAGCGCGCGTTGCCACGGCGGCCGCGCCAGCTCTTCGACGATGGCTGCGGCCTGTGCTGCTCGCTCCTGATCGACGAGCAGATCGAGCACACCATCGATCAGCGCGATCGCGTGGACGCACGAGCCCGCCGGGCCCGGGCACGTGCACGTGGTTGCCGGCTTGGGCGCGATCACCAGGCGAGTCTCGATCGCGCCGCTGGAGCGCCGCCCGGGCCGCGCGGGCGGCTCGTACCAGATCACGCCGCCGCCCTCCGGATCCGGCTCGAGACGGCCGCCAGCACGGGCTGCTCGCGATCGCGGAGGCGCGTGCTTGCGTAGCTCCGCACGCAACGCGAGGAGCTTGGTCCACAGCGGCGCGAACGATGGATCGGCGGGCGGTACCCGCGGGACGGATTCCTCCGCGATGCCGCGCTGGACGTCGTGTGCCGCCTGTTCGAGCCACTCCCTCGCCGCAGCAGCCACCGGCCGATGGAGCGATCTCCCGGTCACGAACCAGCGCGTTGCCTCGATCGACGCGACCTGTCGCACGACCAGGCGTGCGATCCGACGCACGTCTTCGGCAGGACAAGCGCGCTCGACGGCTGGTATCAGCACGTCGGCCGATCGTTCGAGCTCGTGCGCCACGTGGTGGTCGGCAACCCAGCGCTCGAGCTCGGCGCGGGTCTGGAATACCGGCGGGCCGGTATCCTCGATCGGCGCGCCACGTGCACTGTCGACGTAGTCCAGCGCCAGCGCGACGGCGTGCTTGCACACGGTGCCGCTATCACCAACGGGACAGCTGCACTGCGCGACCAGGCCGTGGCGATCGACCGAGAGTTGCACGGTGTACGCCGAGGTCCCGACCACGACGCCGCGCACGCCCCGATCCAGGGTGGTACGGGATCGCACGCGCCCTTGCTCCCAGTAGCGGACGCCGCGATCGTAGCCGAGACCGGCGAGCGCGCGGAGTTGTGCGGGTTGAAGGAGCGAGACGAGCGTCACGGGAGCACGCAGTCTACTCTCCGGTTGTGACGCTGCCGAGCGGGTTTCGCGCGGCAGGTGGCCTCGCGCGACCCTGGCTCAGGCGAGCTTCTTGCGGTGCTCCGACCAGTCCCGCCAGATGTGAAGAGCGACGCGCGCGCGGTCCGCGGTGGACGGACCGAGCGCGATCGCGGGTGGACTGTTGGAGGGCAGCTCGGCCAGAGCTTCGAGCAACCCAGTCACCACTGCGAGCCGATCGATCAGATGCGATGGCGCGAGCTCCACGATTGCGAGCTCGAGAGCCGTTCGGGTCTCCCTGCGGAGGTGCCGCAGATCCATCCGCATCGCGAGCGGGTCATCGGTTGCATCGTCCGGCATGGCGTTCAATCAACTCTCGCGCAGCCCAGTTGCATTCCGGCCCGAAGCCACGCCGCACGCAAATAGCTCGGCTCCCGATCGAGCTCGCTATCGTCCGACTTCACGTAGGTGACGCCCGCCGTGCCGCAGTTGCGGCACACCGCGGGTGGGCGCACGCACACGAGCTGCTCGCCACATTCGCTGCATTCCCAGCTCATGATGTTACTCCGCGGTCGTCTCGAGCTGACGTGGGGCCGGCACACCGACCATGATCT
>JBFWXW010000160.1:0-5341 GCA_050187075.1 Kofleriaceae bacterium | reverse complement strand
GCGATCGGCGGCTCACCGCTTCTTGCGAACGATCTGGATCGCGACATCGCCCGTGATCTTGGTGCGGCACGACAGCCGTATCTTCGTCAGGTGGTAGACGTTACCGAGGTGCTTGCGTTCCTCGTCGGTAAATGGGTTGAGATGCTCGGCGCCGCTGACGATCTTGACGCGGCACAGCCCGCACGTACCCTTGCCGACGCACGCGGTATCGATCCCCGCCGCGACCTTGGCGCCGGCCTCGAACAGCGTCTCACCGTCGCGACACTCGACGACGACCGGCCCTTCGTCTCGCAAGATCGTGACCGTCGGCATGACGCCCGCAACACCTGGCTCGACGAGCGTTCAGTCGCGGCCGGGATTCGCCAGCCCGAGCCGGTGCAACATCTTGTGGATCGACATACGGTCGATGCCCGCCGCACGTGCCGCCGCCGAGATGTTGCCGTCGTGCTGGGCCAGCAAGCGGGAGATGTATCGGCGCTCGAACTCGCTGATCACGTTCTGCTTGGCGTTCTTGAACGGGATCGCGACATCGACGGGGACCGTCATCGACGAATCGGCAGCGGTCGCGGTCTGCGATGGGGTCACGGAGATCGACGGCTCCGGGCGCGCCGCCATCGCCGGGCCGCGGCGCATCGCCTCCTCACTCTCGGGTGATTCGGAGAGGAGCACGGCTCGCTCGATCACGTTGCGCAGCTCGCGGACGTTGCCCGGCCAGTCGTGCTTCATCATCAGATCGATCGTCTCCTGCGCGATCGACGCCGTCTCGCCACCGGGCGTGGTGGTCAGGATGTGCTCGATCAACAGCGGCAGGTCGTCCTTGCGGTCGCGCAGTGCGGGAACGTGAACGCGGGCGACCGCCAGGCGGTAGAACAGATCTTCGCGGAACCGGCCCCGGTTCACCTCGACGCCGAGGTCGCGGTTGGTCGCGGCGACGACGCGCAGGTTGACCTCGATGGTCTGCGTGCCGCCGACCCGCCGGACCTCCTTGCGCTCGAGCACCCGCAACAGCTTGGGTTGCATCGCCAGCGGCAGCTCGCCGATCTCGTCGAGGAACACCGTGCCGTTGTGCGCCCGCTCGAACGCGCCGGCATACGAGCTGGTGGCGCCGGTGAACGCGCCGCGCTCATGGCCGAACAGCTCGCTCTCGATCAGGTTGGGTGGGATCGAGCCACAATCGAGCACGATGAACGGACCATCGCGCCGCGGCGATTGGTCATGCAGTGCCTCGGCGACCAGCTCCTTGCCGACGCCGGTCTCGCCGGTGATCAGCACGGTGGTGTCGGATTGAGCGAGCTTCTCGAGCCGCGCGAACAGCTCGCGCATCTTGACCGAGCGGCCGATCATCGAGCCAAACCGATCGGTATCGGACAGCTCGATCTCGACCGAATCACCGAGCGGCTCGAACTTCACGCGCGTGCCGCCAACCGCGATGATCGTTCCCGGCTGGATGTAGATGTCATTGATCCGCAGCTGCGAAACGTACGTTCCGTTGGTCGAGTCGAGGTCTCGGAGCCGATACCCCCGGTCGTCGAGCCGGATCTCGCAGTGCAGCCCCGACACCTTGGAATCGGTCAGCTGGACATCATTGCCCCGGCGCGCACCGATCCGGATCACCGATGCTTCGATGTCGCGAACCAGCCCGGCATCGGGCCCGCTCACCACCTCGACCCGACAGCGCCGGAGCCGTGCAGAGGTCGCACGACCGCCGACGTAGGTAACCCAGGTGCCAGAACGGAGATCATCGACCGGCATGGTCGGCGGGCACGTTACCACAGCGTCGCGACTCGAACCCCCGATCGTGAATTCCGCCGCCGATCTCAGCTGACGCGAGCGCGTGGCCGACGCCTCAAGCGCGCCTGGGGGTCGACGGTCTCGTTGCGAGGCTCCGACCCGCGGGCGCGCCATTTTGACCGACATTCTTCGACGAGACCGCCACCATGGCAGCGCTCGACAGCCCCGGGCGGAGGGCTGAATGCGGCGCCAGGAGATGCCCCGGCGCGTTGGCCGCCAGGAAATGCCCGGCGTGCTGGCCGCCTTCGCCGCCGCCGTCGCCAGTCGGTGGGATCAACGCCCCCTTTCGATCGACCCGATCGCGGCTTGGCGTGTGAGTTGCTTTGTGATGCCGTCATGTCCGCCATTCAGTCGCTGCTCCGCGTCATGGCCCTCCGCGATGCCGAGTCCATCATCCTCGAGGCCGGCAAGGTTCCGAGCCTGCGCCGCCGGGGCCATGTCGAGAAGCTCGCGATGCCAGCGCTCCCCGCCAAGCTGCTGGTCGACTTTGCCGCACCACTGACGGAGGGGCGAACCGTGGATGACTGGCCGGCGAGTGTGCCGTTCGTGGACAGCGATGGTGCGAGCTATCAGGTCACGATCGAGCAGGTCCCGGCCGGGTTGCGCGCGGTGATCCGGCGCAGCCGACCCGCGTCCCCGATTTCAACCGTGTCCTCCGTTGCAGTCACCGAGCGGCGCGAGCCGTGGTGGGCCGCCTCGTCGACGAAGCCGGTCAAATCGGGCGAACCGCCGGCCACCGCCATGCCGTCCGCCGACGGTCCTCCACACGAAAACCGTGCCCGACTCGCGTGCTTGCTCGAGCCCGCTGTCGCGCATGCGCGATCCCTCCAAGCCTCCGATGTGTTCGCATCGTCCGGGCAGCCGGTCCGGATCCGCCGCCAGGGTCGGCTCGAAACGGTCGATCTCGCCATCGATGATCACGAGCTGGCGACATGTGTCCGGATGCTGGGTTCGAACACCGACCACGGTCTCGAGCTCGGCGGAACGCGCGTGAGGGTGTCGCTGTTCGACCATCTCGCTGGCCACGGCATCGCGGTGCGCTTGATCAACGACCGCGTGCCCACCACGCACGACCTCGGTCTCCCGCCGGAGCTGAGAGCGGCCGCGGATCACCGCGATGGCCTGGTCCTGGTGTGTGGACCAACCGGCGCTGGCAAGTCGACGACGCTCACCGCGCTGGTCGACGCGATCGATCAGCAGCGCGCCGCGCATGTCATCACCCTGGAGGATCCGATCGAGTATCGGTTCGCACCGCAGCGGTGCATGATCCACCAGCGAGAGGTCAAGACCCACGTGCCATCGTTTGCCAGCGGCCTGGTCGCCGCGCTGCGCGAATCGCCGGACGTGATCATGCTCGGCGAGCTTCGCGATCGCGAGACGATCGCCGCGGCGCTCACCGCTGCGGAGACCGGCCACCTCGTGCTCGCCACGCTGCATGCGTCGAGCGCGCGCGGCGCGATCGATCGCGTGATCGATGCGTTTCCCGAGTCCCAGCAGCGCCAGGTTCGATGGCAGCTCGCCGCGGTGTTGCGGACGGTGGTCACCCAGTTCCTGTTGCCGTCGCGATCGGGCGGGAGGGTCCCAGCCGTGGAGCTGGTCCCAAACATCGCGGCCGTCGCGAATCTGATCCGCACGGGCGAGCTCCAAACGTTGTCGACGGTGATCACCACCGGTCGCGACACCGGGATGATCCCCCTCGAACGCTCGCTCGCGGAGCTGGTCCGTCGCGGAACCGTGGCGCGCCAGGCCGTGCAGCGGATCGCGGCCGATCGCGATCTGCTCGCCTCGCTGTGCAACAGCACGTAGGATCCGAGGCCCGGGTCCGAGTCGGTTATTTCTTGAACTGCTCGCGATCCAGGCCGTGCCGCTCGACCAGCGCCCACAGGTTCTTGCGATCCATGCCCGCCGCCCGCGCCGCCTGGGCCAGGTTGCCGTTGTGGGTCCGGAGCAGCTCGATGAGATACGCCTTCTCGAATCGATCGATCGTCTCTTGTTTCAGCTCGCGGAACGGCCGTGCGATGTCCGGCCGCGCCGTCGACGCTCGGATCCGAGGCAGCGCGACGTCGGCCTCCTCGATGAGCGGCCCGGTTGCGACCACCATCGCCTGGTGGACCTTGTTCTCGAGCTCGCGAACGTTGCCTGGAAAGTCGTAGTTTGCGAACCGCGCGAGCGCCTCCGGGGAGATGCCGTCGATCGTCTTGCCGAGCCGCCCGCGGTACTTCTGCACGAAGTGATGGACGAGCATCGCGATGTCCTCCGGCCGCTCGCGCAGCGCCGGTAGGTGCATCGGAAACACGTTGATCCGGTAGTACAGATCCTGACGGAACGCGCCGCTGGCGACCAGCTGATCGAGATCGCGGTTCGTCGCGGTGATGATCCGGACGTCTACCCGGCGGTCGTGATCGTCGCCGATCCGGCGAAACTCCTGGCTCTGGAGCACACGCAGCAGCTTGGCCTGGAGCGGCAGCGGCAGCTCGCCGATCTCGTCGAGGAAAAGCGTTCCGGTGTGCGCTGCCGCGAGCAGCCCTTCGCGATCGCGCGTCGCGTCGGTGAACGCGCCGCGGACGTGGCCAAACAGCTCGTCCTCGAGCAGCGCCTCGGGAATGGCCGCGCAATTCACCACCACGAACGGCGCATCGTGGCGCGGCGACGAGCTGTGGATCGTGCGCGCGACCAGCTCCTTGCCGGTGCCACTCTCGCCAAAGATCGCGACGGTCACGTCGGTCGCGGCGACCATCGCGATCCGATCGTAGAGCTCCTTGATCCACGGACCGACACCGATCAACACGTCGCTCTTGCGCGGCCGCCGCTTGTCCTGGCGTACATCGGCCGCCGGCGCCAATCGGCCGAGTCGAAAGCTCAGCTCGGCGGCATTCCATGGTCTGGTCACGAAGTCAGCCGCCCCGAGCTTTGCGGCGAGCGCCGCGCCATCAGGTCCACTGACCGCGACGACGACGCGAGCGCCGTTGCCGCTCGCCATCAGGTCGCGGAACCACGATGCGCTCGACGATGCATCGACCTCGACCAGAACGGCGTCATACGGCTGCGCGGTTGCCTGCGCGGCGCGGAGCTCCGTGACGGCATCGTCCGGAGTCGTCCACACCACGTCGTGCGCGAGCTCGCCGAGCATGTCGGTAACCGTGTCACGCGTGGCGTGATGGCGGTCTACGACGAGCACGCGGAGCGGCATCGACGATGATGATACGACGCCTACCAGTCGCGCTGTGGGTCGCTCCGACCACGGGCCCGGCGGCGCGCATCTTGGCGCTGAAGGTTGCGCGAAAGCTCCTCGAGTGCATCGAGCTTGTGGTCGGCCGGAGAGCGGGGAGATCGAGGATTTCCGCCTCGATGTGACGGGCGGCGCGACCGCGGATCCCATGGATCGTTGCCGGGGTCCGAGCCCTGCTGACCTGGTTGCCCCTGCTGACCTGGTTGCCCCTGCTGACCTGGTTGCCCCTGCTGACCTGGTTGCCCCTGCTGGCCTGGTTGCCCCTGCTGGCCTGGGTGCCCCTGCTGGCCTGGGTGCCCCTGCTGGCCTGGTTGCCCATGC
>JBFWXW010000159.1:0-5445 GCA_050187075.1 Kofleriaceae bacterium | reverse complement strand
GACCGCCATGACCGAGTGCCGCACGTGCCATCAACCCGGCAGCGGCGTGCCAGAGCCGCCTCGTCTCCAGGTGCGGATCATCACCGTCACCGCGACGTTTTCGCATCGCAGTCATGCCGCACGCGGAGGCGCGGGTAATCGCTGCGTGACCTGTCACGCGGAGATTCGCGACACCGACGACAACACCTTGCCGCGTCCCACGGCAACGACCTGCGCGGTCGCCGGGTGTCACGACGGCAAGGCGAGCTTTGGAATCACCCGCAGCTGCCGCACGTGTCATCGCGCTCCCGAAGGCGAATTCGACGTCGCGCGCCCGACCGCGCGCTACTCGCACGCGACCCATACAGACACCAAGCTCGCGTGTACCGGCTGCCATCCGATCACCGCGGCCGGCGAGGTCGTGAAGGCCGATCATCAACCCTGCGTCGGCTGTCACGCCGATGACTTTGGCAAGCGGTCACCCGTGATCTGCGGTGCGTGCCACAACGCGACCGAGCCGTGGCGGGCCCTGGTGGCCGACCGGATGCCGCCGGAACGCACCGAGTTCGGTGCGACGCTCGACCATCGCACGCACACCGCTGCGTGCGCGTCCTGTCACATGCTCACCACGGCGACGCAACAGCTACGGATGCCGCGGGGACACCGTGCGTGCACCGGAGCTGGGTGTCATGCGGTCCGCGGAGGTCCCGTGCCTTCGATCACCGCGTGCGACGGCTGTCATCAGCTCGGACTCGCGAATCAGCGCCAGGCCGCGCGAACGAAGCCCGCATGGTCCGTGCGCGCCAGGTTCGATCATCGTCCGCACATGGCGGCGCGCGATGCGTCGCCGGTCGCATGCGAGCGCTGCCATACCGACCTCGGCGCATCATCGATCATCGAGCTGCCGGCGCCCGCCAAGGCGACTTGTGTCCCGTGCCACGACGGCGTGACCGCGTTCAAGCTGACCGGGACCAACTGCGCGCGCTGTCATGCCGCGGCCGAGCCCGCGCCCGCGCACAACGCACGTTGAGCGTTTTCCTTACGCGTGAGCGCGCCGTAAGTCCGGAGGCGTGTGCTGCGTTGGTGCGGCATGACACCTTCGGTTTCGATCGCTCCGGCCCTCACGCCCGTACTTGCCACGGTCGCGGTCGTCCTCACTGCTTGCGGCAGCAGTGGCGTCGTCGGGTTTGGTGCGAAAACGAGCGCAGTCGCCAGCCCCACGGTGACCGAACGCCCTGGCCTCGGCACCTCGTGGGGAGAACCGGTGAATGCACCGATCTCGTTCGCACCGTTCACGCGCGCGTCGAGCACGCCGTGGGCGGAGCTTGCGCTTCACTACAACGACGCGGCCGGAATCCGCGCGCATGCCGCGTTCCTCGGGGCACAGCCGATGCCGCTCGAGGTACCCGCGGGAGACGGCGCGCTGTCGGTCACGCTCGTCGACGATGATGGGCGCGCCCTCCCGGGCTACTACGCTGGCGGTCGCGCGTTGATCGTCGGAGAGCACGGAGGGCGCTACACGATCGTCGTGCACAACGAGACCCGTGCGCGCTTCGAAGTGGTGGCCTCGGTCGACGGACTCGACGTGATCGATGGCGAGCCCGCCGATCCCAACCGGCGCGGTTACGTCGTCGATCCGTACGGGACCTTGATGATCGAAGGGTTCCGGACATCCGACAACGCCGTGGCTGCATTTCGGTTCGGA
Organism: Kofleriaceae bacterium; assembly: GCA_050187075.1. Lineage (GTDB taxonomy): Bacteria > Myxococcota_A > Polyangia > Haliangiales > Haliangiaceae > JABFXX01. The sequence continues at coordinate 3,761 of JBFWXW010000159.1, read as the reverse complement.
CGGGTCGCCGAGTCCTATGCTGCGCAGACCTCCGGTGATCGCAATGCCGGCATCATCGGCCTCGCGGTGTTCGCCGAAGCCGGGGCCGAGCCCGGCCGATCCTGGTACGCCGACGAGCTCCACGTGCGGGACACCGCCGATCCGTTCCCCGCACGCGGCTATGCCGTTCCCCCGCGCTGATCGTCGGGTATCGTAGGACAATGCGGCTCGCTGGCTGGTCGGGTATCGCGCTGTGTGCGTATGATGACCAGCTGCCCGACGGCGTTCAGGTTGCTGCGGTGGCGTGGGGCAAGATCTACACCGCGAGCTGCGTCGATCGTTCCCTCGCGACGTTCGCGAGCGAGAACTACGCCAGGCACCGGAAAGCTTCTGCGGCGATGGTGTACCGATGTCGGGGACGCTGATCCCCCGATGATCGGAAACCCGTTGTGGGCCATTCTGGGCTACGCTGAAATCGCCACATCGATGAATCGCACCCGAACCATCCTGCTCGTCGAAGACAATCCCGATGATGCAGAGCTGACGCTCCGCGCCTTCAAGCGCCACAAGATGGCCAATGATGTGGTTCTGACCACCGATGGTGAAGAGGCGCTCGACTACCTGTTCTGCAGGGGAGCCTACAAGGATCGCGATCCCGATGCTCATCCCACGGTGGTGCTCCTCGACCTCAAGCTGCCCAAGCTGACCGGGCTCGACGTCCTCAAGCGCATGCGCAACGACGAGCGCACGCGCCGGTTGCCCGTGGTGGTCCTGACCTCCAGCAACGAGGAACGCGACATCGTCGATAGCTACGATCTCGGTGCGAACAGCTTCGTCCGCAAGCCCGTCGACTTTGCGCAGTTTGTCGAGGCCGCCCGTCAGCTCGGGATGTACTGGCTGGTGCTCAATCAGCCATCGCTGCAGTGATCTCGCCGACGGCGCGACCTTCAAATCATCTGCGTCCGGAGCTAACGTTCGGGTCATCGGTGGGTCGGTTGGAACTTCGATGAAGGACGACGTGCGACGACGCCATCACCTGATCCTATCGTTGTTCGTCGTGGTCGGCGCGGTCACTACCGAGCCGACGGTCGCGCTTGCGCAAGTCGCCGAGCCGCCCGCACCGGTGGATCCAGCTCCGCCGACTGCACCGACGTCTCCGTCGCCAGCCACCCCGCCGGTGAGCGCACCAGCGCCACCTGCGCCACCGCCGACGCCCACGCCACCACCGACGCCCGCGCCACCACCGACGCCCGCGCCGTCATCTGAGGCCGCGCCGCACACGGCTGAGCTCCCAGCGCTCGCTCCGCCGGATCCGGCCACCGTACCCGACGCCATGCCCAGCGACGACGGGGACGCCACGATCGAATGGCCTCGCCCGGTGCAGATTCATGGGTTCGTGAGCGAGGGAGCATTCCTCTCGACCGCGAACGACTACATCGGGAAGTCATCGCGCGGCAGCGTCGCGATGTTCGAAGCCGGCCTCAACATGTCCACCGAGGTCGCCGATCGGTTGCGCGTCGGACTCCAGCTGTACGGCCGCGACGTCGGACGGTTCCGCGACCTGCCCCCGCGGCTGGACTGGGCGTACCTCGACTATCGCTGGCGACCGTGGCTGGGAATCCGCGCCGGTGTGATCAAGATGCCGTTCGGCCTCTACAATGAATACGCCGACGTCGACGCATCGCGGGTCGCCATCCTCACACCGCAATCGGTCTACCCGCTGCGCAACCGCAGCGCGCTCCTGGCGCACACCGGCCTGGGACTCTACGGTAACAAATCGATCGGCAGCGCCGGCCAGCTCGAATACCAGGCGTGGTTCGGTACGCTCAATGTGCCCGAGAACGCGCTCACGGTGGGCGGCGCCTCGCTCGACGAGATCGACACCAAGTATGTCACCGGCGCGCAGGCCTTCTGGCTCACACCGCTCGAGGGGCTGCGGATCGGTGCCACATATCTGCGCACCTCGATCGACTTCAAGCTCACGCTCGACCCGGCGGTGACGCAGGCGTTGATCATGATGGGGCTGGTGCCTGCCGATTACGATGGCAAGGTCGTGGTATCGCAGCGGCCGGTGTGGTTGTGGCTAGCATCGGCCGAGTACAGCTATCGAGACTGGCTGTTTGCCGCTGAATACGGTCGCGTGCGCCAGCGTCAGAGCACGAGTCTTCCGGACCTGTTGCCGACGACCAAGCTCGAGTCCGAGGTGTTTTACGCCATGGTCACCCACCGGTTCTGCCCCTTGGTCGAGGCCGGAGGCTACTACTCGGTCGCGCATGCGGACGTTCACGACCGGCAAGGCCGTGACGCGACGCGGTTCCCGCAGCGCGTCTTTGCGTTTCAGCGTGACCTCGCGGCCACGCTGAGGTTCGATGTCAACGACCACTGGCTGTGGAAGGTCGAAGGCCATTTCATCGATGGTGCTTCGGATCTCGAGGCAGCCGACAACCCGATGCCGAAGCGGTACTGGGGGTTGTTCCTCGTGAAGACGACGGTGACGTTCTAGGCCCCCATGATTCGCCCCATCCTCGCCCTGCTGGTCATCGCGCTCCTGGTAACAGGAGTCGCGCCCAGCTCGCGCGCCGATGAAGCCGCCAGCTTCAAGATCATCGTCCATCCTGACAATCCGTCCCATTCCGTGAGCCGTGACTTTCTGCGTGACGCCTACCTGAAGAAGGCGACCCAATGGCACGGTGAGACAATCCGGCCGATCGATCTCTCGACCAAGTTCGTGGCGCGGGATCGATTCACGCAGCAGGTGCTTCGCAAGACGCGCGCCCAGCTCAAGAACTACTGGACGCAGCAGATCTTCTCCGGCAAGGGCGTGCCGCCGCCCGAGGTATCATCGACGGCCGACGTCGTCGAGTACGTGGTCGCGAATCGCGGGGCGGTCGGCTATCTGCCCATCGATGCCGATCCCGGCCGCGCACGCGTGATCGGACTCAGGTAGTCGTGAGCCTGCAGCTCAAGTTTCGGCACCGGATCGGGCTGATCGTGCTGCTCGCGGCATCGGCCCTGGCTTCGGTGACGATCGTCGCCCTCGTGCTCGGCCAGCACGCTGAGCAGCAGCTATCCGGGATCGAAAACCAGTACGTGCCGCTGCTCGAGCTCGACCGCGACCTCAAGCGCACGTTCGTGCAGATCCCCAAGGCGTTCGAAGATGCCGCCAATGCCGCCGACGAGGGCCGGCTCGCGGATGCCGACGCGCTCAGGACCGAGTTTCTGCGGCGTCTGCATGTCGGCGAGCGAGAGATCAAGAACAATGGTGGTGATCCGGACGCGCTGCGCGCAGGGTTTGTCGCGTATTTCGACGTCGCGCGCGCGGTCTGTACGGCGCTCGCGTCCGACACCCCGGCGGCCGACCTCGGGCCCAAGATCGAAGCGATGCGCAACGCCCAGCAGTCGTTCACCGGCCAGCTGGAAGCCGCCACCAGCCCCGACCGCAGCCGGCTTGCAAATGCCTTCGCGACCGCCCGTGCATCGCAGGACACCTCGCTCAAGATCAACGTCGCGGTGGCCTGCGGGGCGTTGATGCTGATGGTGTTCCTGTCATGGCAGCTCGTACGCCGGACCGTGAAGTCATTGCACGCCGTCTCTGTCGGGGTCGAACGGCTCGCGCGAGGTGACATCCGGGAGCAGATCGAGGTACCGGCCGGCGACGAGATCGGTGACCTTTCACGGGAGTCAAACCTGACCGCCGTGCGGCTGCGCGAGTACCGCGGGCTGATCGAGGGCGAGGCGTGGAACCAGACCGGGCTCGCCGAGCTCGCGGATCGAATCGCCGG
>JBFWXW010000158.1:0-5638 GCA_050187075.1 Kofleriaceae bacterium | reverse complement strand
ACATCGACGAGGACGAGGCCGAGTTCAACGAGCAGTTCTACGTCGACCGGGTCTGCAAGATCATCGACAAGGTCAAGAAGCTCCAGCGCGACACCGAGAAGCTCGAGGAGAAGCTGGTCGAGACCGGTTCTTCCGAGGGCAAGAAGAAGAAGACCAAGGAAGCGATGCGGGACAACCGCGCGCAGATGTTCGAGGAGCTGTCGGACCTGCGGCTCAACAAGCCCACGGTCGATCGGATCGTCGCGCAGCTGAAGAACATCATCATCAAGATGGACAAGGCGGAGCTCGAGGTTCGCGAGTGCGAGCGCAAGGCGGGCATGCCTGCCAACGAGATCCGCAAGACCCTCCGCGAGATGCGTGCGAACCCCGCGCGTGCCCGCGCCGTCGGCAAGAAGACGATGATGACCGTCGCCGACTTCGAGGAGATGGAAGAGCAGATCAAGCAGGCGATGCGCAAGGTCGCCGTGATCGAGGAGGAGGCCCGCGGCAACGCGACCGAGCTCCGCTCGACCTATCGCGACCTCCACGAGGGCGAGCGGATGGCGGATCGCGCCAAGTCCGAGCTCGTCGAGGCCAACCTCCGGCTCGTCGTGTCGATCGCGAAGAAGTACACCAACCGCGGCCTGCAATTCCTGGATCTGATCCAGGAGGGCAACATCGGCCTGATGAAGGCCGTCGACAAGTTCGAGTACAAGCGCGGCTACAAGTTCTCGACTTACGCGACGTGGTGGATCCGCCAGGCGATCACCCGCGCGATCGCCGACCAGGCGCGCACGATCCGGATCCCCGTGCACATGATCGAGACGATCAACAAGCTGGTGCGCACCACGCGCTACCTCGTGCAGGAGCTCGGCCGCGAGCCCACGCCCGAGGAGATCGCCGAGCGCATGGAGCTGCCGCTCGACAAGGTCCGCAAGGTCCTGAAGATCGCCAAGGAGCCGATCTCGCTCGAGACCCCGATCGGCGAGGAGGAAGACTCACACCTCGGAGATTTCATCGAGGACAAGTCGATCATCTCCCCGAGCGAGAGCGTGATCTCGGTGAACCTCGCGGATCAGACCCGCAAGGTGCTCGCGACGCTCACCCCGCGCGAGGAGAAGGTGTTGCGGATGCGGTTCGGGATCGGCGAGAAGTCCGATCACACTCTCGAGGAAGTCGGCCAGGACTTCGAGGTCACCCGCGAGCGAATCCGCCAGATCGAGGCGAAGGCGCTGCGCAAGCTGCGCCACCCCTCTCGCAGCAAGCGGCTCAAGGCGTTCGTCGAGAACTGAGGCCAGCATTCATTCCGAGGCGCACCGGTTGGTCCCGCTGAGCGAGGTCGCTGCGATCGCGCAAGGTACCGGGGCGACGGTCCGCCGTTGGATTCGCGAGCGCGAGCTCACTGCCGTCATGGATGGCGACGGGGAGCTCGAGGCAGCGCCGTACGAGGCGGGGATCCGAGCTCGGCTCGCCTTCAACACGGCGCGGATGCATCGATTCCACGCGCGGCTCGAATCGGAGCACCAAAGCCCGAACGCCGAGTTGCAGGTCGAAGAGCGCCGGGCGCCACGAATGGCCCATCACGATCGAGCTCGACTCGCCGATCGATGGAGCACGACTTGTCGAGGAGCTCGCGCTCGTGCTCGGCACGAGCGAAGAAACGATCGACAGCAGGCTCAAGGCGATCGGGCGCTGAGCTTTGTCTAGCCCACCTGTGAACCTGTTACCCAGTGGGTCGTTCGGTCGACACGTGGACTCCGAAGCAAGTCTCATCGGGTCACAACAATCACACCGATACGACGCGAGCGAGCGGCACACTGCCTGCAAAGCGGGCCGCCATGCGCGGCGTCGTCGCTGTATTGGTGATTTGTTGGTCGTCGTCCGTTGCGGTTGCCGATCCTGAACAGGATCCGCAACCGGACGTTCGAACGGATCACTACATGGGCCCGAGCCTCATTTTCACCTCGCAGCGCTCTATTTCCTTCGGGGCCGCGTTCGACGGCGGTGTTCGGATTCGACAGTCGCTCCTGTTCGGGCGCGTGATGATCGCCGGGGGAGCATCGGGTAAGACGGGCGAAGCGACCTTGGACTACGGTCGCTTTGTACAAGCGCGCATCGGAGTCGAGGTGCGCGGTTACCGGACCCGTCAGAACAGAACGACGGCGGTGTTCGCCGGTGCAGACATCGGCTACCAATACGACCATCCGATCGACAAGAACCATGCAGGCGTTACGACCTTGGACACCAAGGCGCACGACGTCTTGCTAGCGCCTCGGATCGGAGCCGATGTCGGCTTGCCACCCATTCCAGTCAAACTTCGAGTCGCCTTCGAGCTGTCGATCGCAGCGCGCATCGACGAGCGCGAGCTGAAGGTTGGCTTCAGCGTTCTTACCGGGTTCGGCTTTGCGTTCTGAATGACGGCAGCCAGCGCAGCCAGCGATAGACGCGGTAGCGCGGGCTCGCGAGCAACTCGACGATGTTGATCCGCGCGATCGCTTCATAGCGAGCTCGAAGCGGCTCGGCGTGAAAGATCTGTGGCGCCGCGAGCAGTGATGCGAGCAAGCGGCCACGCGCGAGCCGAAACACCCGCGTGGAAACTGCGCGGTACTCGCGCTCGACGTCCAGCTCGTATTCCATGAATCGGAGCGCGTCGCGACCGAGGATCGACAGATCGATGTCACGCATGATCGCACCGGCGGCTCCGAGCTCGGGTGCCGAACTGCCGATCGCGGTGGCGCGCACGAGCGCTGCAGCGTGTTGCGCGACCTGATCGGAGATCGCGAGCACCGCAACATCTGCGATCAGCAGTTCCGCGCTGTCGTCCTCGTTGGTTCGCGACCGTGGATCGTAGACGGCGTCGTGGTACCAGAGCGCCAGCTCGATGCGGTCTTGGTCCTCGCGCGATGGCTCGCAGGAATCGAGCTCCCGCAAGCATTCGGTCAGATGCCGGACGTCGTGATAGTGGCGCGACGCATCGTTCCACCGTGCATACAGCGCCTCGAACACCTCCGCGGCTGCGCTGATGGAACCGCCGAGTCGCTCGACCAGCGCGAGGAACCGACCTCGCAGCGTTTGTCGGTCCCACGCGCGGTGTGCGCGCCAGATCGAGAACGTCCGCTCGGTGGTGGAGCCCATCGCTTCGATGATCGCGTATGAATCGATGCCAGCGAGCTGCTGCTGCATCACCCCGAGATCATCGCCGCCGACCAGGGAGCCGGGTAGCTCGTAAACATCGTTGGCCACCACGAACTGCCAGAACACGTCGTCGAACCACGGTCCATCGGGGGTGGTGCGGATCGCCACGGCGGCGACATCTGCCCAGGGGATCCGCTCGTCGCCGGTGCCAAATCCGGTCGCATCGAATTTCCAGTGGTGACTCATGGGGAGATGCTCGGTCCTATAGATTGGATGCACAACCAATCTACGGGGGCGGCAATCAGACGCCTGGTTACCGAGTCCAATCGCCGCAGAAAACCGGGGACGGGCCCCGGGTCGCTCCAGCGCAGCTACAGCTGGTCGAACCCCGCTGCTGCGGCTGCCGGCGATCCACCGATCCGCTCGATCAGCGCGCGGAACCGTTCGCCGAGCGCTTCACGGCACCATGCGCGCAAGCACCGCCAGACCGTGAACGGTGGTCCGTGGTCGACCCCATGGCTTCGACGATCGCCATCGAATCGACACCCGCGAGGTGCTGCTGGATGACGCCAACATCCTCCCCGCTAACCAGCGAACCAGGCAGCTAGTCCACGTCGTTCGCAACCGCGAACTGCCAGTACACGTCATCGAGCCATGGCCCATCCGAGCTCGCGCGAATCGCAACAGCTACGAGGTCCGTCCACCGCACGCGTTCGCCACCCGTGCCGAACCCCTGCACTTCGAACTGCCACTGGTGACTCATGTCCATGCCGTCGCCCATAGATTGAATGTACAACCAATCTATGGGACGACGATCCATGCGCGACCAGCGGAGAGCCGAGCTAACTGCAGCATTCGCCCGGGTTCTGGCCGAGCACGGCTACGCTGGAGCAACCATCGCGGCCGTTGCGCAGGAGGCCGGCGTATCGCCCGGGCTCGTCCACCACCATTTCGCCAGCAAGGAAGATCTTCTCGATAGTCTGGTGGACGAGCTGCTGAGGCGATTTCGCGAGCGAACGCGCACGAGCGAACGCACGCACGGGCCGCTCGACGCCTACGTGGCGGCCGCGGTCGCGCTCGACGCCACCAGCGATATGATCGCCGCGCGCTGCTGGGTCGCGGTGTTCGCCGAGGCCATCCGCGAGCCGGCGCTGTTCGCCCGGATGCGACGCCTGGTGGACACCGAGATCGAAGCGATCCGGCGCCGCTCGAACCAGCGGTTCTCGCCGCAGGACGCAGGCGCCGTGCTCGCGTTCATCATGGGCTCGCTCGTGATCGGTGCGTTCGCCCCACGCAAGACGGCCGGATTCGCCGCGCCCGCTGCGCACGCTCTCATCGGTCAGCTGGCCGAGCTCAGTCGGTGAGCCACGCAAACGCGTGCTTCCAATCGTTCTTCAGAAAGCCGGGCGCGCACCACAGCTGGCACAACGCCTCGATCGGCCGTGCGCACTCGACGCCTCCGATGTCGACCGGCTCGTGACCGAACGCGGTGAGGATCGCGCTGACCTCGGCCTTGGCTGCCGCGTCGTTGCCGCAGATAAACATCGCCGGCGTGTGCTTGAGCTTCGGCTTCACCATGAAGGCGTTGCCGACGCTATTGAACGCCTTCACGAACCGAGCGGCGGGTACCTTTCGCTGCAGGCGCTCCATCAGCGACTCGTTCGCGTTCGTGAAGTAGATCAGCACCCCACCCTGCGGCGGCTGATCGCCGATCGGGTTGGTCGTGTCGATCACGATCTTGCCCGCAAGATTGGCGGCGCCCGCCTGATCGAGCACCGCCTCTGCGGCAGAGCCCTTGACCGCGAGCACGATGATGTCCGCCCACCTCGCAGCGTCGGGGAACGAGCCGATCGAGGCCTCGCCCTTGGCGTTCGCCGTCCAGTCGCCGAGCTTCGCCGAATCGCGAGAGGCGCGCATCACCGAATGGCCAGTGGCGAGAAAACCATTCGACAGGACGTCGCCAACCGGTCCGGTCCCAAACACTGCGATCTTGTTCATGCGCGAACGTTACACCACGAACAAAACCGGGGACGGGCCCCGGTTAATCGGTTCCGGGCGATGCGCACTACTGCAGCATGACCTTCCGCTCCACGACGGTACCGTTGATCAATAGCTTCACGTAGAGCCCGTCGGTGTTCGCGGTTTCCTGCTTGACATAGAGCCGGCCGAAGTCGTTCGGCGGGTTCGCCGGGGCTCCGGTGAGCGCGCGCATGTCCTGGTGGGCATTCTGCGTGGTGGCCTTTGCGAACGTCACGGTCGCGTCGGTATTGACCCGGTACGCTTCGCTGCCGATGCCGGCAGGAACGTCCTCGACCCGGAACACGAATGGCTTCAGCGTCCCGGACGCGGTCTGCTTGACCACGCTCATCGTGTACTCGCTCGGGCTGCGGCGGCAGTACAGCCGCTCGGAGCTGCTCTCGCTCCACAAGCTCCAGTTCACGCTCTGATTATCCGCGCTCGGGCGCATCGCGACCTCGAGACCCGATCCCGGTGCGCTCTGGCTCAACTTGAGGGCGTAGTTGCC
>JBFWXW010000157.1:0-5667 GCA_050187075.1 Kofleriaceae bacterium | reverse complement strand
ACTACAACGACATCAGACGCAGCATCTTCATGGGTGACTACATCTATGCGATCAGCGACAAGGCGATCACGGTCCACAACCTGAGCGATCTGGCGAAGGTGAACGATGCGGAGCTGCCCGGCTACTCCCCCGACGACTACTACTGGTGGTGGTGATCGGCGGTGCCCGGCGACTCGCCCGACGACCATTGCTGGTGGTGAGATCAGGCATCGGACGTCGGGCTCAGCAAGAGCTGCAGCCGCCAGACGCCGAACACCCAGTGGCGCTGTCACAACCTGCCGGGCACGTCACGTCGTCTCCGCCAGCACAGTGACTCGAGGCGCTGCAGCTGACCTCACATTCACACGAGCTCGCGCAGTCGACTCCATGACGGCACGAGCCGACGCCGCTGCACGTGACCATGCACGCACCGGTTCCGCACGTGATCTCATCGTCACACGAGCCGTCGCCGTCGCATTCCACCACGCACAGCGCAGCCGAGCCGCACAGGATCGGTCCGCCACATCCGGTGCCGGCGCATGAGATCCGGCACTCGGTAGCTTGACCACAATCGATGCCGGCCGGGCATTCACCAGCTGCACATCCGACGATACATCCCATACCCGGCGGGCAGTTGACCTCGTTCACGCAGTTATCGTCGACGCACAGGAACAGGCACGTCGCGCCGGTGCATGCGCCACCGGCCGCCACGCATGCCGCGGGATCACACACCACCTCGGCACCGGCCGCATCGCCAGTCATCATGCCGTCACCGACCCCGTCGTCGATGCCATGGCCGTGCGATGCCGGATCGAATCCGATCCGACCACATCCGCCCACGAGGAGCAGCGCAACAACCCATCGCATGCTCGTATCGTAGAAAACCCGGCGCCGCACTGCGAGGTTGTCGTCCAGTGTCCGATCGGACACACGACGGCCGAGGGCAGACGCGACGCGCGACGTCAGTTCTTCGTCAATGCCCAGGTCGCCGCGAGCGCGGCCTCCGCCGCGGCGTCGCCGAGATAGACCTTCGAGATCGTGCCGCGGAGCGAGAACAAAACGTCCGCGCCGCCGAGCGCGAGGGCACTGCCGACCCCGAGGACCTCGAGCGAGCGTGACCGGTTGCGCTCGAACGCGCCGGCGATCAGCGTGACGCCCACCGTGGTGATCAGGCCGCCCAGTGTGCGGACCAGCCACTTGTCTCGTTTGGGCCCGGTGACCTTCTCGAAGCTCCGCAGATGGACGATCGGCCACAGGCCCGTCGCCACATAGAACATGCCTTGGGCCAATGCCACTGGATGTGGGGTTCGGGTCATGCGGGGAGTGAAGCAAACTCCGCACCGAGCGATGACGCCGTTCGTCACGGGTTTTGCTCGTCAACCGCCAGGTGGGACGCGCATGATGGAGGCCGTGTCGTCTGTCGATCGCCGAGACGCGTTGAAATGGATCGCCGCCGGGAGCCTGGCCGCATGCACCTCGGGTCGCGCTCGACAAGCGGCCCCGCGCGAAGCCGTGATCAGGATCCGGCCGATCGACAACATGCAATGGCCGACGCCGGATCCATTTCTGTTCTGCGTGCACCACGACGATCACTATCCGAGCGGCAACGAGCTGCTCGGGCCCGCGGCGTCGCTCGCGGGGCGCGAGATCGGCCGTGACTTCGCGGGCAAAGATGGCTGGCGCATGTACCACGGCGATCGCGTGCCCGGGTTTCCGCGCCATCCCCACCGGGGATTCGAGACGATCACGATCGTCCGGCGCGGTCTGCTCGATCACTCCGATTCGCTGGGTGCGGCGGCGCGATATGGTCGTGGCGACGTGCAGTGGCTGACCGCGGGCCGCGGGATCCAGCACGCGGAGATGTTCCCGCTGATCGATCGGAACGCACAGAACCCGGTCGAGCTGTTTCAGATCTGGTTGAACCTCCCGCGCGCCGACAAGCTCGCGGCCCCACACTTCTCGATGCTGTGGAACCACACGATCCCGCGGCACACCGCCCGCGACGCACGCGGTCGAACCACCGAGGTCGCCATCGTCGCAGGTGCGCTTGCAGGACGTCGTGCCCCTGCCCCACCACCGAGCTCGTGGGCTGCTCGGACCACATCGGCGATCGAGATCTGGACGATCCGGATGACGCAGGGTGCGACGTGGGGACTGCCCGCCGCGCCGGCGGGCGCCAACCGCTGGCTCTATCTGTTCAGCGGCGAAGGCGTCGGAATCGACGGGCGCTCGATTCCGCCCCACCATGTCATCGAGCTTCACAGTGACGCGGCAGCGGCGATCGAGAACGGCGCCGCCGACAGCGAGCTGTTGATGTTGCAGGGGATGCCGATCGGCGAACCCGTCGTGAAGCATGGCCCGTTTGTGATGACCACCCAGGACGAGATCCGCGAGACCATCATGGAGTACCAGCGCACGCAGTTCGGTGGCTGGAGCTGGCCGAGCAGCGAACCCGTGCACGGGGAACAGACGCGGTTCGCACGCCACATCGACGGGCGGATCGAACGTCCCAGCTGACCTGTCGCCTCGTCCGCTCGCTCACAGTTCGCTACAGTGCTGGGTCGCGATTCGAAGCTAACCACGGAGCGGTTCGACCTCGCGACCAGACCAGGCGAGTGCCTGCATCGCAATGACACAGCGCTGCAGCAGCGGCTCCGATCGCGTGAGCTCGCAGCGGTAAGCACGACTGCGCAAACCAGTCGGACTGCGCAAACAGCCAGCTGTTGGCGTGTAGGTGCGAGCTGCTACCCGAGAAAACGGGATCGAAAAAATTCGTCGCCGCGATCGCGAGAATCGTCAACCCGCATGGAGTTGCGAACCGCCGATCTATAGAGTGATGGCTCCTATCCTGAGGGGGCTCTCGATGAGGACGCTGGTACCGCTGTATCTCTTGCTTGGTGCGCTCGCGGTCGTCTCGTGCAACGGCGACAACGTCAATCTGTGTCCGAATGGCTGCTCGATCGACGGGGTTTGTTATCCCGATGGCGTCGCGGATCCCGGCAACGCCTGTCAGGTCTGCGATCCCGCCACGTCGAACACGGCGTGGACCGCGACCACGGGCACGACGTGCGACGACGGATCGTTCTGCACGACCAACGACACGTGCAACGCCGGTGCGTGCGTAGGCGGGCCCGCGCGCGAGTGCAGCGACGGCGTCGCGTGTAACGGCACCGAGACCTGCGATGACACCGCCGATGCCTGCGTCGCCGGCACCAGCACGTGCGGCGTTGGCTCGCTATGCGACTACGCCAACGACACGTGCACGCCCACGGTCACCTGCCCCGGCTGCACGATCGACGGCACGTGTTACGGCGATGGCCAGCGCGATCCGCTCAACCCCTGCTTGATCTGTGACATCGATCAGTCGACCAATGCGTTCTCCAACAACGACGGCGCGACCTGCGACGACGACATGTTCTGCACCACCGGCGACACCTGCAGCTCCGGCGTGTGCGCCGGTGTCGCGCGCGTCTGCGAGGACGCGGTCACCTGCAACGGCAGCGAAACTTGTAATGAGAAGACCGATGCCTGCGAGCCCGGTAGCACCACCTGCGGCACCGACGAGCTGTGCAACACCGAGAACGATAGCTGCGTGCTCACCTGCACCGGCTGTTCGATCGGTGGCATCTGCTATGGCCAGGGCCAGGCCGATCCGAACAACCCCTGTCTGATCTGCGATATCAACCAGAGCACGACCACGTTCTCGAACAACGATGGCGCCACGTGCGACGACGGATCGTTCTGCACCACCGCCGACGTGTGCAACGCGGGCGCGTGCGCAGGCACCACGCGTGACTGCGGCGACGGCATCGACTGCAACGGCACCGAGACCTGCAACGAAGCCGCCGGCAGCTGCGACCCGGGCACCGTCACGTGCGGCACGAACGAGGTCTGTAATGTGCAGAGCGACGTCTGTGTCGCGACCTGCACCGGCTGCGTGATCAACGGCGTGTGTTACGGCCAGGGCCAGACCAACCCGCTCAACGCCTGCCAGGTCTGCGATACGTCGGCATCGACGACCGCGTTCACCGACAACGACGGCGCCTCGTGCGATGACGGATCGTTCTGCACCACCGCCGACGTGTGCAACGCGGGCGCATGCGCTGGCACCACGCGCGACTGTGACGATGGCATCGACTGCAATGGCACCGAGACCTGCGACGAGAACGCCGACACCTGTGATGCCGGCGTTGTCACCTGCGGGACCAACGAGGTGTGTAACGTCCAGACCGACGCGTGTGTCGCGACCTGCACCGGCTGTGTGATCAACGGCGTGTGCTACGGCGACGGTCAGGTCGATCCGAACAACTCGTGCATGGTCTGCGACCCGTCTCAGTCGACGACGGCGTTCGTCAATAACGATGGCGCGAGCTGCGATGACAATCTGTTCTGCACCGTCGGCGACACGTGTGGCGGCGGCACCTGCAACGGCGGCGGCTCGCGTAGCTGCGATGATGGCGTCGCCTGCAACGGCGATGAGGTCTGCAACGAGACCACCGACCTTTGCGACGCCGGAACCACGACCTGTACCGGCGGCCTGCTGTGCGACACGACGACGGACTCGTGCGAGCTCGAGTGCGCCGGCGGGACCACCGAGTGCGGTTCCAGCTGCGTCGACATCAACAACGATCCAAACAACTGCGGTGGCTGCGGTGATCAACCGAGCGTGGGTGATCACGTCTGTACTGGCTCTACTGGCTTCGACGCGGTCTGCATCAGCGGCGTTTGTGGGCTCGGCTGCCCGAGTGGCAGCCAAACGTTCAACTTCACGGGTGCCGGCGAGCTCATTGACCTGCCTGACTGCGTCACCGAAATCACCGTGGATGTACGCGGTGCGGCGGGTGGCATAGCAAACAACCACTTAGGTCTTCCGCGCGGCACTGCGGGACTGGGAGGACGGACCCAAGCAACGCTTACCGTGACACCGTCTACCGTGATCACGGTGTTTGTCGGTGGCGTCGGAACGTCGGCGGTGGTCGGCACGACCGGTGAGGGTGGGTTCAATGGAGGCGCCGCGGGCTCGACATCTACGGATTCTCCACAACCCCAACGTGGTGGCGGTGGCGGCGGAGCGTCCGACATTCGGTTCGGCGGTGTTTCGCTCGCCGATCGCGTGGTCGTCGGTGGTGGCGGCGGTGGCGCGGCGTCATGTGGTGGCAATGGCTTCGACGGTGGAGCTGGCGGTGGATTGATGGGCAGTGGTCCGCCTACAACCTGCGCTGGTGCAATCCCGTCCGGCGGATCGCAAGCGGCCGGCGGCGCCGGCGGTGCATTGGTAAGCTACTGCGCGGGCGCAGCCGGCGTACTGGGGCTTGGTGGCGCAAGTTGCGATGGAGGGAATCTCGCCAATCAGGGTGGTGGAGGTGGGGGCGGCGGCGGCCTGTTCGGTGGGGGCGGTGGCGGTTGGGAAGGTGGTGCGGGCGGAAGCGGCTTCGCCACAGGCTCGGCCACCAATGTGATTCACACCTCCGGATTCCAGACCGGCAACGGCCAGGTAATCATCAGCTGGTAGCTCCAGCGCCGCGGCTTTGATCCCTCGTTAGCTTAGGAGTCTCGATGAAGACGCTGGTACCGCTGTATCTCTTGCTTGGTGCGCTCGCGGTCGTCTCGTGCAACGGCGACAACGTCAATCTGTGTCCGAATGGCTGCTCGATCGACGGGGTTTGTTATCCCGATGGCGTCGCGGAT
>JBFWXW010000156.1:0-5678 GCA_050187075.1 Kofleriaceae bacterium | reverse complement strand
TCGCCTTGGCGAACGCGATGATGTCGTCGAAGTGGTTGGTGAACACCGAGTTGAAGGCGAACACTTTCTTGTCCGACTTCCACTTCGCGTAGTTCATCGAGCCCATGTTGAGCGCGGCGATGTGCGGCGTGTGCTTGAGGTGATGCACGCGATCCTTCATCGGGCCCATGCCACCGGTCGACCAGTTGATCAGCACCGGGCAACGCGCCGTGATCTCCTGCTTGATCTTCTTGAAGATCTCCGGATCCCAGCTCGGCACGCCCGCGTCGGTGCGTGCGTGAACGTGAACGATCGACGCGCCCGCGTCATACGCGCGCTTCGCTTCTTCCGCGATCTCGACCGGCGTGTAGGGAATCGCCGGGCAGTGGAACTTGCCGGTGGCCGCGCCGGTGAGCGCGCACGAGATGATGACCTTGTCCTGATTGCTCATGGTGCTTGTCCCTTGCCCGAAGGCGTAGCTGACTGCTTCGATGACGGCTTAGATGATCCGACGGTTCTCGAGAGAAATTCGAATGCCTCTTTCCAGTAGCCGCGAGCTCTGCGGCGCCAGACGGCGGCATGAAACACGTGCATGGCGTTTGGGTAATAGCGAGCTTCGATCGGAGAGCCAAGCTTGCGGAGCGCTGCTTCGAGCCGGCGTGTGTCGTCGAGCAACGGATCCTGCGTGCCGACGCCGACGAAGAACGGCGGGAGCGGGCGCTCCGGCGCGATCCCGCGCTCGAGCGCACACACCGGATCGGCGAAGTCGAGCGACGTACCGTTGACCGAATGGAGATACGCCTTGCCGACGCCCTCGAGCACCCACGACACCACGCGAGGCATCGGCCGGCGGCGCGCGAACCGCTGCGGATCGCTGACCTGAAAGATCGCCGACGTCGGCACGACCGCTTTGGGCACGATGCCGGTGTCCCAGACGCGCTTGGCGAACGGCTCCTCGCGCTTGTAGCAAGCGGCCAGCGTGAGCGCTGCGACGAGGTTGCCGCCGGCCGAGTCACCGGCGAGCACGAGGCGCTTCGGATCGCCGCCGTACTCCTGCCCATGGTTGGCGATCCACTCGTACGCCGCGCACGCATCCTCGACGGCGGCCGGATAGGGCTCGGCGGGCGCGAGTCGATAGCTGATGTTGAACACCGTGTAGCCGCGACGCGCGAAGATCAGCGCCAGCAGCCAGTGGCTGTCCTTGGTGAGGATGCCAAACCCACCGCCGTGGATGTACAGCACCGACGGCCGCGGTGACGTGCTCGACGCACCGATCGGGCGGTACACGTCGAGCAGATGACAACGGCGATCGGTGGTGCAATACGGGATGTCCCGGATCACCTCGACGCCATGCAGCCGCGGATGCGCGAACGGCACGGCAGCGCCGGCCCGGGCGAGCGCGGTGATCGCCTGCCCGGTTGCGGCACCTAGCCACCAGAGAGAGCCTTTGGTAACGCCGTTACGCTTGGACTTCGAGGCGGACAAGTGGCTCCTTAGTGCTTACCGGCCTCTTTGGCGCGCGCCGGCTTGACCACCTTGTCCATCATGAGCTGCATCGAGCTCATGACCTTCTTGTGATCGAGGCCGCCGAGGCGGGTCCAACACAACACGTCGGTCAGGCCGGTGTACATCGACTGCAGGCGCTGCAGCTTGTCGGCGACGTACGCCGGATCTCCGACGAGGAACGCGTGCGAGAACGCGCTCTTGTTGACGATCCAATCGAACGTGACCTGCTTCTTGTCGTACATCTCGAGCGTGTTCGACAGAATGCCGTGGAGCGAGATGTAGTACTGCTCCTGCGTCGGGAACTGCTTCGCCGGGATCATCTTGGTGAACTGGCGGAAGTAGTTCATGCAGCCCTCTTCGAAGTCCTTGAGCGCGCGCTCGCGATCTTCGTCGACGTAGACGTACACGAGGCCACCGATCCGGAACTTGTTCGGATCGTGGCCCTTCTGCTGTAGCACCTGGCGGTACTCGGTGATCTTGTCCGACGGCGTCGAGAGCGGCGTGAACAGAAGGTTCAGGCCCTTCTCGCCCTGGAACTTGATCGTGTCAGGGTTGAACGACGCGCCGAAGATCGGCGGATGTGGGTTCTGCACCGGGCGCGGACGGATCGGGACGTCCTTGAACTTGTAGTGCTTGCCTTCGAAGCTGAACTTCTCGTTGGTCCACGCGCGCTGGATGATCTCGAGCGACTCGTCGAACATCGTGCGGCTCTCGGTGAACGGGATGCCGTAGGCCTCGTACTCGTACGGCTGATAGCCGCGGCCCACGCCGAAGTCGATGCGACCGTCCGAGATCACGTCGAGGAACGCGTACTCCTCCGCGAGCCGCACCGGATTGTGGAACGGCAGCACCGTCACACCGGTCCCGAGCCGGATGTTCTTGGTCCGCGACGCCATGTACGACGCGAGGATCTGGATCGAGGGCATGACGCCGTAGTCCGTGAAGTGGTGCTCCGCGAACCACGCCTCGTCGAGGCCGATGGCCTCCGCGTGCTCCATCATCTCGATGTTCTCGGAGATGAACTGCTTCTCGGTCTTGCCCGTGGCGGCTTCGAACAGGTGCAGAAGGCCAAAACGCGTCATGGAAGTCCCCTAAAGCCCAGCGGGCTGTGTGTAAAGTGCCACTTTGCGCTTTGTACCCTAGGCGGGACAGATGGGGAAGTCAACCGCGACGCGCGCCGGGGTCGTCGAGGCGGGCGCAGGAGGGAGAGATCCCGGGAGGTTGGGACGCGCTTCGGCCTCGGGCATCAGGTCGGCGCCTGCGTCAGCCGCTCCGGTTCGAGCATCGCCGCAACGCCTCGCGAAGCAGCTGTTCGAGCGTAGGCTCGTGGCCCACGTGGGCCATCGCCGCGCTCACGGCTGTCGATGCTTCGCGCGATTTGAAGCCGAGCTTGATCAGTGCGCGCCGCGCGTCGATTTGGAGCTCCGCAAGATCGGATGCGCTCGACGTCGCGATCCGCGATGAACCGGCGCGATCGCGCGCGCCGGTCCGGCCCACGTGGGCCAGGGCTGTGAAGGGCCGCGATCGCCCGCGCCTGTCCGGCCCACGTGGGCCACGCGCTGTGAAGTGCCGCGATCGCCCGCACCTGTCCGGCCCACGTGGGCCACGCCCTGTGAAGTGCCGCCCAACGTCGACTGCTCGCGTCGCACGCAGCCCAACCAAAAAAAATCTTCGACTCCGAGGTCTCCACCCTGCGTGCTCGTCGCTGCGCACGCGTTCACGCCAGCGCGCTTGCGCAGTCGTCTGCGGCGAGCCAGCGCGCGTTCGCTCGCGCACCGCGCCGTGACTCCCAGGTGTGGGATCTTCAGCGCACCCGTCGTGGTGGCCAACGTGGGCCAACTACTACCAGCCCTCGCGCAGTTGTGTGCCGCAAGTTGCGCAAGTTGAGTCTGACCCCGGCGTCTCGAACCGCGAGCTGGTACTCGATCGGAAGGCCACCACATCCGCGATTGCCCGGTTCGGGCGGATGTACCGCCGGGCTGCTGGGGTCGCCCGGAATGATGCCCGTGCGATGCATCGGTCCGTCGCAGCTGCATACGCGGCGTTCACAAGCCGCGGTGCGTGCAAGGGCCCGACACTCAGGACCAAGTGAACCGCGGGCCCGTCCGGCCCGTCCCCGATTTCAGGGCGAGCCGAGCCGCGCGGTCTCGGCTTCGACCTGCGCGGCCAGCTGAGCGGTTCGTTCGGTCGTGGCGCGAAACGTCGCTTCGAGCGTGGAGCGCTGCTCGGGATCCGTCGCCTGCAGCAGGCGTTGCAATGCGATGAGCTCGTCCACTCGTGCGCCGAGATAGCGGTCGAGGGCGGCCCACAACGCAGCCAGGCGGGCCGGCGGATCGACCGCTCGAGCTCGATCGCGCGCGCCCTGCCATCGAACGAGCAGATCGCGTTCGATGCTCGCCGCCGCATCGACGTCGGAGATCTCGCCCTTGTCGACCCGCTGAAGCAACGCCGCGACCTCGGCGCCAGCATCGCGCTCGAGCGCCTGGATGCTCGTGAGGAGCCCGTCGAGATCCGCCGGTGGTGGCTTGCTGATCACGACGCCCACGGTCAACGCAACGCTGGCGACCGCGATCACGAGTGATCGGACGATCCGGCGGCCACCAGCGTTCTCGCGAACGAGCAACGCTGCGCCGGCCACGAATCCGGCGACGAGGCCGCCGATGTGAGCCGTCAGGTTGATCCCCGAGACCGTGGCGCCGAACAGCAGATTGAGGGCGACGAAGCCCGCCATTCCCCGGCTCGCGTTCTTCCACGCGGTCTCCTCGATCATCGATCGCCGAAGCCACAGAAACGCGCCGAACGCCCCGTACACACCGAACACCGCACCCGAGGCGCCGACCGAAACCACGTACGGCGATCGGACCAGCAGCGAGACCACGCCTCCGAGCAGCCCCGCTGACAGATAGATCGCCGTGAACCCCGGCTTGCCAAAGATCCGCTCGACGATCCGGCCCTGGTACAGGCAGACCATGTTGACGAGCAGGTGGAGCACCCCGCCGTGCAGGAACATCGCCGCGCCCAGCCGCCACCACTCACCGGTGAGCGTCCGGTTCGGGAGCTCACCACCGGCATCGATCAGCTGCTGCGGTGTCGGGTTCAGCGGATGAGCACCGAGCGCGATCTCGACGCCGAACATCGCAACGTTGGCCGCGATCAGCGCGTACGTCAGCCACGGAGCCCGTTCGGCCCGGCGCTCGTGCACCGGATCACCACGATCATGGGGTTCACCCATGTGGTGGTGCGTATCACGCGCTCGGCGTGGAGACGAGGGTGGTCAGGCAACCGTCCCATGTCGATCAGCCGGCCGTTCCGGACGGGAGAGGTCTGTCCTGGACACAAGCGCCACGTCATCGTCGTGGGCCCATCGACTATCCCTCCTGCTCACGGCCCCATCACCCTCGGCATCACGGCGATCCCGAGCCGCTTCGCCTCCTGACAAGCCCCCTGGTCTCCCGTCGAGCAACCGCGCGCGTACAACTCTCCCGCCCGGGCCGCATCGCGCGCACCGATCACGCCGTTCTCGATCAGCTTGCCTAGCGCGGTGCACGGAAAGCTACCCACCGTCTTGCAGCGATCATCGAGCATCTTCACGGCGCGCGATGCATTCGCCGCGACGCCGAACCCGCGCACCATCGCCATCCCGAGCATCCCGCAGCCCCACGGCTCATCGACGTTGCACGCCGCACGCCACAGCCGCGCAGCGCACGTCGCTTGCTCAGCGCGCGAAGCGACCCTCGCGAGCCGGGCTCCGAAGTTCGTGCATGCGATCGCATCGCCGTGCTCGCAGCCGCGCTCGTAGTACGTCAGCTCGCCCCCGCCACCGCTGGTCTCCAGCAGAATGCCCATCGACGTACACGAGCTGCCATCGCCTTGACGGCATGCGCGCTCGCACTCCGCTTCTCGGCGGTCGCATGGCTTCGCGCTCATCGATGCTGCCTCGAGCTTCGTGATCCGATCCGCCAGGCACGTCGAGGCTGACGGTTTCGGCTGCACAATCGCGCGGCTGGCCGCCGGTGTCGATTCCACTCGTTTCGACGACGAAGCCGCACCACCTCCACAACTCATTACGGCCATCAACAGAATCGCGAACCAGGACACGCCGGGCATATTCGGAACAGCTAGCCACAGCGTGCGACTCGGTTGAAGCGCAATGTTTTCACGTGAGGCGAAGTAGCGACCGTGCCGCTTGGTTC
>JBFWXW010000155.1:0-5923 GCA_050187075.1 Kofleriaceae bacterium | reverse complement strand
GCAGCAGGGCCATCTCGAACATAGCAACCAGCCCGTGTCGCACGCGTCGAATCCCGCCGCCGGTAAGCGGCTGGCGGTCGCCGCGCAGATGTCCGCGGCTTACACGTGCGAATGAGGACCACCATGGCGAAGTCTCGAACCTCGGAGCGACATCACCAGCTGACGCGGCGTGCGCTGATCAGGTGGAGCATCGCGACCGGCGCTGCGCTGGGCGTTTCGCGCAGCAAGGTGTTCGACATCCTGTCGGACACCGCCGGCCGCGACGTCGCCTACGCCGCCGCCGAGAGCTCGACCACACGATCCGTCCACATCGTCGCCGGCAATGGCGGGCTCGCCTGGTTTCAGCTGATGTGGCCGCAGGTCGATGTCGCGCTCGCGGCGAATCCCGACCTCGCCTGGCACCGCCCCGGCGAAGCCGTCGAGGTGATCGGAACCGCGCGGCGCCTGGTCGTCGGACCCGATACGCCATGGAAAAATCTTCCGCCCGAACGCCAGGTGACCGCGTTCGTGTGCGGCGCCAACGAGACGCACACCAACCAACCCCGATCGGTGGTCGGCCTCAACGGCAGCAACATCTTTTCAGTCGCGAGCGCGCTGCAAGCCGCGGCGCCGTCGGTGATTCCGATCGTGACGATCGGTGACGTCGACATCGGGACCGCACCTGGAGGCGCGCGCCCGGCGAACGTGGCCAGCGCCGACGGGATCGTCGGGCTGTTCAACAGCGCGGCGTCCCGAGCCAATGGCCTGCTCGCGGATGCGTCGGATGCCGCCCTGTTCAAGGCGCACTACGACTCCCTGATCCAGCTCAACCGGGCGGCGAATCGCTCCACCACCAGAGCGTCGTACCTCACCGGGCAAGGCGCCGCCGGCCTGCTAGGCACCAACCTGGCAGCAAAGCTCGAGATCAAGCCCGAGGACCTCACCCGCTACGGTGTCACCGGAGCGACACGCCAGAACGTCGCCAATATCGCGCGAGCGCTGATCGTGACCGTCAAGGCGTTCAAGATGGGGCTGACCAACTCGGTGGTGTTGCCCGCGATGCGCGACGATCCCCACGGTGCATTCACCAGCGGTGACGTGAACCTGATCCCCGGACAGCTCAGGCTGGTGTTCGATGCGTTCATGGCAGATCTGATCGCCACGACCGATGACAACACGCTCAAGGCGCTCGCCGATGACACGGTGATCACGATCCATGGCGACACCCCGAAGTCACCACTGCAACGCAGTGGCTGGCCCGACGGCACGCCTGGCAACACCAACATCGTCTACGTCTACGGTGCGGGACATCTCAAGAGCGGATGGTTCGGTGGGATCAGCCGCGACGGCACGGTCGAAGGGTTCACGGCGACCGGCGCCCCGGCCGCGTACAACAGCGCAAATACGGCGCGCTACGCGATGGCCTCGATCGCGTACGCGATCGCAAAGCGCGACGAACGCGCGATCTCGACGTTCGCGAACGGTGTCGTTGTTGCGAACAATTTCGGATTGCCGAAGGAGCTTTAACCGCGACGCGGCGACGAACAGCCGCATGGTACGCTACCGTGCGCGATGCCACGGTTTGCCATGCTCGTGTGCCTGCTCGTCGCTGCGATGGCGTGTCGAGGCAGCGTCGATGATGCGCCGGCAACGCCGGCTCCGGGAACCAACCCCGTACGCGAGCAGGAACAGTTCGATGCCGCGCGGCAACCAGCGAAGGTGGTCGAGGCCCTCGGCATCGGACCCGGGTCGCGCGTCGCGGACGTCGGCGCGGGCACCGGATTGCTCACGGTACACCTGGCTCGCGCCGTCGCGCCAAATGGCACCGTCGTTGCGACCGACATTCAAGACGCCGTGCTCGAGCTGCTCAAGACCCGGCTGACGGCGGCGGGGCTGGCAAATGTCGTGGAGCCCCGGGTGGTTGACGCCGAGACGCCCGGACTCGAGCCCGGCGCCTACGACGCGATCCTGCTGGCCGAGGTCGATCACTATTTCAAGGATCCGGTCGCGTGGTTGAAAGCTGCCACCGCCGCGCTCAAGCCAACAGGTAGACTCGTGATCTCCAACCGGGTCACGCATCGCTCCCAGTCACTTGCCGCGGCTGCCAAGGCCGGCCTCGTGCTGAAGCAGCAAACCAGTCCGGTACCTTCTCACTTCATCGCCGTGTTCGAGCCACCACGCGGAGAATCAAAATGAACCGACCATTCGCGCTCGCCATCATCGCCGCGACCGGCATCACCGCTGGCTGTCCTTCGAGCGATGGCGACAGGAACCCGCCTGTGTTGTGGCTCGATCTCGACGGCAGCGAGACCGAGGTCCGGTTGATCGATCACGAGCCGAGTCCGTATTGAGCGCCAGGTGTGGGGCCCGGTGGGTCCCAGGAAGAAGCTGAGTTCACGCTGCGTGCCGACATCCCTGCCGGCACGTATCACGTGATCTTCGACGCGATCATCATCCAGGCGGTGGACGTCACCTTCACGCTGCTCGTGCGCACACCCGAGGGTGACACGACGCTCGCCGAGTGGAGCGATCACTTCGAGCCGCTCGGAAACGGCAGGTACGACGCTCAAGCGTACGAGCTCGACGTCACGGCTCCGGCAGCCGACGCGGGCGACGGAAACCAGCTCATCCTCCGCTACGCCGGATCGAACGCGTCGATCGCCATGGCGTTCATCCCCAACGGCGACGGTGCGCGCCTGATGGGGCGAATCCCCAACATCACGCTGCCGAAGTAGCGACCGGCTCCTCGGCGTCTGCGTCGGTTTCGTTGAAATTCAGATCGATCCCGAACGTCTCGCGCAACGTGGCAAGGCCGATGCCGGCGACGGCGAACGAGAACACGCCGACCACGATCGCGGCCTGGACGATTCCCGCGGCGGGCTCGAGCAGCTTGTAGCCCGTGGTGAGCAGCACCGCCGAGCCGCGCACGAAGTTCGGAACGGTGGTGGTCACGGTTGCGCGCAGGTTGGTCCCGAACAGCTCGGCCGCAGTCGAGATGAACACGGCCCAGTAGCCGGTCGCAAACCCACCGATGCCACACAGCACGTAGAACATCCATGCGGAGCCGCCGCCGAGCACGAAGTACGCAGCGGTGCTCGCCGCGCTCACCACGAGGAACACCGCCAGCGCCCGCTTGCGCGACCGCAACCACTGGCTGAGCAACCCCGATGCCAGCCCACCCAGCGCGCAGCCGATGTAGCAGTAGAACAGCGCGCTGGCGTTGCTCGGCACCGGCGTGAGACCCAGCGCTCCACCGATCCGATCGGCGAACGTGTACAGGATCGCGATCATGTACCAGACCGGAACGCCGACACAGATGATCGCGAGGTAGCGCAGCAGACGGCGACGGTTGGTGAACAGCTGGAAGAAGTTGCCGCGCGAGATGTGCTTGCTGGCAACCACCGACTTGAACATGCCCGACTCGACGACGCCGATCCGCAGCACGAGCAGCGCCAGCCCCATGCCGCCGCCGATGTAATAGGCGGTTCGCCAGCCGGGGTGAGGTATTCCGGGAATCGCTCCACTGATCAATCCCGCGAGCACGCCTCCCGAGATCCCGAGCGCGGCGACGATCGTCGTGCCGACGCCGCGGCGCTGGCGTCCCATGAGCTCGGACACGAGGGTCACGCCCGCGCCGAGCTCGCCGGCGAGCCCGATCCCCGCGATCAATCGGCACGCCGCGTACTGGGGGATCGTATCGACCAGTCCATTGGCAATGTTGGCGATCGAGTACATCGTGATCGATCCGAACAGCACCGAGAGCCGTCCGCGCTTGTCGCCGAGCACACCCCACAAGATCCCTCCGAGCAGCATCCCTCCCATCTGCATGTTGAGCAGCAGCACGCCATCGCTGGTCATCGCGTCGTTGCACGCTTGGTCCGATAGACCGGCGCACACGCCGAGGTCGAGCAGACTCGGCTTTCGCACCATGCCGAACAGGATCAGATCGTAGATGTCGACGAAATAGCCAAGCGCGGCGACGATGACCGCGAGCGTCGCAGCACGAGCCGTAGAGTCAGGGGGCGGAGCAGCCACGGGCGGACGATACACGTTATAAGGACGCTGTATGAACCGCGTCGTCTCTGTGCTCGTCAGGCTCGCGATCGCAGCGATCGTTGTCGTCACACCGGCGTTGGCCAACGCGGGCGGAGGTACGCAACGCTCATGGGTCAAGGAGATCGCCGATGTGGCGACCTGGGACCGCTATTCGAAGACCGTGTCGAGCGATCAGCTCGGCAAGTTCATCATCGATGTGAAGACCAACGACATCTACTTCATCGATGTGAACCTGTTCAATATCCATGCAGACTTCGTGCTGGGCGTGCTGCTCAAGCAGGCGTGGACCAGAGAGAACGTCATCGAGTACAACAAGAACTACGAGCGCGAAAAGCCGAAGTTCATCCTCGGCTACCTCACGCACCACCTGAAGGTCGATCGCTGGGCGTTCGCGTTCTGGGAAGGCGACAAGATCGGACCCGACGACGTGTTGCGCGTGCGCAAGCGGCTCGACGAGACCTTCTTTCAGAAGGGCCTGCCGTTCCGCCCCGATTCGCCGATGCTGCAGAAGGTCGCCGTGCAGGTCGGCAAGCGCGGAATCAAGACCGTCACCAATGACGAGATCTACAAGAGCGCTTCGTTCCAGGCGTTCAACCTCGGTCGTACGGTCGGCAAGCTGCACGTCGTTGCTCCGGGGACGCCCTACGAGGCCGCGGTGTTCGATCGCCATGACATCGTGCTGCTGCAGGAGAGCTATCCCGACATCACCCCGGTCGCGGGGATTCTCGCCACCACGTTCTCCACGCCGTTGTCCCACGTCAACCTGCGCGCGAACGCGTGGGGGATCCCGAACGCGGGAGACAAGAAGGCGCGTGAGAAGTACGAGAAGCTCGCGGGAAAGACCGTGTACTACGAGGTCACCAACACCTCGATCACCCTGCGCGAAGCCACGCCGGCCGAGATCGCCGAGCTCGAGGGCAAGATCGCGTCGGCCAAGCGGGTCGAGCTGCCGCCCGCCAACATCACGAGCCCGCGCCTCGCGATGCTGACGCGGATGCGCGGCAAGGACGTGACGATGTACGGCACCAAGTCGGCCAACCTCGGCGAGATCGTCACCGCCAACCTCGAGGGCGTGAACGTGCCGCCAGGGTTTGGCGTGCCGTTCTTCTATTACGTCCGGCACCTGAGGCAGAACGGGCTCGACACCAAGGTCGCCCGGATGCTGGAGGACAAGCGGTTCACGACCGACGCCGGGTGGCGCAAGGCCACCCTCGAGCAGCTGCGCAAGGCGATCGTCGATGCACCGATCGATCCGGCGGTGCTGGACATGATCTACAAGCGGGTCCGGATCAAGCTCGGTGGCAAGGGTGTGTTCGTGCGTAGCTCGACCAATGCCGAGGACCTCCCGGGCTTCAATGGCGCGGGGCTGTACGACACCGTGGCCAACGTGGTCGGCAAGCAGGCGCTCGGCGAGGCATTGAAGGTGGTGTGGGCGTCGGTGTGGACCCTGCGCGCGGTCGACGAGCGCGCAGCGTTCGGCATCGATCACCGCCAGGTGTTCGGCGCCGTCCTGATCCAGGTCGGCGTCAACGCGACCGCTGCCGGAGTGCTGGTGACCAAGAACCTGTGGGATCCGAGCGACGATCGCAGCTTCACGATCAACGCCAAGTTCGGCCTCGGCATGCGCGTCGTCGAAGGCCAGAAGATGCCAGAGCAGATCATCTTCGACCCCGGCAACGACGGCACGAAGATCATCTCGCGCTCCGACGATCCGGTGATGCTGACGTTCGATCCCAATGGTGGGATTCGCGAGATCGCGGTTCCAAAGGGTGAAGGCGTGATCTTGAGCGAGGAGCGCGCGTAGCGGCTCAGCACACAGGTGCTAGCGATCATCCCGGTGTTCACGCTCGGCAAGCCGCTCGATATCGATGGGGTGCTCGATGGCGAG
>JBFWXW010000154.1:0-6257 GCA_050187075.1 Kofleriaceae bacterium | reverse complement strand
TTGCCGTACCCGGAATTCGGCCGTGAGGAAAGTGGAAGATCACAAACAACAGCTCCTCCTTGACTCGCACGGGGCGCCAATCAGGCGACGTAGGTGATCGACCACTCGCGGAGCTCGCCGTCGACCGTGACGTCGATGACGTCACCAGATCGCCGGCCGAGCACGGCACGGCCCACCGGCGACGCCGGCGTCACCACCGAGAGATGACCATCGCCCCCGGGACCGGTCAGCGTCATGCCGGCGCCCACGGGTGCCAGGAAAAACGTCCGGCCTTCACCCGAATCGGCATCCTCGATCTCGACGATCGCGCCGAGCCCGATGGGGGCGCTGGGCGGCAACGGACCGGGCCGAAACTGTGCCAGCTGGTCGACCTGGGCGAGCGCCTGCTGAGCGCGTCGTTGCTGGGTCTTGCCCAGGCTCGCTGCCTGGTGTGCAGCGCGCGCGTCCTCCCGTTTTTCGTCAGGAGTCGCTCCATCGCGGGCCTCGGCGGTAACGGAATCTCGCGCAGAAAGCGCTGCGCGGGCGGAGCCTTCCAGTTGGCGTGCGAGTTGAGAGACGAGCCTGGCCTTGTCCATCGCGAAGATCGTGTCGCGATCCAGGGAGCGAGCCAAGAAACCGGCTGTGTCACGGCGTGTCCGTACATGCGTCACCGCAGTCTGCCCCCGCAGGCTTCCGCTCCCGCGCCAAACGAGCCTCGTTGCGTGCGACTTTGCGCTCGATGTCTCGTCCCAAGGACATGGAAAACCCCACGACCGCCATCGCGGTTCCCACGACGAGAACAGGGCCACCGAGCAAGGCCAGGCTCGCGCTGATCTTCGGCGGCGTCGCGGTCATCATGGCCGGCGGCGTTGGCTACCTGCTGGGGGTCCATCAGCCGCGACAGCGGCTTCGGGCGGCACAGCACGAGATCGCCAGCTGGGAGCGCACGTGGGAGGAAGCGCGACGTTGCATGCTCGGCGCCAAGCCGGGTTCGGGAACGATCAGCGAGGCGCTCGCGATTCGCGAGATGTCTCCGGACCCGTGGGATCGCAAGACCTGCACGAAGCTGATCGGTGCGATCCTCCGCCCCGAGTCCGATGACACCGGGATCCCGGAGGTCGAAGCGGCATGGCTGGAGCTCGACAAGGCCGCGACCGCGCTCGCGAACGCGTTCGTGACCCACGTCGACCCGGACGGCGAGACCGACCGCCGCGCCGAAGATCCGCTGCCCGCAGCACTCGATGGATTCGAGCTCGCCCGCAACGCGCTGCGCGTCGCGGCCGAGTTGCCGCCGCAGATCACCGACGTGGTTCCGCCGCTTCCCGCCGCCACGATGATCGCGTTGACCCACGACGGTAAGCCGGTGGTCTCCCTCGAGGGCGACCGGATCACCAGCGGGCCCGGGTTCATCGGGTTTGGCTCGGCCGCTTCGGGTCCCGTGCAGATCCAGTTCGTGGCAGGTCGCGCGCCGGTGATCACTGCGATCGAGGACACCACGCTTCGCGCGGTGCCCGAGCCGAGCTGGGGGGCCCGCAGCGTCGACGGTGCGATCGAGATCGGAGCGGTCGATGCGGGGGGCGAGATCTCGAACCCGGTGTTGATCAAGGTGACTGGACGCTCGGCGGTGTTCGCGGTGGTGGGGTCGCTCGAAGACGGCGTCGTGGCGTATGCGGCCGACGACGGCCTGGCGATCGCGCGCATCAAGACCGGTAAGGTGACTGCACCCAGGCCGGTCTATGCCGCGAGTCCGGTGGTCGCCGCCAACCCATCGCGTGGCGAGGTCGCGATCGTGTGGACGGACCGCGAGCTCGAGCTGGTCGCGGTCCGGCTCGCCCCCGGAAACCTCGACGCGGTGCCCGCCCGGATCGGCGATTCGGGGGTGGCGCAGTCGGCCTGCCTCGACGATCAGGCGCTGTGGATCCAGGACCCGGCGACGCTCTATCGCGTGCGCGACGGTGTGCTCAGCGAGATCCAACCGCGCCGGTCGTATCAGCTCGCCGGGTGCTCCGGAGCCGGTGTGGTGGTCACGCGCCCGGGGACCGGTGGCCAGCCGCCGCTCCACCAGATGTGCACCGACCAGTGCATCGACATCGTGACCGACCGTGGGTTCGCGCCGGTCGTGCTCCCGGGCGGGGAGTGGGCGGCGTTCTATGCTCGGGGCAACGTGCTGGGCGTGAAGCGGCCCAGTGGCACGCAGTTTCTGGCCACCACCGATCGGTTTCGCCCCGTCGTCGCCATGACAGATGGCAAGCAGATCGACGTCGTGGGCTACACGATCCAGGGTGTCAGCGTCATCCGCGTTCCGGCTCGCCCTTAGCCGGGGTTACAACGTCTCGCGCGACGCGATGTACGCCGCCCGAAATATCACCGGGGCGAAGCCCTCGACATTCAGCGTCAGCTCGATCGGGCCGATCGGATCGGTCGCCGATACCGCCCAGTGCTTCTCGATCCACCCATCGTTGCAGTCCGCGACCGACTCGATCGTCGCGGTGCTGCGATCATCGCTGATCGTGGTATCGGCATCCTGGATCCACTCGGCCGCCCCGGCCAGCTTGAGCCGCTCGCGATACGCGACCGAATCGAAGCAGGGAAGCTCGACCCGCCAACCAAACACGATCCCTTCACGGACCGGCACGTACCGCGTGACCCGCAGCCGGCCCGAGTCCTCGAAGATCCCGAACTCGGCGACCCGCGGGACCCGGGGGCCGGCCGGTGTCGGCGAGCCCGCACGTGGCGGCCGCGGGGCCGACGAGGTCCAGCAGCCCGCAAGCAGCAGCATGGCGAGGGTGGTTCTCACGGCTCGCCACTGTAGCTCCGACGAGCACGCGATCGTGGTTTTTGCGGAACACTCTTGCCACCTTCCACGCAATGGGGTACACGTCCGCTTCCTTCAAAACAGCCGAGGAGTATCCTCAGATCCGCATAGCTAAGTTGTCGAGTTCCTTAGGGGAGTAGCTCAATTGGTAGAGCATCCGTCTCCAAAGCGGAGGGCTGCAGGTTCAAGTCCTGTCTCCCCTGCCACCAGGATCTAACAAGCCTTCCGTCATGGCCCAGCAAGAGAACGCACCCAACAAGCCAGTACACCTCATTTATCTGTGTGGGGCGGTGCTGTTGTTCTACATGGTCCAATGGACTGTCGACTGGATCTGGGGGTACTTCGGTACGCCACCGACCGAGTTCCGGATCACGATGATCGCCGCCGCGATCGCCGTCGTCACCGGCGTGATCATGTATCGCAACGACCGCGTGTACGGCCTCGCCAACGAGGTGGCGAGCGAGCTGAAGAAGGTCACCTGGCCCAGCGCCAAAGAAGTACGCACCGCGACCATCGTGGTGATCGTGATGTCGTTGATCTCGGCGTTCATCCTCGGCGTCATCTTCGACACGGTGTTTTCGCAACTCACGGAGCAGCTATATGGCGGAGGATAACGTGGCTGGTAACGAGCCCAACGAGCCCGACCTCCCTGATGTCGTCGACGCAGGGGCCGTGAAGGGCGAGCCCACCACGGGAACGCAGGCTGCGATTCCCGCGCCGCCCGGCGGCGAGAAGAAGTGGTACATCGTCCACACCTATTCAGGGCACGAGAACAAGGCGAAGCTGACGCTGCTCGAGCGCGTTCGCAACGCGAACCTCACCGAGTACTTCGGCGACGTCCTCGTCCCGACCGAGAGCGTGATGGAGGTGGTCAAGGGCCAGCGCCGTACCACCACGCGCAAGTTCTTCCCCGGCTACATGTTCGTCCAGATGATCCTCGACGATCGGACGTTCCACCTGGTCAAGAACACGCCCAAGATCACCGGATTCCTCGGCGGCACCAAGCCGACACCGGTGCCCGAGCGCGAGATCACCGGGGTTCAGACCAACATGACCGACGCCAAGACCAAGCCGAAGGCCCGCGTGGTGTTCGAGCCTGGCGATACCGTCCGGGTCATCGACGGTGCGTTCGCCAACTTCTCGGCGACCGTCGAGGAAGTGAACGCCGACAAGCAGAAGGTGAAGGTCCGGCTGTCGATGTTCGGCCGTGCGACGTCGGTACCGCTTGACTTCGCCCAGGTCGAGAAAGCATAACCCCGGGCCCGCAGCAGGTTTCGTTTATGAAAAAGGTTACTGCT
This sequence comes from Kofleriaceae bacterium, assembly GCA_050187075.1. Lineage (GTDB taxonomy): Bacteria > Myxococcota_A > Polyangia > Haliangiales > Haliangiaceae > JABFXX01. The sequence goes on along the minus strand of JBFWXW010000154.1, from coordinate 2,165 downwards.
CTCATCAAGCTCCAATGCCCCGCCGGGAAGGCCAACCCTGCGCCTCCCGTCGGTCCGGCACTCGGACAGCACGGCCTGAACATCATGCAGTTCTGCAAGGAGTTCAACGCTCGTACGCAGAACCAGGGTGACCTGATCATTCCGGTGCTGATCACGGCCTACGCCGACCGCAGCTTCACGTTCATCACCAAGACGCCGCCTGCATCGATCCTCCTCAAGAAGGCAGCGAAGATCGACAAGGGATCGGGCGAGCCGAACAAGAACAAGGTCGGCAAGGTGACCCAGAAGCAGGTCCGCGAGATCGCCGAGCTCAAGCTCCCCGATCTCAACACCACGAGCATCGAGTCCGCGTGCCGCTCCGTCGCGGGCACCGCTCGTTCGATGGGGCTCGACGTCGTCGACTGATTCGTTTCCAGAACCCGCAGGGCAACCTGGGAGCTCGCATCTTGCGAGCGCTTGACCAGACCCGCAGGAGAGATCAATGGCAGGCAAGAAATACGACAAGGCGATCGAAGGCTACGACCGGGCGAAGAAGTACTCGGTGGCCGAAGCATGCGCGCTGCTCCCCAAGACCAAGATCTCGACCAAGTGGGACGAGACGGTGGATGTCTCCGTGCGGCTGGGCGTCAACCCGAAGTACGCCGACCAGATGGTGCGTGGCTCGGTCGTGATGCCGAACGGTACCGGCAAGACCAAGCGCGTGCTCGTGATCGCCAAGCCTGACAAGGCCAAGGACGCGCTCGAGGCTGGCGCCGATTACGCCGGTAGCGACGAGTACATCAAGAAGATCGCCGAGGAGAACTGGTTCGAGTTCGATACCCTCGTGGCCACCCCCGATATGATGGTGGCCGTCGGCAAGATCGGCCGCGTGCTCGGTCCTCGTGGCCTGATGCCGAACCCCAAGGTCGGGACGGTGACCGCGGACGTCACCAAGGCGGTCAAGGAGCTCAAGGCCGGCCGCGTCGAGTTCCGCGTCGAGAAGGCGGGCATCATCCAGACGCCGATCGGCAAGGCATCGTTCAAGCCCGAGGCGCTCGCCGGCAACCTGACGGCGCTGCTCGAGATGTTGATGAAGCTCAAGCCGGCGACGGCGAAGGGCACGTACATGAAGTCGGTCACGATCTCGACCACCCATGGTCCGGGCATCAGGATCGACACCACCGCGTTCCAGGCCGCGGCCGAGGCGTAACACCCAGCACGTAAGCTCATACGACACCCCGTCGAAGAAGCCGGCGACGTCTCGATCTTGTGATCGCAACGTCCGAAGCGCCCTGCGGAGACGAGCGGTTTCACACGACGAGCCGAGCTCTGGCGAGTCGAGCGAACCCCCTCCTTCTCTGCGAGATCGAGGGGGTTGGCATTTGAAGGAGACCAGCGATGGATAAAGCAGCAAAACAAGAAATGCTCGGCGAGATCAAGGAGGCGTTTGCGAACGTCGCCTCGGTCGTGATCGCCGATTACCGCGGTGTGACGGTTCCGGTCGTCACCACCATGCGCGACGACTTTCGTAAGGCGGGTTGTCATTACCGCGTGCTGAAGAACTCGCTGGTCAAGATCGCGGTCAAGGGTTCCAAGATGGAGCCGATGTCCGCGCTGATGGTCGGCACCACGGCCGTCATCTGGTCGACCGAGGTCCCGCAGACCCCCGCGCAGATCGCGCTCAAGTGGGCCAAGGACGAGCCCAAGTTTCAGATCAAGGGCGGTTTCTACGAGGGCCAGGTCCTCGATCTCGCGGGTGTCGACGCGCTCGCGAAGATGCCCGGCAAGAACGAAATTCGTGCGTCGATGCTGATGACGTTCATGGCGGCGCCGCAGAGCTTCGTGGCGCAGCTCGCCGCCGGTCCCCAGAACTTCGCCTATCTCCTCGACGCTCGCAAACGGCAGCTCGAGGCCAAGTAGCATTCCCACCCAACCCTTTCTTCAACTCTCTCAGTTTCAGTTTGCGCAGTAACCCCGCGCAGTTGGCACAAGAAGGACAAGCACCATGTCGATCTCGAACGATGAAGTCATCAACTACCTCTCGAACCTCTCGGTCATCGACCTCGTCAACCTGACGAAGGCGCTCGAGGACAAGTGGGGCGTCAAGGCGGCGCCGGTTGCGGTTGCGGCGGCGGCACCCGGACCGGGTGCGACCACGGGCGCGCCAGCGGCCGAGGAGAAGACCG
>JBFWXW010000153.1:0-6405 GCA_050187075.1 Kofleriaceae bacterium | reverse complement strand
AACAAACCAGCGGTTGGTGTCGCGCGATTCAGCGGGTGGACGCCGCGGTCGCCGGCAAGTAAACGAGGAACCGGGTGCCTCCGCGGTCGACGTCTTCGATGTCGATCCAGCCGTCGTGCTCCTTGACGATGCCCGAGCACACCGCGAGGCCGAGTCCCGTGCCGCCTTGGCCGTCCTTGGTCGTGTAGAACGGGTCAAAGATCTTGTCCTTGATCTCGGGCGGAACGCCGACGCCGGTGTCGGCCACCGAGAGCGTCACGAACTCTTGCTCGGAGTGACTCTCTTCGAGACCTGGCCGCGTACGACGAACCACCCCCGTCTCTACCGACAGCGAGCCGCCGTCGGGCATCGCCTGCACCGCGTTGAGCAGCAAGTTGATCAGCACCTGCTGGAGCCGGTCCCCGTCGCCGGCGACGCGCGGCAGGCCCTCGGTGCGCTGCAGCCTCGTCTTGATCTTTGCCGACGAGAACTGGCCCGACAGCAGCTCGAGCGTGGTCACCGACAACGTGTTGAGGTTGACGTCCGAACGGTCGGTGGCGCCGACCTTGCGGCGGGTGAAGTCGAGTAGCCGCTGGATGATGCGTGTGATGCGGGCGGTCTGCTCGGCGACGATGCTGGCGTTCTTCTCGACCGCATCCGGATCTTTCGACTTCTTCTGGATCGAGCGCGCGCGGCCGGCGATCACGTTGAGGGGCGTGCCGACCTCATGAGCGATCTCGGCGGCAAGCTGACCGATCGTCGCGAGCTTCTCGGTCTGGCCGAGTCGCTGTTCGAGTGCGAGCTTGGCTTCGTTCTGGCGCTCGGTCTCCGCGCGCGACTCACGCAGTGAATAGGTCATCTCGTTGAATCGGGTTGCGATGGTGCCGATCTCATCGTCGCGCTCGGACAGGATCACGTGTGATAGGTCGCCCTTGGCAACGTCATCGATGCCGCGCAGCAGCTTGGTGATCGGCCGGCTGACCAGGCGGCTGGCCAGCACGCCCACGACCACCGTCGAGACCGCGACGATCAACACGACCAGCAGGATCGCCCTGCGTAGATCTTCGCCGGTCAGGGCGATCACATCGGCGGGTGTCGAGATCTCGAGCATCGCCGCGACGTACGGCTCGTCCCTTGGCGTCGGCATGCGGCGGATCGACAGTGCGTAGACGTAGCGGTCACCCTCGAACCGTGAAAGCGTCAGCTCCGGCTGATCGATGAGGGTCGTGAGCCGCTCTTTCTGTTTTTGCGACATCGTGGCGCTCGGGGCTTCATCGTCGGCACGAGCGCGCGGAAACAGGTCGATGCGCCAGGTACCTGCCGCACGCGCGAGGGCCGCAACCATTGCGCCGTTGGGCTCGAGGACCGCGGCGGGTTGAGCCTCGAGGCTGACTCGCAACGTGCTGCCGATCGTGCGCGCCTCGTTCTCGAGGGCCTCCGCGCGCTCACTCGCACGCGCGCGCTGATCGAACCACGCGTAGGTCGCGGAGGCCATCGCGACCATGACCGCCGTGGCGACCGTGATTCGCGCTGCGACCTTCATCGCTGGTCAGTCTAAACCGGTTTAGCGGGTTGTCATGCGCCCCGTTCGAATCGGAACCGGTGGCGGCCGCAGCAACGGCGGCCGCAGCGACGGCGGAGACCGTACCCCGCGGCGCGGGCAACGGGTCGACAGCCGCACCGGCAACGGCAGCGGCATCGCCGTCAGCAACGGGTCGGCATCGGCATCGGCATCGGCGCCGGCATCGGCATCGGCATCGGCACCGGCATCGGCATCGCCGTCAGCTTCGGTGTTCGCGTTAGTTCGCGCTGGTTCGCGCTAGTTCGCGCTGGTTCGCGCTAGTTCGCGTTCGGGTTGGCGGGTACCTCGCTGGCCTCAGCAGTCGCCGGCACGGGCTCGGAACGCTCGCGCTTCACGCGGACGGGCGCGCCGTCACCGTTGCCGTTGCCGTTTGCATGGCCATTCCCGTTTCCGTTCGTGCTCGCTCCGTTGCCATTGCCGTTGCCATTCGTTGCGCGGGCATCCGGCTTGGAGGGCCGCTTCTTCTCGGCCTTCTCCTTCTCCTTCTCGGCGAGCTTCGCGACCTCCGCCGCCTTGGGCGATTCTTTCGCCTCGCGCTCGCGCTCGAGCTCGCGCTCTTCGCGCCGTTTCTCGCGCATCCGGCGAAGGCCGCCGACCATGATCTCGGCGATCAGCTGATCGTATTCCATGCCGACGGCCTGGGCGATCAACACCAGGTCAGAGTACCCGGGCGTCAGGCCGGGCAGGGGGTTCACCTCGAGGACATAGATCTTGCCGTCCGCGTCCATGCGCATGTCGACGCGCGCAACGTCCCGGCAGTCGAGCGCCCAGAACGTCGCCCGCGCGATCTTTTCCATCGCCTTCTGCTCGGACTCGGTGAGCTTTGCAGGGCACTCGTAGTAGACGTGCTCCTCCCACTCCTGCTTGACCGCGTAGTCATAGACCGGGCGCGGGTTGTCCTTCTTGAACTTGATCTCCATCGGCGGCAACACGCGTGGACGCTTGTCGCCGAGCAGCCCGACCGTGAACTCGCGGCCGGCGATGTACTCCTCGACCAGCGCGGGCTGGCGATAGTTCTCGACGATGTTCTTCACGGTCGCGCGCAGCTCTTCCTCGGTATCGACCACGCTGGTCGATCCGATGCCCTTGCTGGAGCCTTCCGCGTTCGGCTTGACGATCAGCGGGAACTTCATGTCCGGGGAGAGTCGCTCGCGCGCAGACTCCATCAGCTGGAACTTTGGCGTCAGGATGTCGTGCTGCAGCAGCACCTTCTTGCCCAGGGCCTTGTCGAGCGCAATCGCCAGCGTCGCCGAGTCCGAACCGGTGTACGGAATGCCGAGCAGCTCGCACAGTGCGGGAACCTGCGCCTCGCGATTCCGCCCCTCGACGCCTTCCGCGATGTTGAAGATCAGATCGACATCAGCTTCGGCGAGCACACGTGGCAAGTCCGGGGTGGCTTCGAGGTGGACCACGATGTGGCCCTGCCGGGCGAGCGCATTGGCGATCGCGATGATGGTCTCCGGCGGATCCCACTCTGCTTCGTCGTCCCCCGCAGCCTTGCTGCGCTTGACGTTGTAGGTGAATCCGACGCGGATCGGCTGGGCCTTACGCTGCCGCCCCGATCGGGTGGCGCCGAGCTGACTCGCGGTGGCCAGGCCCGAGCGAAGCGCTGCGGTGTTCAGGATCGCAGCGATCGTTGCGTTGTAGGTGAGACCCACCTGAGCTGTCGCCGCGAACAGCGACGATTGCGATCCGAGCGAGGGCAGAGAATTCGCTTCGAGCAGGTAGATCCGGCCCTCCTGCGTGACCCGATAATCGAGCCGGGCGAGGTCACGGATTCCCAGGACGCGAATCACCTCGCTCGAGATCGAGCGCAACCGCGCCGCGACGTCGCGCGGGACGTTCGCGGGGCAGCGATACTGGACGCGACCTGGCTCGACGTTCTTGAGCCGGTAGTCATAGATGTTGAAGGGGCGGTCGTTGGCGGGTCCACCATTACCATTGCCGTCGATCTGCAGCTCTACCGGCGTCAGGATGCCATCGTCGTGGCCGACGCCATCGATGAACCCGAGCGCGATATCGAGGCCGTCGATGTACTCCTCGACCAGGACGCCATCGGGATACGCGCGGAGCGCGGCCTTGAGGGCACCGGACAGCTCCTTGGGATCGCGAACGATGGAGCTCCCCGAGCTGGTGGAGCTGCCCGAGCCGGCGCCGTACGAGTTGTAGATGCCCTTGCTCGAGCCCTCGTGGTTGGGCTTGACGATCACCGGGAACGCGAGCCCGGCGCCGCGCTGGATGACATCATCGAAGTTGCGCACTGTGACCAGGATGCCGCGCGCGGTGTCGATTCCGGCGCGCTGCACCATCAGCTTCGTCAGCCACTTGTCCAGCGTGATCGCGTTCGTGTACGCGTCCGAACCGGTGTACGGGATCCCGAGCTCTTCGAACAGCGCGGGGTAGAACGCCTCTCGCATCCTCCCCGTCGTTCCCTCGGCGGTGTTGAAGATGATGTCCGGATCGATCGCCTCGAGCCGCTCGAGCAGGTTCGAGGCGGGCCCCGAGACCTCGACCTTCTCGCATTCGTGTCCTGCTGCTTCGATAGCTGCAGCGATCGCGGTCACCGTCTCGGCGCTGTCGTATTCAGCTTCCTTTTCGGTGTCACGGACGTCGGTCAGCCGGAGGTTATGGGTGAACGCGACCTTCATGGAGTGACCACTCACTTAACAAAGCGGTGTGACAGCGAAACAGTCAAGCGTTAACTCCGCGTGGATCAAGGACACACGCACGCACACCGAATGCGCTCATCATGCGTCATAACAAGGTATGCGGTGGTTCCTGGCAGTGCTCTTCGTAGCTGCGTGTGGCGCGCGTGCGTCGACGACAACAACGCCGGCGCCGATGACGCCGGCGGATGACCTCGCACGTGCGAAGTCCAGCGCGCCGAGAGCCGATCCCGGTGGCGGGCACCTCGATACGAAAGATCCGCGCGTGGTGGATCTCGACATCATTCGCATCAGCGCGAGCGGCAGCGGGATCGGCGGCGAACCCGAGATGACGTCCGTTGCAACGGCGGACCTGTTTCGTGCGGCGAACGAAGCGGCGAAGTCAGGTCAGGACAAGGACGCGATCGCGCGCTATCGCCAGCTGGTCAGCGAGTTCCCGGATTCTCAGTACGCGCCGGTGTCGCTGTTCAACATCGCGGCGATCTACGACCGCCAGGCCGACATGTCATCCACCATCACCACGCTGCGCGAGCTGGTGACCAGCTATCCCCAGTCCCGAGAGTCCGTGGAGGGGCACCTGTTCATCGCCGCGCTGCAGGCGGACCACAAGCAGTGGAGGGAGGCTGCGAAGACCTTGGGCGAGGTGCTGGCGCGGCCGAATCTGACGTTCGCGGACCGGATCGAGGCCCACGCGCGCACAGGCTACGTGGAGCTCGAGCAGCACGCGTACGATGCGGCTGACCGGTCGCTTTCAGCGGCGATCGGCGAGTGGCGTAAGGCGGCACGGATCGAGGACCCGTACTACATCGCGATGGCTCACTACTACCGTGGCGAGCTGTTCCATCGGAGGTTCGCGGAGGCGCCGGTGCGGTTCCCTGACGATCAGATGGTGGCCGACCTGGAGGCCAAGCGCGTGTTGGCGGTGAAGGCCTACGATCTGTGGAAGGAGACGCTGGGGTTCAAGCACGCCTACTGGGCGACCGCAGCTGGCTATCAGATGTCGCAGATCTTCCTGGAGCTATGGGAGGCCCACGTCAAAGCCCCGTATCCCAAGCGGATCGAGGTCGCCACGCGGCCCACATATGTCCAGGAAGTGCATGACCGCGTGCGCGAGCACCTGACCAAGGCGCTCGAAGGTCATCAGATGAATGTCGAGCTGGCGAAGGCGTTTGGTGTGGATACCGAATGGAGCAAGGGCAGCGAGCAACGCGCGGTGCAGATCATGGAGCTCATGGCCAAGGAATCGAGCGGCAACTTCGTCACGCCCGAGCCTGCCGCTTCGCCCTTGCGGTGAGTACGCCGGCGACCCACCGTGGACCGCAGTGCACCGCACCGTTGCGATGTCATGTCCGCGTTGTCAGCTTCCGACCCTGGATGAAGGGATGGTGCGCGAGTGCTCGAGCTGTAAAGGACACTGGATCGGTGAGGTCGAGCTCGAGGAGCGCTTGCGAACGATGCCGCCGCCCCACACGCGGTACCTGGCGTGGAAGCGAGTCGACCGCGAGACCTTGCGGTGCGCGCTGTGCAACGGCGCGATGCTGACGTTCACGTTGTGGGACGTGCCCGTCGACCGATGTAGGCACCACGGCGTGTGGTTCGACGCAAACGAGCTGCGCACCGTGCTGCTTCGCGGCGCCAAGCCGCTCGGGCCCTCCTCGGACACCGCGCCCTCGACGGGCCAGGCGAGTCCAGCCGACTCGTCGAGCGCGGGCGGGGCGAGCCCGGGTCCGGTTTCCGACGCCGCGACGTACCTCGCTTCCGAAACTGTGGGGGGTGCGGTTGGCGCCGTGCTCGAGCTCGTCGGCGACTTGATCGCGGCGATCGATCTCGACGGCTGATCTCGTGCTATTGCCAACGCGCACGCGATCATCGGTGTTCGACATTGACTTGCCTCGAAGCGTCCTCTATACGTGACCACCTCCGTGCAAAGCGGAGCGATCACGCTGGCGTAGCTCAACTGGTAGAGCACCTGACTTGTAATCAGGAGGTCGCGGGTTCGAGTCCCACCGCCAGCTCCACCACAGCTAACCAGAGGCTCCGAGCGGTTTGACAACTAGATGATTCCCGGAGGGATTCCCGAGCGGCCAAAGGGAGCAGACTGTAAATCTGCCGGCACTAGCCTTCGGTGGTTCGAATCCACCTCCCTCCACGAAGACAAGCGGGTGTAGCTCAGTTGGT
>JBFWXW010000152.1:0-6419 GCA_050187075.1 Kofleriaceae bacterium | reverse complement strand
TGGCTCATTGGGTGCGTGCCGGCGCTGCGCAGCTGCGTCGACCCTTCGCACGGCAGTGCCGCTGGTGCGGAACGCACCTGCGGCACTGCGGGCTCCCGCCCGCAGTGCGCCGTGCGAATGGGGGGACTCGAACCCCCACGGTGTTACCCACTGGAACCTGAATCCAGCGCGTCTACCAATTCCGCCACATTCGCGTGGTCCCAACCGGCAGCCGAGTTGGGCGCACAGAAATGACATAGCCCGCGAACGAGCACAAGAGCAGGTCGTCGCGAGCAGCAGTGAGGTCGGTTTGGGAGCTACCTGGTCCCCGCTCGAACAGCGTTTTTTCCTTGGCTGGGCAAGGAGTTGGTCATGATCGCTGCTTTACTCGTCGGCTCGGCCCGGCGTACCATCGTAGGACTTCGGGTCTTTTCTGATGGCCAAGCTGATCGTCATTTCGGGAGAGGAACGGCAGGAGTTCGAGCTCGCCGCCTTCAACACGATCGGCCGCCATCCCGATAACACCATCCAGATCCTCGACCGGATCATCTCGAAAGAGCACGCGCAGATCCAACGCGCCGCCGACGGCCGGTACCTGCTGCGCGACCTGCGCTCGCTCAACGGCACGTTCATGCGCGGTGAGCGGATCGCCGATCACTACCTCAGTGACGGCGATGAATTCACGATGGGCTCGACGCGCATCGTGTTCGTCGACAAGCCGAAGGCCGACGACGTCCTCCAGCGCGTCACGATCGCACCGGGGCTGACCGAGAGCCATATTCGGGGCCGGATCCAGGCCAACACCGGCGACTTCATGCCGGAGCGCCAGATCGGCGACGAAAAGAATTTGCGCCGCGACTACGAGCGCCTGCGCATCGGCCACGAGCTGGCGCGCGCGGTCGGCAGCGAGCTCGATCTCGACAAGCTGCTCCCCAAGATTCTCGACAAGGCGTTCGAGCTGGTCGGCGCCGACCGCGGCGTCATCTTGCTCGTCGACGATCACGGCGAGCTATCACCGCGGTTCGTGAAGACGCGCAGCGGCAAGAGCGATCCCAACATCGTGCTGTCGAAGACCGTGATGGCCGAGGTCGTGAATAACAAGGCCGCCGTGCTTTCGTCCGATGCCACGATGGACGCACGGTTCTCGGGCGCTCACTCGATCATCATGCAGGGTATTCGCTCGACGATGACCCTGCCGCTGCTGCACGCCAACGAGCTGCTCGGCATCATGCACCTGGACTCGCTGTTCACGTCGAACGCATTCACCGAGAAGGATCTGCAGATCTGCACCGGCATGGCCTCGCAAGCTGCGATCTCGATCCAGAACGCCCGGCTGGCCAGCCGGATCGAAAAAGAAGCGCAGACCCGCGCGCAGATCTCGCGACTGATCCCGCCGTCGGTCGTCGAGCAGGTCGTCAAGGGTGAGCTCACGATCGAGAAAGGCGGACGGCTCTCGGAGATCACCATGCTGTTCTCCGACATTCGCGGCTTCACCACGATGTCGGACGGACGGCCACCGGAGGAGGTCGTCAACACCTTGAACGAGTACTTCGAGGTGATGGTCGACATCCTGTTCAAGTACTCCGGCACCCTCGACAAGTTCGTCGGCGATGAGATCATCGGCCTGTTCGGCGCGCCGATTCCGATCGACGATGCGCCGTTCAAGGCGGTGTCGTGCGGGATCGCGATGCTGCAAGCGCTCGAGGAGTTCAACCGCACCCGCGCCGCGGAGAACCAGGCGCCGATCCGGATCGGCATCGGCATCAACACGGGCAAGGTGATCACCGGATCGATCGGCTCGACACGCGCGCTCCAGTACACCGCGATCGGCGACGCGATGAACGTCGCGTCTCGCCTCGTCAACGTCGCGGCGTCGGGTGAGATCATCATCTCCGAGGACACCTATCGCCGGATCGCCGGGCGCGTCGAGGCCACCCAGCTGCCCCCTGTTCGCGTCAAAGGCAAGGCCGACGAGCTCAAGGTGTTCCGCGTGGGCGGGCTCCGCCGGATCAACACGCCGGTTCCCGGGGAGTGGTCGGGCCCGACCAACGCCTGAACCGCCTGAGCCGTTCGATCCGCGGCCAGCTGCGACCGCGTGGTTTCCATGCAAGGCTTCGCCCGCATGGACCGGGTGCACGACCTGCTCGACCGCTTCGTCACGAGCGTACGCACGGGCGCGGCGGCACGCGATGACGGTGCCCCAGCATGGAGTGCGATCCTCCAGGCGGCTCCAGCCAACCGTGCCGCGATCGTCGTCACCGCGATCGAGGCGCTGGAGTCGGTTCGCTGGCTCAACCGCTCGTTGAGCGATCCAGAGCTCGAGGCGCTGCTCGAGCTCGCGGCGCGCGTTCTCCAGACCTCGCCCGCGTTCGATGAGGACCAGCTGATCGCACTGCTCGACGCCCCACCCGAATTCTTGGCCGGCACCGAAGCCCTCGCATGTGTCGAGCGGTTCATCGCCGCGAATACGCTGCAGCCGCCCCTCGAGCGCGCGCTGACGCAGTTGCACGCGCGGCTCACGAAGCAAGCCGGTTCTGCCACGACCCGAAAGTTTGCGACCCGCGTCGCCGCGGTGCTTGCTGATCAACGCGACGGCCCGCCACTACCGATCGATCGCGACGCGTGGGGCTCGAAGGTGTGGGACAGGATCGACGCGCTCGACGACGAACAGCGCGCACGATGGGTCACCTTGCTTGACCACGCAGCGCATGCATCGGGCAAATCGAAGCCCACGCAGAGGTGGACGAAGTCGGCGCGTCTGCTCATCGCAGCGATCTCGAACCAGCGCTATGCCGGATGGCTCCAGAGCTGGATGGAGACAGCCACCCTGGGCTACACCCACCAGCCCGGCTGGGGCCCCCCGGTCGAGGTGGGACTGTCGGATCGCAATCAGGACCTGCTGAAGGGGCTCATCTGGGGTAGCGGCACCATCGCAAATCCGCAGTTGGCCCATGCGGTCGCGCAGTTTGGCGAGCGGTGCTTTCGCAAGATTCCCAATTTCGGGCCCGCCTCGACCAAGCTCGGAAACGCCTGTCTGCACGCGCTCGCCGCGATGCCGGCTGGCGTGGGCGTGCCGCACCTATCGAGACTCGCCGAAAGAGTGCGCTACGCATCGGGCAAGCGGGTCATCGACCGCGCGCTCGATGACGCGGCGATGCGGGCGGGGCAGACCCGGGAGGATCTCGAGGAGACTTCGGTCCCCGACGCCGGCCTCGACGCAATGGGAACGCGCCGGATCCCGGTGGGTGAGTTCCAGGCCGAGCTCCGTGTGGTCCGCGGCGCACTGGTGGAGCTGCGCTGGATCCGCCCGAACGGAAAGCTGCAGCGCTCGGCCCCGCAGCCGGTTCAAGCGGGCCACGCAGACCAGCTCCGCACCATCAAGCGCGAGCACAAGCAGCTGCAAGACCTACTCGAGGGCCAGACCGCCCGCGTCCAGCGCATGTGGATGAACGATCGCCGGTTGCCACTCCGCGAGCTGCGCGAGCGCTACCTCGCGCATCCGGTCGTCGGACAGATCGGTCGTGGGTTGATCTGGCTATGTGATGGCCGTGAGCTGTGGTGGCAAGCGGGCCAGCTCGCGCCGCTCGGTCAACCAGGCGCCGAGCTCGCCGATGACGCAGAGGCCCGCCTGTGGCATGTGCTCGACGCACAGCTCGACCAGGTGCTGATCTGGCGCGACTTCCTCGAGGCCCACGACCTACGGCAGCCGTTCAAGCAGATCTGGCGCGAAGTGTACCGGCCACACGATCGGGATGCGTACACCGATGATCGGTTTGCGAGTCATGTGCTGCGCCAGCGCCCCCTGCTGACCGCCTGCCAGCAGCGCGGTTGGCGTTACACGATCCAGGGCCACTGGGATTCAGCCAACTACCCCACCCTGCTGCTGCCGCGCTGGAACCTCACTGTGGTGTTCGAGGCCGTGCCGCTCGCTCACAACCGCGATGACGCGATCTTCGAGTACGTGGTCGCTGGACGGGTCAGCTTCGTCCGCGCCGACGACCTGTTGATCGAGCGCCCGCTTCGGCTCGGCGACATTCCGCCGCTGGTGTTTTCGGAAGTGATGCGCGATGTCGACGGCTTTGTCGGCGCGGCAAGCATCGCCAACGATCCTCGGTTCGACGAGCGCGACATCCAACCCGAGTGGCGCGACTACTGGGCGGGCGCGGTGTGTGGGGAATTGGCGCCCGAGGGTCACACGCGCCGGGACGTGCTCGCTCGCGTCCTGCCGCGAACCATCCTGCGCGATCGCGCGGAGCTCGTCGATCGTTGGCTCGTCGTTCGTGGCCGATCCGGATCCCATCGCATTCATCTCGGCACCGGGCACGTTCACCGCGACGGCGCCGACACGCCGATCGAGCTCACCGTCGACTATGACGCGAGAGCCATCGTCGAGCGCGCGTTCCTCCCGTTCGAAGGTGACGCGATCTTGATCAATATCCTCGCCAAGGCGTTCGTGCTCGCCGACGGTTAGTGCGCGCTATTCGCCGAGATACCGGGTGTCGAGTACGTGCTCGACGACGTGCCCGCTCTTGAGCGTCACGTGGTAGGCGCCGGCACTGCGCCGCGACGACACCACCTCGCTCACCTTGTCGCCTTCGAAGCAGATCGCCGCACCATCATCGGCCGCATATCCACCCGGGAACCCGTCCCGGATCAACGCGTGATAGCGCGGACGCCGATCGACCTCACCGTCGTAATGAGGACACGCGCTGCCGGGCAACAGCCCCAGGCCATCGCGAAATGGCGCGAGCGAGCCGAATGCATCGGTGACACCCGCGGTGAACCAGCACAACATCCCGGCGCTGATCCCGCACATCACGGTGCCGTTCTCCCACGCGGTTCGCAGGATCTTGTGCAGCCCATGCGCCCACCACACCGCGAGCATGTTGGCGGTGTTTCCGCCGCCGACATACACGATGTCCTGCTCCGCGATGAAGCCGGTCAGATCCGACGACAGCGCCGGTTGCCTCGGCAGACCCTGCGAGCCGAACAACACGAGATCCGTCGGTTTGCAGTCCCGTCGCGAGAACGCGCGATAGAACTTCACGATGTTGCTGGACGCATCGCCGCTCGCGGTGGGTACGAAGCAGATCCGCGCGGGCTGACGGCGTGCGCGCGTCAACACGTAGTCGTCGAGCCACGGATTGTCGGCCTCCATCAGGAATCCTCCGCCGCCCATCGCGATGATCTGCCGGGTCATGCGCAGCGATCATAACGTGCCCTGTCCGTCGAGCCTACCCGCTGTCGCACTTCTTACGCCGCGTTCGTTCCGACGCCGCTGGCCCGCCCCTGATGACCGCGACTACCGCACACCTCGGCCAGCGACGCGAGACGTACCGGCGACAAACTCCACTTCCAACGCGATCGGCGTTCGCACGACCGCGGCGATCGGGGGCCTACCGATCATTCCACCGCGGCGACTGCGCTCCGACGTCCCACGCCTCCTCGACGATGTGTGCATGCGAGCGATCGCGCATGCCCCCACGGATCGCTACCTGCGGATGCATCACTGATCGAGGCACTCGTCGAGCAGCGGCTTTCGAATCATCGGCCGGAGGGTGCGTCACATCTCGCCCGCGCGATTGGCGAGGTGTGGCCGCGAGCTGTGAACGGCGCGTGATCACGAACCTTGGTCACCTCGGGTCTCATCGAGCTTTCTCGAACCGGGGCTCGGACTGCCGAGCGTGGCGACTGCCCCACTGGATTCATCACCGTGCGAATTCGCTCGCGGACGATCGCACCGCCGGATCCATCACGATCGCGGGCTCGATCGCCGGCGATCCCACCGCACGGTCCATCACGATCGCGAGCTCGATCGCCGGAGATCCCACCGCAGGGTCCATCACGATCGCGAGCTCGATCGCCGGCGATCCCACCGCAGGGTCCATCACGATCGCGAGGTCGATCGACCTCGACCGAACCGCCGGCTCGCGCATGATCCACACCGCGATCTGCGGCGACCGCAAGCCCGGTTCCATCGTGACCACCACGCTCAGCGGTTAGACGCCTCGTGGCGGCCGTCACCTCAGCTCGCGTCCATGCTCGCATCGCTGGACGCACCCACCTCGGCCAGCGTCGATCTTCCCTTCACCGCCGATGAGAGCTTCAAGCGCTCGCACTCGGACGTCGTCCCTGTTGTCCGCGCAGACCGCTGGATCGCCCTGGGACTGGCGATGCTCGCGCTCGTCATTCTCGCCAGGGTGGGCGGCTGCCGCGTCCGGCACGAAGCCTCGTCGATACCGCCGGGGCCGGACTCGCCGGATTCGCCCGCCACCGCGATGGCTTCGCGATCGCGCCGCCCGCAAGCAGGTTCGCCGTTCACGCAGGATCGCGACGACGATCGCCTCGGCCGCGCAGACGTTCGCCCGCGGTGCGGAATTGGCCGGCGGTGCGCGTGCCGGCCGTGGCCGGCAGAGCGCGATCAGCCCGCGATCGTCAGG
>JBFWXW010000151.1:0-6728 GCA_050187075.1 Kofleriaceae bacterium | reverse complement strand
GCTGGTGCGCCCGGTGGCGGATACGCGTGAGGACCCGACGCCGGTGCATCGCCCGGCGGATACGCGTGAGGACCCGACGCCGGTGCGGCGCCCGGCGGATACGCGTGAGGACCTGACGCCGGTGCGGCGCCCGGTGGATACGCGTGAGGGCCTGACGCCGGTGCGCCCGGTGGCGGATACGCGTGAGGACCTGACGCCGGTGCGCCCGGTGGCTGTGATGATCCAGCGGTTGGGGGCGGCAACACATCAGGTGGCCGCGTCGGTGGTTTCGAACGTGGCCCCAACACACTCGGCAGTTGCGTCGCGCCCGGCGGCTGGGATGGCGAATGCGCGCGCGCGGGGGGCTGCGCAGACGGCGTGGACGCCGGGTGCGGCGGTGCAACGGGGTTTCGTTGCTGAACCGGTTGCGCACGTGGCACGACCCCGGGCAATGGCTGCGCGGACTCGCGATTTGCACGCGGCGGTGGCAACGCGTGTCGCTCGCGCGGTGGCGGTTGCTGCGCCGGTGGCTGTTCCGGCGCGGGTTGCTGCGGTGCTCCGTGAGCAGCTTCCTTCGGCTCGGCCTTGGCCGGCGGAAATCCCAATAACGTCCCTTGCGGCGACGGCCCGGGTGGACGGCCTCCATCCGATGTCGACATGCGCGCATCGTACCCGTCCTTGGACGAGAAGGAACGCGCCGGCAGGCCACGAGTCGCGGACTTAGCCCCACCGCTTGCTCTCGGCGCACAAAAGCCGTACTCAGTGAGCGCGCTGGCGATCCGTTTGCTCGCGAGCGCCAGATCGACCGCACATTTCGCAGGTCGCATGTGATCGCCATGGCTGACTACGAGCTCATCGAAACCAACAACGTACCGATCAAGGCATGGACGCGTGGCGTACCGATCGAGGACGCCGCGCGCGCGCAGCTGGTCAACGTCGCACGCCTACCGATCGTGTTCCGCCACGTCGCGGTGATGCCCGATGTCCACTGGGGCATCGGCGCAACGGTCGGCAGCGTCGTGCCCACCGAGGGTGCGATCATTCCAGCGGCCGTTGGCGTCGACATCGGCTGCGGCATGATGGCAGTCCAGACCACGCTCGATGCGAGCCAGCTGCCTGACTCGCTGCGATCGCTCCGGACAGCGATCGAGAAGGCGGTTCCGCACGGCCGCACGGCCAACGGCGGACGCGGCGATCGCGGCGCGTGGCACAACCTGCCGGAGGCGCCGCTCGGTGCGTGGAAGGCACTCGCGCCCGCATACGCCAGGATCACCGACAAGCACCCGCGGATCGGCAAGGGCAACGACGTCAATCACCTGGGCACGCTCGGCACCGGCAACCACTTCATCGAGGTCTGTCTCGATGAGACCGATCACGTGTGGTTCATGCTGCACTCGGGCTCGCGTGGCGTCGGCAATCGGATCGGCACGTACTTCATCGAGCTGGCGAAGTACGACATGCAGCGGCACATCAAGGATCTGCCCGACAGGGACCTGGCGTACCTGCGTGAGGGCAGCACGCATTTCAACGACTACGTCGAGGCGGTGGACTGGGCGCAGCGCTACGCGATGACCAATCGCCAGCTGATGATGGACGCGGTGATCGCGGCTGCGCGCTCGAAGCTCCCGCGGTTCGAGCTCGGCGAGATGGCGGTGAACTGTCACCACAACTACGTCGCGCGCGAACATCACTTCGGCCACGACGTGTTCGTGACCCGCAAGGGTGCGGTGCGGGCTCGGCTCGGAGACCTGGGGATCATTCCGGGCTCGATGGGCGCGCGCAGCTTCATCGTGCGCGGCAAGGGCGAACCGCAATCGTTTTGCTCGTGCAGCCACGGTGCAGGTCGCACGATGTCGCGCACCGAAGCCAAGCGGCGATTCACGCTCGAAGATCACGCGAAGGCGACGGCGAACGTCGAGTGCCGCAAGGACGCGGCCGTGATCGACGAGACCCCGATGGCGTACAAGCCGATCGACAAGGTGATGGCGGCGCAAGCCGAGCTCGTCGACATTGTTCACGAGCTGCGGCAGGTCGTGTGCGTGAAGGGCTAGCCCCGGTGAACATCGTCGAGATCGATGGCTCCCTCGGCGAGGGCGGCGGACAGGTGTTGCGCACGTCGCTCGCGCTGTCGATGATCACAGGGCGGCCGTTGCGCATGCACCGGATCCGTGCTGGTCGCGCAAACCCGGGCCTCCGTCGCCAGCACCTGGCGTGCGTCGAGGCTGCCGCGAGGCTGTGCGGCGCCGAGGTCCGGGGTGCGGAGGTGAGCTCGCAACAGGTGTGGTTCAGTCCGGGAACGATCGCGGGTGGCGACGTCACCATCGACATCGGGACGCCGGGCTCGACCACGCTCGTGGTGCAGACGATCTTGCTGCCGGCGATCATCGCGAACGTCCCGATGACGGCGATCATCCTCGGTGGTACGCACAATCCGCTCGCTCCCCCGTTCGAGTTTCTCGACCGTGTGTTCCTGCCGCACGTTCGAGCGATGGGAGCGAACGTCTCGCTGGTGCTCGATCGCCATGGGTTCGCATCGGGCGACTCCGCCGGGTCGCGCGGCGCGCTCGGTCAGCTCACCTTGACGGTGGGTGCCGGCGCGCTGCGTCCCATCCGGCTGATCGAGGGCGGGCCGATCACATCGCGCCACGCCACGGCGATCATCGCCAGGCTGCCGACACACGTCGCCGAGCGCGAGCTCGCGATCGTACGCGAGCGGCTAGGGACGACGGTGACGTGCGAGGTCCGCGACGTTCGCGCGGCGGGCACGGGCAACGTACTGATGATCGAGCTAGAGCGCGCGAGCGGCCGAGAGCTGATCACGCAGCTGGGAGAACGTGGGCTCCGTGCCGAGCTGGTCGCCGCACGTGCCTGCGACGAAGCAGCTGCGTTCATCGCAGCGGATGTTCCGGTCGGCGAGCACCTCGCAGATCAACTGCTGCTGCCGATGGCGATCGCAGGCGGAGGACAGTTCCGAACCCGAGCGCTGTCACTGCACGCGACGACCAACATCGCCACGATTCAACAGTTCCTGGACATTCCGATCCGGGTCGTCCCCGATCGCGATGCGGTCATCGTCACCATCGGGTAGCCTCGAAACATGACCGACCGCTCTCCACTGATCGCGCTCGGCGCCATCAACGCCGCCGTGTCCGTTGCGGCGGGCGCATTTGGTGCTCACGGACTCCGCGAGCGCCTCGAGCCACGCGCCCTGGAGATCTTCGAGACCGCTGCGCGCTATCACATGTACCACGCGCTCGGCATCGTGCTGTGCGGTGTGATCGCGACGTTCGGCGGGCCACGCGGCGCGTCGACCGCAGGATGGATCCTGCAGGCCGGCATCGTGGTGTTTTCGGGATCGCTCTATGCCCTGGCGCTGACCGGGGTCAAAGGGCTGGGGGCGGTCACGCCGATCGGCGGGCTGGCGTTTCTGGTCGGTTGGATCTGGCTTGCGTGGTCGGCCTTGCGAACCTGAGGTCAGGGTACATGGCTCGCGCGACCGCCTACCCGATGCCAACGTGCACATCGTGCTCCACGCTGAACGGGGGCTTGACGCGAGAGAGATCAAAATGGTTTGTGCGTGAGATCAGCTGCCGCGGCGCTCGCACGTGGTATGCGCCAGCCGTGAGTCGCTGGGGCGCGCTAACGGCCAAGGTCGATGGATTCTTCGATCGCGTAGCCGCGCGGCACGGTGACGACATGCAGTGCGCGACCGGCTGCTCGGATTGCTGTCACGTGCGGCTGACCATCACGGCGGTCGAGGCCACCGCGATCGAACGCGAGGTCGCCGGGTGGCGCGAGACCGATCGCGAGGCCCTGGCGGCCAACGTCGCAGGTGCGCCGGCTGATCGATGTGTGGCACTCGATGCCAACGGCCGCTGCATGATCTATCGCGCGCGACCGATCGTTTGCAGGTCGCATGGCGTGCCGATCCGGATGCGCAAGGATTCGCTGCCGGTGATCGAGACGTGCTTTCGCAACTTCACACACACGACGCCGGATGCGAGCTGCGTGTTGGACCAGGAGATGCTGTCGGCGCTGGTGATGGCGGTGAATCAGGCGGAGGGTGCGGGTGTGGAGCGGGTGGAGCTAGCGGAGGTGCTGGTGGAGGTGACGAGGCCGAGCCGGGGAGCGTGAAGCGCGGCGCGGCGGTTCGCAACGTAGCGCGCGAGCCGACCGGCTGGCCCCGCCCGACCTCACTTGGTGTATATCGTGGCCGTCGTATGGATGAGCCAGTCGTCGAGCTCGATCACCCCCGGTTCAAGTCTGCGTGGCAGGCGGTATTCACCCGCCGCATCACCGAAGATTGCATGACGCACAGTTGTGCGGTCGTCGAGACACGCACCGTGAAGCTCGACGCGTGCTGCCAGTACGGGTGCGACGTCGACCTGTTCGAGCGCGACGCGATCCTCGCGCGCGCCGACAAGATCCGCCCGGTGCTGCGCCCCGAGGTCGCCAACCTCCCGTGGTTCGGCACCGAGGAAGAAGAGGATCCTGACTATCCTGCCGGTCGCGCTGTCCGCACCTCCGTCCATGACGGCGGATGTCTGTTCCTCGCACACGACAAGCGCGGCTGCGCGATCCATCGCGCGTCGCTCGAGCAGGGCTGGAGCTACAACGGCGTCAAGCCTCACATCTGCCGGCTGTTCCCGCTCAGCTACGGTGAGGGCGAGATCGTGATCTCGGATGACTACGTGGACTACTCGTGCGCGCACGTCGTCGATGGACCGAACCTCTATCGGTTCGCGCGCGAAGCGCTGCTCGACGCCTTCGGTCCCGAGCTGATCGCCGCGATGGATGCTGCCGAAGCCAAGGTCCTCGCGGCGCAACCCAAGAAGCTCGCCGTCGTTCGATAGCCCAGGTAGCCTACGGACACGGCTCCCCGCCGCCCGTCACCTTCGCCAGGTTCCCACCACGTGACCCGCCGGTGTCGCGTGCGGAAAGATCTCGAGCGCGCACCACGGCGCCCTGCATGGTGATCTTTCCGTTGTCGGTGACCGGAGCGGGCAGCCGTAGGTACGGCGGTGAATCATACAGCTCGTCGCAGACAACGACATCGTCGCCGCTGGGCGTCTTGCCGAGATGCTGGTTCTTGCAGAAGTCGCCGTGCCAGCTTCGGCCACATCGCCGTTGGCCTTTGCCTACGCCAGCAACGCCTCGAGCGCGCGCTGGTGCAGAACATCAGCCACTACGACCCGCTTGTCGGGCCTCGAGGACCTTCTTCGCGTAGCCTTGGGCCGGCGGTGCTGGCTCGTCCTTCGTTCGGACCCGGACGATCGATCCCGGCGCTTCCGTGATGCCGGTCGCGCTCGTCCATCCCGGTGGCACCTGGGGATCGCTCCAGAAGTACAGCCAGCGCGCATCGCGCGGTGCGAGGTTGATGCAGCCATGACTGCGCTGCGTGCCGAACCCGTCATGCCAGTAGGCGGTGTGAAGCGCGAGCCCTTTGTCCGGACTGAAGAATTGCGTCCAGGGTACCGTGGCCACCGAGTAGGGATCCTCGCCGCTGAGCCCGTTCATGTCGGCCTCCGACTGCTTGAGCCACATCCGATATACGCCGGGCTGGGTAGGTGTGTCCTTGGTGCCTGACGAGACCAGCGTCGCATACACCGCCATGTCGCCCTCGAACGCAACCAGGATCTGGTTGTCCAGATCGACGTCGATCCAGCGCTCGCCGGGCAACAGCATCGGCGGCGCTGGCGCCGGCTGAAACACGCGCGCGTCGGCGGCGGCGAGCCACTCGTCGTCACCGATCCGGTACGCGATCGGTTTGCCGGTCTTGTCGCTCGCGGTCTCGAGGATCGTGATCGGTGTCTTGTGCGCGAGCTTGCGGTACATGCCCGAGCTGGGCTTGTGCGTGGTGTGGACGTTGCCACCTCCCCAGCGCGCCCACACGAACCCAACCGGCACGGTGCGGCCGGTCTCGTCGCCCAGTCGGATCCCACCATACGTGGACGGGCGATGCGGTGCGATCGCGGATCTCAGCACGTACTCGTTCTGCTTCTGGTTGATCTTCCAGTAGGTCTTGCCGCCAATCGTCAGCTCCTCGTACTGTCGAACGTTCACCGAGCCGACCAGCGGCTTGCCCTCGATCATCTTCGGCTCGGGAGGCGACTCGACCTGGCTGGGAGACGTGATCGGGCGTTGCGGCTTGGCCTTGCCAGGCTTGCGCGCAGACTTTTCGAGGACGTACGTCACCGAGCTCGGAACGGTGACCTTTCCGTAGATGCCCGGGACCAGCTCGCTGCGCTCCAGCATGGGGACCTCGCGCCCGAGCACCGGACGTGTACTGGTCTCGAGGTAGTCACCACACACCCATCCGCGCGGCGTGATCTCGACCCATGGCTTGCTGCATCCTTTGGCCTTCGCGGTCCGCGTCCAGCCCACGCGCGTGTCGACCGCGACCGCGCCGATGCCCCGCGCCTGTTCACCTGGCTCCAACCGCACCATCACTGTTCGGGTGAGCACCAGCGAGCGCGTCCCCTTCGGGAATGCCGGCGGCTCCACGATGGCTGGTTGGTCGCCGACCGGCGAGGCAGCCGATCCGCGCTCGGGTGGTGGCGGCGCCTGCTTCGCCTCACCGCAGCCGGTCGCGAACCATACGACTGCGCTCGTGCACAGACCGACCCGCATTCCGTTCCAGTAGCACGGCCGTGATACCTTCGCAGGAGATGAAGCTCGGCGAGATGCTCGTACGAGACGGCCGGCTGACGGAAGCCCAGCTCGCGACAGCACTTCAATATCAGGCGAGG
>JBFWXW010000150.1:0-6796 GCA_050187075.1 Kofleriaceae bacterium | reverse complement strand
GTTCGCAAGAAGCGGTGAGCCGCCGATCGCAGGTCACGGCATGCTGATCGTGCAGATGTTTGCTTCGGTCTCCTTGACGTTGCAGCTCGCGGTCCACTTGATCGGTGGCTTCGATCGATCGCCATCGTTCACCAGGTGAAGCGTCACGTTGCCGACCGGCAGCTTCACCGCCTTGGTCGGAGCGCGGGCGACCTTCTTTCCGTTCAGGTACACGTCGCCCCAACCACTCGCCATCCGCAGCTGGACCAGGCCGAACCGCGGCGATGGCTTGAGCGTCCGCGTGATCTCCGTGGTGTTGCCGGCGACGAGATCGATCGGAAACGTCTGCGACTCGAACCCGGACTTCGACAGCGTCAGGTTCACCTTGTGCTGCGCGGCCAGTCCTTCGCGTGTCAGCGGCGTGATGCCGAGCGGCCGATCATCGAGCGTCACCTGCGCGCCCACCGGATCGGACTCTACGTGGAGCTTGGCCGGCGCTGCGATCAGGTTCCGGCGATACGACACCGTGACGTCCTTGGGCACCGCGACATCGTCATCGAGCGGCACGTACCCGGTGAGCTCGAGATGGAGCTTGGCGATGCCTGTCTGGACGTTCTTGATCCGGATCGGCGTTGGCCCGAACCGCTGGCCGTTGATCGTTCCAGATGCACCCGGCGGGGTCGTCACGATCTCCACCGTGCCGGTGTCGACCACCACCGGAACGTCGGGAACCGGTGGCTCGACCGGCGGTGGCAAGGGCTCGTCGTTGCGCGTCATCGCCACCACGGCGATGCCGCCTGCGCCCAGAAACGCGGCGACCAGCACCGCCCACCATGCACGCCGTGAGCTGCCCGGAATCTCCTGGGTCCGCGACTTGGTGATCGATCCGCCGAGGTCGAGATCCTTGGGTGCCTCGCCCGTCGGTGGACCTCCGACCTCGGTATGGCGATCGGGATCGTGCGGTGCTTCGGTGCGCTTGCGGGCGTCGGTGTCGCCCGGCTGGGACGGATGCTCGGAGTTACGGCGAGCGCGCGGTGAGCGGATCGCCGTCGAGTCGACCTCCTCGAGGCGTGACAGCCCATCGAGGTCGATCTTGCGAAACAGCCCGGTCGAGACCTCGCCCTGGGTCTGTGTTCCAGGCGGTTGGCCCTCGGTGACCGCGGTGCGGCGCGCCGCCGTCGGATTCTCGGCGAGCTGCTTGCGGATCACGTCATCGAGCGCACCGCGACCGGACTGCCGCTTGGCCGGGATCACGGTCGCCAGTGCCTCGGCGACGTCGAGCGCGGTCGCCATGATCGAGGACTCGTACGACAGCTCGATCAGCGCGCGCAGCACGGTGGCCGGTCGACTCGGCCGGTCGATCGGCTTGCGTGCGAGGGGCCCGGCGAGCACATCGTCGAGCCGTGACGGCAGCCCCGGGCGCAAGCTCGTCATCTTCGGGATCGGCATGGCCTCGATGTTCCGCGTGATGTCCTCGGACTCATCGCCCGGAAACAGCTTCACGCCGGTGAACAGCTCGAAGATCACCGAGGCCGCGGAGAACAGGTCGCTGCGAGTGTCCAGCGTGTCACCCCGGGTCTGTTCGGGGGACATGTAGCGCCACTTGCCCATGACCTTCTTGGGGCCGGGCCCGCTGCCTCGGTGCGGTTGGGCGGCTACCGCGATGCCGAAGTCGGCGATCTTCACCTCGCCCGCGCGCGAAACCAGGATGTTCGACGGCGACACATCGCGGTGCACCACGTTGTGGCTGTGGGCGAAGTCCAGACCGCGAATGATCTCGATGGCGATGTGGAAGGCCGCTGGCAGTGGGATCTGGCGGTTCTCGTCCTTGAACTTGCGGAGCATGGCGGCGAGGTCGAGCCCGTCGACGTACTCCATCGCGATGAACAGCGATTCGCCGATCCGCCCGAAGTCGAACACCTGCACGATGTTGGCGTGAGAGAGCCGCACGGCGACCTTGGCCTCGGCGATGAACCGCGCCGCGAACTCCGGGTCTGAAGCCAGCTCGGGCAAGATCCGCTTGATCGCGATGGTCTTCTCGAACCCGTGGGCGCCGTAGGCCTTCGCGAGAAACACCTCGGCCATGCCCCCGACCGCGATACGGTCGAGAACGTCGTAGCGTTCGAGGGATTTCTGAACGGGCTCTTCCATGATGTGGGATCAGCCACAGCCCTTGCCCACCAAACGGGCATGGGCCCCGCCGGCAAGGTGCCCTATAGTAAGTGAATGTCGCCCGCCATGGCGGCCCGATGGCTGATCGTCTGCGTGGCCCTGTTCGGGGCGACGCGCGCGCACGCCGATCGGCGGCCGGTGGCGGTGATCAACCTGTCCAGTGAGCTCCCAGCCCGCGAGCTGACCGCGAAGCTCGAGGTCGAGCTCAGTGTTCACCCCGAGCTCCGGACCCTGCCGCGGTCGACCGATGCCGCGGCGCTGGTCGAGTCCGTCGACGATGATGATCGGCCACGGCTCGAGCGTGCGCGGGTCGATCTGATCCGCGCTCGAGACGAGCTGACCCAGTTCAACTACGCACAAGCCGCGAGCAAGGCGCTCGAGGGCCACGCCGAGCTGCATTTCGCCACCCCTTCGTATCGCGCCCCCGATGGCACGTCGACGCTGCAGCTGTATGCCGATCTCGCGTTCGAGCTGGGCCGGGCGTGGCTGGGAGAGGGCAAGCAGCTCGATGCGCGTAAGGCGTTCGCGTTGGTTCATGGCATGGATCCCAATCGCACGCTCAATGCGGCGATGTACCTGCCCGAGGTCGTGCGCGCATTCGAACAGGCGCGCGGGTCGACCGCCACCACCGGCACGCTCGAGATCAGCGGCAACGGCCATGTATGGATCGACGGCAGCGAGGTCGGCGTCGCCCCCGGCAAGTTCACCGTGCCGGCAGGGCTGCACGTCGTCTGGCTGATCGGCGCCGAGCGCGAGCCGCGGGGCCGCGGGGTGACGGTGTTCCCGGCCGCGGTTGCGACCTATGCGATCGAAAACGCGGAGGCATCGCGACGCACCAAGGTCCAGCGCGCCCGTCTCGGACTGACCCAGTCGCCCGATCCGACCGCGCGGGCCAGCGCGATGAAGCGATTGGCCGCGCTGATCAACGTCTCCGATGCGGTGTTGATCTCGTCGACCAACGGGCGGCTGATGGTGCAAACCTGGCGCGACCGTGCGCCCGGATTCTCGGCAGTGCGCGAGCTCGGAACCGACAAACCGAGCGACCTGCTCAACGTGCTCGCGCCGCCGCGTGTCGCCGACTCGCCACCCCCGGCGCCGCCGATCGTGATCGATACGACGCGGTGGTACCAGCGGACGTCGGTGCGGCTATCGATCGCGGCGGGCGTGGTCGCGGTCGTGGTGGGCGCGGTGTTTCTGTCGCGTGCGCTCGATGATGATACCGTCCCGATCGATACCGATCCGGGGTGGGGCACACCGACGGTGCTCTCCCGATGACCGGGCCCGCGCGGAGATCCGCGATCGTGCTGGCCGCGGCGCTCGCAGCGGGCTGCGAGTATCCAGCGCTCTCGATCGAATACCAGATCACCGATGGCGCGACGCAGAGCTGCGGCGCCGTGGAATGCAAAGGCGTCGCCATGGAGTGCGAGGCCGTCCTGAGCGTCCGGATCATCGCCCCGTCGGATCCCGACCGGTCGTACGTGTCGATCTGCGAGCCGGTGTCGCCCAACCGGAACCGCGACCTGTGCTCGATCGGCAGCGTTTCACTCCCCGAGCTCGACCTTCCTGCCCAGCGACTCGAGATCCAGGTCGCGGTGTGGCCGCGTAGCGCCGTCGAGGATCCATCGACCGGTCAGCTCGACTGCCAGCGCAATCGCGTGGTCTACGATCACACCACCGGATTTCCCGTCGCCCAGTCGCCCGCACCTGCCGTGGGTGGCCATGCGTACTTCACCCCCGGCGATTCGCTCACGGTCGTGAACATGGGGTGCACCGATCTGGGCGCGCTCAACGACCCTACCTGCGTTGGCGAAGAGACCGTCATGGTTCGCGCCGGCGTGCGCGACTTCGATACGCTGATCCCGATCTCGCGATCGCAATCCGCCAGCCTCAGCGTCGCGATCGGTGAGCCGCGCGAGCTATCCAACGAGTGGGTGCTCAATCCTGCCGATGCGCGCGGCTTGAACCCGTCCGACACCGAGGGCTCGGAGGTCGCGACGTGGAGTGGCGATGTCGATCTCGCGTTCACGGCGACGGCGTGTCTCGAGGTCCTCGAGGATACGGCGCAGGCCACGACCTCGCTGACCTGTCGGTCGGCGGAGCCCGATCTCATGGCGATCGATCTCGCCGGCGTGCGGCTGACCAAGCAGTCGCTCGATCAGATCCTCGACGCGCTCGCGATGACGAGCTTCCCGGATACCGGGCTGACGATCGGCATCGTGGTCGACGAGAACACGGCGCCGGTCGCCGACAAGGTAGTGACCAGCTCGTTGGGCACGGTGACCTACATCGCTGCGGATCGGTCCGGCATCGTGCCCGACAAGACCTCCGCGAGCGGGATCTTCGTATCGACGGACGCGCCGTACGGTGCCGTGTTCTCCACCAACAATGGCCAGCTGACCATCACCGGCATCGGTGGGCGCGTCCGCGGCAAGGTGACGATCGTGGTGCTCGAGCTAACCGATCCGCCGGTGGAGACCTGACTTGGAGTAGGTTACCGAGGTGAAGGCACCAGTCACCCGCACCTGGTATCAGCTCGCGCTCGCGCGGCCGGGGTCGCCACCGGTGCTGGTAGCAGCGCAGGGAGAACATCTCGGTGCGGCGATCGCGGCGGCGCAGCGCCAGTACCGTGACAGCTACGCGATGGCCGCCGAGCTCGCCACCGAGCAGAAGATTCCGCTCGGCGAGTCCGTCGGCAAGCATCCCGTCGTCGAGCTCGGCGCCGCCGAACAGATCACGTCGTTTCGCTGGCCATCGGGCGTGTTGCCGCAGCTCGGCCACGAGGCTCCGATCGTGGGCGCGCAGCGCGGCTGGGTCCGCCACGACGATCCGGAGTCACTCGTGATCGAAGCGCAGACCGATGCCGCGCACCTGGTGGATCTGTTCATGGGCTTGATCGAGCGGCTGCCGGCCGCGGACAACCTCGAGGTTCGAGTGCTCGATCACTTCGACGCCGCGGACGTCACCGACGTATGGCTGACCGCGCGGGTCAACGCGAACAAGATCCTGGCGTTCCTCGATGACTACGAGCACGAGCTGATCGACAACGGTCATCTCGAGCTCTCGATCTACGTTCGCGCCGAGCATGCAACGCTGCGGCTCACCGAGCACAAGACGGTGGTCTGGATCGCCGAGGGCGGTGCACGCGAGCGCGAGCTCACGACCTGGCTCGGCGAGCTGGAGGTCCCGCCCGCGAGCTCGCTCACTCGCATCGTCGATGTGCCGCACTTTCATTACCGGCCAGGCGCGAGTCGCGATCGCAAGAAGCTCGGCGAGGAGCTCTATCGCCAGCGGCTGCGCCGCGTCGCGGCCATCCCCGCCGATCAGAGCGTGTAGAGCGTCGATGACCTCGATCCTGGACAGGGTCACACCTCGACGGCGACGAGTCGAGTCTCGTCGGGGCGCGTGGCGCTGCGCTCAACGCTTGGGAGCTCTCGACACCGACGGATGATCGCGCCACCAGTATCGCAATAGCCGGCGCGCCCACGCTCCGGCGTAATCGATGCCGATCCGCGGCCCACGCCGGATCGCCGGCTGGGCGATCGCAGCAGCGACGAACAGCTGGCCGGCGGCAAGGTCGCGGCGGTCATGGCGGCGATCGAGGCGCAAAGCCTGCGTGACCTTGCCCGGTCCACGGCCGATCGTTGGGTCCGCAGGCAAGCCTGCGTAGGGCGCGATCGCGCGGATCAACACGGCCTGGCCGGTGCCCTCGGCGCCCGCGACGATGTTGAACATCTGATGAATGCCGTAACACAGATAGACGTACGACACGCCGGCGGGCCCGAACATGACCGACGTGCGCGCGGTGGCGCCGAACCGGGCGTGGCTCGCCCGATCTCGGGGGCCCAGATATGCCTCGGTCTCGACGATGATTCCGGCGCGCTGGCGATGGACCAGCACGCAGCCGATCAGCTCCTGCGCCACGGTTGCGGCATCGCGCGTGAACCATGCCTGTGGCAGTCGATCCTGGGCGAGTCGTGCGAGCGACCGATCATTCATGCTTCGTGGGGTGGAGGTGATGCATCGGCCGGACCCCCGAGCAGGTGCGGCCGTTTCAGCTGATCTAGCACCTCCGAGACGCGTCCGTCGGCGGTCAGCGTGTCGATCAGCGACTGCGTCGCCTCGCGGTATTCCTCGAGCGAGAGCTGGCCCTGTAGCAACCGAAATCGCAGAAACAAGAACGCCGTCTGGGCCACGTCGGCCAGGCAATAGCGTTGCACCGTCTCCAGTTGGCCGGCCATGTACAGCCCTTCAACCTGCGAGCCATCGACGCCAACCTTGCCGGGCAAGCCGATCAGCCGCGCGATCGCGTCGAGGCTTCCCGATCGCGTCGCGCCGTGATCTGCGAGCCAGTCGCACAGGTCCAGGTGGCCCTGCTCGCTGAACCGATAGCGAACGCTCTGCTCGCGGTAGTACCAGGCGAGTGGCACCGCGTGGCAAAGCGAGCGCAAGGCGATCACCGGAAGATCGAAGCTGCGGCCGTTGTAGGTGACCAGCACCGGCCTCGCACGACCGACAAATCGTGAGAAGTCTTCGAGCAGACCCCGCTCGCGCTCGTCGGCGCTCCCGGTCGTCGGGGTGGTCTCGCCGATCACGCCGAGCCGCTTGAGGCGGTACCCGTGGTCGAGCCACAAGCATCCGATCACGA
>JBFWXW010000149.1:0-7345 GCA_050187075.1 Kofleriaceae bacterium | reverse complement strand
GTGCCGATGACCTTGCCGAGGACCATGCTTACTTCTTGTTGTCCGAGGAGCCGGCCCGGCCCAGCGGCAGCACGTCATCGACGTTGGCATGCGGCCGCGGGATCACGTGAACCGACACGACCTCGCCGACGCGCTCGGCGGCGCGCTGGCCGGCTTCCGTTGCGGCTTTCACCGCAGCGACGTCGCCGCGCACGACAGCGGTGACGTAGCCACCACCGGTCTTCTCGTAGCCAACGAGCTCGACCTTGGCAGCCTTGACCATCGCATCGGCGGCTTCGACCATGCCGACGAAGCCTTTTACTTCGATCATTCCGAGAGCGTCAGCCATCGTTTCCTCGCGTTCTTGGTCATCACGTTCGTCACGTTCGTCACGTGTCGTCACTTATCGACAAACTTTTCGGGTTCCCGACCGGTCACCGCCGCCAGCGCTGCCGTCGCAGCAGCCGCCGCCTCATCGATCTCGGCTTCCGGTCCGGACATGTACAGCCGGCCGAACGCGCCATACGGCGTCACGTTGACCAGCGAGACGTTCGCCGCCTTCTCCGCCTCGTTCGCCGCGAGCACGGCGTAGCCAGCCGGCTCGCACTCGAAGATGAACAGCGACTGGCCGGGGAGCACCATCATGCCCTGGCTCGAGCGGTTGATGATCTGGGTCTGGTACGCCTCGACGCCCCGGATGATCTGGTTGGTGAGAACGCGCGGCTTGAGCCGCTGCGACTGATCGACGCCGAGGTACTTGAGGATCGTCGCACCCGCCGACAGCACCTCGCCCTTGTCATGGTCGTGGATCTCGAGCAAGCCGTACGCACGCTCGACCACCTGCACTGCCGGTTGCACCTTGGTGGCCTTCAGCGCGGCGTCGGTGACCTGGTTGATGGCGATCCCTGGAGCGATCTCCACCCACAGCGATGCCTGAAACGGCACGGGCAAAAACCCGCGCGCCGTCTTGCCGATGAAGGTGGCCTGCTGCGGCTGCAGTGCGTCGAGAAAACAATACGTACGCAGAACCGTTGCCACGATGCTCGGCACGCTATCACGGGGCGTTTCCGTTGGTCCACGCGCGTGCGGGCAATGTGACGTCGCAGGTGTCGCGGCAGCAACATGGTGCGTGACTCGCCGAGCCCGCCGCCTGCGTTCAACCCCAGAGCTCGCCTGGGTTGCTCCCGAGATCGCGAGCAGCTCGCGCGAGGTCGAGGCGCCGCGACGAAGCGTTACCGGGCGTACCGCGAGGAGCGGCAACAAGGAGATCGCGTGAGATGCGATGTGAGATCGGGGCAGCACAGGCGAGCTCTGGGGTTATAGTGCGCCCGTTCGATGAGGTCCTTGAGAGCTGCTCTCGCCGCGCTGTTGCTCGTTCCTGGGATCGCGCGCGCCGATGTGATCGCGCGAATCGCACAAGCCGGCGACGATGCTGGCGGCGGCAGCAGCACCGCGAAGGCGCAGCCCGGCGATCTCGAAGCGTGGGCGGGACCGGCGCGCACGACCACGCTGCCCGAGCTGCTCGAGATCACGATCCGCCAGTCGCCTGCGCTCGCGAGCGCGAAGATCGACATCGCGATCGCCGAGGCGCAGATCCAGCAAACTCGCGCGCGTTACGACTGGACGATCGGTGCAGATGCGACCGGACAATTCGCGCTTGCGACGCGCGATCCGTCGTTCGATCCGTCGACCGCCACCGGGTCGCTCGAGATCGGCCGAGCACTGTCCACCGGTGGCACGATCGGCCTGCGCGCCGAGAGCGAGTACTCCGCCGGCGCTCCCGTGAGCGGCACCACCTCCGCGTGGTTCGACAAGATCGGGATCGCCGTGACGCAGCCGCTGCTTCGCGGCGCAGGCAGCGCGGTGTTCGACGCGGCCGAACGCCAGGCCGTGCTGTCGCGCGACGCCACGGTGCTCGCTCGCAGGCTCGCCGCGATCCAGACCGTGCAGACGGTGGTGTCGGCGTACTGGGATCTGGTGCTGGCGCAGCGCCAGGTCGAGATCACGCGCGCCAGCCTGGAGCTCGCCAACGAGCGGCTTCGCATCACGACCCTCGGCTCGCAGGGCGGCAAGATCCCACGCGCCGAGATCCCGGCGGTGCAGCAGATCATCGCGACGCGCGAAGAGGACGTGCTGGACGGCGAGCTCGCGGTGCTCGATCGATCGATCACGCTGCGGCGGGCCGCCGGCATGGAGATCGGTGCCGGTGAGCTCGGACTGCGCGTGCAGACCGAGCTCGGGGCGCAGGACAAGACATGGGAGCTCGGTCAGATGATCGAGCGCTCGTACACCGCGAGCCCGGAGCTGGCACAGCTTGCCAAGCAGACCGCCAGCACGACCATCGCGATCGAGGTCACCGAGAACGGCTTGCTGCCGCAGCTCGACGCGGCGCTGCAGCTCGGTCCGATCGGCGTCGGCTCGACGTTCGGCGGCGCGTGGAAAGATGTGGGCCGGGCGGAGACGATCGGGATCCTCGGTACGTTGACGTTCCGCCAGTCGCTCGGGCGCAACGACGTACTCGGCCGATCGCGCGAGCTCCGCGAGACCCGGCGCAAGATCGAGGTCACCGCCGCCGACATCAAGATGCAGCTGGCGCAGACGATGTCGCGCGCCGTGGCCCAGCTCGAGCTCGCCCGCCGCCGCGTGACGCTGTCGCAGCGCGCGATCGATCTCGCCAACGAGAACATCAAGATCGAGACCGACCGGTTCAATCTCGGCAAGTCGACCAACTTCGACGTGCTCAATCGCCAAGAAGAGCTCCGGCAGGCCGAGCTGCGCAAGGCGCAGGCAATTATCGACGGGCACAAGGCGGAGGCCGTGGTGCAGGCACTCACCGGCGACCTGCTGCCAGCCTACGGAATCTCGGTCGAGTAGCGGCCCCGCCCGCCCCACGCTCGAACGTGCGGGCGCGGCGCGCGTGTGCGAATCGCCGCCCCGAGACTGCCAGCCGTTGGCCGCCGGTCGTCCCTATCGCGCGCCCCCCGGCTCTCGCTTCGAAGCCCGCGGGTTCGGTGCGCTCGGTATCTCATGCGCGCTGATCAATCCATGCCGCTTCCAACCTTCGCTCAGGATCCAGGTTCGCGGTGGAAACACGACGAGTGGGTCGTACGGATCTCCGCTTGGCCAAACAAACCTCTGGTGGACGCGTTCTTTCCAGTGCGGAACGTGGATGCCCGTCGAGAACAGATCGAGTGCCCACGTCTGCGTCGCGCGCAGCTGATCCTCTTTGTGCTCGCGCCAGTTGTTCATGACGTACGCGAGGCAATGCCTCGCCTGGCGCGGCGACGTGATGATCTCCGCATGGTAACGGTCCGCGAACACCTGGCCGCGACGGCGAACGGTGCGCTTCTCCCGCACGCTGATCGTGGCATTCATCAGCTTCGCATGTCGGTGACCACGCGCAGCACCACGTGCACCGGAAGCGACCTTTGAGCGTCGGCCGTCGCTTGTGTGGTGAACCTGCACGCTCGCCTTTCGGCGGACGACCGCGTGCCTTGAACAGCTCGCCTTGCAGAGGTGGCCCGAGAGCTCGTCGTGCGGCTGCCATCGCTTCTCCTAGATAGCCGCGACATTCAGCCTTGGCATTAGCGGAGCCTGCTCCGCGCTGGAACACAGATACTGACTGGACACCCGGACGAGCCACGCGAACGTCGAGCGATGACGGTCCCCGAGTCAGAACTTGTGTGCCCCGGCTCGTGCGTCGAAATCGCGCCACGGTGACGGGTTCTTGGGCGCCTGGCTGGTGAAATCCGCACGCGTGCCGAACCCAGCGTGGACAGCCATTCACGGTGAATGCTCCCCACCGCCGTGTTCAGGGCCGTAGTCCTCGGTCGGCGCGGCAACAGGTGGCAAGCCCCGGCTGGTCGGCCATCTGGCATGCGCATTGGAGAGTCTCGAGCGTCATGCAAAAGCCTTCCAATACCCTGTTCGCGCTCGCAATCACATCGTCACTCGGCATCGCCGCGTGTGGTGACGAGCCGCCCGCACCGTCGGATGTTCGTGCTCGCGTCTCGAATGACCTCGGTCACGTCTTGAACGAGACGATGGCCGCTACGGCGGGCACGCGCGATGGCCTCCCGGATCTCGCGACGCTCGGCGTGCTCGAACGCGCGGTCGGGCTGTCGTCGAGCGATGGGATCGCAGCTCGCCTGCAAAGCGGGATGCGCGCATCGTTCGATGGCGAGGAGTCGGACGACGGGCCACAGCAGATCATCGACGAGCTCAACGCCAAGCTATTCAGCGACGCCAACCATCTCGGGGACGGGATCTATCGCGTACCGGCAGAGCTGGTATGCACCACGACGGACTTCGATCAGAACGGCAATGAGATCGAAGCGGTCGATCCCGAGTGCGCCGCGCAGCTCGAGCGTGCTGAGCTGCGGGTCCGCGTCGAGAGCGACGACGACACCTTGCGGTTCGCGATCCAGATCGGCCACGACCACGACGAGCCGCTGGTGTTCTCGCTGACCCACGATTCGTTCGCGCAGACCCTCGACCTCGATGAAGCTGGCAATGCCCTCAACACGCTGGCCGAGCTGTTCGACGTGCCGGGCGTCAACGCGCGCCTGGCAGGTCAGGTCACCGCCATGGTCGAGGTGCTCGGCACCGCGCACATCAGGGGCACGCTTGACATCGATCGCAACCTCGACATCGCCGTCGCCGATCCCGGCGTCGACCTGAACGGCGCCGATGCGTTCCGGTTCACGTCGGCCAAAGCGCAGGTGTTCTCGCTCGAGCTCGATGGCAGCGTGGGCGTTGGCGGACTCTCACTCGGCCTCAAGGACACGGCGATCCACGCACCCGGAGACGACGGCTTCGATCTCGACCTGCCCGGCGCGAGCTTCGACGTGGACCTCGCCAACAACCAGCCCCTCGTGGTGTCCAACATCGGGCTCGGTGATCGGACCACCAAGCTGACCAAGGGCAGCGCCCAGGCGTTCGCGATCGACGTCAACCCGGCGGATGGTCGCCGGTTCGATCTGTCGATCACCCAGGGCGCGGGCGTGCAGTCGCTCGAGGTCTCGCCGCGACTCGATGTGCAGCTCGCGGTCGATCACAACGTGCTCGGCGACGACATGCCGATCTACGATGTCACCCGCGTCCAGCTCGACGGTGCACTGATCAGCAGCGACACCAGCGATCAGGTCCGCGTGCAGGGCGGAAGCTTCTCGATCACCACGAACCCGGCGAGCTACGGGTTCACCGCCGCTGCCGGCCAGTGCGTGATGGGCGAAGACGCCTACGACCCGAACACCGGCGGTTATTACACCCAGTGGACGGTGGCTACCTGCCAGTAGTCGGCGTCATTGCGATGAACGCCATGTGAACCCCGCCGTCCTTACCATCTCGGCGATAGCTGAAGAACCGGTCCGCCTCGCACCTGGTGCAGGGCGGCCGGTCGTCGATGTTTTCGGGCCGCACGCCCGAGCGCTCGAGCGACGCGCGCATCGCGACGCGTAGATCGATGTGGTCCTTGCGCGGTCCCGCCACGACCATCCCGGGCACATGGCCGAACGCCGCCCGGAACTCGGCGACCACTTCGGGGCCGACCTCGAAGCAGCAAGGACCGATCGATGGGCCGAGCGCCACGCGCAGCTGATCCGCCGAGCCACCGAGCTGGCACATCCGTGCGACCACGTTGCCGGCGACGCCCGCCACCGTTCCACGCCAGCCGGCATGCGCAGCGCCGCACACACGCGCGCGTGGCTCGGCGAACAGCAGCGGAATGCAATCGGCTGCGAACGCGCCGAGCACCGGGCCCACGCGATCGCAGACCAGACCGTCGAACTCGGCGCCGTCGTGCAGCGGCTCGGCCACGTTCCACACCGCGGTACCGTGCACGTGACGCGTGACATGAAGGCTCGCCGGGTCATAACCCGCATGGTGCGCGAGCCGGATCCGGTTCGCCTCGACGTGCTCGCGATCGTCACCCCACCGCACGCCGAGGTTGAGCGAGCTGCGTGCGCCGGTGGAGACGCCGCCCGCGCGCTCCGGGAAGCCGTGGATGAAGCCCTCGTCGGGAATTACCGCCGAGCGATGGAGCCGGATCGAGGTCATCGCACACAACCGTACCCCAGAGTCGCCCGGTTACCGTGGTACTTTGTGGACATGATTCCCTACGACGATCTGGTGAACGCACTGCAAGCGTGGCGGGTCAGACAAGGGCTGGCGGAGCCACCCGCGGACGCGCGCGGGTTTGGTCCCGACTCGGTGAGTACGAGTCCCGGGATCGGTGCGATGCCTGCGTCCGAGGAATCGCTCGACGTCGACGAGTCGCTGATCGCCGAGAGCTTGTACGACGATGCGCCGCGCGAGCGCTCGTCGGACACGTTCGGTGGTTCCACCGACATCGAGCCGCATCTCACCGCTTCGACCAAAGCAAAGAAGCGCGATCCAGGCTGGTGAGCTCGGGGCTTGGTGCAGCGGACGCGCTGATCGAGCTGGAGGCCGCGCAGGCCACCGCCGGCGTCGGTCGCGTGATCGAAGCGGGCGAGCAGGCGATCGCGCTGGTTGGACGCCGCGTGCTCGTCGGCGGAATCGATCCGTGCGGCGAGTGCGAGATCTGCCGGCGCGGCGGCGGTCCGGTGTGTCCGCACGCGCGCCGTCGCGACACCTGGGTCGATCGCGTGATCGCCGCCGCGCGCTGGTTGGTCGCGCTCGACGGCTCGCTCGATCTGCCATCGCCAGCAGCCGCCGCGATCGCAGGCGACGTCGCGCTCGCGTACACGCTGTACGCACGCACGGGCCTGGGCCCCAGCGATCGCGTGGTGGTCACCGGCGCGTCACCGGTGACGCGGTTCTTGGTGGAGATCTTGATCGCCAGGGCCATCACGCCGGTAGTCGTCGCGGATCCGGCCGCGAGCTCGTGGTGCGCGTGGCTAGAGCGCAAGGGCGCCGCGATCGCTCGCACCGCGAGCGGCGACCGCGCGCAGCCACTGGTCGAGGCGGCGTTTGCCCCACGTCTACCAGGCCAGCGATCCACGCAGCCATGGCGGCTGCTGGCCTCCACGCCGTCGGGCACCGCGCAGGCAGCAGCGCTCGCCGGCCCTCGCGCGACGCTCACGGTCGTGGCGCCCTGCGAGGCGCTGCCGGGCGCACTGATCGAGCGCGAGGTCACGGTGATCGGTGTCGCCGGCCCGCACCCGGATCTGGTGACCGAAGCCGCGGCGATGTGCAGCAAAGGCGAGATCGATCTTGGCGGTGGCACCGCGCTCGCCCCCAACGACGAGCTGCGCGCCGTCGTGGTGCCGGTGAAGCTCCGCTGACGCGTCAGCGCACGACGAAGTAGTAGACGATGCCGCCCACCGCAGCGAGCGCGACCAGGATCATCAAGACCACCCAGTTCCGCCCGCCCTTCATCTCGCCG
>JBFWXW010000148.1:0-7381 GCA_050187075.1 Kofleriaceae bacterium | reverse complement strand
GAAAGCCGTCAGGTAAAAGATGATCGCGTTCATCTGCTGCTCGGCGACGTCCGGGTTCGTGCTGAAGGTGAGCATCGCGGTTTTTACGAGCTTGCCCCGGTCGTTAATGTGGGTGCAAGCGCGCCTTGGGATATGATTATTGCGTGCGCTCGGGGCTCGTCACCGCGCTGTGCTTGTGTGCGTCGACTGCACGCAGCGAACCGCGCTTTGAGACCGGTGGTTTCGTCGGCCTCGGTTACTACTCCGATGACATCGAGCTCGGAAACTCGTGGGCGGCCGATCAAGTCCCGGGGTCTGCGCCGCTGATCGGCGGACGGCTCGGTTGGTTAGCTGCTCCCGAGCTCGCGACGATCTCCGATCGCCTCCGGGTGCAGCTCGCGGTGGAAGCCGAGCTCGCGATCGCGCCGGCGTTCACCGGCGGCGCAACGTTCGGCGATGGGCGGATGTCGTATTTCGCGCCGGTGTTTGCGTGGCGCGCGTTCGGCGTGGTCCGGATCGCCGGCTGGGAGGCCGTGCGACCGCATCTCGCGATCGG
Source organism: Kofleriaceae bacterium (assembly GCA_050187075.1). Taxonomy (GTDB): domain Bacteria; phylum Myxococcota_A; class Polyangia; order Haliangiales; family Haliangiaceae; genus JABFXX01. The sequence continues at coordinate 6,846 of JBFWXW010000148.1, read as the reverse complement.
TGGCGGTGGCGAGACCGTCGCGTCGTCGTCGCCGTTCATGTCGAAGGAGACCGACCCGGTGTTCTCGTGGGGGCCTGGCGTGTCGATTCCAGTCACGAATGCCTGGCAGCTACGGATCGACCTGCGCCACGGCGTCATGCCCTCCCGCGGCGAGGGCACCACCTCGGTGGCCGAGGTCCAGCTGGGGCTTGCGACGACGTTCGGGCTGCCAGCTGCAGCGCCGCCGTCACGCCCCAAACCGGAGCAGACGGCGACCACGGGCGCCGACGAGCGCGATGGCGATCGAGACGGGTTTTTGGACTGGCTCGATCAGTGCCCGGCCGAAGCCGAGACGGTCAACGGGATCTCGGACGACGATGGCTGTGCCGAGCCCGATGCGGATGGTGATGGGGTGCTCGGCGACGGCGACGCGTGTCCCGACCAGGCCGAGGACCTCGACGATCATCAGGACCTCGACGGGTGCCCCGAGCTAGACAACGATCTCGACGGCATCCCCGACGCCCAGGATACGTGCCCGAGCAATCCCGAGACCAAGAACGGCTTTGACGACGAGGACGGCTGTCCGGATCAGATGCCGCCCGAGATCGGCCGGACCCTCACCGCCACCGGCGCGCAACTGCGGTTCGAGTCGACGCGTGCACGCGTGACCGACAAGGCGCAGGCCCAGCTCCAACCCGTGATCGAGCTGCTGCGCACCCACCGCGCAATACGCATCATGATCGTCGGGCATCCTGATCGCGCGGCGAACCAGGATCTCGCGAAGCGGCGCAGCGAGGCGGTGAAGTGGTTCATGGTCGATCAAGGCCTCGCCGCCGATCGGATCGACACGTCGGTCGGCGCCGTCGCGAAGTCGCCGCCGATCGAGCTACAGCTGATTGCGCCGGCGAATTAACGCATTTCGCACGCGGTCAGAGGCACAATCCGAGCGTGACGCATCCGCGCCGCTCAGCGAGCAGCCGATGGCGAACGATCGGGTGGATCTGCACAGCGCTTCGGATCTCCGCGCTGGCCGCGATCGTGTTCGTATTCGTGTTCCCTGTTCCGTACACAGACCGCACAGCGATCGAGATGGGGCTCGGCTTCGAGAGCTGGGACGTATTGACCCGGCAGAACGTCCTGACGCTGCGACAACGGCTCGTGGAGCTTCACAACCTACCGATCGCCGCGACCGCGTGGCTCGCGTGTGGGGGACTGGTGGTTTGGACGATCATCGGGCAGTCGAAACCGCACAGGCGCTGGGCTCAACTCGTCCGCGGAGTCATTGCGGTGGTCGCACTTGGCGTCCTGGCGGCGCGAGACTTCGAGCTGCTCGGAGATCCAGCGAAGCCGCTGATCGGAAGCTACGCGGTCGACGCTGCACTGATCACATATGCGATCGCGATGCTCGTCGGGTTTTTCGCAAGCTTCGGTGACAGTCGTCCAGACCTCCCCGAGGCACGAGTCAGACCGTAACTCGGCGACGAGCCCGGGGGCGCACCAACTTCACTCTCATTGTGTCGCCTTCTCACAATCGGAGCATTTGAACCACACCGCTCCTGCGCTCGGTTTGAGGTTAGTTAGGCGCTCGTCAGCAAGCGGTCCACGGAACCAGCGAACGTAGGCGACCGGGACGTAGCGAGTCCCCGTCTGGCAGTTGGGACAGTCGCATAGAACTGTTTGAAAACAATAGTACAGCTTGCCCATATCACTCGATATGGCTACGCTGTATCGGTGAAGACGACGATCGATATTGCTGACCCGTTGCTCGAGCGTGCCAAGCGCCACGCGAAGAAGATCGGAAAGCCCCTGCGTAGCTTGGTCGAGGAAGGACTGCGACACGTGCTGGCCGCAAGTACCGCGCGTGCGGATTACAAGCTTCGCGATCTCAGCGTCGGCAAGGCCGGCGATCCTAATCCCCTCGAGGCGATGTCCTGGCAAGACCTGCGCGACGAGATCTACGCTGGAAGATGATCGCGATCGATACCAACATCCTCGTCTACGCGCACCGGCGTGAACCTGCAGAGCACGATCAGGCGTACGAGCTCTTGCGCGAGCTGGCAGAAGGCAACGAACCCTGGGCGATCCCGTGGCCGTGCGTGTACGAGTTCTTCAGCGTGGTCACCCATCCGAAGATCTGGAGGACTGCTGCGACGCCACCAGATCGCGCGTGGCAGCAGATCGCCGCGTGGGTCGATGCGCCCGAGCTGCGGCTGCTCGCCGAACCGGAAGGATTCGCGCCGATGCTCGCGAAGTTCCTTGCGCGCCCGCGCATCCGCGGTGGGCTAGCGCATGATGCACGCGTGGCCGCGATTTGCGTCGCGCACGGCGTCGACAAGCTGCTGTCGCGAGACCGCGACTTCTCGCTGTTTCCCGAGCTAGCGATCGAGAATCCATTCGGCTGATCGTGATGTCTGGCCCGGATCATTCACCAGGCCGCGGGCGGCGACCATCGCGTTGCGGGCATCTCGTGGCCGCAACGCGAACGCGCAAGTAGTGCTAACGAACCAGTAGCTTCGCCCAGGACCCATACTCGCGCACCAGCCACTTCACGGCGCGGAGGCGATCCTGATACTCGAGGCTGTCGCGAATTGGCCACGCGTGCGCATCGAAGCCAGCGGCACGAAACAGCCGCTCGGCGCGGCGCATGTGAAATGGTTGAGTGATCAGCCAGACCGACCGTCGCCGCGGCAGAAGCAATGCAGCGGTCAACCGAGCGTTGTCGGCCGTGGTGAGCGATGCAGGCTCTACGTTCACGTCTGCGACGCCGGCCGCGCGTAAGGCGTCAGCCATCACCTCAGCTTCAGCGCGACGTGCGCCATGGGTGGTGCCGCCCGTCGCGACGACGATTGGCGCCCCGCCCTGGTGCCACAACGCCGCCGCCGCTGCGACGCGCTCCGCGAGCACCGGCGTGAGGCTGTCGCCGGGACCGAGCGGCGCACCGAGCACGACGATCGCGTCGCGCGCGGGCGGGCGATCAGCGCGAGCTCGTTGCCGCGCACCGAGCGGAGTCTCGAGCAGCGACGCGAGCGCGTTCCAGATCACGGCGCGTCGATGCGGTCGGGGAGCTCGGCGATCACATAGGCCATCACCGCGACCGCGGCGACATTGTCCGCGAGCTCGCGCGGATCGACCTTGTCGAGCGTGTCGGCTTCGGTGTGATGAATGTCGAAGTATTTGCGACCATCGGTTTCGAGCCCCAGCCCCACCACACCCGCGGCCAGCATCGGGATCAGATCCGAGCCTGCGTGTCCCGCTCCGACCTTCGTCGCACGCAAGGGCTCGAGCAATGCGGACAGGTCCTGAACGCGCGCGATCACCCGCTTCGCCACCTCGGGATTGTTGACCTGGACCTCGAAGCCGCGCGGCGCAAACCCACCTGCGTCGGCCTCCATGGCCATCACGGTGTTGGCCAGCTCCGCCGCGTGGTCCTGCGCATACTGCTTGCCACCGCGTAGCCCGTTCTCCTCGTTGGTGAACAGCACCACGCGAATCGTCCTGCGCGGGGTCAGCCCGAGCTGCTTCAGCACCGTGAGCGCCTGCATCATGATCACGCAGCCAGCGCCGTCGTCGTGCGCGCCCTGCCCGACATCCCACGAATCGAGATGCGCGCCGATCACGACGATCTCGTCGGGCCGTTCGCGTCCCTTGAGCTCGGCGATGACGTTCGCCGACGGCGCATCGGGCAGCTCCTGTGATTCGAGCCGGAGTCGAACCGTCACCGGGCCGTGGGCGGCGAGCCGCGCGATCAGCGCCGAATCCTCGATCGTGAGCGAGCCGGCCGGAATTTTGGGGAGCGCCGGGTCGTAGCTGAGCGCGCCGGTGTGCGGAGTCCGTAGGCTATGCGCGGTGACCGAACGCACGAGCACGGCAACCGCGCCAAGCTTGGCGGCACGCGAGGCGCCTCGCGTGCGGTACTGCACGGTCTGGCCGTAGCCGGCGCCTGTCTGTTCGCTCCATGGCGGCATCGCGGCATCGAACAGCACGATCGAGCCCTTCACCGCGCCCGCGTTGGCCTCGAGCGCAGCAAAGTCCTTGACCACGACGACGGGCGCCAGGATTCCACCCTTGGGTGTCGCCACGGTTCCGCCGATCCCGATGATGTGGAGCGGCCGGGCGACCGGCGTCACCAGCGCGGCCTGCTCGATCCCGCGCTTCCAGTTGGGCACCATCACCTTCTCGGTGCGCACGTCGTGCCCGTCACGCTTCATCGTGCTCGCGGCCCATTCGATCGCGCGGTCGAGCTCCGGCGAGCCACTCAACCGGTGGCCGATCCGATCGGTCAGCTCGGCGAGCTTGGTGTACGCAGCGCGATCGTCGCGCGCGGCGTTGATGATCCTGGCGGCGACCTCACGATACCGATCCGCGATCCGCGGTCGCTGGTCCGGCGTGCCCTCGCGATAGGACGCGGTGTCGGAGACCCACGCCGGCGTCTCTCCACTGCCCTGCGGATGCATGCACCCGACGGCGACACAACTGAGCGCAACCGCATAGCGAACGTTCATGAGGCCTCCAGTTCCGATGGCTCGGATGACGCAGACGGTTCGGCGGACGCGGGGCGAACACCGCGCTGCGCGATCGCGATCAACAGCTCGATCACCGCCACCAGCCGCTCCGCCGACGCCGGCCGGCCCACCGCGAGATCCGACAACGGCAACGGATGATCGAGCGGCGATCCCTGGCCGGGATAGACGCGATAGCGAAGCCCCTCGCGTTCCCAGTACGCCAGCCAGCCGTCGAGCGTCGCGACCGCACGCGCCTGCAGCTCGTCGTCGAACAGCGCGTTGAACGCCAGCGTGCTGCCGCGCACCTTGAACCGCTCATCGAACGAGGGATCGCCCGCCTTGAATGCCGGGGCAGCCGGTGGTGCCGCCGGATTGACGCCGAGCGATCGTGGAGCGATCGCCCATAGCGTCAGCGTCGCGCCACGCAGCTCATCGATCTCGCGCCCGATCACGACGTCGAGCGCGAGCACGCTGTTGTCGACGCGTTCGATCCTGACGCGGATCGGCAGCCCGGCGGCATCGCCGACGATCACCGACGACACCAGCTCCGCCTCGCCGCGCGTGGTGAGGTGATGGACGTCGCTCGCGCTCCGCTTCAGCACGCCGGTGACCGACGCCATGTAGCCCGCCCACGCCGCATCTGGGATCGGCGGTGTGTGACTCACCAGCGGCAACGCCGCGAGCTCCTCGTCGCGCACGCGGCGCGCGGCTTCGGCGATCAACAACACGCCCAGCAGCGGCAACAGGTAGTGATGCGGCCAGTGAAACCCGTAGCCGCCCAGCACGATGCACGCCAGACCGGCGCCCACTTGACGCCGCGCATGGCTCGCGGCGATCCCACAGGACACCAGCGTCCACACCAGCGTCGACAACGCCAGCAGGTAGAGCGCGAGTCGAGGATCGGCGGCGTCCTCGGACAGCTTGACGCCGATCGCCAGCGAGGTCGCGCTGGCAACGCCCTTGTAGAACATCCGTGCGAGCACGGCGCCGACTCCCGCGAAGGCCATCGCAACCACCACGGGCACTGGCCGCGTGACCGCGCGCGCGAACGGCCGCGGGGCAAAGCAGTACGGAGACACCAGCGCCGCGAGGCACAGCCAGATCACGGCGAGCTTGCTGATCATCACCACCGGGCCTTCGAACTCGTCGGACCACAGCCAGGCTTTGCCAATGACGGTCACGGTGTGAAGCAGCAGCGGGATCGCGACGTCGATCAGTCCGACTTGAACGCCGAGATCGCGCCCGCGTCCGAGAGCGGATGCCACGAGCACGATGATCGCGAGGGCGAACGCGAGCTCGATCGGAAGTCCGAGCGCGCGCGGCGGCGCGACGATCAACGGAACAGCGGCGAGCAGCATCGCGATCGCGATTAGGCTGTGCAGCGCGGCGCCCCGCCAGCTGGTTCGGCGCCGGATCGCACGCACGCATCGCGTGGCGATCACCAGCGCCGCGAGCACGCCGACGAAGTAGAACAGGAACAACCCGCCATAATCGAGCCACGTGTGCCACGACGGTGGCTTGCCAGCGGGCCGCAGCATCGGCACCGCGATCCGGTTGATCGCGACCTCGAGCGTCGCGACGATCAGCAACAGGTGGAGAACGGTCAGCGGTCGCTGTGGCCGCGTCGTCGCTCCCGCAGATCGTGGCTTGGTCGCGGCGACCCAGATGCCTCGAACGAGCGCGCCCGCACCCACGATGAACAGCGGTAGCGATGCTGCCGGAGGAGTGCCCGGCAGGAGCATGGTCGCGAGCCCAGCGCCGAGCGCCACCAGCCCCAAGACCGCGCTCCATCCAGAGTCGTAAAGCCGTCGGAGCGCCAATGAGAAAAAAACGTAGCTGTATAGAGGAGTTGGGTCAAGGAGCGAGCCGAAAACTGGGCGAGGCCCCGCCTGCTCGGGATATCCTACATGTGGTGAAACGCCCGACTCTGCTCGTATTGGCTGGCCTCGCCCTCGGCGGCCCCGCGACCGCTGCGCCGATGGTCGTGATCGACCCTGGCCACGGCGGTTCGAACAGCGGCGCACAGAGCCACGGCCGTCAGGAGAAACACCTGACCCTGGCGATCGCCGAGCAGGTGGCTGCGCGGCTGCGCGATCGGGCGATCGACGTCGAGCTGACGCGGACGACCGATCGCACGATGACGCTGCGCCAGCGCGTGGCGGTTGCCGATCGACGCGTCGCGGACCTGTTCATCAGCATCCACGCGAACGCCTCCGAGCTGCGAACCCAGCAAGGGTTCGAGACCTATGTGCTGACGCCGCGCGCGGTCGACATCGATGGTCGCGCGCTGCGTTCTGACACCACCACACCCCGGCCGGGTGTCGATCCGGACATTGCGCTGGTGCTCGATGACGTCGAGCGCGGC
>JBFWXW010000147.1:0-7507 GCA_050187075.1 Kofleriaceae bacterium | reverse complement strand
CCACGGTCGCCCACGACGACGAAGACCAAACCCCCAAAGCCCAAGCGGGCGCGCTCGAAGCTCTCGATCGCGATCTGGGTCGTGATCGGCGCGATCGTGATCGGTGGCGGCGTGTTTGCGGGCTTTCAGATCCGAGCGCTTCGCCTGCGCAAGCAGATCGCGGCCGCGCGCGATCAAGCGGTCGACCTCGCGAAGACCGATACGTGGCGCGGGTGGACAGGTGCGCGCGGACGGCTCGCCGACATCGCCGGGGCATCGGCCACGCTCGACAACCGCGCCGCGCTCGCGCGTTCGCGCAGCGTCCTCGCGTTCGAGTTCGGCGACGGGCTCGCCGAGGCCAGGCGTGCGGTCGACGGGCTCGGGGGGGAAGGTGGGATCGATGGCGCGCTCGCGGCGAGCTACCTGGCGCTGGCGCAGCACGATGTGAAGACCGCGACCGATGCAGCAGCGCGCGCCGCGAAGCTCGAGCCGAACAACGCCGCCGTTGCGTACGTTACCGGCCAGGCCGCGCTGATCGCCGGCAACGACGCGAACGCGCTCGGATCGCTACGACGCGCCTACGAGCGTGAGCCGCGACCCGCCTACGGCTTGGCCGTGGCTCGCGTGCTGGCGAGTACCGGTGAGGTCGATAAGGCGTTCGAGACGATCGATCGCGTGCTCGTCCAGGTTCCCAACCATCCGGGTGCGCTGCTTCAGCAGGCCGAGCTGTTGCTCGCGAGCGGGCGCGTGCAGGGGACGACCGGGCCGACGAGCCCGCCGGAGCTTCGCAAGACGATCGCTGCGATCATCACCGAGGGCAACGCGCCGCCGGCCGACCAGCCTCGGGGCGTGTCGCCGGCGCAAGTCGCGACGGCCAACCTCGTGCTCGCGCGCCTCGATTTCTTGCTGCGTGATGCCGCCGCGGTCAAGCGCGACATCGCCGACGCGCTGCAGCGTGGCGTTGATGAGCGCCGGTTTGCCGAGCACACGGTCGACACGTTGTTCTCGGTGGGCGACCTGCCCGCGGCTCGCCGCGCTGCCGAGCTCGCGCTCGCGATCTGGCCGACCAGCCGGCGGGTGTTCCTCGCACAGACGCAGATCGCCGTGGTCGGTGGTCGTCCATGGGAGGCGATCGCCACGCTGGGCAGGGCACCCGACGTGGCTGGATCTCCCGCGGGGCTCGCGGTACGTGGTGCTGCGCGGCTCGCGATGGGTGACACGTCCGCGGCGCAGGCCGACTTCGATGCGGCGCTCAAGGCGAACCCGACGTTCGAGCCCGCGATGATCGGGCGAGCGTGGGTGGATCTCGCAAACGGCGACGTGCCGTCGGCGCTCAAGCGCGTCGAACCGCGCTACAAGCCGGGCTCATCATCACTCGAGCTCGCGATCGTGTATGGCGCCGCGCTTCGCATGCAGGGCGATTCCGGCGCCCGCGACCGAGCCAAGCAAGTGCTCGAAGCTGTCGCGAACGGACCGGGCGGCTACCAGATCTCCTATGCCCAGCTCGAGCTCGGGCGGCTGCATCGCGATCTCGGTGACGCGCCGAGCGCTCGCGCGGCCTTCGACGCCGCCGCCCGAGGCGGCAACCTGGACGCGCGAATCGAAGCGGCGTTGCTCCAGATCGAGCAGGGATCGCCCGACGCTGCCAGCGACGCGCTACACGCGGTCGTCCGAGAGAGCGGCGACAAGGCGAGCGCCCACCTGCTACTCGAGGCGGCGAGGGCGCGGATCCTCATCGGCAATCACGCGGAAGGCATCCAGTTGCTCGATCAGGCCGATCGCACGCCCAACGTGGTGCGCTGGAAATACGACCGCGAACGCGGCCGGCTCGCGCTGCGCAAGGGGGATATCGCGAAGGCGGTGCAGGACCTCGAGCGTGCGCTGGCGGTCCCGACCTCGGATGCCGAGACCCTGCTGCTCGCCGCCGACGTGGCCACCACGGATATCAAGAAGCACACCAAGCTGGTCGCCGACGTGCGCACCGCGGCAGCGAAACGGTTCAAGGCGACTCCCGAGGCACAGATCGTGGCCGGCAAGTTGCTGCTTGCCGATGCCTCGATCGCGGAGCCCGGCAGCGCCGAGGCCACCAAGGCGCTGGACGAAGCGCGCCTGGCATACGAGACCGCGCGGGCGCTGCTCGACACCAACAAGGCGAGTCCCCGCCGCATGGCGCAAGCCGAATACGGCCTGGCGGTGATCGCGTATCAGAGCAGCGACGACAAGGCCGCCGCAACGCTGCTCGCATCGGTGACCAAGAAGGATCCCACGCTATACGACGCTTACCTGTTCGCAGCCGAGATCGCGCGGACGCGGCGGCCGGGGTCGGCGCTCACCCTCGCGCAGGCCGCGGTGAAGTTCAATCCCGACATGCTTGCCGGTTGGGTGATGGTGGGGCGGCTCGCCGCGGCCACCCGGAAGATCTCCGTGCTCGACGAGGTGATCGCCAAGGTCGCCGCGCAATGGCCCTCGGCCCCCGAGCTGGGCGAGCTGCAGACGCTACGCCGCTGAGCACGCGCCACCGGCGGCGCGCAACACGCGCAGTTGTTGGCCCATGGCAACGACGACGGCGACCGCAGCGCCCGCGGCGAACGCCGCGCTCAGCTCATGGCAGCGACGACGGCGACCGCAGCGCCGGCGGCGAACGCCGCGCTCAGCCCATGGCAGCGACGAGGGCGACCGCAGCGCCCGCGGCACACGCCGCGCTCGGCCCATGGCAACGACGACGGCGATGCAGCGCCCGCGGCACTGCCGCGCTCAGCCCATGGCAACGACGACGGCGACCGCAGCGCCCGCGGCGATCAGCACCATCAACGCGATGATGATGGCCCAGGGCGGTTTGCTGTCGTCGCGCTTGTGCACGCCGGTGCGTTCCGGCTCCAGCATCTGCTCGAGGGACTCGATCTCGCCGGGCTGTGCCCCGACCTTGCTGAGCTTCGAGGTCATCTGCGGTGGTTTGGTCGGTCGCTTGTGCGATGCCGCCGGCCCCCCCGATGACAGCCCGAGCTCGCCGCTCCATGCGGCGGTATCGACGAACGCACTCGGGTCGAGGCTCATCGAGCCCTCGGTGGTCGCGTCGCGCGGCGCGCCCTCGTTGTCGATCAGGGAGGTCATCTTCTGCATCTCGTCGAGGATCAACGCGTCGATCAGCGATTCCTTCGGCTCGGAGGATCGCTTGCGCATCATCTCGACCTGCGCGTCCTTGACGAGCCCCGCGATGTCGCGCGCGGTCACCTTCATCCGGCGCGAAAACAGGTACTGAGCGAGCGCGTCGCCGAGATCAGCCGCGCTGTGGTAGCGATCCTCCGGATCGCGCGCGAGCGCCTTGCGAACCACTTGCTCGAGCTCCGACTCGATCTCGGGGTTGAGCGCGGCGATCGAAGGGATCCGCGCCTGGCGGACCAGCTCGACGGTTTGATAATCGGTATCGCCGTAGAACAGTCGGCGGCCGGTGAACAGCTCCCACAGGATGATGCCGACCGCGAACACATCGGCGCGGTGGTCGACCTCGGTGCCGCTGGCGGCCTCCGGTGATAGGTAGCTGAACTTACCCTTCACCACGCCGGGATCAGTCGATTCGATCTGGCTGTTGGCCTTGGCGAGCCCGAAATCCACCAGCTTCACCTCGCCGTTCTTCGACAGCAGGATGTTCGGTGGCGAGATGTCTCGGTGGACGATCCCGAGCGGCTCGTTGGTCTCGGGGTGCTCGAGGCTGTGAGCGTAGTGCAGGGCCTTGCAGCACTCGATCATCAGGTAGATCGAATGGGCGACGTCGATCCGCTTGCCCTTCTGCTTCTGGCGCTCGATGAGGCCCTTGAGGTTGCACCCATCGACGTACTCCATCACCAGGAAGTACGCGTTGTCGGGTGTCTTCGAGATGTCGAAGACCTGAACGATGTTGGCGTGCTGCAGGAACAGCGACAGCCGCGCCTCGTCGAGGAACATCGAGACGAACTTCTGGTTCTTGGTCAGGTTCGGAAGAATCCGCTTGATGGCGACGGACTTCTTGAACCCTTCCATCGACTCGGCGACGCCGCGAAACACCTCGGCCATACCGCCGTGGTCGAGTCGCTCCGTGATCGTGTAGCGGTCGCGCATCCTCGACGGGACAAATAGTACCAGAGGTTACGCGGCCCTGGAAATTCCATGTCCCAGGAACGCGCGGCGCTCGGTGTGGGTGGCCGGAGCTATTCCGGCCGCTCCTCGGCTTCGACCTGCTCGCGAGCGGACTTGCATTCGAAACACAGGGTGGTCACTGGACGGGCCATCAGGCGTTTGAACCCGATCGGCTCGCTACATTCCTCGCACTCATCGATCTCTCCGGCTTCCAGCCGGCGCATCGCTTCCCTGATCTTCTCCAGCAGGAACGTCTCCCGGTCGTGGAGCCGGAGCTGGGTCGAGTAGATCTCCTCCTCCGTCGACTCGTCCATCGAATCGCGTCCGATCCGGTCTCGATCACGATCCATCGTGAAGTCGAGGGCCGAATGCGCGTGGTCGGCGAGACGGGTGAGGTCCGCCTGCAGCCGAGTTCGGAGCTCCTTGGTCTGCTCGGGCGTCAACATGCCCCCAGTCTACGAACCTCGTGGTGGTCCTTCAATCGACTCGAACCGTTCGTGATGCGTCGTGCGCACGCGCTCGTTGTGCTTGCCACCGCACCGGTCCTCGGGGATCATCACCGGCTGATTCGAACCGGGTGATGCGGGCGAGCCCGCGCGGTGCGCCCGACAGTGTGACGCGGCGCTCGGCGCCCAGGCAGGCCCCAATGATGCGGGCCTGCCATGTCCGTCCGCTCCCGGCCGACGGCGTGCGAACGTACGTCGACGATTAGGGCGTCGCAACCGTGACGTCGTCGACCAAGATCAGCTGATTGAGGTTCGCCGCCCACGCGTCGTTCAGATAGATCATCACCGTCACCGAGGTTCTGCCAGCCACCACGCTCGAGAGGTCCCTCGTGAACATCTGCCACTGGGTGTCCCCGCCGTTGCCGTACCACAGCGTCTGCGTGAACAGCGTGGTAGTGCCCGCGCCATCCCGAACCTCGAGATACGCGTTGGTGGTCAGCGCGGTGCTCGGCGTCGAGTAGGCCCGCCACCGGAATGACAGCGTGAACGCGGCGGGATCGATCGTCAGCACCTTCTTCATGCCGCCCGATCTGGTGTACGGCGCCAGGTAGTCGTCGCCGGCGATCTGGGCGATGCCGCCGGCGTTCGACAGCGAGTACCCCGGCGCACCGAACCCCGCCCAGCCGTCGAGCCCGCTGTCAAAGTGGTCGCCAGCAGGCTTCGGACAGCAGTACGCGCCTAGTCGGCAAGTATCGAGCTGGCAGGTCGTTCCGGCCTCGCACGTCATGGTCCCGAGCTGGATGTCACTGGGGGGATCGATACCGCACCACCTCGCCGTTCCTGGTCCCACGCACTCGCCGTAGTACCCGATCTCGGCGCAGATCTCCGGTTGCGGATTGCAGCACTGCACACCGTCCCCGCACACGTTCACGCCACAGGTCATTGCGCGCGCGCCGCAGTCCCATGACTGGGTCGACATCGACTCGGCGTCACACCAGACCGCCATCGTCCCCACGCAAATACCTTCCTCGCTGATCCCGTTGCCGCACACGCCGCCAGTGGTGTTGGGATTGTCGGGCCCACCGCCGATGACCTGGCACTCCGCACCGCGCTCGTTCTCGACGACGCAGGTCTTTCCTAGCGCCGGGCAATCAGTACGGATCAGCGTGCCGGTCACGAGGTCGCAGCGTACGGCCGTGCCCGCTTTGCACTCACCGCGCTCGGTGACGCCATTGCACCCGGTCGCAGTTTCGTCACCGCCTTTGGGCGGCGTGACCTCGTGCACCTTTGGCCCACCATCACCGCCGCCGCCACCGCCACCGCCACCGCCACCGGGCCCACCTCCGCCGCTGGGCGAGCCCACGCATGCACCGATTGCGACAGCGACCAGCAACATGGTCGCAAGCGAGCTCAGCCACGGTCTCGTTATGGCGCGCATACCACCGTTCCTCGGTCGTCGGGTCGGCACGACCCGGTCTGACACACCGGATCTGCGAGATCGCAGGCCGGCAGGCACATCTGATTGCCGTCGATCACGGCGCATGTTTCGGAACCGAAGCAGGTGATCACGCATGTCACAGGCGGTGGCGTGAACTCCACCGGTGTACATAGCGGATGGGATCGCAACACGAACGCCTGGCCGGCAGACACGATGCCGCGCGATGCACCGCCGCCGCTCGACATGATGTTGCGGGTGAAGTCATCGGGACACGCGCCGCCGCTACACTGCGGCGTATCGGGGATCGGGTCGTGATCCTGCCCGCTCGGTTCGCTGGTGTGATACAGGCCGAAGTAGTGACCTAGCTCGTGGGCCATGGTGCTGGCGAGATCTTCGACGGTGCGGTAGCCACCAGTGAACGTCGACTCCTCCAGCGACACCAGCACGGCAGAGTTGGGGCGATTGCCGTCGAACGGCCCGGGTAGCCCCATGGAATAGCCCGCGGTATCTGCGCCGCCGATCTTCTCGACCAGGACCATGTGCACGCTGTCCGATCGTGCGTTGCCGGTTTCGCGAGCTTGCGCGAGCACGCTGTCGACATGCTTGGTGACGTTGCCGGAGTCCTGCGAATCGAACTTGCCGGTGGGCAAGGTGATGCGCGACGTCTGGTAATCGCGGATCCGGATCCCGCGAGGTGCATACAGGTCATTGAGCCAGGTGATCGCCGGCTCGAGCAACTCCGCCCTGATCTCGTCTTCCCCCATACCGCCGAGGCTTCGCTCGTCGACGAGGAAGTCGAGGTGAACCTCGCAGGTGTCGAACGCCTGCTGCTTCTTGAAGTACACCCGGACCTCGATCGACTCACCGTCGAGCTTGCCGCCGCCGGGCTTGTCACCGCGGATCATCAGGCGGTAGTCGCCCGGATCGAGCTTGAGGCCGGGTGCGTTGGGGTAGATCCAGTCGACCAGGCCAGGAACCTCGCGCGCGAGTCGCGTGGTGTACTTTCCCGCTTCGATCAGGTCACCGTTGGGGGTCTTGAACTTTGGGAGGTAGTACAGCCCGCTTGCGCCGCGGACTTCCATCAACATCGATTGCATCCCCGGCGGGACCTTCACGACGATCTCGTCCGACAACCCGTTATCGATTCGCGTCGTGTAGACCTGCAGCTTGAGATCGTCGCGGTCCTCGAGCGGATTCGATCCGTCGATCGGCGGCGATGCGCATGCGGTCATCGCGGCGACGAGGGCGAGCGGGAACGAAAGCGATTTCATGGTTGGGTGCACCAAAGCCAAGGGATCACCCGGACCTAGCAGCAACCCACGTGCCACCGAGGGCGTTGCGACGATCGCTCCCATGCCCTGTCACCGGCGCGAAAACCTCCATCGTTACGGTTACTCGCCGATCGCAAACGGCAGTAGGCACTGCTCGGGATTTCGGTCCCATGGCAGACCGGGTGTCCGGGCGTAGCGACTCTGGCTACGCAGCGAGTCGCTTGACGCGCCGTCACCAACCCGATCGGCGAACAAACCAG
>JBFWXW010000146.1:0-7585 GCA_050187075.1 Kofleriaceae bacterium | reverse complement strand
AGTGTGGCTGATCATCCTCTCAGACCAGCTACGCGTCTTCGCCTTGGTAGGCCGTTACCCCACCAACTAGCTGATGCGACGCAGGCTCCTCTTCGAGTGCCGGATATTGCTACCTAGCTTTCCTCCCAAGGACCAGAGTCCCTGGGAACGTATGCGGTATTAGCGTCCCTTTCGGAACGTTGTCCCCCGCTCGAAGGAAGATTACCTACGTGTTACTCACCCGTCCGCCGCTTTACTAGGAGCCGAAGCCCCGTTCTCGCTCGACTTGCATGTGTTAAGCCCGCCGCTAACGTTCGCTCTGAGCCAGGATCAAACTCTCCGTAGAAAATTTGAACCAGCTCTACATCGCCCCTTCCCCACCCCTGTACAAGCGGGCGGGTAGCGGGTGGCCCAGCGATCCGGGGGGAACGCGGGCGCGATGTGGAATGGTTTCATTACAGACAAAATCTCACATCATTCAAACGGCTTGCTATCCAGTTTTCAGAGACCGATCCCAAAGGAATGCCCGATTACTCGGGGAAGTCACTCTCTTGGTTCTCTTCGGCAGGTGCCGTCGAGGGATGCTGCTTATAAGGGGTGACGATGTACCTGTCAACGGTGATCGAAAAGATTTCCGTTGGTCCTGTTTCTCGGCCCTCAACCACCTGATCACACGCGTTTTTTTGGATCTGATCGCGCGTGTTTTTTTTGCAGATTGAGATTCCGATCTCCGCTGCGCGCCCGCCCGTCAACCCATCGTTTACGCTCCTCCAGTTACCATGCTCGAACGCATCGGCAACTGCCGGATCGTCGAAGAGGTCGCCTCGGGCGGGATGGCGGTGGTGTACCGCGCTGTCCAAGATCCGCTCGGTCGCACGGTGGCCATCAAAGCGCTGAAATCCTCCGTAGCTGGCGAGGAAAACGTCACGACGCGGTTCGAGCGCGAGGCCAAGAGCCTCGCGATGCTGCAGCACGAAAATATCATCCACGTCTACGACTACTACCGAGAGCGTGGCGCGCTGTTCATCGTGATGGAGTACGTGCAGGGGATCGACCTCTACGATCTCCTCGAGAAGTGCGGTCGGTTGCCCTACGACGTCGCGGCGATCGTCGCGATGCAGGTCGCGCGTGCGCTCGACTACGTGCACTACCGCAGCATCGTCCATCGCGACATCAAGCCGGCCAACGTGATGCTGTCGCGGGCCGGCGGTGTGAAGGTGATGGACTTCGGGATCGCACGCGACACCAGCTTCGGCGATCTCACCGAGGCAGGGACCGGGATCGGCACGCCTGCGTACATGTCACCGGAGCAAGTTCTCGGCGACAAGCTCGACGCGCGCAGCGACATCTTCTCGCTCGGCGTCGTGCTCTATCAGATGGTCACGGGCAAGAAGCCGTTCGTCGAGGACGAGCGGCGCAGCGCGATGCACAAGATCCGGCTCGAGAAGCACGTCGGTGCGCGCAAGCTCAATCCCGAGATCCCGCGCGAGCTCGAGCGGATCATCGACAAGTGCCTCGAGAAGCAACCGCGCGACCGCTGGCGATCGGCTCAGCACATGGTGATGGCGCTCGAGCGATTCCTCGCGAGTCATGTCGAGATGAACCACCACGCACGGCTGGTGCTGTTTCTGCGCGCACACAACGTGATTACCGAGCTCGAGGCCGAGGAGTATTTGAACCCGGCGGCGCTCGGCGGCACGAGCATGTTGAATCAGCCCAACATGCAGGCGCGGCACGTGGTGCGCGGCGGCGTGGTCGCGCACGGCGTCACGTTCGGCGTGCTCGTGCTGATGCTCGGCCTGATCCACGTCGCGCCGCTCAACGCGACGAAGAAGACGACGGCGGAAGACCTCAACGGCAGCGTGCCTGGCCGAACCCTCGTGCGCGTTCACGCTTATCCGTGGGCGAAGGTCTCCGTCGATGGCAAGCTCGAGGGCATCACCCCGCTCGCTCAGCCGCTCGGCATTGCCGACGGCGAACACGACGTTCGATTCGAGCACGACTGGTACGAACCGGTGGTCAAGCACATCAAGGTTCCCGGCGAGATCACGGAGCTGACCGTCGACTTCGAAAAATCCAAGGTGAAGCTGCGGGCCGGTAAGCGGGTTCCGGCGGAAAACGGTGGTGCGCGATGATGCGTGGGTACTACGCGATCGCGATCGCACTCGCTCTGGCTGGCTCGCCGGCAGCCGCGCAGCCGGCGCAAGCCCCGCTCAAGGACTACACAAATCATCGCGTGGCGAAGGGCGACACGCTCGAGCTGTTGGCCGCCGAGTTCTACAACGACCGCACGCGCATCATCTTCATCATGGCCGAGAACGGGATGGACCATCCCCGTGCGCTCAAGCCAGGCGAGAAGCTGAAGATTCCGATCAGTCGCGAGTACACCACCTCGCCGGGTGACACGTTCGAGAGCCTCGCCGAAACGTTCCTGGGTGATCGCCGACGTGCGCGGTTCCTCGCCGAGTTCAATCGCCTGCAAGGCGAAGCGGCGCCGCCCGGTGGCACGGTGCTGTCGATCCCGTTTGCGGTCCCGCACACCGCGAAGGGCAGCGAGTCCCTCGCCAACATCGCAGCTGCCTATTACGGATCGGGCCACAGCAAGGACGCCGAGCTGCTGCGCGACTACAACTTCCTCGACAAGACCTCGATCGAATCCGGCGAACGGTTGCTGGTGCCGATCTATGCGGTTCGCATTCCAGCGTCGAAGATGCCGCCCAGCGATCCTGATTCGAGAGCGCGGAGCGAGCGCAAGCGCATCGCCAAGGACAACGCGAACCGCGCGTTGCCCGATGCGCGGCAAGCCTGGCGCGCCGGCGAGTACTCGCGTGTCGAGGGTGCGCTCGCGGAGGTCGAGCCGGATCTCGACTATCTCGACACCGCGCAGGCGGTCGAGATCGGTGTGCTGCTAGGTGTCACGCACGTCGCGTTCGACCGCCCCAAACAGGCATCTGAAGCATTCAAGCGCGTGTTGCAACGCAAGCCCTCGCACAAGCTGGGCGCGTATCGCTACTCGCCCAAGGTGCTGCAGGCCTGGATGAGCGCGGGTGGAACCGTCGACGATGTGCAATGACGCGCGCGACACGTCGCGTCCAGCGCCCCCCGCGTTGACCGGAGCATCGTCGCTGCGGTCAGGACCGAGCCGTTGGGTGCGCCGGATCGCTGCGGTCGCACCGGTCGTCACGGCGCTCGCGAGCAGCTGCAGCGGAGGCACGGGTGGTCCCCCACCGGCCGGCGAGCGGATCGGACCGGCGCTGAGCGCGGCGCTCACCGCTGCGGACAAGGCGCGCTCACCCTGGAGGTGTGGGGAGCGCGTGGGCTCGACGGTTTCGGCCGAGACGATCTCGATCGGCAGCAAGCGATGGACGGTCGCGGGGCAAACCGTTGCGATGGCAGGCACGGGCGCGATCACGATCGGCGCGATCGCTGACGCCGGCACCGCGACGCCGGCGACCATCGCTGCGCTCGAACGGTTGCACGCAAAGCTCGCGCGTGCCGACGTCATCCTTGCGCTCGGCGGAATGGGCACGACGCAACCCGATCTCGAAGCGACGCTTGGTGCGATCGCGAAGCAAGGCGCCGCGCCCGTGATCGCGTTGCCCGGCGACCTCGAGGATGTCAACGCACAAGCAGCGGCGATCGCCGCGCTGCGCAGCCGCAACCAGGTGGTGCTCGATGGCCGACTGGTGCGCCAGCTCGAGCTGCCGGGCGTCGCGGTGGCGATGGTGCCCGGCGCGAGCTACGCAGAGCGGCTGTCGGCGGGCGCCGAGGGCTGTAGCTATCGCCCAGCAGACATCGCCGCGGCGGCCACAGCGCTGCGTTCGCTACCAGCGCTGCGCGTCTTGGCGACCACCGAGGCACCACGCGCAGCTCACGGTGGAGAGCCAACCGGCGACCTCGTGGTGACGCCGGCACCGGGCTCGATCGATATTGCGCTTCACGGCCCGGTAACGGTCGACGCGAGCCGGCCAAGCTCCGGACGGCGCTCCGGCCAGGGCGTTGCACTCACGCCCGGGACGTCGGATGCGACGATCCGATTTCCCGGCCCGCGTCACGTTCCGAGCGCGGGTCTACTCACCGTGCGCGCCGGCGCATGGACATGGCAGCCGGTGACGGCAGCCGAATAGCGAGTGCTATGCTCGCGGTCTGATGTCGTCGACGCCGGCGCAGCGCTACGTCTGTCCGCGATGTCGCACGGCGTACGAACAACCGAGTCATTACTGTCGCGAATGCGGTGCGGACATGACTCGCGCGAGCGCGCTCGAGGCGGCGGTGCGAGATCCAGCGCTGGCGGACACCACGGCCTCCGATGGAAGTGACAACGCGGTCGTCGATCGCCGGGTGTCCGACTCCAATCGCGCGTGGCTCGGCAAGATCGTCGACGGCAGGTACCGCGTCCTGGAAGTGATCGGCCGCGGCGGCATGGGCGTGGTCTACCGCGTCGAGCACCTTCGCATGGGCAAGATCGCCGCGATGAAGGTCTTGCATCGCGACCTCGCACAGGACGCAGACACGGTGCGCCGGTTCGAGAGCGAGGCCGCGGCGGTGTCGAAGTTGTTTCACCCGCACACCGTGCAGGTGTTCGACTTCGGAAACGCGCAAGGTGCGCTCTATCTGATCATGGAGCTCGTGCGCGGCCTCGATCTCGGTCGCATGCTCGCGCGCGACGGCGCGATGCCGTGGGCGCGCGCTGCCCCGGTGCTGGTGCAGATCTGCGGCGCGCTCCAGGAAGCGCACGAGCTCGGCATCGTGCACCGCGATCTCAAGCCCGAGAACGTGCTGATCACCCGGACCACCGGCGGGCGCGATTACGTGAAGGTGCTCGACTTCGGACTGGCAAAGCTCGACCAGCGCGGCAAGGCACCCGATCGCACGGACAAGCAAGCGATCGTCGGGACGCCCTATTTCATGGCACCCGAGCAGATCCGCGGCGAGGAGGTCGACGCTCGCACCGATCTCTATGCGTTCGGCGCGCTGATGTTCGAGCTGCTCACCGCGCAACATCTCTACACGAGCTCGACCGCGGTCGGCGTGTTGACGAAGCATTTGACCGCCGAGCCCGATGCACCGTCGTTGCGATGCCCCATGCTCGGGATCCCTCCCGGGGTCGATCACATCTGTCGCAAGGCGCTCGCCCGCAATCCGAGAGATCGCTGGCGTAGCGCGGCCGAGCTCGCAGCCATGATCGAGGAGGTGTACGCCGAGACCGTGAGTGAGACCACCGGGCTCAAGAGCTCGGGTACGCGGGTGCTCGGAACGGTGAGGCATGCGGTCGATTCGGTCGATGAAAGCAGCGATCTGCGGCTGCGCAGGTCCGATATCGATCAGTTCGAGCTCAGCTTGCGGCGTCGACGCAGTGTGGTGGCTCTCGTCACGCTGTTTACTGTGGCGGCGGCCATCGGTGGCGTCGCCTGGCTGGTCACCCGGCCCGAGCCGCTGCTACGCGAAGAACAGGAGCCGAACGACCTGCCATCGAAGGCAAACCGGATCGCCGCGGGCGTGCCGGTGACCGGCTACCTGGGCAAGCGTATCGGGGCCACGGAGGGCGACAAGGACGTGTACGTGGTGACCTGGCCTGCGGGCCGCCGAACCGCGACGGTCACGGCCACGGCACCGCCGAACATCGACATCAACCTCACGATCAACGACGCCGATGGCTTGCACGGCGCGACGGTCGATGAAGCGGGCCTCGGCGGCACCGAGCAACTGCACAGACGCACGGTCGTTGGCCCGATCGTGGTGACCGTGGCGCAGACGATGGCAAAGGATCAGCGGTTTCCGATCGAGAACGTGAGCGACCGGTACACGATCACCGTGATCGAGGACACGTCGCCGGGTGAGACCGAGCCGAACAATGGTGCAGCGGACGCGACGCCGCTCGAGCTCAACCGGGAGCTGCGCGGTTTCCTCGACACCCGGCTCGACGTGGATCTGATCAAGTGGACGGGTGACGACGGGAAGGTGAACCTGGTCGTTCGTGCAGATGGGCTGCCGCTGGTGTGGAAGATCGGCGATGGCAAACCGCGAACGCCTGGGGCTGCGACGGTCGACCTGAAGCGCGGCGACTTGATCCGGCTCGAGCGCACCGACCGCACTGGAACCGGGCCGCTTCCGGGCCGCGATGTGAGCTGGTCGATCGTCGCGACGAAATAGCTCGGCGACGCTCGTCGGCGAGACTGTGCGGCAGACCACGCGACATCGGCTTGACGAGGTGTCCGCAGACCGCGATCGTCTTGCCATGCGGAGCGTGATCGCGGTCGCCCTGGTCACCGCGGGGTGCTTTGCACCGTCTCCTCCGCGGGGGCTCCCGTGTGGTGACGGCGACAGCTGTCCGACGGGTCAGGTGTGTCTCGCCGGCGTGTGTGGCGGATCGATCGTGCTGGGACCGGACGCAGCGCCCGAAGACGCGATGATCGACGCGCCTCCACCCGTACCCTCGGACATCGCGCATCTATCGTTACAAGATGCGCAGCGCCTGACGGGCACTCGATCACTCAGCCTCAACGTGCCGCGGACCTTTGACACGTCGACGCTCATCGCGACCCCAGCGATGCCTTCGAGCACGACGATGTTCGTGACCGAACAACTCGCGGGTGGCGAGATCGTCGTGATCGATGTGAACGATCTGACGATTAGCTCGGACCTTCGCGTTGTCGGTTCGCGACCGCTGATGTTCGTTGCAGCAGGCAACGTGACGATCACGGGGCTCATCGACGCGGGGGGGCGAGGCAGCGCGCCAGGTGCGGGGGGATATGCCGGATCGCTGGGGCCTGGTGCGGGCGGCGATGGCCCGGAGGGTCTCACTCAGAACGCCGGCGGCGGTGGCGGTGGCCACGCGACAAATGGAGCCGCAGGCGGCGCGAGCAGCGTCATCGCGGCCGGCGTCGCTGGCGTGGCGTACGGCGACGCGATGGCGACCTCGCTGCAGGGCGGATCTGGTGGTGGCGCCAGCTTCTCGTCGGCTGGCGCGTGCGGCCTCGGCACGGGAGGTGGTGGCGGCGGGGCGATTCAGATCACCGCCAACGTGATCACGCTCAGCGGCGGCATTCGAGTCGGCGGCGGCGGCGGACTCGGCGGCGGTCTGTGCGGCACGCGCGCCGGCGCGGGTGGTGGAGGCGGTGCGGGCGGGTTGGTGTTTCTGCAGGCAACGAACCTCAGCGGTGGCGGAGCTCTGTCGGCGCTCGGGGGAGGTGGCGGTGAAGGCGGTGACTGGATCGAATCGCTCGCGGGCACGGACGGCCAGGATGGGCCGCACCCTCTCAGCACACCAGCGTTGGGCGGCGCCGGCGGATCACGCTGTGGAGATGGCGGCAACGGCGGCGGCCTCGACGCGCCGATGGCGGGCACCGAGCCGGATGCGGGCTACCACTCCGGCGGCGGCGGTGGCGGCGCGGCGGGCCGGCTGGTTCTCAAGATCCCCGACGACGACACCGTGGCGATCAGCTGCGTGCCGGGCTGCGTGCGAGGGCCGTAGCTAGCTAGTTCCCGTCCCGAATCGCCTAACCCCGCGAGCCGAAACGCGAATCCTCGACGAAGATTCCGGAAATAAAGCATCGGGGCTCCCGAGTCTCTTGGGTCCTTGACCTCCCTCGAGAAACGAGGCCCC
>JBFWXW010000145.1:0-7807 GCA_050187075.1 Kofleriaceae bacterium | reverse complement strand
TGGCGAGAACGCGCGCGGCAGCGGCCGAGCGCCCACGCCTGGGGGTCCCGGCGCGGTGGTTCGTAGACGGCGCACTGGCTCGCCGAGGACGGCTGCGCAAGTGCGCTGGCGTGACCGCGTGCGATGGAGAACGAGCGCAACGCGGAGAACCCGGAGCAGAGATTTTTTCGGGGACGAGGAGGAGGAGGAGGAGGCGACCACACGACAATGGCAGCGAGACGACGACGAGCAATGGCCGGTCCGCGGAGCCACGAGTGGCTCACGTGAGCCACGGACCAGTGGCGAGAACGCGCGCGGCGCGGTGCGAGCGCCCACGCTGATCCGCGGAGCCACGAGTGGCCCATGTGAGCCACCTCGGACGACGAGGCCCCGTGCTGGCGCGGCCACGAGTGGCTCACGTGAGCCACGGACCAGTGGCGAGAACGCGCGCGGCAGCGGCCGAGCGCCCACGCCTGGGGGTCCCGGCGCGGTGGTTCGTAGACGGCGCACTGGCTCGCCGAGGACGGCTGCGCAAGTGCGCTGGCGTGACCGCGTGCGATGGAGAACGAGCGCAACGCGGAGACCCGGAGGCAGAGATTTTTTTGGGGAAGAAGAAGAAGGCGACATGAGGGCGACGCCGCCGCCGCCCGAGCCGTGTACGAGCAGTGGCCGATCGCGCGGCGGCGAGTGGCCGATGTGAGCCACCCCGGGCAACGTCGCCGATGTCCACCGCGGCCACGAGTGGCTAACGTGAGCCACGGACCAGCAGTGAGAGAGCCCACGCCTGCGGGTCCCGGCGCGGTAGTTCGTAGACGGCGCACTGGCTCGTCGAGGACGACTGCGCAAGTGCGCTGACGTGACCGCGTACGATGGAGGACGAAGCCCAACGCGGAGAACCCGGAGGCAGAGATTTTTTTGGGACGCTAGGGGCGACGCCCGGAGTTCACGACATGCAACGAGACCACGAGACGACGATGCGAGAACTTCGGGAACTGGGAGGACGGGCACCACTCGGCCGTGTGGCTCCGTGCTCGCACGACGGTTAGTGATGTTGAACGCGAATGCGCGCAGAGGATCCGAACGATGCGGCGAACGACGCGGGTACGCGCGCCCGCGCTGGTGTCGAAGCGCAGCGCCCGATCGCTGGCCTCGTCGATCTCGTTCGCGTGCAGCGATCAACGCAAGCCGAAAAAAGTTTGTGCGCATGTACGAATTTGATTGACGGATCCTGAGCGTGCTCGCGCGCGAGCTCCGCGACTCCGCCGTTTTTCTCGTCGAGAACGCGACAGAATGAGCACGCTGCACGGGTTCGCGCGGTTAGCGATTTCATCGCAACCCAACGCGAATCATCGCGCAGAGCGCACGCCACGACGTCAAAAACTCGCGTGGTATGGGTGGGCACGCACGCGAACGGAGGTGTGGAGATGCTGCGCGATGGTTCGGTGAACGAGAGCACGAACGATTTCGTCTGGACCGCGACCGCGACCCCCGGCCCGACGACGACGGACTGGCGCGAGGTCGACAAGGCGCTACGCGGAATCGGCAAGCGACGAGCTACGCTGGATGCCGAGGAGCTGGTGTGGATTCGCAAAGCACAACGGATCCGGATCTGGCGCCAGGTCGCGTGCGTGTCGCTGCTCGATTATCTGGAGCGGCGATGCGGATACGCGCCCCGCACGGCGAGAGAGCGAATTCGCGTGGCGCTGGCGCTCGAAGCACTGCCCGGCCTCACCAAGGCGCTCGCCACGGGCGAACAGTCGTTCTCGGCGATCCGCGAGCTCACGCGCGTGGCCACGCCGGCGTGCGAAGCGAGCTGGCTCGCGCGCAGCAAAGGCAAGACCGTATTCGAGATCCAGGAGATGGTTGCTGGTCACGGCAAGGGCAGCGATCCGGACGATCTGCCGGATCCCGAGCTGCGAGCACGAGATCTGAGGCTCGAAGAGATCCGGCCATCGACCGAGGCGGTCCTCCGACAGGCTCGGCAGAAGGCCCAGGCCGAATGCGGCGAGGCGCTGAGCGACGACGCGTTCTATGCGCTGCTGGCCAACGCGTTCCTCGGCCACGGTGACGCACCGGCGTCCGAGCCGCGAACGCGCGCGAAGTACCAGATCGCGGTCACGGTGTGCGATCGCTGCAAGCAGGGCTGGCAGGAGGCCGCAGGCAGGCAGTTCGCGATGGACCCCGCTGACCTCGCACGCGCCGAGTGCGACGCACAGCGGATCGGCTCGCTCGATGCGCAGAAGCCCGCGCGCGCGACGCAGGACATCTCGCCCAAGGTTCGGCGATTTGTGTGGCGTCGTGACCGAGGGCGTTGCGTGATTCCCGGCTGTCGTTCAAGCGCGCATCTGGATCTTCACCACATCATTCCGCGCGCGCAGGGCGGAACCAGCGAACCAGCTCAGATCATCCTGTTGTGCGGCGCTCACCACGACGCGCGGCACCGCGGGCAGATCGCGATCACCGGCACGGCACCCGACAATCTCGTGATCACCCGCATGGCGATCGCCGGCACGGCAGCGCCGGCGCAGGTCACCACCCGGACGGCGTCACAGAAAGTGGCTCACGTGAGCCAACGCGAGGCCGATGATCGACCGGGTGCGTCGCGCGTGGCTCGCCTGGACGGACCTTCCGCCCTCGATCGTGCCGCGCTGCAGGTCGATGCTCGTCGCGCCCTCATCACGCTGGGGTTCAAGGCGCCCGAAGCATCGGCCGCCGTCGCCGCGGCACTGGCTCAGGTGGGCCACGGCGCGACGCTCGAGCAGGTGCTCCGCGAAGCGCTCCGGCGTTGTCACAAGCCAAGTGGGTGAGGCCGAGCCCGCGAGGGACTGGAATCCCGTGCTCGCGCGTTACGATCGTGTATGGTCCATCCCGTGACGCCGACTGGAATCGTGGTTCAAAAGTATGGTGGCTCCTCGGTCGCAGATGCCGAGAAGATCAAGCTCGTGGCTCAGCGCATCGCGCGCACCAAGGCCGCGGGCAAAAAAGTGGTCGTCGTGGTGTCGGCGATGGGCAAGACCACCAACCAGCTGATCGAGAAGGCCAAGGCGATCAGTCCGTCGCCATCGCGCCGTGAGCTCGACATGCTGCTGACCTGCGGCGAGCGCGAAGCGATGTCGCTGCTGTCGATGGCGTGCGCCGAGGTGGGCCTCGAGGCGATCTCGTTCACCGGTTCGCAGGCGGGCATCCTCACCAATGACCGTCACTCGGGCGCGCGAATCGTCGAGGTTCGGCCGTTCCGCGTCGAGGACGAGCTCGATCGCGGCAAGGTCGTGATCGTCGCTGGATTTCAGGGCGTGTCGTACAAGCGCGAGATCACCACGCTGGGCCGCGGCGGCTCCGACACGACCGCGGTCGCGCTGGCCGGCGCGCTGCGCGCGGACTACTGCGAGATCTGCTCGGATGTCGATGGCGTCTACACCGCGGATCCTCGCGTCGTCGATGCGGCGCAGCTGCTCCATTCGATCAGTCACGACGAGATGCTCGAGCTCGCGGCGCAGGGCGCCAAGGTGCTCCACGATGCGTCGGTGGAGTTCGCGCGGCGCAGCGGCATCGCGCTCTACGCACGCGCCACCAACAAGGACGGCGGCGGCACGCGGGTCGATTTCACGCCGGAGCGCGAGCGCCAGGTCGCGGCCGTCACCGGTCAGAACCAGCTGATCCGGATCCGGGTCAACGGCGGCGCCGCGGTCGAGCACTGCCTGCAGATCCTCGAGCATGCCTCGATTCCGCTGACTCACCTCGACCTCGAGGGCAAAGATCTGCGGTGCTGGTTCACGATCACCGACGTCCCTGATTGGTCCGAGGTCCGCAAGCGGCTGGACAACGTGCTCGCCGAGCAGGTCGAGTTTGGTGAAGAGGGCGCCGTGACGATCGTTGGCCATGGCATCGGCAACAATCCGGGCGTGATCAACAAGGCGCGCGCGAGCGCGGTTGGTGCAGGCGTGCCGCTCAATGCGGTGAGCGTTTCGCCGCTGCGAGTGACGCTATGGTGCGATCGGCAGTACGTCGATAGCTTGACCAAAGCGCTCCACAAGACCTTTGTCGAGTAGGGCGATGCCGGAGTTCTCGCTTGCGCGATACGTGCCGCACCTGGGCCGCCTCGGACGAGCGACGCGCTGGCGGCGCACCAAGCTGCGGCCGCGGGTGTGGGCACATCGCGGAGACTCCGCGCATGCGCCCGAGAACACGATGGTCGCGTTCGAAAAGGCGAAGGGCGCGGGTGCCGACGGCATCGAGCTCGACGTCCGGTTCGACGGCGACCACAACGTCGTGGTGTTTCACGATGTCACGCTCGATCGGCTGATCGGCGAGCCCGGGGAGCTCGAGCAGGTCTCCGCGGCGCGACGAAAACGATTGCGCGTCGGCGGCGAGCCGATTCCTCTGCTCGCGGATGTCCTCGACGCGTTCGACATCGAGGTCGACGTCGAGATCAAGGCAGTGCGGCCGGGGCGGATGGGCGCGCTCGTCGAGGCGACCGCGAAGGTGATCGAGGATTCCGGACGGAGCGATCAGGTCCTGGTGTCGTCGTTCGATCCACTGTCGCTGATCCAGTTTCATCACCATCTGCCGGAGGTTGCGCTCGCGTATCTATTTCACGACGAGCAGCCCTTGCCGTTGCGCAAGGGCTGGATCGGACGCTGGATGGGCGCGAGCCTGTATCATCCACAGAGCACGCTGTGTACCGAGACCACGATGCGTTCGTGGCACGACCGCGGGGTCCCGGTGAATGCGTGGACAGTGGATGATCCCGACGAGCTGCTCAGGTTATCGGCGCTCGGCGTGGATGGCGTGTTCTGTAACGATCCGGGGCACGCGGTGAAGGTCCTGAGCCGTGCGTGAGCGTCGAGCTCGGGGCGGCGTGGCTATGGATTGCAGCTGATGATCGGCGGCTCGAACGTGTCGGAGCACGCGACGCCGATATACGGTGCTTCGCAGTAGTCGTACATCGCCGCGATGCAATCCTGATCGCTGCACGACGCAGGGTCGTCGCACGTCGCTGGTCGTGGCTTGCACGCGTATTCCTCGTCGCGGTCGCCGCCGAGGTAGGTCACCTCGACCTCGTCTTCACCACACTCGTTCTCCGATCCGCCGCACCCGGACGCGAGGATCAGAACGACCAGGGCCAACCGACCGCGCACGATCAGTTCGCCTTCTCGGCTGGCGTCGGCAGCGACGGCTCGACCTCGAACGCGATCGCAAACTTCGCGTCGCCGCGCCACAGCTGCGCGGTGACCTGGTTAGCCGTTCGCAATGAATCCCAGACGGCTTTGAGCTGATCGGGGCGCGAAAGCGGCTTGCCGTTGATCGCGAGCAGTACGTCGCCGGGCACCACGTCGAGATCGTGGAGCGGGCCGGCCTGGTCGATCACCTGAACCAGCTGCCAGCCCACGAACCGGTCGCCATTCATCCGCGGCGCGACTTCGAGCTGGCGAAGGAACATGCCGGGACCGGCATCGAGCACCGCGAGCAGGCGGTCGCGCTGGATCGTTCCAGTGCGCAGACCCTTGCCGGGCGGTGCGATCGGGCGCTGATCCTCGCGCACCGGCTCGGTGGAGGCGGGCGCCGGCTCGGCCAGGTCTTCATCGAGCGTGGTCGGCGCGGTCGACACCTTGGGACCGCAGCCGATGGCGAGCACGAGCAGCAGGGCGGGGCGCATCCCTCGAACGTGCAGCGACAACCCACCGCGCGCAAGTAATCACGTCACTCCGACGAGCCTGGCGATCAGGGCGGTGATCGCGGCAAACACCGAGTCCGGCGGCAGCTCGCCGTCGACGATCTCGATGCGCTCGCCCTGGGCCATCAGCTCCGACAGCGTCGCCTTGTAGCCCGCGGCCACCTCTTCCTGCATCCGCATGTCCTCGAACAGCTCCTGGATCCGGCCGGCAGCAACCCGCCGCGCCGCGGCAACTTCCGCGCGCACCTGCAGAAAGATCGTCAGATCCGGGCGCCGGGCACGCGCATTGAGCGTGGAGATCCAGTCGCGGTCCGCTCCCGTGCCCTGATACGCGAGCGACGAGTGGTACCAGCGATCGCTGATCACCACCGCGCCGGCTGCGAGCTGTGGATCGACCTCGCGCTGAATGTGATCGAGGCGGTCCGCCGCGAACAGCAGCCCGAACGTGCTCTGGGCAATGGTCTGGCCCGTAATTGCATGCTCGCCGACCAGCATCTGACGGAGCAATCGCCCGATCGGTCCATCGCTCGGCTCGCGCGTCAGGTGGGACTTCACGCCGCGCTCTGTGAGGTACGCAACCAGGCGCTTGGCCTGGGTGGTGGTCCCGGCGCCATCCAGGCCTTCGAGCACGATCAGCCGCGACATGGCGGCCAGTCTAACCACACTGCCGCGACCTACGCCACGCGTCGACGGCATTGAGCAAACCGGGCTCGAGGTCAACGTCGACGCAGGCCGGCGCGAACAACCAACTCAGTGCGCGCGTGCCGATCGGCGCCGCAACATCGCCAGGGCGAACACCGCCAGCGCAGCCACGGCTGCGATCAGCGCGCCGATCAGCGCCCACGTGGGTCGGCTGCTGATGCCGGCGACCTCGTCCGCATGTTCGGCGGCGGCCTTCGCCGCCTCGTAGGTCGGCTTGAGCGCGATGGCCTTGCGAAAGTCCGGGCCGCCATCCTTGCCCTGCGCCTCGAGCGATTTGCCCAGCGTGTGATGGTGAGCCGCGAGCGCGTCGACGGCATTGGGGCCCTTCGGGTCGAGGCCATGCGCCTTGGAGTACGCTGCCGCGGCGTCCGCCCACTGCTGCTTGGCCTCGAGCTGCTTGCCCCATTGAAAGTAGACCGTGGCGATGGCGGCGCGCTCCGAACGCTCCGGGTTTGCCGCGAGCAGGCGATCGAGCATCGCGATCGCACCTGGAATGTCGCCGGCCACCACCTTGGCGTTGGCGGCAGCCCACTCGGCTGCATCCTTCTTGGCCCGCTCGGTGTCGAAGTACTCGAACAACCGCTTGGTGACCTCGACGAGGTCGATCTTCACGGTCTTCTTCCACTTGCGCTCCTTGTCGTCGAGCGATGGGTCCTCGATCGGCGGGTAGTCCTCGCCGAGGAGCTCGTTGGCGGCCGTGCGCAGCTCGTTATCGGCGAGATCGCGATACGTCATCCACAGCTGCTTCTCTTCCTTGGTCAGCTTGCCGCCGGGGAGGAACAACTTCTCCTTGCGCGGCGGCGGCGGCTTGATCGTCACGTAGTCCATCCACGCGGCGCGCGCGGCCTCGCGGACACGCGGCGAATCGGCGTTCACGACGGTCCACACGGCGTGCACGGCCTCGCGCAGCCGGGTCTGTCGGATCGCCTGGAGCAAGGCGATCTGGAGCGGCTCGTTGGCGGCGGTCGCCTGCAGCGCCTTGAGCGCATCCTGGCGATCCAACCGCTCGAGCTGGAACGTCGCGTAGCGCTTGCGGTCCGCCGAGCGCGACTGTGACTCGCGGGTCAGCGCAGGGATCGACGCGGGATGCATCTTGCGCAGGTAGCGACCGCATTCATCGCGATAGATCATCGTCGAGTCGACGAACGCGGCGTCGAAGATGTACTTCGCGGCGCGCCACTGCATGGTCGCCTCGAGCGCACGGATCGCCGCGACGTCGGCGGTCGTCTCACCAACGCCGGGCATTGCCGGATCGAGAGCGAGCAGCTTGGGCAGCCAGTCGAGATCGTCGTTCGCCTGTTTCTCCTTGGCCGTCTGACGTCGCGGCGCCGCGAACCTGCCGTCCTTGTCAGGCACGCTGGCCTCGATCGCCGCCAGCACGGCGCGCCGGACCTCGACGTCCGTGGCGTGCGGGCGCACCAGCCACTCGCCGATCGCTTCGATCGCCGTTGG
>JBFWXW010000144.1:0-7808 GCA_050187075.1 Kofleriaceae bacterium | reverse complement strand
GCGTTCCTCCATCGCCACAACCCCGAGAACCTCGCACCGGTCTACGACGAGGCGCTGGCCATGGGCGATCACGCGCTTGCCACCAACATCCTGTTTTACTCGCTGCGCGCGTTCATTCACGAGCCCGGGCTGGCCGCGAGCGAGCGGCTGGCGCAGGTCCAGCAATCCGACGCCGCGGCGGGCATCCGTGCGATCTCATCGCCCGGCAAGATCGACGTCGATGCGCAGGTGATCGAGCTCGCGCGGCTCGGACCCGACAACCTCGATCCGCGGCTGCACGTGCCCGGGATCGAGCGGCTGTCCGAGAGTCGCGCCGTGCTGATCAACATCGACTACCCGCTGGGCATGGCGGCCTATCACCACCTGAGCGCGCTCGCGCTCGGTGTCGATGAGCTTCGCGGGATCTATGTCATGGGCAAGGCGGCGACGCTCAACGGCCGTGTCGGCGACGTGATGATCTCCAAGGTCATTCACGATGAGCACTCCGCGAACACGTACATGTTTCGCAACGCGCTGGTCACCGGCGATGTCCAGCCGTTCATGAAGCACGGCACCGTGCTCGACAATCAGAAGGCGCTGACGGTGCGCTCGGCGTTCCTTCAGAACCGCGAGTACATGGACGTGTTCTATCGCGAGGGCTACACGGTGATGGAGATGGAGGCGGGGCCGTATCTTTCGGCGGCATACGAGATCGCCGCGCCGACCCGGCATCCCAAGGATGAGCTGGTGTCGCTGGTCGATCAATCGATGTTCGAGCTCGGCGTGATCCACTACGCGTCGGATACGCCGTACTCGCGCCGGCAAAGCCTGCTGTCGAAGAGCCTGTCGTACTTCGGCATGGAGAGCACGTACGGCTGCGCGATCGCGATCGCGCGGCGGATCTTCACCAGCGAGCTCGCGAGACTGAAGGCGTGAGCGCCGGATGACCAGCGTCCGCCAGTATGACGTCGTGGTGATCGGCGCGGGTGTGTCGGGCCTGGGGTTCGCGAACTGGTATCGCGAGCGGCAGCCGGCGGCGAACGTGCTGGTGCTCGAAGCCGAGCCCGAGCCAGGCGGCTACTGCCGCACCGTCGTTCGAGATGGGTTCGTCTGGGATTACTCGGGCCACTTCTTTCACTTTCGCGAGCCCGCGATCGAGGCGTGGCTGCGCGATCGGATGCCAGGGCAGGATGTTCGCACCGTCGCGAAGCGCAGCTTCATTCGCTACGCCGGCCGTGACATCGACTTTCCGTTTCAGAAGAACATCCACCAGCTACCGCACGATGAGTTTCTCGAGTGCCTGGTCGATCTGTTCTTTCGCCCAACCGCGGACGCGCCGCCCCGATCGTTTGGCGAGATGCTCGAGCGGCGGCTCGGGCGCGCGATCACCGAGAAGTTCCTGCGGCCGTACAACGAGAAGCTGTATGCCACCGCGCTCGAGCGCCTCGATCCCGACGCGATGGGACGATTCTTCCCGCACGCCGAGGTCGCCGACGTGATCGCGAACATGCGGCCGGGCGCGCGCGACACCAGCTACAACGCGACCTTCACGTACCCCTCCGGCGGCGCGATCCAGTACATCCACGCGCTGTTGTCAGGGCTCCCAGCCGGGACCGTGTGCTGCGGCGAGCCGGTGACCGCGATCGATCTCGCCGCGCGTGAGGTGGTCACGGCGCAGCGACGGATCAAGTTCGCCAAGCTGGTGAGCTCGGCGCCGTTGCCGGCGCTCGCACGGATCTGCGGCCTTGCGTTCGATCCGCTGGTGTTCAGCTGGAACAAGGTGCTCGCGTTCAACCTGGGCTTCGATCGCAAGGGCATGCGCGATGTGCACTGGATGTACTTCCCCGATCGCGAGCGCGTGTTCTATCGAGTCGGGTGGTACGACAACATCCTCGATCGCGATCGGATGAGCCTCTATGTCGAGATCGGAGCTGCCCGCGATGCCGAGCTCGACATTCCAGGGCTGCGCGCACGCGTGCTCGAGGATCTCGCGCGCGAGCGGATCATCGATGGTCATCAGCTCGTCGGCGAGCACCACGTGGTGCTCGATCCGGCGTACGTGCACATCACCCAGGCCTCGATCGCGGAGACCCGCCGGCTGCGGGAGGCGCTCGCCGCGGCGGGTGTCTATTCGGTCGGTCGCTACGGCGGATGGACATATTGCTCGATCGAGGACAACTTGATCGAGACGCGAGCGCTCGCGGCAGAGCTCACCTCGAGTCGATCGCAGGAATTCGTACGATGACGAGCTCGCCGGCGTCCTTGCTCGCCACCACGTCCAGCACCTTGCCATCCGTGATCGCGTAGTGCAGCCGAACCGGAGTCGGCAGCGCGTAGAACCGCGGCGCTGTCGTCTCTGACATCACACCGAGCACGCGATCCTGGGTGTCGATCACCGCAACGCGATCGCCGACGACGGTCGCGACCACCGAGGAGCCGGCAGGTGCGGCAGTTGGCGGCGACGTACGCGCCTTCACGGTCGCCACGCGGCAGGCATCGCTGCACACGGCGAATCGCGTCGTGTTGGGCAGGTGCGCCAGCGCCGCGCGATCGGTGCAGCCGAGCATGATGTGCTCGGTGAGCACATGCGGCACCGCTCCGGCGTCGTCGAACGAGATGAACTGGCCGGCGCCCGCGATCCACGCCCGGGTTGCCGTGAGGCACGCGCGGTTCACCAGCCCGGAGCCAACTTCGATCCGCTTCGCGGCATGCCCGCCGTGCAGGATCTCGCCGCGGATCACGCCGTCGTCGTCGCCCCACGCGAACACGGCACGTCCCGACGGCTCGACGGCGTAGCCGTACCGGCTGACATCGATCGGCGGATCGGCCTTGAAGCTGCCACCGAGTGCGCGCGCGAACGCAACGGTGACATCCGTCTTGCCTTCACGGCTGGCGGCGTAGATCACCGCGCCATCGGTTGGCTTGCCGATCGCGAGCAGGGCCTCGACGCTGCCGCGGAGCTTGAGCGAGCTCGTGCCGTTGAGCGCTCCGCTCGAGCTTACCGCTCCGATCTCGAGCTGGTCACGACCGCCATCGATGCCCCACGAGCTGTCAGGCACCGAGCGCACGACCCGTGCGTTTGCGGGAACCAGCTTGGGTCGCATGCCGGCAGTCATCACGACCTGCACGCCGCGCTGGGTCGGAGCGTCCGGCTTCACCGGCGCGATCGCGGCGTGGCCGATCAAGCTGTTCATCGATGGAAGTTTCGCGACGAACCCTGCGAGCGGTTGTCCATTCCAGGTGATCGCGGTGAGCTCGGCCTCGGGCAGTGGTCCGCCGGCGCGCGGTGGCAATGGGTCGAGCTCCGCCGCGCTGCGTAGCGCTGCATGCGCCTTCCACAGCGCCGCGAACGCGGGCGACACAGGATCGTGCGCCAGGTTGTCAGCCGCGTTCGCCGCTGGATCCGGATCTGCTCCGAACACCTTGGCGACGCCGGAGGTGGCTAGCTCGACCGCAGCCCAGGCCTGTTCGACGGCGGGCATCCCGGTATCCAGCGCCGCCCCACGTGTCAGCTGTCCGATCAGCTGGACGCATCTGGCTTGGTTCCACGGCTCGGGGGAGAGCTTGCGGATCGCGAGCGCGTCCGCTGCCCGTGCAGGTGCGCTCGGGGCGCCAAACAGACACGTGTTGGCAGCCGCGAGCCGTTCTTCCCACCCAGCGATCTCGAGCTGGGCTTCATCGCGCGCCTTCGCAGGGCGGTAGACCTGGAAGAAGTAGACCGCGCCGGCGATGAGGATCGCGCCCAGAACACCGAAGATCGCAGCGATCCGCCAGCGCTGGTTCACAAGTCGTCTATATCAGGAACGCCGGATCCTGGACCACGTCAGGCGGCGCGCACGGCGCGCTGGAGATCGCGCGGCTTCGACGCCTCGGCACAGACGTGGCGGAGTACAGTGCCGGCCATGAGTGCCGGCCCGCGTCGTCGTGACTTGAAGGATCCTGCGAACCCGCTGAGCGGCGCCCGCGTCGTGGTGGGGGTCGGTGGTGGGATTGCAGCGTACAAGGCGGCCGAGCTGGTGCGGTTGCTCGACAAGGCGGGTGCCGAGGTCGAGGTCGCGATGACCAAGCGCGCGCAGCACTTCGTCGGGCCGATGACGTTTCAGGCGCTGACGAGGCGCCCGGTATTCACCGATCTGTTCAATCTCACCGACGAGGCCACGATCGGTCACATCCAGCTCGCCGATCGCGCCGACCTCGTGCTGATCGCACCCGCGACCGCGAATTTGATCTCGCGGCTTGCGACGGGGCAGGCGGATGATGCGGTGTCCGCGATCGCGCTCGCCACGCGTGCGCCGGTGCTCGTCGCGCCATCGATGAACGTCAACATGTGGGGCCATCCGATCACGCGCGCCAACATGGAGCGCCTGATGAACGTGGCGGGCTATCACGTGGTCGGACCCGGCGACGGATTCCTGGCCTGTCGGTGGACCGGCCCCGGGCGACTGGCCGAGCCGGTCGACATCGTCGAGGCGGCGGCCTACGTGCTGTCGCCCAAGGACTTCGCCGGCAAGAACGTCGTGGTGACGGCCGGGCCGACGTACGAGGCGATCGACCCGGTGCGGTTCGTCGGCAATCGCAGCTCGGGCAAGATGGGCGTTGCGATCGCCGGCGCCGCACAGCGCCGCGGTGCCGCGGTGACGCTCGTGCTCGGCCCCAGCTCGGTGCCGCCGCCGATCGGCGTCACCACGATGAACGTCGAGAACGCGCACCAGCTCGAATGGGCGCTCGGCAACGCGACGAAGAATGCCGACATCGTGGTGATGACCGCGGCGGTCGCTGACTACCGACCAGCGAAGGAAGCCAAGCAGAAGCTCAAGCGCGGCCAGCTCGGCGCCCGCGCGTCCGTCGAGCTCGTGGCCAATCCCGATCTGCTTGCGGAGCTGGGCAAGCGACGCGGCTCCAAGACCTCGCCCATGCTCGTCGGCTTCGCAGCGGAGACCGAGGACATCGTCGGCAACGCCGCCAAGAAGCTCGAGACCAAGCGCTGTGATCTGATCGTGGCCAATGATGTGAGCCAGCCCGACGCCGGGTTCGCCGTCGACACCAACCGCGTCACGCTGGTCGATCATGTCGGCGCCGAGGAGCTGCCGGTGGGGAGCAAGGTCGAGGTCGCGCATCGGATCCTCGATCGGATCTCGCTCTTGCTGAACACCGAAAAGCCCGCCAAGCGCCCCGCGCTCGCCATCGCTGCCAAGCGCGTGCGTAACAAGCGATAGCCTTCGCATGCTCGACGGTGTCGAGCGAACACTGCGTCGTTCAACGATTCAGTTGTCAGTTGCGTTTGCGACTAACTCGCGCTCGCGTCCCGTGTGGGACGCGCCGTCGAGCTCGTGCAATCCGCACCCACGTCCCGTGTGGAACGCGCCTGCACGACGACTCCAAGGTCTTCATCGCGATCCCACTCGAACACCAGCCCATCGGGTTGTCCAATCCCGCGACCATTTGCTCCACCTGTCGCGCCGTCTTCCCCAGCGCGTTCTCCAAGAACGCTTCTTCTGTCTCCCTCGTCGCCACCCGCGTCAACTCACGCACCGCCGCGAAGCACACGTCGCCCGATCGTAACGCCTCCGCGATCATCGGCAGCTCCAACAACTCGCGCGCTACCCGCAGCCTCTCCCTCGCCGCATGCGGTCCCCAGTGCAGCTCGCGCTCCATGTATTCCAAGATCGTCGAGTACCCCAATCGTCGATGCAGTCCCGCTTCCTCCGCCATCGCCAAGCACCGCAGCTCATCCGCCTCCAAGGCCACCCGTTGGTTCGCAATCGCGCGCAGTCGCCGATGCAGAACCTTCCAGTCCTCCTCGAACCCCGTCGCCACCACCCTCCGGTTCGCGTCCGTCTCACGATCGATCGCACTGCCACCAAACATGATCGCCTCCTCGCGCGCGCCTGCGATCCACTCTGCAACCCACTTTCTTGACGCTCTCTCGTGCCCGCTGCGCGCGTTTTCTGCCCTTCGACCAACACCGCGCAAACGATCGATCGAAATCGCTCAGACGCGATCCCATCCATTCCTCGACGAGAAAACTCGATCTCTCGCCACCCTTCTCCTCGGTGCGCAAAAAACTTCGTCAAGCAGTTTCTCGATTTTTTCGCACCGACACGTTCCGACGCTCGCGTTCTCACCGCCGCTCACCGGCGCACCGCCATCCGCGATCACATCCACCGTACCGAGCCTCTTCGAGCGCTCGCGCTCTACGTTCCTAACGTCTTTGCGAGCACCGGTCCTCTCGCTTCACCACGCGCGGGCACCTCATAGCGCACCGCGCCGAAGAGCCGCAGACAAGCCCCAGTCATCTCGCGCTTGCACCACGCTCCGCACTCAGCGCCACCGTCCGGAGCCCTCTTCGAGCGCCCGCGTTTCACGTCACCAACGTTCGAGCTCGCACAGGTCTACGGCTCACGCGGCTTACCCGGCTCACGCGGCTCACGCGCATCACGCCCATCCATCACACCAATATCCCCGGCGCCGGGAACTTCGCGCACAGCTCCTGGATCTCCCCCGCAATCTTCGCGTGCAACGCCGCATCCCCCGGCGCACTCACGACGCGATCCATCCACGTCGCGATCTGCCGCATCTCGGCTTCCTTCATCCCGCGGCTCGTCACCGACGACGTCCCCAGCCGGATCCCCGACGGATCGAACGGCTTGCGCGGATCGAACGGGATCGAGTTGTAGTTCAGCTCCATGCCCGCCGCATCGAGCGCCTGCGCGGCGACCTTGCCTGCGACGCCCTTGCTCGTCAGATCCGCGAGGATCAAATGGTTGTCCGTGCCACCGGTGATCAGCGTGAAGCCTTTCTCCACCAGCGCACCCGCCAGCGCCTTCGCGTTCGTGACGATCTGGTGCGCGTACGTCTTGAACTCCTGCGTCGCCGCTTCTTTCAGCGCGATCGCGATCCCCGCCGTCGTGTGGTTGTGGGGGCCGCCCTGAAGCCCCGGGAACACCGAGCGATCGATCGCCTTCTGGTGGGTCGCCTTGCACATCAGCATGCCGCCGCGCGGGCCGCGCAGCGTCTTGTGCGTCGTCGTCGACACGACATCGGCGACGGGTACCGGTGACGGATGTGCACCGGCCGCGATCAAGCCAGCGATGTGCGCGATATCGGCAACGAACACCGCGCCAACCTCCTTCGCGATCTCCGCGTACGCCGCAAACTCGATCGTGCGCGGGATCGCCGTGCCACCCGCGAACAGCAGCTTCGGCTGCTCTTTCCTCGCCAGCTCGCGCACCTCATCGAGGTCGACGCGATGCGTGTCTTTCCGCACGCCGTATTGCACGGCGCGGAAGTAGCTGCCCGTGATCGAGACGTTCCA
Source organism: Kofleriaceae bacterium (assembly GCA_050187075.1). GTDB lineage: Bacteria > Myxococcota_A > Polyangia > Haliangiales > Haliangiaceae > JABFXX01. Next base: position 514 of record JBFWXW010000144.1, on the reverse strand, counting down.
GCCGTGCGTGAGGTGGCCGCCCGCGGGAAGCCCCATGCCCATCACCGTATCGCCGGGCTTGAGGAACGCGAAGTACACCGCGAGGTTCGCCGGCGATCCTGAATACGGCTGGACGTTGGCGTGCTCGGCACCGAACAGCGACTTCGCGCGGTCGATGCACAGCTGCTCGACGCGATCGATGTACTGCTGACCCTCGTAGTAGCGCTTGCCCGGGTAGCCTTCGCTGTACTTGTTCGTCAGCACCGAGCCCGTGGCCGCGAGCACCGCGCCCGAGACATAATTCTCGGAGGCGATCAGCCGGATCTTGTCGCGCTGGCGGCGCTCTTCCGCAGCGATCAGCTCCGCGATCTCGGGGTCAACAGCGGCGAGCGTGGCCTGAAGGGCAGGGTGCATGCGCGAGTCATAACATCTCGCCGGCACCCAGGCGCGCGCCGGCGACCGTGGCCGCGCCTGGAATCCGAATTGCGCGAGCCGCTTCGCGGTACCAGGGCACGGACGACGGGTTGTCGTCGAG
>JBFWXW010000143.1:0-8235 GCA_050187075.1 Kofleriaceae bacterium | reverse complement strand
TGTGTCCCTCGCCTGGAATGTACGAGGTGACCTCCATCGCGTTGGTGAGCCGGACGCGCGCAACCTTGCGGAGCGCCGAGTTCGGCTTCTTCGGCGTGGTGGTGTAGACGCGGGTGCAAACACCGCGCTTCTGCGGGCACTGCTTGAGGGCCGGCGACGCACTCTTCATGCGAACCTTCTCGCGACCCTTGCGAACGAGCTGATTAATCGTGGGCATCTAGAATCCTGACCGGTCGAAACGGAGGGTGGACTCTGTTGGATCAGGCCCCCGGTGTCAAGGGCCCTTTGCACGGGTAAGCTGCCACGTTGTCTCGGGTCTCTGCGCGTGGCGTCGGGTCACCTCGCCCATGGCGATCATCCCGACCAGGTCCATGTTCCAGCCTTGGCAGGCCGCCTGGCAGCCGCCGGGGCCGCCCGGAACCTTGGGGTGACCCTCGAGCTCCGTGGCATGGGCACAAATCGTGATTGCGCAACCCAAACCATGATCGTGAGCTTCATGGCCCGCGACGTTGGTCAGCGCATCCTGAAAATCGCAACGTGCCGTTCTCCTTCCCGGTTCTCGGTTCAGTACTCACGAGTCGCTCGAAGGATTCTGTGGGCCTAGCTGGGCGCCGGAGAATAGCGAACCGAAGGACCCTCGGACGATGCTTCCGAGCAGCTCGCGTTGTTCCGGGACGAGGATCCCTTGGCGACTACTCCGATGGCTGTATCGACGTCACGCTGACGACACGCATCGCCGAGCTCGTGTGTTTGCTCCGTCGCGGGCTCGTGACCGTCGCGGCTCAACGGATCTGCTTGGCGACACTCGCGGCGCGCTTGCGAACGTTGGAGCTCGGCGCGTGCTGTGCGGCGTGCCGTAGATACGGCAGCGCGGGGCGACCGATCGTCACGCGCAGGAAGTAGACCGCCTTGCCGTAGGTCTTCTTGCTCGCCAGCATCTTGATGACGTTCTTGTTGATGACGCTGTTGTTGCGATACGCCTTGCTCTTCGAGATCGCCGTCCGATAGAAGTCCATCGCGACCGACCACCACAGCTTGTCGTTATAGAGGTTGCCGAGGAGAAACGGGATATAGCCGCTCTTCGGGTTCTTCTTTTGAAGTGCACGCAGGCTGGCGATCGCGGTGTCGCGCTTGCCCGCCTTGATCAGCGCGACGGCGTCCTTCACGGTCTTGGCAAGTACGATGGGCGCAGGCGCGGGCACTCGCTTCGCGGCGTCCGCCTCCGTCGCGGGAGCGTCTTCGGCTTCTTCCTCGGCTTCGGGGACGTGCTCGGCGGTGGGATCCGGGTTCTCGGCGGTCTCGGGATCCATCTCGATCTCTTCGTCCAGCCCGGCGCCCGCATCGGGTTCTCCAGGTAGTCCAAGATCACTCCCAGCGTGACCGCTACCGGCGAGATCTCCAGAGCCCGCCATCGCCGGATCGATCGCCGGATCGATCGTAGCATCGACCGCAGCATCGGTTGCGCCGACATCGCTATCCGCGGGCACGGCGCTGTCCGCGATCGCTACGACCGCGGATCCGGATCCTACCGGCGGCGTTGTCGCATCCACGCTCGCGCCGGCGGCGACCGGCTTGGAGGCCGGTGTCCCCGACGTGTTGCTGGGACGAATCTTGACGTACCAGACGCCGGCGATTGCGATGCCAGCCAGCAGGAGCAAGACGATCCCGACGCGCGAGCTGTTCGGCTTGACCGCCTGACGGACCTTGCTGGTGTTGATGTGCAGAACGGTGGAAGCGACGGCGGCTTCTTCGGCGGTCCTGGTCGGCACGGATCGATGGCTGTCGGCTCGGCCACCCGCGACCTCGTCGATCGCCGCCGCGAACTCGATCGCCGACTGGTAGCGATCGCTGGGCGATTTCGCCATCGCGGTCTCGATCACCTTCTGGATCCCATCGGGCATCACCGTGCCATCGCTGATCTTGTCGGTGAGCTTGGGGATCGGCGCGCCGCGATGCATGCCGAGGAGCGCCAGCGTGTCCTCGGCCTGGAACGGCCGCTCGCCCGCGAGCATCTCGAACAGCACGACGCCGACGGCGTACACGTCGGTGCGCGCGTCGATCACCCCGCCGCCGACGGTCTGCTCGGGTGCCATGTAGTTCGGCGTTCCGACCACGACGTTGGACTGCGTCGCGTCACGCCCGACGGCGCCACGCAGCCGGGCCAGCCCGAAATCGAGGATCCGGACGTGATCGCCGGTCCCGATCTCCTCGGTGATCATGATGTTCGCCGGCTTGATGTCGCGATGAATGACATCCTGCTCGTGCGCGTGGGCGAGACCCGCGAGCATCTGCCGGGCCAACCCGAGCGCGCGATGCGGCGGCAGCGCGCCCTTGTCGTCGAGCAAGGTGCGCAAGGTCGTGCCGCCGACGAACTCCATCACCAGGTAGGGCGAGTCCTTCCACACCCCGAAGTCGAGCACCGACACGCAATTGGGATGAGCGAGCCGGCTCATCACGCGGGTCTCGCGTTCGAACCGCGACAAGAACTCGCCGTCCTTCGCGAACGACTTATGCAAGAACTTCAGCGCGACGAGCTTGCCAACCGGAACGCGCTCCGCCTTGTAGACCATCCCCATCGAGCCCGACGCCATCGACCCGAGGATCCTGTACCGACCATCCACGAGGCTCCCGACCCGAGTGTCATCCGGGCCTGCCTCGTCCTCCGACTCGATCACATGGTCGTTCAGTGGGTCCACTTCTCTTCGCGTCGATGCTCGCCGTCCTCATATTCGTGCGCCATGACGAAATGATAAGCGACCTCGCGCGCCTTCTCGGATTCGACGACACACTCGAACAGCCATTCACCGTCGGTCTCGGTCGGCTCCACCTGGACGTAGGCGATCTCGGCGGGGAATACCAGCAGCTCGCCAACCAGCTCCTTGGCACGCGCCAGCTGCACCACGAGAGTGTGCTCGTCCTCGGAGATCAGCGTCCAATGAAAATCGTCGTGATCGAGCAACACGACCTCGGGAGTCCCTGCGCGCAAGATGCAGTTTGCGTGACCGGCGAGCCAGCTCCAGAATTTCTCGAAGCTAACCGTGGTTGCGACCGCTGCCAGTCTCTTTCCCGTCGAGCTCATTCGCATCTCTCCATACCGGCCATTACCGCCACGAGAGCCAGTGATCATGCGGCTCTACAGCGGCGGAGCATAGCCACCGCGCGTGTTTGTGCAAGCGCGAACCCGAGGAACTCTCGACGATGGAACTTCGGCCGAAACCCAACATCCTCGCGGGATTATCTCGTGACCGGCGCTACGGACGCACCGCGCAGCTCGGCGAACCATTCGCCACGAACCATTCGCCACGAACCATTCGCCACGAACCATTCGCCACGAACCATTCGCCACGAACCATTCGCCAGGTATGCAAGACCTGGCGCTCAGAACGTTCCGCTGACCGTCACGCCACCACCGGAGGTCGTCGGCGCGATCTGGATGTTCTCCGCGGACGGCATGTCGAACGCAAAGAGCAGCACGCCGACCGCGGCGGTGGCGACGGCCGCGCCGCCGAGGATCCAGGTACCGGTGACGAACTGGTCGCGGCGATCGACCTCGCGATCGTAGCGATCCCCGACGCTTGGTGCGGCGTTGCCGGCGTCGATCTGGTCGAGGAGATCCTCGGCACGGCTGTCGTGAACGCCCGCGAGGATGCCGGTCGTCACGGCGCCGACCGCGAGCGCGCCCGCGCCGGCCAGCACCCACGGCACGGCGCGTCGCCGCGCGGTCTTCATCAGCGGAGCTGACACCGTGACCGCTTCGCCCCGCGCGACCACGAGCTCGCGACCGAATGGCTCGCGACCGCGACGCACGATCGTGATCAGATGCTTACCGACGCCGAGCTCGAGCGGTGCGCTCGGAGCGGTTGCGACCGCTCGGCCGTCCACCGCGATCCGGGCGCCGTCTTCGGTGCTCACCTTGACGCTCGCGGGCCGAGGTTTGAGCTCGACGTCGATGAACGACGACTGACCTTCGACCGCGACCGCCTTCTTCTCGACCGGGAAGTAGCCATCGGCGGTCACCGAGATCACATGCTCCTTGGCGTCGACGTCGACCAGCGCAAACGGCTGGACCTGCGTGCCATCGATCGACGCGCTGAGGCCACGCGTGAGCTCGCCCGTGGCGTCGCCGATCTCGCGCATCGCCGAGGCCTCGGCGCTCTGCTGATCGGCCAGCGTGACGCTGACTCCGAGCCGCGTGCGCGTCACGTCGACGATGCCCGATACCGCGACGCCGGATGCCTTCAGGCGCCGCAGCTCGGCTTCCATCTCGGCGAGATTGTCGGCGGCGTCGCCAACGCGTCCGCCGGTTTTCACCTGATCGAGGTACGCGCGATACAGCTCGACCGCGCGTTGCACGTGCGATGGCTTGGGGTCGATCCGATAAAGCCGGCGATATGCCTGCGCGGCGGAGAACGCGATCTCCGGCAGCGGCGCCGCGCGGAAGGCTTCGTCGAAGTTGGTGGCGGCCGCGCCGAAGTTCTGTGCTGCGTACGCCTTCGCACCGGCGCGAAAGTAGCGCTCCGCAAGCTTGCGGTCCTCGGCATGGCCAACGCCGCCACACACCAGGATCGCGATCACGATCCATCCCCTGGTCAGTCGCCCGGTCATGGCGCCTCCTCCGTACGCGTGCTCGTGCCAAGCCGGCACGCCTCGGCCGTACGCGATGAGCATTGTGGGTACACCAGCATCGCTTGCGCACCCGCTTCGCCTTCGATCGCAACGACATCGTCGACGCCATCGCCGGTCACGTCGCCGACCTTGATCGCGGTCAGGTGCGTGGTCGTGTGCGCGAGCGGCTCGACTGCCGGGCCGGCGTCGGTGTGGCGGATCCGGAACAGCGTCGAGCCTTCGCCCTGACAGGCGACGACCAGGTCGCGCCCTCCCCCGGGCTCCATGGTGGCATCGCGAAATGCGATCCGAGCGGGCGCAGCATCTACGCAGCGGGTGATTCCCGGTGCTACCTGGACGATCGCGGGAACCAGATCGGTGCACGCGCCCGCGACGCCGGCGGTGACGGAGCACACGAGCAAGGCGCCCTGCCCCATCGAGCCCTTGTTCGGCGCGAACAACGCGACCAGATCGAGCGCGCCATCACCCTCGAAGTCTGTCGCGTGGAGCGACCGAACACTCGCGTCGGCCGGCGCCATCGCCGTGATCGCGGGAAGGTCGGTTGCCGCGACGGCCCCACCGGCCGCCGACCACGGGTCCATCACCATCGCGTGCACCGGGCTCGCGCGATCGACCCCGATCACGACATCGCGATCTGCCGCCACCGGCCAGGCGAGGTACGCGACGTCGTGCACGCACAGCCCGGACGCATCCACGTTGGAGCAATCGGCAAAGCCCTCCACCGTTACGCCGCTGTTCGGCGTTCCGTCGAGGCCATCGGACGTGCCCGGGACGCGCCAGGCGTGCACGCCATCGGTCACGGGGTTGTTGCCTCCCGGCGGCGCGAGCCCGATGATGTCGGGGAACTCGGTCGCCTCGCCGCTGGGAGCAAACGCGCCGATCACCGCGCCGCGAAACAGCGTCTGCTCGCGCATCGCGGTCTCGCGGGGATCGAAGTACGGAAGCATCGTACGCTGCGGGCTACCGTGGAGCATCGTCATCGTCGGCAGCGCGGCACCGGCGGCCGGCTGGAGCACGACGAGATCGTCGGCCAACGACAACCGATCGACCGAATCGGGCACGGCGAGCCGCGTCAACGACACCACGCTGCCGACGGCGCCCGCCATGGTTGGGGGCAGCACTTGATCGGGAGTTCCGTACGCGATCATCAGCCGCTGGAACGCGGTGAGTTGCTCGGTGTACGCGACGTCCGATGAGCCATTACCGTCGTAATCGCCGATCGTGATCGATGACACCGGCGAGGCCGTGTCGAGCCGCAGCAGCTGGAAGCCCGACGGGGATCGATACAGCAGATCGAGATCGTCCTCGCCATCGGCGCCGAGCGCACAATCGATCCTGCCGTCGCCGTTGAGATCGCCGTGGGCGACCCGCGCCAGCCGGCGCGTGGTCTTGTACAGGATTCCGAACGTGCTGAACCCAGGCGAGTAGCCGTACATGCCATCGCTGGTCACCAGCGCGTCGCTGGCGAGCAGCGCGATCGCTGGTTCGAGCGGCGCACGACCGATCAGTTGCGCGCCTGCCGCGGCATCGCCGATCGCTGGCAGCGCGGTGCCGTTGGGGTTGACCACGGCCGTGAGCGAACAGTGGCCGCCCGCCATCTGGCCCTCCCAGTGGCGAAGCGCCGCCGCCCCACCATCTGTATTGATCAGATCCGGACAGCGATCGGCGTCGGTGTCGAGCTTTGCGAGCACCGGCTTGCGCGACGGTTTTCCCGCGTTCGCCGGTGTGATGTCCGTGATCGTGCCGGCACCGATCAGCGGTTTATGGATGGCCATCACGCAGAGCTTGGCGCTGTCGCCCGAGCCGGTGACCATCGACACGACGAGGTCGGACGTGAGATCCGACTCGGTACTCGCCTGGTAGATGTCCACCGAAGCGACCGAGAAGTCGCTGCTCTGCAAAGGACCGACCCGGGCCACGCACGGCGATTCGAACACCCCGGCCTCCGGGGTCAGCAGATCGAGCACCAGCAAGAAGATCCGGCCGTTGTCATCGGCGATGAAGCCACCCAGCGTCAGCGGTGCGACGCGGAACAGCATGCGCAGATCGAGGGGATTGCCCGATGGATCCACGACCTGACTGCGCACCGCCAGCGGCGCCATCGCGCCGAACGCCGAGGTGTACGGCACCAGCCCGTCGGGCGTGGTGATCGTGACGTCGATCGACGCGTCGTTGTCGAGATCGCCGAACGCTGCGGGCCCGGTCTGGGACGGCGTGATCAGCGAGTGCGTGGTTGCGAGCGACGCGGTCTGATCGCCATGGCGAACCACGATCGACGTGCGCGAAACCCCGAGCACGTCGCCGATGCCATCGTGATCGACATCGGTGATCCGAAATTCGGCGGCCTGAAACGGACCGGTGGCGACCGGCAGCGCGAGCGCACCACTGGGCGCGGCACACACGCCGTCGACGCCGCACGTATAATCCGCGGTCGGACAGTCGGCGCTGGTCGTGCACGTGACCGCACAGCGGACGCAGCTCGGATCGTCGGAGTCGCAATCCTCTCCTGCCTCCAGCAGACCGTTCCCGCACACTCCGCGGTCGATCGGCTCGAAGCTGGTGCACCCGATCAACAAGCTCGGGACGACCGCGGTCAGGAAACCAGAACGGAGAAGGTTCATCGCTTCGCTCCAAATGGATCGAGGATGTCATTCTTGGTGTTGCGCTTGGGACGTGAGCCGGTGCGTTTCTGTTTCAGCTCGACAGCGATCGACTGATCGCGATCCGGAATCAGCGACTTCGACAGCGTGAGATAGCCGTCCGCCTTGAACGTGAGCACCGTCGACTCTGCGCCGCGCGGCAGCTGAACCGGTCCCGGTGCGGCGCCCACCGTCATGCCGCCGGCAAACACCTCGGTACCCTCGGGAACCCCCGTGATCGTGATGATGACGGACTGCGGTTCCTCGACGACCGGAGTCGGCGCAGGCGTGGGCGGTGGTGGCGCCGCAGCAGGCATCGGAGCGGGCGGTTGCGACGCCTGGGGCGCGGCAGGCTGTAGGGGTGCGGGCGGTTCGGACGTGGCCGGGAACGCAACGATCGCGATGACCGCGATCGCGAGTCCGACCGCGACGCTCGCGCCGATCACCAGCGGCGTGCGAGAGCGCCGTGCCGGTGCAGTCAGCGGATCGGGCGGAACGCTCTTGCTCGACGAGAACCGCGGGACGGCGATCGACGGTTGGGTCGATCCCCCGCTCGGTCCCGGTTGCGCATCCATGCTCGACGTCGGCAGGGGACCGATCAGTCCTGCAGCCAACGCAGCCTGGTCGAGCGCGCGCATCGCCGTCCTGAGGTCCGGCGGCCGCTGCGCAGGGTCCTTCGCCATCAACCAGCCGATCACGTCGTCGATCTGCGACGGCAGCTCGGACGCCAGCGCCGACGGTGCCGATGGCTGCTCGCTGATCTGCTTCATCAGGATCGACATGTAGCTGTCGGCGTCGAACGGATAATTCCCGGTCAGCATGAGGTATGCGAGCACGCCGAACGCGTACAGATCGGTCCGGTGATCGACGTCTCGACCGCGGCACTGCTCGGGCGACATGTAGTAGGGCGTGCCGATCGGCGCGCCGGTCCGGGTCTTGTGCTTGAGCGCGTCGTCCGGACCGAGCAGCT
>JBFWXW010000142.1:0-8374 GCA_050187075.1 Kofleriaceae bacterium | reverse complement strand
GCCGCGTGCTCGCCGCGGGCACGAGCACCCCGAGCAACGACGCGCTCACCGAGATGATGCGGGTCACCCATCCGCTCAAGGGTGCCGCGGGCACGGTCGGGCTCGGAGAGATGGTGGATCTATCCCACCGGCTCGAAGGTGCCCTTGCGGCGTTCCGCGGCGATCGGGCGCCCTGGACGACCACCACTGCCGATCAGCTGGTCGAGATCGCCGATCGGCTGCGCGGTTACCTCGACGAGGCGGACCCGGCCAGCGCGCACAGCGCGGCGGATCAGATCCGCGAGCACATCGCGGCGATCGCGCAGCTGGATCGACAACGATCCTCGCCCACGCCGAGCTTGTTCGAGTCAGAGCCCGCTGCACCCGCGACCACCCACGAAGCGAGCAGTCACGAGCCCAAGGCGTGGGTCCGGGTCGAGCCCGAACGCATCGACGGCCTGATGTCGAGCGCCGGTGAGCTGCTGTTCGATCGAACGCGAATCGAGCGCCGCGTGCAGCTGTTGCGCACGCTGTCGCGCGATCTGGCGCGGACCCGACAGAACCTCCGCGACGTGCTCGACGGCAATGGCCCGCCCAACCGCGCCGCGTTGAGCGATGCGGAGACCGAGCTCGCCGCCCAGGCCGCACTGCTGAGCCAGACCACGGCGGCCCTGCTCGACGAGATCGAGGCGCTGCGCAACACGATCGGCGAGCTGCAGCGCGGCCTGACCCGGATCCGCATGGATTCTGCGCGCAATCTGTTTCTGCACGCCGCGCGTACGCTTCGCGCGTTGCGGCGCGCGACCGGCGTCCAGGTCGAGCTCCGTACCGTTGGCGAGGACACCGAATTCGACAAGGCGGTCGCAGAGCAGCTGGTCGACCCGATCACGCAGCTGTTGCGCAACGCGGTGGCGCACGGCGTCGAGCCGCCCGACGAGCGCGTGCGGTTGGGCAAACCGGAGGTTCCGATCATCACGATCCGCGCGCGCCAGGACGGCGCGTTCCTGGTGATCGAGCTGTCCGACGATGGCCGCGGGATCGATGTTGCAGCGCTTCGCGAGCGGCTGGTCGCGGATGGCCGGTGGAGCGCGACCCGCGCACAGCTCGCCAACGACGCCGAGGTCCACGATGCCCTGCTCGGGGTGGGCGTGTCCGGGCGCGGCGATGTCGACGAGCTCGCCGGGCGTGGCATCGGCGTCGGCCTGGTTCGCGAGACGGTCGCGCGGCTCGGCGGTGAGATCCGGCTGAGCTCGACGCGCGGCCGCGGCACCACGTTCACGTTGCGGCTGCCGCTGTCGACCGCGCTCGCCCAGGCGATGCTGTTCAAGGTCGGTGGCCAGGTCTACGCGATCCCCAAGCTCCACATCGCGGACACCACGCTCGTCGACCCAAACGCCACCACGACGACGTTTCGCCACGCGCAGATCCCGGTGCTGCGGCTCGAGCAGCTTCTCGGACATGGATCGGTCAGCGAGAAGCGTCCAGGCATCGTGATGTCGTTCGCCGGGAAGACCCTGGTGTGCACGGTCGAGAAGATCGTCGGCCCGCGCGAGATCATCATCAAACCGCTGGGGCCCCTGCTCGCTCCGCTGACGCTCTACGCCGGCGCGACGATCAGTGGCTCCGGCAAGGTCCAGCTGATCCTGGATCCCGCGCAGCTGGTGCGGCGTGCGTATCCGGACGAGCCCAGCCCGCCGATCACCGACGACTCCGTATCCGGACCGATGGTGCTCGCCGGTCGTGCGCTGGTGGTCGACGACTCACGCGCGATCCGCGAGGCGATGACCAGCATGCTCGGGCGCGAAGGCTGGATCGTCGACGTCGCGGAGGACGGAGCACGCGCGCTCCACATGACGGGTCAGATCAAGTACGACCTCGTCGTCACCGACCTCGAGATGCCGGAGCTCGACGGGTTCGAGCTGATCACGCGACTTCGCAGCGACCAGCGCTTCAAGCAGACCGCGATCGTGATCATCACGTCCCGCGCGAGCCCCGAACATCGCAGGCGCGCCAAGGAGCTCGACGTTCGTGCGCTCGTCGCCAAGCCGATCACTCGGCGCAAGCTGCTCGAAGCGCTGTCTAGCGCTCCGGTACGGTGAGCTCGATCACCGCGTCCTTACGCCGGACCTCGAGCTTGTGACGCGTGGGCTCGGTGATCATCGCGACGATCTCTTGGGTGCGCTCCTGAATTCTGGCGTCATCAGCCGTCGTCGCGGCGACGCCATCGACTGCAAGGATCAGATCACCGTTGTTGAGGCCGCTCCGCGCCGGGCGCGAGCCATCCTGAATCGCATAGACCTTGATCCCGATCATGCGCTTCGGGTCTCCCGCGACCGCCGGAACAAACCGTGCCCCGTGCTGCAGCTGGGTCGGGGTCGGCCGGATCGTCTTGGGTGCGCCGTCGGCAAGCGCGCCATGCGCGGTGTGACCGAGGGCTACGCTGGTGATCATCGCAAGGAGCCATGGCTTCATGGCCAGGTCGCTATGCAACGCGCGCGCCTGTGGCTAACGATGCAACTCGTGGTGCCCGCGCCGGCGCGATCGCGCCACGATGGCAACATCGACCGAACGCCGGTGTCAGCGGATCACGACGACGATCGCATCCTCAGGACGACCGCTGTCGAACAGCGACGAGCGGCTCGAGATCCTGGTCGTGCTCGACGAGGTGCACCGACGTTCGCGGCGCGTCGTAGCCCATGACTACCGGGAGCGCTTCTTGCGTGCGGGCTTCCCGGTCTTGCGCCCGGTGCGGGGGCCACCTTCATCCTCGCGACCGGGCCCCCGATGCGAGACGCCGAGCCGCAGCTTGCCTTTGGTCGCGGCTCCGCGCGTGGTGGCGCGCTCCTTGCGGCCGCGGACCGCGCGCTCGACTTCCTTGCCTGCGCGCTTCGCCCGGGCGATGCCGGCGCGCGGCGTGACCTCGAGCTTGTGCCGCGCCCGGGTGGACGGGATCACGCCAGCGAGCCCGAACTCGATCCGGCGGCGCAGCACCGATACGTTGAGGATCTCGACGCGCACCTTGTCACCGAGCTCGATCGTCTTTCCGGTCCGCGAACCGGACAGCCGCATGTGAACGTCATCGAAGTTGAACCGCTCGTCGCCGAGCGCATCGAGCTTGATCAGACCCTCGACGAACGGTTCCTCGATCTCGACGAACGCACCGAAGCTGGTCACCGCAGACACGGTGCCGTCGAATTGCTGGCCGACCTGATCGCGCATCAGATACGCGCGATACATCGACACCGCCTCGCGCTCGGCCTCCATCGCCCGGCGCTCGTGTGCGCTCGACGCCTGGGCGAGCCCCGATAGCTCCTCCATCGACGGCGGAGCTTTGGTGTAGCCCTCGCCGGACGGCTGGCCGTCGCGATGCAGGTAGTACTTGAGCAGCCGATGCACCAGCAGATCCGGGTAGCGCCGGATCGGCGACGTGAAGTGCAAGTAATCGCCGGACGCCAGACCGAAGTGGCCGACCGGTACCGTGTCCCACACCGCCTGGGTGAGCGTGCGGAGCACCAGGATACTGAGTGCCTGTGCCCCCGGCTTTTCGTTGATCTGATCGAGCACCCGCTTCATGCCCAGTGGCGTCACGGCGTCTTCGACGTCGACGATGATCCCGTACGCGCCGAGTAGCTCCGCGAGCTGCGCAACGCGATCGGACTTCGGCGGTGCATGCACGCGCCACACCGTCGGCGCGTTGCGGCGGCGGAAGAAGCTGCCGACCGCTTCGTTCGCCGCGATCATGAACTCCTCGACCAGCTGGTAGGCCTGCTTGACCGCCGGGTCGCCCTTGGCGCGGACCACGTCGCGGACCAGCCGCGGGTCATCGGCGTCCAGCACGACCTTGGGCTCGGCGATCTCTAGCTCGAGAGCGCCGCGCGCCTGTCGGTTCGCTCGCAGCTTGCGAGCGAGGCCATTGAGCCGCTCGAGCTCGCGCGCCCATGGCCGGTACGCTTCGCGGCGACCGCGGAAATCTCCGCCGAGCGCGGCGGCGACGCCGGCGTAATCGAGACGTGCCTTGCTGCGGATCACCGCCGCGGCGTAGCCGACGTCGACCAGGTCGGCGTCCTTGCCGTAGTCGAGCCGGACCACCATGGCGCACCGATCGACCAGCGGATTGAGCGAGCAGATGCCGGCCGACAGCTGCTGCGGCAGCATCGGCACGACCCGATCGGGCAGATACACCGAGACGCCGCGGATCGACGCTTCCTTGTCGAGGGCATCGCCCCACCGCACGTAGTGCGAGACATCGGCAACCGCGACCCACACTCGTGGTCCGCCGTGCGGGCCGTCTTCGATGCACAGCGCGTCGTCGAAGTCGCGCGCGGTCTCGGGATCGATCGTCGCGAACCGGCGATCGCGAAGATCGATCCGGTTGGCAAGATCGGCCGCGCCGACCTCTTGCTTGGTCGCCTTGGCCTGCGCGAGCGCCTCATCGGGCACGTCGATCGGAATCGCCGCACACGCGAGGATCTTCTCGATCTCGGTGCGCGGATCCTCCGGATCGCCGAGCACCTTGAGCAACTTGCCGCCGAGCTCGCGGCGCGCCGCGTTGGGGTATCGCGTGATCTCCACGACGATCGCGTCGCCGTCCTTGCCCATCGACGCGTCCTCGATGCTGACGCGACCGTAGTCCGCGCTGATCCGAGGGTCATCGGGTTCCAGATAGATCGCTCGCCCCACCCGCCTGAGGACGCCGGTGAGCCGAGCGCGCCCGCGCGCGAGCACCTCGTTGACGCGACCCTCGGTGCCGCGAATGCCGGGCCAGGTGTCGAGCGCCACCCGATCGCCGTCGAGCGAGGTGCCGCGATACTTCGCGGGGACGAAGACGGTCTCGCCGGTCTCGGTGGCGACGAACCCGTAGCCTGCGGGATGCACCGTGATCCTGCCGACCACCTGCTCGTCCGTGCGCTCGATGTCGGGAGCCTTGATCTGGCCGGTGTCGGGATCGTATTCGCCATTCGGCGAGCTGCGCGGCGGCAACGGCCGGATCATGCGCGTCGGACTTCCGACCCACGGCGACTTGGGCACCCGCTTGGGCTTGGTGCGCGGCGGGAGCCGCGGTGCGGGGGGCGCGGCTGGCTTGGTTTCGCGCAGCGGCTTGCCGTGCGGATCCGCGGGGCGCCCGGACGGAGCGAGTGCGAACGCACCGCCCGACAACACGTGGACGACGCCTTCCTCGACGAGGTCGAACATGAGCGAGCGGAGCTCGGAGTATTCGTGTTTGCGCACGCCGAGCTCGTCAGCGAGCGCGGTGAGCTTGATGCCCGGAGTGACCAGGCGAGCCAGACTGTCGATGACAGCCTGTCGATCGAACGTAGACATTGGTTCCTTGATTTATCGAAATGCGTAAAGGTAAGCGCCATCGCTGGCGACATAGAGCGTCCCGTCTTGCGAGATCGCGGGGGTGGTGTCGACGTCGCCCGCCACGCCGAGCACCCATAGCAGCGTGCCGTCGGGCGCCGCTGCGTAGAGCCGTTCGTCCGCGGCACCGACGAGGATCGTCCGGTTGGTAGCGATCGCTGGCGTCGACGCGATCTTGTCGGCGGTTGCGAGCTTCCACATCACCTTGCCGTTGGGCGCGATCGCGTAGAGCCGACCGTCGAAGCTGCCGACGTAGATCGTGCCGTCATCGCCGAGCGCCGCGCCACCTCGAACGTCGTCGCCGGTGATGACCTTCCAGGTCACGGTGCCCGCTGGGGCGATCGCGTACAGCGCGTTGTCGTCGCTGCCGACATAGATCGTGCCGTCGTCGCCGACCATCGGCGGAGCATCGACGTCCCCGCCGGTCCGGACCTCCCAGCGCTTGCTGCCGTCGGGTGCGATCGCATACAGAGCGTCGTCCTGGCTGCCCACATAGACCGTGCCGTCGCTACCGAGCGCCGGTGTCGACGCGACGTGCTCGGCGGTGGCGACCTTCCAGCGCAGCGTTCCATCGGGCCACACGGCATGAATGCCGTCACCGCCGACATAGATCGTGCCGTCGGGGCCGAGGGTCGGACCGCCATCGACATCGCAGCGCGACGACTCGGGACCGAATCCGTTCGGATCGCAGTCGCCGAGCCGTAGCTTCCACTTGAGCTGGCCGTCGGCTGTGATCGCATAGAGGTGATCATCGTCGGAGCCGATGTAGATCGTTCCGTCGGCGGCCACCGCCGGCGTGCTCCACGACCGATCGCCGGTCGCGAATCGCCACTTCTGCGTGCCCACTGGATCGAACGCGTAGAGCGCTCCGTCGTGCGCCGTCACGTAGACGGTTCCATCAGGTCCGATCGTGGGCGAGCCTGCGATCGGACCGCCGACGCTCGCGCTCCATAACTTGACCGGGGCCTTCGCCGGCGCCGGCCCGCCTCGGCGTCCGGTGTGCCGCGCATCGCCGCCGAACATCGCAAACGGCGGATGCTCGTCGCTGCGGCGCGCCGGTGGAGCGCTCGGAGTGCTGGCGATCGACGCAGTGGGACCACAGCGATTCGCGCACTCAACCGGCGAGCACACCGGGGTCGATGCAGGCCGAGCACAAGAGGCAGCCAGCAACGCGACGCTCGTCGCGCACACCGGAGATCGCCCTCCCCGAACCAGCGAACCCGCGAATCCGACGAACCAAAAACCAGACGTAGACAAAACCTGACTCAAACGAAGCTCGAGACGCGCCAGACCGTACCAGACCCATCCGCGGAGGACCACCCATTCGCGGCGACCGACGCCGCCGGCTTACGCCTTGGCGAGATCGTTGGTGAATCGCTCGGCGAGCTTCTCAAAATAGCGTCGCGTCTCTTCGAGGACGACCGGGTCCTGGTCCGGGTACATCCGAATTCCGTGGGCTCCGAACGGGTCCGTGGTCACGGGACCGACGGGGAGGCCGCCGACGATCCCGGTCTGCTCGTGATACAGCAACGCCAGAACTTCCGCGTGGTTCTCAGGAACCAGGAACGTCCGACGCCCGAGATCAGGGCGACCATCCTTGAAGCCGTCGACCAGCTTGGCCATGTTCGACCCCTGAATTCTAGCGTTGGCCGACAAACGGGGAAAGACCGAAGTACCCAAGGATCGCAGTGATGAGGCGATCATCGCTCCCACACGGCCGCACCTGGGCATGCAAAGCTGACGGCCGTGCTCGAGCTGTGGTTCGACTTCTCGTGCCCCTATGCGTATCTCGCTTCGCACCACTCGCCGAAGCTGGGGCTCCCGATTGATTGGCGTCCGATGCTTCTGGGCGGCGTGTTCCGAGGGATCGGCGCCGGCGACGGCCCGATGGCGAGCCTCTCCGCGGCCAAAGCTGCGCACAACCTCCGTGACATGCATCGCTGGGCGGAGGTTCTCGGGGTCCCGTTTCGGATGCCCGATGCACACCCCATGCGCACGGTCCGCGCGCTGCGGGTGCTGCTGGCGCTCGCTCACTCCCGATGGCCGGAGGCGATCCGCGAGCTGTACGCCGCGTACTGGCAACGAGCGGAAGACATCACGGACACGCGCGTGATCGAGGCCGCGTTGGATCGCGCCGGTGTGAGCCAGGCCGACATCAGCGTGGCGGTCCGGCGATCCGAGGACGCGGACATCAAGGACGAGCTCCGGCACCGAACCGATCAGGCGATCTCGCTCGGGGTGTTTGGGGCACCGGCGTGGATCTGGCGTACCCCGAGCTCGACGCTGCTGCTGTGGGGCCAGGATCGCATCGAGTGGGTCAGGGCTGTCGTGGCGGGCTGGGATCCCGACGCGGCCGCTCCCCCAGGCGGTCCGCGCTCGATCGCCGCGAGGCGCGCGACCGCCGGCGCGACGCTCGACGTGTACTTCGACGTCGCGAGCCCGTTCGCATATCTCGGTCTGACCCAGCTTCCCGCGCTGGCGCGGGCCACCGGCGTGGTTCCGCGGCTCGTGCCGATCTTGCTCGGAGGCTTGTTCCGCGACATCGGACAAGCGGACGTGCCGTGGTTCGCGATGCCCGCGGCCAAGCAGCGCTACGTCGGTCTCGAAATGACGCGGTGGGCGCGCTGGTGGGGCGTTCCATTCGATCAGCCGCGCACGTTTCCCCAGCGCACCGTCGCGGCGCAGCGGCTGTGCGTGCTCGCCGGCGAGCGTGGGTTTGCCGACGCTGCCCGGTTGGCGACCAGGCTGGCGCGCGCGATGTGGGCCGAGCAACAGGACCTCGAAGATCCCGAGACCCTGCGATCGCTGCTCGATCAGGAACAGTTCCCGCGGGATTGGGTCGAGCGCGCGAGCGATCCGGCGGTGAAGTCGGCGCTCATCGATAACACCGCGTCCGCACGGGGCGCGGGCGCATTCGGGGTGCCCACGTTCGTGGTGAACGGGCGACATCTGTTTTGGGGGCAGGACCGCCTCGAGCTGGTCGCGCGTGCACTCGCTGGATGGGTGCCGCGCGGCGAGTAGCGCTCGGCTACTT
>JBFWXW010000141.1:0-8715 GCA_050187075.1 Kofleriaceae bacterium | reverse complement strand
GTGATCGCGATCTGTGGCGACATCGCCGAGTCGGAGTTGAAATGCGAAACCCTGGCGGGCTGCGTCCAGTCGGCCGCGGCGTCGTCGAACGTGCTGGCGAACAGCTCGAAGCCGATCGCGTCTTGTACTTGCCTGACGACGATCGGGGTTCCCGACGGCGTGTTCGCGATCTGTGGCGACATCGCCGACTCGGAGTTGAAGTGTGAAACCTTGGCGGGCTGCGTCCAGTCAGCCGCGGCAGCGTCGAACGTGCTGGCGAACAGCTCGAAGCCGATCGCGTCTTGCTCTTGCCAGACGACGATCGGTGTGCCGTCCGGCGTGATCGCGATCTGTGGCGACATCGCTGACTCGGAGTTGAAGTGCGAAACCCTGGCGGGCTGCGTCCAGTCGGCCGCGGCCGCGTCGAACATGCTCGCGAACAGCTCGAAGCCGATCGCGTCTTGCTCTTGCCAGACCACGATCGGGGTGCCCGCGGGCGTGATCGCGATCTGTGGCGACATCGCGGACTTCGAGTTGAAGTCCGAAACCCTGGTGGGCTGCGTCCAGTCGGCGACGGCAGCGTCGAACGTGCTGGCGAACAGCTCGAAGCCGATCGCGTCTTGTTCTTGCCAGATCACGATCGGGGTGCCCTCGTGTGTGATCGCGATCTGTGGCGACATCGCGGACTTCGAATTGAAGTCCGAAACCCTGGCGGGCTGTGTCCAGTCGGCGACGGCTGCGTCGAACGTGCTGGCGAACAGCTCGAAGCCGATCGCGTCTTGTTCCTGCCAGACCACGATCGGGGTCCCCTGCGGCGAGATCGCGATCTGCGGCGACATCGCCGAGCCCGAGTTGAAGTCCGAAACCCTGGCGGGCTGCGTCCACGCGGCACTTCCGAAATCGTCACACTTGCCGCAGGGGAGGGCTGGAGGTTCAAGCTCCGCCGGCGACGATGTCGTGCATGCACCGAGACCGACGGCAGCGAACCAAGCCGCAATCGGGAGGACTCGCGCCAAGCTCATGGTTCGCCGTGTATCTCGCAGGAATCCGCGCTGGCAAGCAAAACCCGGAACGCGGACGACGAACGTAAGCCCGACGACGCGACCTACAAGCCGAGGTGGATCCGGATCACACGAGGCTGCGCAACGGCGTGGCGAGCCGGCGCAAGCGCGATCCGGTTACCTCGGATCCGGCACATGCCCGCGCGCGTGATTCACCCCGCGTTTCAGGTTGAGTCGCCGAGCCATCGCGAAGTCCCGACCCGCTGATCATTTCTTCGGGACGGGAAACACCTTGATCTCGAGCTCTCGAACGGACTCGCCACCGATGACCGTGAGCTCCGCGCAGCCAAACCACTGATCACGGTTGATCGCTGCGCATACGCTGTAGCGCCCCGGGTCAACGTCGTGGAATTGGATCGGCGTCAATGAGTCCCCACCGCCATAGAGCATCGATCGCACCCCTGATTCGTTTGCGGTCGCGCGGGCGACGTCGAGGAGCTTGGGCGACGGCCCCGGGCGCAGCCAATACTCGATCATGTTGACCTTTGTCCCGTCGGGAACCTGCGGAGTCGCCACGACGACCGTCGATGATGCTTGGTCAACGTCGAGCTCGGTCGTCTGGCCGGCGACGATCTCGATCTCGCGGTGTCCCCAGTGGCTGGAGCCGCCGGTGATGCTCTGGGCGAGGCCGAATCCGACGGTGAACTTGCCGGGTGGTAGTGATGCGATCTCGAATCGGCCGTCGGGATCTGATTCGTAGTCGACGCGAAATATCGGGCGCGGGATCGTTGCGACCGAGATGGTGAACGAGTCGCCTCTGTTGTCCATGGTGGCGCGCCCCTTCAGGGCACCGCGACCAAGCAGCGTCAGCTGCAACGGCTCGTCCGTGATCGGTGTGGGCGATGACCAACCCGTGGGGTGGAGCGCGATCGCGAACAGCCCGCCAGCCGGTGCGTTGTTGATCTCGAACTCGCCAGCGGCGTTGGTCGTTGCCCCGGCGTCGCCGGTGAGATGTCCGAATACCACCCATAGCGAATCGCCGACCATCACGATCGCGCCCTCGATCGGGCGGTGGGCACGATCGACCACCGTTCCACGCAACGCGCGCGGTTGGGTCACGGCGCGCGGTTCGGCCGGTTTGATCTGGAGTTGACCGCCGGCCAGATTCACGTACGCATGACCACTTGGAGTCGATAGCTCGTAGCGTTCAGGAATGTTTGCGAGCGAGCCCGGAGCTCCCCCGGGGCCGATGCCTTGCGGCGTTCCGGAGAGCTCGACGGACCGCGACTGCGTCGTCTTGCCATCGTCCGCGCTAGCGGATTGGGTGATCGTGGTCCGCCCCGGAGGCCAGGTCGCTCCGCCGGTAACGCCACCCGTGGAGCCGTCCGAGGACCCAGGCGCCCATGGATCGGGTGGTGCCGCGCCGTCGCGAAGTTGCGGACTCGAAGCCGTCCTCGTCGCGCAGTATGCGGTCACCGCGGCCGCTACGAGCAGGACGCCGATCGCCGCACGATGGCTCGCGTTCGTCATCTCGCCGATCTCTAACATCTCACGGCAGCGCCGTCGCGATAAAGTCGGGCATGGCTGGTGGTAGCCGCTCCGACGATCCGCTCGCCGAAACGGCGACGGCCGATCGCGGTTCCGACGATCCGCTCGCCGAAACGGCGACGGCCGATGGATTGCCTGCGGCGCGAGCGCTCGCCCGCCCGATGATTCTCGGCCGTTATCGGCTCGAACACGAGCTGGGATCCGGTGGCATGGGCGTTGTTCATGCCGCGATCGACCTCGATCTCGAGCGCCGCGTCGCGATCAAGCTGTTGCGCGCAGGCCAAGGCGACGCGGCGCGCGCGCGGCTCTTGCGGGAGGCACGAGCGATGGCCCGGCTCGATCATCCCAACGTGGTTACGGTCTATGAAGTCGGCTCCAACGATGGCCGTGACTACGTCGCGATGGAGCTCGTCGATGGCAGCACGCTCGCTGAATGGCTCCGCTCGGATTCGCGCAGACCCTCCGAGATCCTCGACGCTTTCGCCGCGGCCGGTCGCGGTCTCGCCGCTGCGCATGCCGCCGGCCTCGTCCATCGCGACTTCAAGCCGCACAACGTGCTGCGCAGCAAGCGCGGCCGGATTCTCGTCACCGACTTTGGTCTGGCGCGTCAATCGGATGAACCAGTGACGGTGGCAGGCAGCCATCGCCCAGCCGGACCGATCGCCGATAGTACGCCCAGCCAGCTGGACGGTCTCACGGCGACCGGTGCGCTGGTCGGAACGCCCGCGTATATGCCGCCCGAGCAGTGGAATAGCGGTGCGATCGATCCGGCCACCGATCAATTCTCGTTCTGCGTCGCGCTCTGGGAGGCGTTGACCGGACAGCGACCATTTCAAGGCGAAACCGCCGAGGAGCTGCGCGCGAACATCGAGCGCGGTCCGACACGACTCGACACATCTCGACTGCCGCGCCCGCTTCGGCCTCTGCTACTACGCGGGCTCGATCCGGACCCGGAGAAGCGATGGCCGAGCATGGATGCGCTGCTCGCGCGGCTGCGGTTGCGGCGAGCAGTGCTGCCGATCGCGATCGGCGCCATCGCAATCGTGGCGATCGTCGCACTTGCCGTTGTCTCGCTCGCTTCGCCCGGCAGCTCGTCTAGCTCGCCGCCCACCGCGAAGCAGGATCCCGCGATCGAGACGCTGCGCTCCGTCTACATCCCGCAGTCTCGCAGCGACGTGCTCGCTTCGATCCGAAGGATCGACGACAGCCATTACGCGATCTCTGCGAAGGCGCGAGACAGTCTCCTGTTCGATGTCGCGCGATTCGATGAGGGCGTTCGCATCGTCCCGACGACGCAAGATGACAAGATGAGCGGCTTCAAGCTGTTCGCAATCCGTCCTCACTCCGTATTCGCCGCGTTCGGCTTTCAAGACATGGACTTGATCGTCGCGATCGATGACATCCGGCTGACCTCGAATGAGGCGCTGATCGAAGCGTTCACGCACGCCCAGCACGTCACCCGGGTGACCGTCCATTTCGAGCGGCGTGGCGAGCCGCGAACCCTGACGATTACCGTCGAATCGTGACCGAAAATGGAACGTGGGGTCAGACTCAATTTGCGCAACTACCGTCCGGTGGCCGGACGCGAAGTTGCGCAAGTTGAGTCTGACCCCGAAGAACGTGCGCGCTACTGCAAGAGCATCCGTGCGAGTCACACAAGCGCGAGCCTTCGCATGCCGATCTGCCCGCCGACCACGCGCTGCTGACGGGCGCCAGGGAATCCGCGTCGAGCCGCACGGCTACGTAGTGGTCGCTCCAGGTAGCCTGCTCGACATCGTGCCATGTCGGCTCATCGAGAGCGGCTTGTCACTCCCGAAGCATTCGGCGGTCAGGGTCAGCACGCCCATGCGCGGAGCATTGGGGCTTCGGAGAGCCCAAGGACGAGGCATCGACTTGCGCCGTCGGACCATCGGGCGGCAGGATCGCGGCGATGCTCGAGATGTCGTCGAGGTTTCGAACGCACGCTGCTTGGGGGATCGCCATCGCGATCCTCATGATCGCCACCCGCGTCGACGCGCAGATCGTCAACGTGCAAGGTGCGCTCGCCAAACCGCCCGAGGAGGACGGGGTCACGGGTCAGATCGAGACCAAGGTCGATTGGCGTACGGGCAACACGAGCCTGCTCGACGTCGGTGCAACCGCCACCGTGCTGGTGCGCCACTGCCGGTTCCTTGGGCTCGCGATCGCGCGCGGCGAGTACGGGCGCAGCGCCGATCTGACGTTCAAGCGCAAGACGTTCGAGCACCTGCGCCTGCGCACGACGCTCGGTGATCGGTGGCGGTGGGAGGTGTACGGTCAGCACGAGCTGGACACCTTCCGCAGGCTGTCGGTCCGCGCGCTCGCGGGCACCGGTCCTGCGCTGCAGCTGGTGGATGGGGCGCGCGCGTCGGTGCTCACCGGCGCGTCGTATCTGCTGGAATACGAGCGCCTCGATGACCGCATGGGCGCGAGCGACGCGGGCGCGCGGGGGTTCGGTCACCGCGCCTCGTTCTACGCGACTGGAACAGAGTCGCTCAGCGAGGCGGTCTCGATCGTCCAAACGGTCTACGTCCAGCCGCGGATCTCCGACCTCGGAGACGTTCGCGTGCTCGGCGAGGTCGCGGTGACAAGCAAGCTGTCCGAGCACATCGCGCTGGTGGATGGCTTCACGATCGCTTATGACCGCACCCCGCCCGAGGGCATCAAGCGCTACGACACCCAGCTCCGGATCGCGCTGCTGATCACGTTCTGATCGCTCGCCGCGCGACCGGCATTGCTCGGTGGTCGTGGCCGCGCCACCCGTTTCATGGTCACGAGAGGTCGAGCGGCGTGGTCGAGCGCAGCCCCTCGAACACGTAGAGCTTTGCGCCTTCGGTGGAGACGTCGAGCGTGCAGTGCTCCTCCTCGAGGAGGCGCTCGAGCTCCTTCTTCGCTTCGCGCAACGGTAGCCCGGTCTTGACCGCGACCATCTCGACCGTGACCGCGCCGTTGTTTTCGCTCGCGACGCGAAGCACCTGCTGCTCGGGCGTGAGCTCGGCCTTGGGAATCGAGGGCGACGGAAGCGCCAACGCGTGGGCCGATCCGCCGAGCTGCCGGTGAGCGTGTAGCGGAGGCCCTGGATAGAGCAGCCGGCGATTCTCATCGTCGACCATGCGGGGCAAGTTGATCAGATCGATGATCGTGCCGATCCCGAAGAAGCCCCAGGTGAGCAGAAACAGGACGCCGCTCACCGGGCGCCCCAGATAGAAGCGGTGGATCCCGGCCACGGGGCTCAACAGTCCGAGCGCCGCGAGGGCATAGGCGACACCGGTGCTCTTCATTTCGACAGTGTAGCCTGGCCGGAGTCAGTGGACGATGATGCCGCGCGGCAGGGCCAGATCGTCGCGTCGCTGGGCTTCGCTGAGCTTGAGCAGCACCAGATTTCCGAGCGACTCGTCGTCGATCATCGCGCCGCGCTGCGGCACCGTGATCGCACCAGCCGAGAGCTCTGGCAAGAACAGCAGCGGCTTGCCGGCGCCGTTGTAGCCGAGCTGAACCAGCTGATCTGGTTCGTACCGCACGCATTGCTTCGCGCAGCAAAAGAACTCTGCCTTCACGCGATAGAAGCCTTCGGGGGGTAATGCACGCAGCGCGCTGGCCTCGAAGTCTGTTGCGATCGTCATCCCATTGGGTGCGAAGTGAGCGCGGTTGTGACTCCAGCCATCGGGGAGATAGACGCCGGGGCCAGGATCGCCGTGATTGTGAAAGTAGACGAGGCGCCCCGACTCGATCGTTCCGATCGGTTTGACGGTGCGGTAGAGGCCACAGGGCGGCAGTTTGCTCATCGCGCGGATGATAGCCGGGTCGGATTGCTCCAGCTCGAGGTTGACGCAGGATCGAACCGCGATCTGGCGGCGCCGCAAGCTAACCCTCGTCGCCGATCGTCGGCGAAGCTGTCCAGGTCGGGTCTGGGCCTGCGAAACCGTGCGGGTCGGGCCTGACCCGATCACCCCGTGCGTTATCCTGCGCCGCAGATGACACGGTTGCGCACGGTCCGGGCGAAGCTCGTCGCGCTCGCCAGCATCTCGGCCGTGGTCACGCTGATGATGGTGGTCGTGCTCGGCTGGCTGCTTCGCACCCAGCTCCTCGACGAAGCCGCCAGCCGCGTGCGCAGCGCGCGCCGCACGTACGTCGGCGATCTCGACGATCGCATCACGATCCTCAAGCTCGCGGCCACACTCCTCGCGAAGAATCCTGACATCCAGCGGGCGATCCGCGAGGGCGATCGCACCGCCGCGTCTGCCGAGGCCACCGCGTTTCTGAGTCTGTACCCGGACTCGGACATCGTACTCCTCCGGAAGGATGGCACCGCGGTCGCGAGGGTCGGCTGCGATCGCGACGGAGACGGCATCGCCGGGCTGCGACTGGTCGCCGATGCTCTGGCGGGCAAGCCGGGGGACGGGCTATGGGGCCGGGGCTGTGGCGAGACGCGTGCGCCGACGTATCTCGCAGCCCGCCCCACCGACGCGGGCGCCGTGGTGGTCGGGTTTCGCTTCACGCGGGAGCGCCTGGCGATGACGGGCAAGAAGGCCGGGCTGGAGCTCGCGATGGTTCGGGCCAACGGCGAGGTCGTGCACGCGACGCCAGGCTTCCCCGCGGGCGGCGAGTCGATCTCGCTCGAAGAGCGCCGGATGATCGACGCCGCGGACAGGACGTTCATCGTCGACGCGTTCACCGATGACCGGCTCGTCTCCGGGCGAGGCAGTGCCTACCGCCTGGTCGCGGCTCGTGACGTGACGCGTCTCAAGTCCAGGCTCTACGGCGACCTGGCCATCGCGTTCGCGATCGTGGTCATCGCGGGGCTCGTGGCAATCGGCTGGGGGCTCCGCTCCGCGCGCGCCATGTCAGGTGCGCTCGGACGCGTGAGCAATGCGCTCGCGCGGCTCAAGCAGCAGGAGTACGTGAAGGTCGACGGCGTGCGCACGGGCGACGAGCTCGAGGATCTGGCGACCGGCTTCAACGAGATGGTCGACGGCCTGGCCGAGCGCGACAAGCTGAAGACGACGTTTGGCAAGTACATGACCGAGGCGGTGTTCGAGCACGTGATGACCGGCAAGGTTCAGCTCGGCGGCGAGACTTTCACCGCGACGATCTTGTTCTCGGACATCCGGAGCTTCACGGCGATCAGCGAGAAGATGGACGCCAAGCAGCTGGTCGCGCTGCTCAACGAGTACTTCACCGAGATGGTCGACGTCGTGATGCAGGAGGACGGCGTCGTGGACAAGTACATCGGCGACGCGATCATGGCTGTGTTCGGTGCGCCCGTCCCCCGGCCAGGTTCCGCGGCTTCGGCCGTGCGCGCGGCGGTCGGGATGCGCGAGGCGCTCGCGGCGCTCAACGCGAAGCTCGTCGAGCGCGGCGAGCGGCCGATCGAGACCGGCATCGGCATCCACACCGGCGAGGTCATCGCCGGCAACATCGGTAGCGAGAAGCGGATGGAGTACACCGTGATCGGCGACAGCGTGAATCTCGCCTCGCGCCTCGAGACCTCGACCAAGGAGCTTGGCGTCTCGGTCCTCATCAGCCAGGACACCTACGATCTCGTCAAGGATCAGTTCGAGTTGCGCCCGGTGAAGGAGATCACCGTCAAGGGGCGCGAGCAGCCCGTGATGACCTATGAGGTCCTCGGCCTCAAGCCCTGAGGAGGGTGGGTACAAAAAAACCCGGGACGGGCCCCGGTTTCTCTCTGGTCGATGGCGTTGCCGTGCAACCAAAGGGTGCGACGCCCACGACGCCCCAACCGCGCTGGATCATTGCCACGACGACGGCGCCTTCACGATCTTGCGCTTCGGCGACGTGGTGACGCTCGAATTCGAGCTGCCGCCGTCGTCCTTCAACGTCGAGCTTCGGGCAAACGGCTACTACGTGCCGCAGCCATGAGCGCAGCCGTTGGGTTTCATGAATCAAGCAGACGCGAGTTGCGTACGTCCGGCATTCGGACGCGAAGTTGCGCAAATTGAGTCTGACCCCCGCGGGCAACGATCGATTCGGCGCGGCGATCGCCGCGATCCGCGCGTCGTGGTGACGCGAGTTGGGCCTGCGTGATGAGTGCGCTGCAAGCGACTCATTCGCGGTGACTCGTTAACAACGTTGTGATCTGGCTGGTGGCCGGAGTCCCACGGATCGCGTCCCGTTCGACGGTCACCACACCGTGGTTCCCGCCGTCATG
>JBFWXW010000140.1:0-8733 GCA_050187075.1 Kofleriaceae bacterium | reverse complement strand
ACAGCCGCTCGGAGCTGCTCTCGCTCCACAAGCTCCAGTTCACGCTCTGATTATCCGCGCTCGGGCGCATCGCGACCTCGAGACCCGATCCCGGTGCGCTCTGGCTCAACTTGAGGGCGTAGTTGCCGTTGCTGGTGATCGTCGTTGCGTTCACGGTGTCGGCGGTCACCGTCGGGAACTTCGCCTGCTGCCAGTCGTCGATGATCATGCCGTCGAAGCTGTTGCCGTCGAGCCATGACGTCGCGCCGGTGAACCGGAGCTTGATCCCGACCCGGCCGCGTCGAGGTTCATCTCACGCACGGTGTTGTAGTAGACGCCACCCGTCGTCGCTTCGAGCAGCACGCCGGTCCTGCAGCAAGGATCGAGACCAACCCTCTATAGGCGCGGGCAGGTCCAAGTGTGACAGCCTTTCGATGTGAGCGAGGAGTTCCGCGTGGCTACGCCACTTCCGGATCGACGGAGTGCGCGAGTGAACAACGTGGCCGCCCTTTCACCACCCTTGATCGCGAGCACAAAGGTGCTCACAATCCGAGGCAGTGCCCCGGCCGATACGCAGACCCGTCCTCATCATCGCGGTCATCCCGCTGATGTTGATCGTCGGACTTCAGTCCGCGTGGGCTGCGTATCTGTGCACGCGCGACGGCATCACTCGCACGTCGTGCTGCTGCACGGGGGCGAAGCGCGACAAGCGCGAGAACATCGATCTGATCCCGACGATCAAGGCGCAGGGGTGCTGCGAGGTCTCG
This sequence comes from Kofleriaceae bacterium, assembly GCA_050187075.1. Lineage (GTDB taxonomy): Bacteria > Myxococcota_A > Polyangia > Haliangiales > Haliangiaceae > JABFXX01. Next base: position 7,987 of record JBFWXW010000140.1, on the reverse strand, counting down.
ATCCACGAGACGAAGCAGGCACCGGCGGCGCGTGACGAGCAGCGGCCAACGTTCGCGCATGTCGATGTCGTGCTCACGATCGCGCCGAGCGCGCCCGCCGTGTCGCGCATCGAGCGCGTGGTAGCACCGAGCTTGAAAGCTCGGCCACCTCCTCGACTCCCGCTGTTCCTCGACAAGCAAGCCATCCTCCGCTGAGCACCGCGCTGAGCGCGACGACGTCCATCGTCGCCGCTCGGCCGGGCGCGCCGGCTAGGCGCGCTCCAAGGTGCCCTTGGCTACGGGTCCGCCCCGTCGGAGGTCCTTGTGCTCGCGATCCTTCACCACCGTCTTGGCACGTCCATCGCCATCGCTCTGCTCGCCGCCGGTCCGGCGTGCGAACCAGCCATTACCCAGCGCTCTCGACACACCCTCGCCGAGATCGCTACATCGCCGCTGCGGTCGCTGACCGAGGAGCCGTTCCCGGGCGCGAGGGTGCTCGAGCGCGCCGAGCTCATCCAGGCGGTGCTGACCCGAAACCCGGATGTCGAAGCGGCGCGCGCAGGTTGGCGGCGCGCGCTCTATCGAATTCCGCAGGAAACCGCCCTCGATGACCCGATGATTTCGTACTCGCTAGCGCCGTTGTCGGTAACCGGCGACGCGCCATTCGGACAGCGGATCGAGATCGCGCAGAAGATCCCGCTCACGAGTCGTCGTGGACTGGCGGGCGAGGTTGCCATGGCGGAGGCAGAGGCCGCTCGCAACGACGTCGAAGCGGTGCGGCTGCGGCTCGCGACGATGGCCTCGATGCTGTTCGACGACTACTACGTTGCAGAGCGTGCGCTCGAGGTGGATTCCCACCACCGAACGTTGATCGAGCAGATGCGAGCGAGTGCGGTTGCGCAATACACCGCCGGGCGCGCGGCACAGCAGGATCCGCTTCAGGCGGATGTCGAGCTGGCGATGATCGATCGCGAGCGACTCGCGCACGAGACCGACCGCAAGATCGCGGCCGCGAGCATCAACGGTCTGTTGCACCGCGATCCGGCAGCAGCACTGCCGCCGCCGCCGAAGGAGCTCGGGTCCGCCGGTGACCGAACGCTCGACGAACACACGTTGGTCGAGGCAGCGCTGCGCGATCGCCCCGAGGTTCGCGGTCAAACCGCCCGGATCGAACGTGGGGAAGCAGCGGGCCGGCTGGCGGATCGCGCGAGCATCCCCGATCTCGGCGTGATGGCCTCGTACGACTCGATGTGGGGCATGCAGGAGCATCGCTGGATGGTCGGCCTCTCGATCGACGTGCCGCTGGCTCGAGGAAAACGGGCGGCCGCTCGTGCCGAGGCAAAGGCGGAAACCGACGAGGCCCGACTCAAGCGCGAACAGATCGTGGACGACATCCGGGTCGAGGTCCACGTCGCGATCGAGCGAGTGAATGAGGCCTGCGCTGCGCTGGCTCTGTACGAAGGCCGCATGCTTCCGGCGGCACGCGCACAAGCGGATGCGGCCCGCGCGGGCTTCGTCGCCGACCAGAACGAATTTCAAGCCGTGATCGCTGCGGAGCGATCGTTACGGCACGTGACGCTCGAGATCGAGCGGGCGAGAGCGGACGTCCAGCGTCGGCTCGCCGAGCTCGATCGTGCGGCCGGCCGATTGCCTGGAGGTGTCAAATGAATGCGCGCAAATGGCTCCCACCCGCGTTCGCGTCCGTGGTCGTCGTTCTCGCGATCGTGTTCCGCTCGTCGCTCACCGCGTGGTTCAGCGCCGGCTCATCCAGCAATGCAGAGCCGAGACCGGCGATCGCGATCGACTCGCACCGTCGCGGATCCGGACCAGCGGCGCCGCCGGCCGATCCAGCGCTGCCGAGCTACGACCTGCCCGCGGCCGCGCTCACGGCGGTGTATCGCGGCAGGAATTCGTACGAGCAGGTGCGCACGCAGCTCGCCAAGGATCGACTCGACGGCGTACCCACCTACGCCCGCGACGCTGGCCAAGCGTTTCGCGCGGCGGCAGCCGGCCTCGAACGGACCGGTCCGCCGCAGATCGTCGAGTCCATGGATCACGCCGCGGCGGCTGCCGACAAGCTCGCCGGCGCGGCCACGCTCGACGACGCCCGCCGTGAATTTGGCGAGGTGAGCCGACATCTGATCGCGCTCGCGCTGGCTGACCCACGACTGCAGACCGGCTGGACTCGCTTCGAGTGCCCGATGGCCAAGGGGTACGGTAGCTGGCTTCAACCGAGCCCCACCCTCGAGAACCCGTATCAGGGGACGAAGATGCTGACCTGCGGCTCGACGACCGCATGGCAGCCACCCGCCGCGGAGCCAGGCACAACCCTGTCCCACGAGGGCCATGGGCATGACGGTGATGACGTCTCCTATTTCACCTGCTCGATGCACCCCTCCGTGAGGCAGAGCAACCCCGGCAACTGTCCGATCTGTGGGATGGCGCTCAGCCCGGTCACGTTCGAGCAGATCGAGTCGGGCACGGTGTTCGTCGACGAGAGCCGGCGCGCGGTCCAGGGGATCCGGACCTCGAAGGTCGAGACCAAGCCGCTCAAGCTGGAGGTGCGGGCCGTGGGCCGATTGACCTACGACGAGACGCGGCTGCAGGACGTCACCCTCAAGATCAAAGGCTGGGTCGCCAAGCTCGACGTCAACGCGACGGGCCAGGCGGTTGCGAAGGGCCAGCGCCTGCTCTCGCTGTATAGCCCCGAGCTGTTCGCGGCGCAGCAGGAGTATCTACTTGCGCTCCGGTCCAACGCCCCCGACGGCGCAGCGAGCGAGCATTCGATCGATCTCGCGGGCGCATCCGCGAAGAAGCTGCGCCTGCTTGGCCTCTCGAAGGGTCAACTCGACGAGATCCGCCGCCGCGGCACGCCAATGGAGGAGGTGCCGATCGTGTCGCCCGCGAGCGGGTATGTGATCGCGAAGGACATCGTCGAAGGCGCCGCGGTCGAGCCGGGGCAACGGCTCTACCGGATCGCGGCGCTCGACAAGATCTGGGTCGAAGCGGCGATCTATGAATCCGACCTGGCTCACGTCAAGAAGGGCCAGGCGGCACGCGTCGTCCTGCCCTATGCGCACGATCAGGAGATCGTTGGCGAGGTCGCCGTCGTGTACCCGTACCTCGACGCGGCGTCGCGCACGGGGAAGGTCCGGATCGAGCTACCCAACAAGGATCTCGCGCTCAAGCCGGACATGTACGCCGACGTCGTGATCGATCTCGATCTGGGACCGAGGCTCAGCGTGCCAGTCTCGGCCGTCATCTACACCGGAACGCGCCGGATCGTGTTCCTCGACATCGGCGAAGGAAAGTTCCGCCCGCAGGAGGTGACGCTGGGGGCACGCGCGGGAGACCGCGTCGAGGTGACGGAGGGCTTGAAGGAGGGGCAAGCGATCGTCACCGAGGGCAACTTCTTGGTCGCTGCGGAGAGTCGGATCCGGTCGACGACGTTCTGGGAGGACGGCCATGAGGCCAGGTGATCCGTCGGCGACGCGGCCGGGAATCGTTGGTCACATCATCGGTGCGAGTGCACGCAATCCGCTGCTGGTGATCCTGGTTGTCGCGGGCCTCTCGGTCTGGGGCTGGTTGTCACTGCGGCGCGCGCCGCTGGACGCAATTCCCGATCTCTCCGATGCGCAGGTCATCATCTTCACCGAATGGATGGGCCGGAGCCCTGACCTCGTCGAGGATCAGATCACGTACCCGATCTCGACCTCGCTGATCGCCGCGCCGGGCGTCAAGTACGTGCGTGGCCAGTCGATGTTCGGCATGTCGTTCGTGTACGTCATCTTTGAGGATGGGACCGACCTCTACTGGGCGCGCAGCCGCGTGCTCGAGTACTTGAATACAGCCCAGGCTCGACTACCTGACGGCGTCACCCCGACGCTGGGCCCCGATGCGACCGGGGTCGGCTGGGTGTTCGAATATGCGCTGGTCGATGACACGGGCAAGCGCAGCCTCCACGAGCTGCGCTCGCTTCAAGATTGGCACGTCCGCTACGCGCTGGAGAGCGTTGAGGGCGTGGCCGAGGTCGCGGCGATCGGTGGCCACGTCAAGCAGTACCAGGTCCAGCTCGATCCCAACAAGCTCCTCGCATTCGGCGTGACCGCGAACGACATCGAGAGCGCGATCAAGCGCTCGAACGAGGACGTCGGCGGGCAGGTGCTGGAGATCGCCGGGCACGAGCACGTGGTGCGCGGACGCGGCTACATCCGTAAGGTCGCGGACCTCGAGTCGATTCCCGTCAAGGTCGCCGAGGGTGGCGTGCCGGTCCGGCTGGGTTCCGTGGCCGACGTCTCGCTTGGAGCCGACATCCGCCGCGGCGTCGCCGAGCTGGACGGGCACGGAGAGGTGGTGGGCGGCGTGGTGATCATGCGTTACGGCGGCAATGCGCTCGATGTGATCGAGGGGGTCAAGCACCGGATCGACGAGGTTCGGCGAACGCTGCCCGAAGGCGTGCGGCTGGTGATCACGTACGACCGCTCGGAGTTGATCGAGGGGTCGATCGACACCCTGCGGGGAACCCTGATCGAGGAGATGATCGTCGTCAGCATCATCATCTTCGTGTTCCTGCTCCATGTTCGGAGCGCGCTGATTCCGATCCTGACGTTGCCGCTCGGCGTGCTGCTGGCGTTCATCCCGATGGCGCAGCAGCACCTCACCGCGAACATCATGTCGCTCGGCGGCATCGCGGTTGCGATCGGCGCGATGGTCGACGCGTCGATCATCATCATCGAGAACATCCACAAACGGTTGGACGACTGGGAACGCGAAGGCAAGCCAGGCAGCCGCTTCGATGTGCTGGTCGGAGCCATGCAGGAGGTCGGGCCATCGATCTTCTTCTCGCTGCTCGTGATCACCGTCTCGTTCATCCCGGTGTTCACGCTCGAAGCCACCGAAGGCCGGCTATTCAAGCCCCTGGCGTACACCAAGACGTATTCGATGGGGTTCGCGGCAGTCTTGGCCGTGACGTTGACCCCGGCGCTCGCGGCGATCTTCGTTCGCGGCAAGCTTCGAGGTGAGCATCAGCATCCGATCAATCGCTGGCTCACGGCCGTGTACGCGCCCGTCGTACGGTTCGTGGTCCGCAACAAGTGGAGCGTGGTGCTGGGTGGCGCGATCGCGATCGCCGTGACCGTCCCGGCATTCTTCCGGCTCGGCAGCGAGTTCATGCCCCCGCTCAACGAGGGCGTGTTGCTCTACATGCCGACCGCGCCACCGGGAATGTCGATCGCCGAGTCCAAGGACGTGCTCCAGCGTATGGATCGCGAGCTCCGAGCATTTCCCGAGGTCGAGAGCGTGTTCGGCAAGATGGGCCGGGCTGAAACCGCGACAGATCCCGCGCCGTTCGGGATGGTCGAGACCACGGTGGTGCTCAAGCCCCGCGATCAGTGGCGCAAGGGCCTGACGTGGGATGGCTTGATCGAGGAGATGGACGCGAAGGTCCAGTACGCGGGGATGCCCAACATCTGGTGGATGCCGATCCAGACGCGGACGGAGATGCTCTCGACCGGCGTGCGCAGTCCGCTTGGCGTGCAGGTGTTCGGCGCGAACCTCTCCGAGATCGAGAAGGCCTCGATCGACATCGAGCGAGCGCTTGCGACCGTGCCAGGCACCCGGAGTGCGTTCGCTGATCGATCGACCGGCGGCTTCTACGTCGACGTGGTCGCCAAGCGCGAGGAGGCCGCCCGCTATGGCCTCACCGCCGGTGATATCAACGATGTCGTTCAGACCGCGATCGGGGGCATGAACATCGGAGAAACGGTCGAGGGCCGCGAGCGCTATCCGATCAACATCCGCTACGCGCGCGAGCTCCGCGATGACCCCGAAGCACTGGCCAAGATCCTGGTGGCGACCCCCATGGGCGGTCCCCAGATCCCGCTCGGCCAGGTCGCCGATATCAAGACCGTGACCGGCCCGCCGATGATCCGCAGCGAGGACGGCAAGCTCGTCGGCTTCGTGTTTGTGGATACGACGCGGCCGATCGCCGACTACGTCAAGGATGCCGAAGGTGTGCTCGAGCGCGAGGTCAAGCTTCCCGACGGCGTCCGCCACTTCTGGGTGGGGCAGTTCAAGTATCTCGAGCGGGCCAAGGACAAGCTGTCCGTCGTCGTCCCGATCACGCTGATGCTGGTGTTCGTGCTGCTGTACCTGAACACGCGCTCGCTGATCGAGACGGGGATCGTGTTGCTCGCCGTGCCGTTCTCGCTGATCGGAGCGGTCTGGCTGCTCTATCTGCTCGACTACAACATGAGCGTGGCGGTCTGGGTCGGCATCATCGCGCTGGCCGGCCTCGATGCCGAGACCGGCGTCGTGATGCTGCTGTACCTGACGCTCGCCCACGGCAAGTGGAAGAAGGAGGGCCGACTACACACGCAGACCGATTTGCGCGAGGCGATCGTTGACGGCGCGGCGCGGCGCGTCAGGCCCAAGCTGATGACCGTGCTCACGATGATGATCGGCCTCATCCCGGTGCTGTGGAGCCAAGGCACCGGGGCAGATGTGATGAAGCGAATCGCGGCCCCGATGGTGGGCGGCTTGGTGACGTCGTTTGTCCTCGAGCTGCTGGTCTATCCCGCGATCTTCGCGATCTGGAAGGGACACAAGCTGCCGCCCGGCGATGGCGCTGTTGCGGTGATCAAACCAAAGGAACAACCGAGATGATGAAGACCTGGATTGGCGCGCTGGGGTTGGCGACGTGCCTCGTCGCGTGCTCGAAGACCGAGACCCATGCTGCCGCGGACAAACCCGCTTCCAGCACCGCAGCCCCGAACGATCCGCGATCGAATCCCGCGAACGCGACATCGACCTCGGGCGAGCGCTTCGCGATCATGGTGACCAAAAACGGCTTCGAGCCCGCGAACATCAGCGTACCGGCGGGCAAGCCGGTAACCCTGGTGTTCACACGCAAGACCGACAGCACCTGCGTGAAGGAAGTGGTGATGAACGTCGACGGCAAGAAGATCGAGAAGAAGCTGCCGCTCAACGAGGCCGTCACGCTCGAGGTGACGTTTCCGAGGGCTGGGAAGCTGACCTACGCGTGCGCAATGGAGATGTTCAAAGGTGTCGTGACCGTGCAGTAGTCACAAAGCACGCGCTGACGACATCCGAGTTGCTGTACGTCGCTAGATGAGCAGCTCCGTGTTGAACGTGACGACGTCGATCGTGATCGCGGCGACGCTCTTGTGGATGACTCGTAGCGGTGGCTGGGCAATGATGGGCCACGTTCATCACAAGAACGAATACGCATCCTGATGAGAGGCGTGCGAGGCGCTCGGCTTCCGGCACACCGGTTGATCCCATCTGCGGAATGCGGGTGGTGTCTTCCGACGCGGGGGGACGCGCATCGTTGGTGACGAGAGACGCGTTTTCTGTTCGCAGATGTGCACTTGTCGCGTTCGACCAAGATCCGGCGAGCTACAGCCATCGCCAGAACGAGCACGCCGGGCATCGCCATCACGTCGGGTGTTGAACCCGGCACGTTCCGACCCGCGTGCGAGTGAGCTGGCCAAGAACCCAGAGCGACGGTTGTTCTCCTGAGGTGGCTCCCCCCAAGCTGGATCTCGTGCTTCAACAGGACGCGCGGGTGCTACAGAGCATCATCGATCTCGGGATGACCGCCGTGCTCGCTTCATCATGGGCTCGCTGGTGATCGCAGCTTGATTGCGGTGCTACGCGGGACGATGTTCGTGAACCTGGCGAGCCGCCGGCGCTGCGTCTCCAAGCTCGTCCGATGGCCAGTGGATGTTCGGGCTCGCGCCGCTCGAGGAGAGCTTGTGGTTGTAGCTGCGCGTCGGGGAGAACGAAACACCGGCCCGACAGTCCGTCATGGGTTGAGCGTTACTTCGCGCTCCACGACGGCGCCGTTGATCAGCAGCTTCACGAACAGCCCGTCGGTGTTCGCGGTCTTCTGCTTGACATAGAGCCGGCCGAAGTCGTTCGGCGGGTTCGCCGGGGCTCCGGTGAGCGCGCGCATGTCCTGGTGGGCATTCTGCGTGGTGGCCTTTGC
>JBFWXW010000139.1:0-8905 GCA_050187075.1 Kofleriaceae bacterium | reverse complement strand
CGAGGCGATCCGGACGGTTCAGCCGGTGTTGATCGATGACGCGCTCGCCCATCCGCTCACCGCGCCGGTGCTCGAGACCCTGGCACAGCGCCAGGTCCGAGGCATCGCGGTGTTCCCGGTGCAGTGGCGCGGCCGTCCGCTCGGCGTCATCTTGCTGCGCAAGCGCACGCCCGGCATCCATCACCTGGGTGTGGCGGATACCGAGCTCGGCCGGCTGATCGGCAGCACGATGGCTGCCCACCTCCGGCACGGTGCGGTGCTCGAGAGCCTGCGTGACAAGACCCACCGGATCACCCGCGCTCGCTACGAGAACGAACGCCGGCTGCGCGGCATCGATTCGCTGCGCGAGTACTTCGAAGCCGGTGCCGACGGCGTGGTGGTGCTCGATGAGGGTGGGCGGATCCTGTTCATCAATCGCGCGGCGGAGCGAATCACCGGGTTCGCACGCGATGGCCTGCTCGGCAGCGAGATCGTCGATCTGGTGACGCCGGAATACAACGTCACGCTCGCCGACACGGTGGCGCGCGTGCTCGCCGGCAGCAACACCGACGCGTTCGACCTGCAGCTCGCCACGACCTCGGGCGCGCCGGTGTGGGTCTCGGCGTCGACGTCGACCGTGCTCGCCGGCACGGGCGCGGTGATCCTGTCGTTTCGCGACGTCACCGCGGAGCGCGCGCTCGAGCACGAGCTGCGCTCGACCAAGGAGTTCCTCGAGCGACTGATCGACTCGACCGTCGACGCGATCATCGCCGCCGACATGCGCGGTCAGATCATCCTGTTCAATCAGGGTGCCGAGCGACTGTTCGGGTTCCGCGCGCGCGACGTGATCGGGACGATGCCGGTGTGGTCGCTGTACGAGGAGGGTGGGGCGCGCCAGATCATGCGCATGTTGCGCTCGACCTCCCACGGCGGCGTCGGCCGGCTCGAGCAGACCCGGCGTGAGGTGCGGATCTCGTCGGGAGAGATCGTCCCGGTGAGCATGACGGCCTCGATCGTGTACGAGGGCGAGCGTGAGGTGGCCACCGTCGGCATCCTCGCCGACCTCCGCGAGCGGATCCGGATGGAGCAGCGGCTGCTCGATGCGCAGCAGAAGCTGCAGCTCACCGAGAAGCAAGCCGTCGTCGCCGAGCTCGCCGGCGCCGCGGCGCACGAGCTCAACCAGCCGCTGACCTCGATCATGGGCTATGCGCAGCTCATCCAGCGCCAGAGCGATCCGGAGGCCTCGCACCTTCGTGCCGTCGGCGTGATCCTCAGCGAGGCGGAACGGATCGCGAGCATCGTGAAGAAGATCGGCAAGATCACGAAGTACGAGACGATCGATTACGTCGGCACGGCGCGGATGCTCGACTTGAACCGCGCCGCCGCCGAGACCAATCCGCAGATTCCGGTGCTCGCGGATGAGGAATCGACCGCGACGTTTGCGGCGGATCCCGATCTGGATCTGGCGCGGCCAAGCCACGCTGATATCGTGTCGCTCGACACCGACCCCAAGCGGGGCGATCGATGACGTTCACCGCACCCTCCACAGACGCTCAGCTCACCGCGTTGAGGAACGCCGCCGAGCTGTCCGCGGTGTCGTCCGAAGCCGCGCTGGCCGAGCGCTCGCTGGCGATCCTCGCAGCGCTGATCCCCGGCCGAGCGCTATGCCTGCGCGTGCTCGACGTTCGTTCGCGCGATCCGGTGCGCGCGTACCATCAGGGTGCGCCGCTTCGCGATCGGCTACCCACCGAGGGCCTGGTGATCAACGAGGACGCGCTCGCACACGCCAAGCTCAAGGCGGCCGTCGCGGCGAGCGCACGGCTGACGGTGCACGAACGCTGGGACTCGCCGTTCACCGGCATGGCGACGGGGTTTGCGGTGCCGCTGGCGGCCGGCGGCGAGCTCTATGGCGTGCTCGACATCGGATATCCGCCCGGCGCAGACCTGCGCGGCGGCGACGAACCGGTGGTCACCGCGCTGGCGAGCCAGCTGGCGGGGGCGCTGCGCATGCTGCGGTTGCAGGACGACGCGCTCGGGCTCCGCGACTATCAGGCGCGCTTGCTCGAGAGCGCCAACGCGCTGATCTTGGGGATCGATCGCGGATGGCGGATCACGGTGTGTAACCGCGCGCTGCTCGATCTGATCGGGTTTTCTCGCGACGACATCATCGGCCGCGACGTGCGCGACTTCATCCCGTCGGACCAGCGCCAGTTCTTGACCTCGGCGTTTGCCGCCGCACTCGCGGGCCAGCATCACGCTGCCGTGACCGTGTCGCTGCCGACGCGTCAGGATGGTCAGGTCAAGACGGTGTGGAGCGTGGCGCCGGTGGGACGTGCCGGCGCGCCGGCGGGGCCCGTGGAGGCCGTGGTCGCGATCGGGCAGGACCAGTCGAAGACCGAGGCGCTGCAGCGCCAGGTCGTGCGTGCCGAGCGACTCGCGACACTGGGCGAGCTCGCTGCTGGCGTGGTTCACGAGCTCAACAATCCGCTGACGTCGATCACGGTTTACGCCGAGTACCTGGTCCGCAAGTTCGAGTCGCAAGGGGCCGAGGTCTCGGATCTCGACAAGCTTCGACGGATCGGCGCGAGCGCTCAGCGAATCTTACGATTCTCGCGCGACCTGGTGCAGTACGCCCGTCCGTCGGGGCGCGATCTCGAGCCCGTCGATCTCGCGTCGGTCGTGCGGCAGTCGGTCTCGATCTGCGAGCACCTCATCGAGCGCGGAGGGATCGAGCTGGTCGTCGAGGTCGATCCCGAGCTGCCCGTCGTGCAGGCGATCGCAGGTCAGCTCGAGCAGGTGTTGATCAATCTGATCACCAACGCGGTTCACGCGGTCGAGAACGGAGGCACCGTCGTGGTGCGTGCCGCGGTCGATGGTCCAGCGGCGGTCGCGCTCGAGGTCGCCGACTCCGGGCCAGGTGTCCCCGAGCACGATCGCCAGAAGATCTTCGAGCCGTTCTTCACCACCAAGCCAGACGGCAAGGGGACCGGCCTCGGCCTGCCGATCGTGCGCAACATCGTCGATCAGCACGGCGGGGAGATCTCGGTGACCCGATCCGATCTCGGCGGTGCCGCGTTTCGCGTGGTCCTGCCGATCGTGTGAACGAAGATCCACGTCGAGCGCTGCCCTCGCGGTTGTTCGCTCGGGTTGTCGGTTCCGTGTTCACGGTTCGTCACTGGAATAGGCGGAATCGGGCGCCGGAATAGGGCGCCGGAATAGGGCGCCGGAATGGTGCGCCGGAATCGGGCGCCGGAATGGGGCGCCGGAACAGCGAGTTGGGAACAACGAGATCTCCAAAGGTCCGCTAGTCGGACAGAAGAGTTGCCCTCAGGATCGAGCCTGGTAGTGTGGCTTGGCAATGAAGCCAGAAGTCGTCCTCGAGCTACTCGAGCAGACCGCCGAGCAACTCGGGATTCGGGTCAGCTACGAACCCCTTCAGATCGGCATCAAGTCGTCTCACGGCGGCCTGTGCCGGGTGAAGGGCGAGTATCGCGTGATCGTCGACAAGCGCGCGACGACCGAGGAGCGAGTGGCCACCGTGGCGACAGCGCTCGCTCGGTTCGACACGTCGGGACTCGAAATTCCGCAAAAGCTCCGCGAGATTCTGCGGATGTACGAGCCGAGCAGCAAGCACCGTCAGACTGCCGCGTAGGCGAACGGCTCGCTGCCCGAGTACACTGATCGGCATGTGGTGCGGTCGAACTGCGGTCCCTGGCATGCTGATCGCTCTTGTGCTCGTGTCCTGCGGGAAATCGACGCCTGCGCGCGAGCTCGATCTGGACCTGATCAAAATTCCAGGTGCCGCCAACCTGCGCACGGACACCGTCGGCGACGCGCAGTTCGCGAGCGTGTCCACGTTCGTGCTGGTGGACGCACAGAACACGGCCACCCAGGGCGCGTACGTCACCCTGGGTGGCCAGCTCACCGATGGCACCAGCACCGTGGTCGGCGAGCTCAAGCCGCAGTCCCTCTGGATTCCTGCCGGGGAGCTCCGCACGTTCGCGCTCGTGGACAGCGAACGCGTGCCTCGACCTCGGGCCAGCGCGGCGCGCATCCTCGTTCATGGCGCGATGGTGCCGGAGAGCCCACCGCGCGTGCGAGTCTCCGGCGTCCGGACGTTCGGCGAGCAGAACCGCACGATCGTCGAAGGCAAGCTGGTGAACGAAGCGCAGCGACTCGCGCAGGCGATGGTGATCGCGTCGTTCTACGATGTGCACGGTCAGCTCATGACCCGGCCGTTTCAGCTGATCGTCGTCGATCCACAGGGGCGCATGCAGGCGGTCGATGCGAAGGACCCGACCGAGGTCGTGCGGTTCGTCGGGCCACCGGGCTCCTCGCGCGCGACGATGTTCGTCGGCGATATCATCTATTGATTGATCCCCGGCGCCTGTGTCGGTCAGCCGACGCGGCCGGCGAGCTGGCCGAGGTACGGATCGTTCGCGACCAGGTCGGTCAGTAGCTCGCGCAGCTCTGCGCGCTCCGCGGCGTTCATCCCAGGCGTGGCCGTGGCTTCGACCAGTTGATCGATGGCTTCACGCGCGGTGAGCCTGCCGGCAGCGATCTCCGACGCGAGCGCCTGAACGTCCGACGGGCGCTGGATCTGTGTGCTCGGCTCGATCGCCGCGGCTTCCGTCCCTTGGGCTGCCGCCTCGGGCGTGTCGACGCCTTCCGGGCCGGTGGGGCCTTTGGGACCATCGATGCCTGAAGGGCCGCCGATCGAGCTCATGGACGAACTATGCCTGACAATACCCGGGTCGCTGTTCGGCCGCTATCGGCCGACGCGGCTGCAGGTTGCGTGACAAACTCTCGCTCCATGACGAATTCCCTCGCGCATCGGCCAAGCGGCTGTCCCGGTTCGCATCGCCGGCTGCGACCGCCTGATTTCCAGGATCTGCGGTGCGCGTTCGTCCTCGCGGCCGCGATCGCGGCGGTATCCGCGTGTGGGTCAACCACGCCGCTTGCGCCGCCGGCGCACGTGGCGGTGCCGGCATTTGCTGCGGCGCGCTGGGTACCTGCGAACCCGACCTATCTGGTCACGACGCGCACCGTAGCAGACGCCCAACACGGGCTGCGCGACATCGTCGATGCGCTCGGCATGATGCTCGGAGTCAGCGCGAGCGAGCTGTCCGCCGAGCTCCGTCACGAGCTCGGGATCGATCCGATGAGCACCGAGGGCCTCACCGCGCTCGGGATCGACGTCACCGGTGGGTTCGCGATGTTCTCCGAGCAGGTCTCGCCGACGTTCGTGGTGCGGCTCGCTGCGCCCGACCAGATGCGCGGGTTCTTCGAACAGCGCCGCAGTGACGGCATGGTCACGCAATCGGTGATCGTCGATGGCGTCGAGATCTTCACGGTGCCGCTGTCGCGCCACGTCCAGGTTAGCTGGGCGATCGCGGACAGCTGGCTGTGGCTGCACTTCAGCAGCGAGCTCGATCATGAGGACGGCCCGACCTGGTTCACACGGAGCTATCGACCCGGCGCGCCGGCGTGGACCGCCAGCTGGGAATGGGCGCAACGCAGTGCGGGCGACGGTGACGCCCAGCTCGTCGGTGTTGGGGATCTCCGGCGCGTTGTTGGCGCGCTGCTCGCGGCCGAGCGGGGAGGGCCCCAGTGTGCGCGCGTTCTCGAGTCGGTGAATCGCGTGGCGATCGCGCTGGGCGGTGGCGACAACCAACTCGCCGCGCGCGTGACGCTCGATCTCGGTGCGGCCGCGCCGCGGCTCGCCGCGACGGCCCTGTCGGCGCCAGAAGGTTGGAACACCGTGACCAGCAACGCTCCGCTCGCCGGGGAGTGGAACATCGACCTCGAGCGAGTCGTTGGGTGGCTCGGGCAGTGCGCAGAGCTCGACGATGACCTCGGCGAGGATCCAGCGGAGTGGTATCGCGAGTCGGGCGTTCGGTCCGCGCGCGCGGTGATCAAGTCGTTCGATCCCGACGGTAAGTCCGGCTCCGGCGCCGTGGCGCTCGACCTCGCGCACTCCCGGGCGTTTGCAGGGATGCTCGACGAGATCCCGCTGCGCAGCACGCTCGAGCGCAAGGCCACGTTCGGCCCTCACGCAGGAAAGTCGTTGTCGATCCCGTTCAGCGGATTACCCACGATCGAGTACGTGTTGACCGACAAGCTCGCGCTGGCGGGCGCCGGCGATGGCGTGCTCGCGAGCCTCGTCGGCAAGGGCGGGACGACGCCCGGGCCGCTCGCGGCGATCTCGATCGTGCCGTCGCGGATGTCGGTGGAATCATGGACCGCGCTGTTCGAGCTCGCTGATCTGCCGCGTGCACGTCGCGCCGCGGAGCTGATCCAGGGGTGGCGTGAAGCCAAACTGGCACTGACGATCGAGGGGACGTCGCTCGTCGTGTCGGCCAGCGGGACGCGCCGTTAGCGGGTGTCCCTGCGCACGGCGATAGCCGTGGTCTGTGGTACCGTCCGTCGTCGATGGGAACGCCCGTCATCCGCCTGCGCGACGTGACCAAGAGCTACGGCGTCGGCGAAGCTCGCACGCACGTGCTGCGCGGCGTCAGCTTCGACGTCGAACCGGGCGAGTTCGTCGCGCTTGTCGGACAGTCGGGCTCCGGCAAGTCGACGCTGCTCAACATCATCGGTGGCCTCGATCAACCGGATGACGGCGAGGTCGAGGTGCTCGGGGTCGACACCGTGCGGGCCAGCGATGGCAAGCGCGCCAGCCTGCGCAACGAGTCGATCGGATTCGTGTTCCAGGCGTTCAACCTGCTCGACCACCTGACCGTGCTGGGCAACGTCACGATGCCGTCGGCGTTCTCGCGGCGATCGATCGATTTCAACCAGCGTGGTCGCGAGGCGCTGCGGCGCGTCGGGCTCTCCGATTTCGCACATCGGTATCCAGGTGCGTTGTCGGGCGGCCAGAAGCAGCGCGTGGCGATCGCGCGGGCCTTGTTCGGTCAACCCACGCTGCTGCTGTGCGATGAGCCCACCGGTAACCTGGACTCCGAAACCGGGCGCGAGGTGATCGATTTCTTTCGCGAGCTCAACGCCAAGGATGGCGTGACGCTCGTGATCGTCACGCACGAGCGGCGGGTGTCCAGCGTTGCCAAGCGCGTGATCATGATGCGCGATGGTGTGCTCGCCGAGACCACCGATGAACAGCTCGCCGTGGGGGCCGGACCGGCATGATGCCCACACGCAACCTCGTTCGCATGGTGCTCGCCAACACCCTGCGTAGCCGCCGCCACTTCATCTTGTCGGCGTTCGGGATCGTCGTCGGGATCGGCGCATTCGTGCTGTTCCTGGCGCTCACGCAGCGTGCCGGACGTGTGCTCGAGGAGGTGTTTCCCCTCGACGAGGTGACCGTCGAGGCACCGCGCGTGTCGTTGCTCGGCAAGGATGCGACCAAGCGGATCGATGACACCACGGTCAAGACGATCGCCCAGCGACCCGAAGCCGATCGCGTGCTGCCGCGCATGAACCTGGCGTTTCCCGCCGCCGGGCGCGGCGAGTTCGAAGGCGCGGATCTTCGATTCGAGCTCGCCGGGTTCGCGGATGGGGTCGACCCCAGCTACGTGGACGACGACGAGCGGATCCGCGCGCTGTTCAAGGACTGGGATGCCGAGACCAACGACCCCAATCGGGTCGCGTGCGTTCCGCCTCCGCCGGACCGGTTTGGCGACATCCGGCAGTCGCCGCCGAAGCCTCCTGCGACGAAATCCTCCGGGTCGCGCGGATGGGACGACGAGCCGGTCCCCGCGACGACCGGCGCCGGTTCTGCCAGCGCCGGATCGGGCACTGGTTCGGGCAGCGCCGGATCGGGCACTGGTTCGGGCAGCGCCGGATCGGACACTGGTTTGGCCGGCGCCGGATCGGGCACTGGTTCGGGCAGCGCCGGATCGGGCACTGGTTCGGGCAGCGCCGGATCGGGCACTGGTTCGGGCAGCGCCGGATCGGGGAGCCCCGGATCGGGCATGCGAGATCCAGGGGCGCTGCCGTCGACCACCCCACCGCCGGCACCGCCTGCGCCCGCCGGCCCGTATTACAACCCGTGTCCGAATCCCGATCGCTATTACTGCGACGACACCGAGCGGATCTGCAAGCACCGCGTTCCCGTCGTGCTGTCGGCGACCGTGGTCGAGCTCTACAACAGCGGGTTTGCCCAGTCCCATCAGATGCCGGTGGCCGACAAGGAGCTGGTGAACTTCCTGATCCAGCAGCGCGGGCTCTCCGCGATGCGGTTCTCGATCGGGCTCGGTAGCACCACCCTGTCGGGCACCAGCGTTGCCGTGAAAGCGCGCCCGCGTCGCGTCGAGGCGGTCGTCGTCGGCGTCAGCCAACGCGCCATGATGGTCGGCGTGACGATGCCGATCCAGTACATCACGCGCTGGAACCAGGAATACGTCGGCACGCAGGCCGCGGGTGCCTACTCGTCGATCGTCGTCAAGCTCAAGGACAAGAACCGGATCGCTGTGTTCGGCAAGTGGCTCGAGGAGGCGCTTGGGCTTCAGCTCAAGGATTCACTCGGAGAGAAGTTCGCCACCGTCGTGTTCGTGATCCGCCTGCTGTTTCTGATCATCTCGGTAGCGATCCTCGTGATCGCGGTCATCAACATCGGTCACAACTTCTTCGTCCAGGTGTCCGAGCGAAAGCGCGAGATCGGGATCATGCGAGCGGTCGGCGCCAGCGCGCTCGATGTCCAGCTGATCGTGCTGGGCGAGGCGGCGGTGATCGGGATCGTGGGCGGCCTGCTGGGGATCGGGTTGGCCCTGGGGATCGGAACTGCCTGGAACGTGTACGCCGAGACCGGGGTCCCCCGGTTCCCGCTCAAACCCTCGTCATGGTTCGAGTTCAAGACGTGGATCTGGGCGAGTGCGCTCGGGTTTTCCACGCTGGTCTGCATTCTGGGCGGATATCTGCCGGCTCTACGGGCGGCGCAGATGGAGCCAGCCCAGGCGCTCACTCAGAA
>JBFWXW010000138.1:1343-8934 GCA_050187075.1 Kofleriaceae bacterium | reverse complement strand
TTCGCCGGAGTCTCGCTACCAAGCGGCTGCGCGCGCTCAAGGGGCTTGCAGGTCGACCACCGTTTCGGTTGCACGCGCTGTCTCGCGCAGCGGTGCCGCTCAAGCCAGCTGCAGCGGCGCTGATCAACCGAGTAACGACCGAGATCCGCCGCCACACGCGTGCGTAACGCTTAGTTAGAGCCCGCGGATGGATAAATCGATCGATGATCGCGGCCGAGGCGCCCCGCGGGCGAGGCGCGACGAGGGAGCATACCCGTCGGTACGTGACCGAGGAGCAATGAAGCCCCCGGGGATGGATCGGCCGCGAGGGCGAGCGAGTTATCCTTTCGCGGGCCCTCAGTTGCCGTCGGCGATCATCTCGCGGACCGCAGCGACAGCCCACGCACGATCGATCCGCAACACGTCGTTGGCGGGCCGGCTTCGCGGCCGCGCCGCGATCCGATGGTACGCGGCGAGCGGGCTCGCGACGCGCTCGGGCTCGAGGCTGCCCGCCGGGAATCGCAACCAATGGATCACGCCGGCATCGCGGTCGACGCGCTCGAACAGCAGCACGCGATCGAGATCGGGCGGGTCGAGCGACGCGAGGAGCAACACCTTGGTCATCTCGATCGCCCAATCATCGAGCCCGGCGTCGAGCAGCTTGACCTTCTCGACCAGCGCGTTCTGCGACGGGACGAGCCGTTGCACGCCGGTGGCGCCGGACGCGCGAAACGCGACCTCCGCCTCGGTCATCGTGTCCTCGCCACCAGGACAGACCTGGCAGTAGTAGTCCGCGTCCGGATCGTGAAACAGCAGGTTCGCCGCCAGCTGGGTTCGCGTACCGCACGGGCACGCGACCACGTTGAGCTCGCCGGCGATCAGCTGCTGCTTGGCGTCCGGATCGTTGCGCGCGTTGATGCTCTGCACCAGCCGCGCGACGTGGGTGCGGCCGCACGAACGGCATCGCACAGCGACCGTCCCGACGATGCTCATCGGCGCTTCGCGGCTACTCCCAGCCGCAGCTCTGACCCTTGTTCTGCTCCTCGAGCCACTTCTGCAGGGGTGCGAAGTACTCGAGAATCGCGGTCGCGTCCATCTCACGCTGACCGGTGAGCTCGAACAGCGCGTCCTGCCACGGCTTGCTCGAGCCGATCGACAACATCTTCCAGAACGCCGCGCCCGCGTCCTTGTTGTTGTAGATCGAGCACTCGTGCAACGGGCCGGTGAACCCTGCCTTCTGGCACAGCGCGCGGTGGAACTGGAACTGGAGCACCGCAGCGAGGAAGTACCGCATGTACGGAACGTTCGCGGGTACGTGGTACTTCGCGCCGGGATCGAAATCGGTCGCCGCGCGCGTCACCGGCGGAACGATGCCCTGATACTGCTTGCGCAGCGCCCACCAGTGCTCGTTGTACTGCTCCGGCTTCACCTTCCCGGAGAACACGTCCCACCGCCACTTGTCGACCACGAGGCCGAACGGCAGGAACGCGATCTTCTCGAGCGCCTTGTGCATCTGCACGTTGACGGTGACCTTGTCGTTCTTGACGACCTTGTTCAGCAGCTTCTTCTCCTTGAGGTAGCCCGGCGTCATCGACAGCGCCGCGGTGTCGCCGATCGCCTCGTGGAAGCCGTCGTTCGCCGCGTTCTGGAACAGGATCGGCAGCTTGTAATACGCGGAGAAGTAGTAGTGGTGGCCGAGCTCGTGATGGATCGTGACCAGATCTTCGTGCGTCTTCTGGATGCACATCTTGATCCGTAGATCGTTGCTGTAGGTCACGTCCCATGCGCTCGCGTGGCACACCGCTTCCTTGCCCTTGGGCTTCTGGAACATCGAGCGCTCCCAGAACGTCTCGGGCAGTGTCGGCATCCCGAGGGACGTGTAGAACGCTTCGCCGAGCCGCACCATCTTCTTCTCGTCGTACGACGCCAGCGATGCGGTCACGTCGACCGGGGCCTGGCCGGGGAACGGCTCGAGCTCCTTGAACAACCAGTCCCAGCTCTGTGCCCACATGTTGCCGAGCAGGTGGGCCGGCATCGGGCCGGTCTTGGGCGCGACCTTGTCGCCGTACATCTTGTTCAGCTTGCGGCGCGCGTAGCAGTGCAGCTGGGTGTACAGCGGCTTGGTCTGGCTCCACAGCCGATCCATCTCGGCCTCGAACGCGGCCTCGGGCATGTCGTAGCCGCTCTTCCACATCGACGCGACGTTCTGGAATCCGACGCCCTGGGCACCGGCGTTGGCGAGCGCCACGTACTTCACGAACAGATCGCGCTCGGCGCGGCCCACGGTGTCGTGCCAGCCCTGCCATGCCTTGAGCAGCTCGGCGGGCTTTCGGCTCTTCTGCAGGACCTTGGACAGCGCGTCGAGATCCTTGCAGACCTCCTTGCCCTTCACGGTCGAGCACACCTTGCCCTTGCCGTAGATCGAGTTCATCTCGGTGGCGATCTTCGCGAGCTCGTCGGCCTGCGCCGGATCATCGGGCGCAGGCTGTCCAGCGAACTTGAGTAGCTTGAACTGGCGCTGGGTGTCGGCGTCCAGCTGCGCGAGCACCGGCTCGAACTTGCGAGCGGCCTTGATCAGCCGCGTGATCCCCTTGGCCTGCTCGGCACCTGCGCGGGCGGCAGCGTCCTCGTGCTCGGGAGTGATGTCGGTTTCGTTTGCCCACGCCGCGACCGATGCATCGACGTAGAGCTTGCGCAGCTCCTTGTCCATCTCGACGGCGAACTGCTTGGCCTCCGCGACCAGAGCAGCGCTGTTGGCTTCGGCTTGGGCCGGCTCGACGCCCGGCTCAGCAACGGGCTCCGTGATCGGAGCCGGGTCCACGACGTCGGGCTTGGGCTTGGAGGAGCAAGCCGCGGCCAGGATCGAAACGAGAGCGATGGTCTTGTTCACGCCCGGGACTCTACGTCTGATCGGCGGGCTTTGGTCAAGCAGCGCAACATGTAGCAACGTGCGATCGCGGCCATCGGCCGCGAAGCGTCACGGCTCGAGCGGAACTGCCGTGTCCGACGGCTGGGGCTCGGGTGCAGGCATTGCGGTGCCCGCGCTCATCTTGGGTGCCTCGATCCCTCGGTCATCCAGCAACTTGCGTGCGGTCTCGCGCTGGTTATCGTCGAGCAGCGCGAACGCCTTCTCCAGCGCATCGCGGCTGTTGGCGGCCTTTGCCTCGTGTAGCTTCGCCGCATCGGGCGTGGTGTGCATCGGCGCCGCACCCGGTGCGTTGTTGACCCGCGGCGGAGGTTCGCCCTTCTCGGGTGGTTCCTCTTCCATCGGCCGCTCGATCTCGCGGAGCTGCGTGTCGATGCCCTCGTTGCGCGCCGACAGGCTGTTATCGAGCTGTCGCAGCTTGGTCATCTGGTCGTCGCTTAGCTGCAACTGAGTTGCATTGTCGAGCAGATAGCCAATCGGGGTGCCCGATGACGGTGGCAGTGGCGGCAGCTCCTCGGAGCCCGCCATCACGGGTTGCGGTTCGCGGTGGCATCCGGTGGCCGCGAGCACGGCCACCGACACGAGGACGATCAGGCGAAACATCGCGGCCGACCTTGCCACGTGATCGCTCGGGCTGCCACGGCTTGTTTGACCCAGGACCGTTAGCGCGCCGTTAGCGCGGGCAATTGAAGCTGCTTGCGCGCAACAGCGGGAAGTACTCGCCGAGCAGGGCATCGGTCTCGGCGGTCCGAGCTCCGAACGGATAGCCGAAGCTGACCGGATTGAAGCCCGCCTCCTGCATGTTCTCGAGATCGGGGATGATGTCCTCGGAGATGTACGCCTCACCGCCGCTGGTGGCGACGAAGTCGCGTGCGTTGCGATGATTGGTCGCGTGGTACTCGATGTCGTGGCCATCGGCCTCGAGCGCTCGCACGATCTCGAGCTCGGCTTGTTTGAGCGTGTGGAAGCGGGTCACGAAGAACGTGATGCGCGCGCCGTGCTGCGCGAACAGGGCGCGCAGGGCGTTCCATCCCGCGACGTCGCGATCGTCGAAGCTGAACGCGATGCCGGCGCCGCCGGCTTCGCCCTCGACGATCTCGCGGTAGGTGACGAACGGAACGGCGTATTTGGTCGCTGCGGCGAGCACCTGCTCCACGCGCGCGAGCGCGACCGTGGTCGGGACGCTGTGTGCATAGATGTGCAGCACCGCCTTGTCGTAATGCGCGCGCGCGACGCCGAGATCGATGTCCTCGGCGGTCAGCTCGTTCTTGTCATCGATGTTGAACGAGCACAGCACCGGCTCGCTCGCGAACGAATAGATCTGATCCTTCGCGGACAGCACGCCGTTGGTGAAATCTGGTGGCGGCAGCTCAGGGTCGCCCTCACCGAAGATCGGGGGGGTGGGCGGCTCCGGTGATCCGTCGACTGGATCGCCTGGCGATCCGCCGATCGGGACCGCGGTGCAGCCGATCAGCGCGAGCAACATCGAGGCACTGAAGGCCACCTGGGTCGGTCGACGCCGCGCGACACGAGCTATGTCGAACATCACAGCGCGTGCGGATAACACGAATCTACGGCGGCGTGAATCGTGTTTTCGCGGCCATGTCCGGTCATGGCGCAACCGAGTCGCAGGTGTTACAGCCGAACTGCGACGATCTGCATCCGCCGATCGAGGTGCACGCGATGTTGGTGCACGACACGTCCTCGCAGTCGGCGGTGATCTCGCAATCGACGTCGCACGCGCACGACGTACCGCACGCAACGCCTCGACACGATTGCGGTCCGGTACACGAGACCTCGCACGGACCCATGCCGCACTGGACGTTGCGACAGCTCGCAACCCCGCTGCACTGCACCTTGCACGCCGTTGCGCCGGCACACACCACGCCGTTGCGACACGAGCTCTGAACCGAGCATGTGACGTTGCAGGCCCAGCCGACCGGACAAACGATCGCGGCGTTGCCGGTGCAGCTGGTGACCGCGCAATCGATGGTGCAGGACTTCGCGGCCAGGTTGCAGCTCGAGCATTGCGGTGGGCAGAGCAACGCATCGGGCGCGCTCGAGTCCGCGACGGCGTCGCGAGGATTGCCGCCGCCTCCGACGCAGTAGCCATCGCGGCACACCCGATCGCTCGTGCAGTCGCTCTGACTCGTGCATTGCAGCTCGCCGCTGCGATGGTCGATCGAGCAGCTCGCGATCGCCAGCGCGCCCACGGAGGCGATGCCGAGCGTCGCGCGAACGATCACGGTGCGCCCCCGCTCAGCGCGATCCCGATGCCCTGGTCGAACGCGACCGGCTGAACGCGGAGCGCGGTGGTGGCGCGACCGTCTCGTCGATCCTTCCAGTAGTACACAGCGCTCACGCCGCCAAGCACGAGCCCGCCGATCACCATCACGTTGCCCCACAGCGCGTAGCGATCACCGCGACGCTCGAGATCGAGCAGGTGCTCGACCTGCGCGGGCGTGTTGTTCGGTGCGTCGTTGATCTCACCCTGGATGCCGCTCGCCTTGATCCACATCAGCGAGCCGGCCAGCACCATGACGCCCCCGCCGATCATCCCCGAGAGCTCGAGCCGGCGGCGCGTCGTGTCCTCGGCGGGCAGCGGCTCGTCGCGCCCGACCGGCGGCTCCGGTTCGACCGGTTCGAGCTCGGTTGCTGGCGACGGCGATGGCAACGATGACGCGGCAGGTGGTGGCGACATCTCGGGTAGCGCAGGCGCGACGGGCCGCGCAGGCTCGGCCGCCGGCGCGAGGCTGGGCGTCCGGGCGCCGAACAGCGGCGCGATTGCGTCGAGGCCACCCACGGGTTGTCCGGCCGCGAGGGTCATCCTCGCGTCGCGGCTCCCCGCTGCGGTGATCCGGCGCACCACGATCTCGACCGCGGTCGCGTTCGCGGTGGCGGTGGCATAGACCAACTCGTCCACCGACAAGAACGCGAGGACCTCGCTCTGACAGCTCGCCTTCGCCGGATCGCACCCCACCGCCACGGTGGCGTCGCTGTACGAGATATCGCCGAGCGTCGCCCCCGACGTTTCGGCCCTGGCCAACGTCACCAGCGCGCCATCGATCGATGCGCGCATGCCGGCATCCGCGGACCCCTCGGACCGCATCACGATCGTTCGCTGCGGGTCTGCTCGTACGGGCTCGGTCATCGCCACGATCGCCAGCGCGATCTGGAGATGCCGTCGGGTCATGGGCCGAGCCGCTCCATCCGCGAACGGATCGAGCCCGCGTCGGACGCGCGCGGCGACAGCTGCAAGTAGCGCCGGTATGCCGCCTTCGCCTGCGTCTTGTGACCGAGCTTCTCGTAGACCAGGCCAAGGCCGCGCCAGGTCGGCGCGTAATCAGGATGCGTCGCGAGCGAGCTCTTGAGCGTCGACAAGGCACCAGCGGTGTCACCGTGCGCGTACTGCTGCATGCCATGCTTGAACACCGACGCTGCATCCGAGCCCGAAGGCTTTTCCGGCGTCGCATACGGATCGATCGGCTTGGCGGATGTGGTCTTCGCGGCCGTGCGTTTCGGTTTGGGCTCGGCCTTCTTGGGCTCGGCCTTCTTGGGCTTCTTCAGCGCAGGCTCGGCCTGCTTTGACCTGGGCTCCGCGGCCTTCGCCGGTGCGGCAGGCGCGGCCTTCTTGGGCTCGGCCTTCTTGGGCTCGGCCTTCTTGGGCTCGGCCTTGGGCTCGGGCTCGGTGTTGGCCGGCTCGGTCTTGGCCGGCTCGGTCTCGGCCTTGGTGGGCTCGGGCTGCGTGTTGGCTGGCTCGGCGCTGGCGGGCTCCGCGTTTGCGGGCTCGGTCGGAGCCGTGGCTGGATCGCCGCTCGCGGGTTGTGCGTCGGGCGTGGTGGGCGGCTCGGCGGCCGGTGCCGTCGGCATCGGTGGTGGCGCGGGCGGCGTCATGCTCGCCGACTCCGTGGCTGTCCGCGGCGGGGCCGTTCGACTCGGGGCGCCGGCGCGCGGCGGACTGTCGTCTGGCTTCTTCGGCTTGGATCCGTCGCTGAAGATCAGCGCAGCCAGCAGGATCACGAGCAGCACGCCACCAGCCGCGGCGATCGCGATCAACAGCGGCTTCTTGTTGGTCGGCTCCTCTTCGTATTCCTCGTCCGCTGGCGGAATCGCAGCATGGGAATCCGTGCTCCAGCCCCAGCCGGCGAGCAAGTCGCGCTGGCTCGGTTCGGTCGTCGCACGCGGGAGCGACACGACCTTCATCGGATCAGCCGCCGGAGCTGCCTCGGGCGCGGGTTCGGGCGTCGCCGCCGCGGGTGCCGGTTCGGCGTCCGGTTGTGCACCGGGTGGCATCGCTGGCAATCCGGTGACGGCGGATGGTGCCACGTGATCGGGCGCGTCGCCTGCGCTGCTGGACACCGCCGGCACGAGCGCTGGCGTTGCGACGGTCTCGGCGGTCGAGATCGACGGAGCACCGGACGCGGGGGGTGAAGGCTCCGTGGCCAGCGCGTTGGAGCCCAGAAACGCGGTCGCCGTGGGGTCGGGGGGCGGGGCCGGCGTCGGGTTCACGCCCGAGGGTTCCTTCGCCGGATTCACGATCGATGGAATGCCCAGCTTCGCCGAGGGTTCCTTCGCCGGATTCACGATCGATGGAATGCCCAGCTTCGCCGAGGGTTCCTTCGCCGGATTCACGATCGATGGAATGCCCAGCTTCGCCGAGGGTTCCTTCGCCGGATTCACGATCGA
>JBFWXW010000138.1:0-1333 GCA_050187075.1 Kofleriaceae bacterium | reverse complement strand
CCGAGGGTTCCTTCGCCGGATTCACGATCGATGGAATGCCCAGCTTCGCCGAGGGTTCCTTCGCCGGATTCACGATCGATGGAATGCCCAGCTTCGCCGAGGGTTCCTTCGCCGGATTCACGATCGATGGAATGCCGGCCTCCGCAGCGCCCTCGATCGGTGGCGGACTCGTCGTACCGGTGCGTCCACCGCTCAGAAACGCGGTCGGTGACAACTTGCCTTGCTGGCTGTCGCTCTTGGGTCGCGGATCCCCCATCGGGGGCGGCGTGGTTCCCATCCCGAGGAGGGTGGTGTTGGGTGGTGTGGTTGGAACGTTGGCGCGCGACGCCGGCGGTGCCGTCGGAGACTTCACGCGCGCAGCGTCCGATGGTGGCGGAGCCGTCGGAGACTTCACGCGCGCAGCGTCCGATGGTGGCGGAGCCGTCGGAGACGCCGGCGGCGACGTCGGCAGTTTCGCGCGCACCGGATCCGACACCGGTGGCGTCGACGGTGACGCGGGACGTGGCGTCGTCGTCAGCGAGCCCGCCGGCGAGACCGAGGTGCCGCTCACGATCGGTGGCGGCATCGTCGGCGCTGCAGACCGCATCGGTGGATGCATCGTCGGGGTCAACGAGCGCGGTTGCGCAGCCGGTTCGGCGGGAAAGCTGGACGCGGCGAGATACGCTGCGATCCGTTCGTTGTTATCGGGATAGCTCGCGTCATCGAGCACGGCGCCGATCTCGGCGGCCATCACCTTCGCGCTTTGATAACGATCGGCCGGGTCGCGTGACAGCGCCTTCTTGCAGATCGCGTCGAGCTCGGCCGGGATGTTGGCGTTGCGCTCCGACGGCGGACGCACATCACGCTCGAGCACCGCCGCACGTTTCGCGTCGTCCGTTGCCCCATCGAACAGCACCGTACGCGTGAGCGCCTCCCACAGCGCCACCCCGAGTGAAAACACGTCGCTGCGGCGATCACCCGGGAGCCCGCGCAGGCGCTCCGGAGCGGAATGCCCGATCGACGGAGCGGAAAACAAGTCGAGCTTCACCCCACCCGTCGCCTGCACCAGGATCGCATCGGGGGACACCATGCCGAGCGCCTGGCCACCGGTCTGCGCCTTGTGCACGACCTCCGCGGTTTGCCCGACCAGTCGCGCGACGCTCAGCTCGTCGAGCGGACGCGGCGCCTCGATGATCACCCGAAGGGTGATGTTCTGAGAACCGGCAGCATGGGCATCGTGCGGGCTGCGGGGATCTCCGGCCGTGACCACACCATATCCTAACGTAGGTCATCACCGAACGGCGTCGTTGCGGGCTCGATACGCGCTGTGACGCGAATCCCCAATGAGTTTGCG
>JBFWXW010000137.1:0-9216 GCA_050187075.1 Kofleriaceae bacterium | reverse complement strand
GGTGACCCGAGTATCTAAATCAAGATGAGTGCGCTGCAAGCGACTCATTCGCGGTGACTCGTTAACAACGTTGTGATCTGGCTGGTGGCCGGAGTCCCACGGATCGCGTCCCGTTCGACGGTCACCACACCGTGGTTCCCGCCGTCATGTGGTGCGAATGACGCAAACCGCCCCTGATGCGAGCGCCCGCGCTCTGTCGCCGTACTGAAGGCAGTTTGTTCGCGGAGCCGCGAGAGAGATCGTGTATGAGGTGGGACAATTGTTCGTCGAGATCGTCTCTTGATCGCCGCTGCGCGTCCAGGATGCAAAGGAGTAGCAATGAACCGCTGGCTATGCGTCATCGTGCTCGTCACAACGGCCTTTTCTCCGCGGGTTGTCGCTGCCGATGAACCCGCTCGCGACGCGACGAGCAAGGTGGTCTGGTTCAGGTACCACCTCGGTAAAGCCGATACCGTGGCCGCTGCTGGTTCACTCGCACCGACGGTCAAGACCGGAGCCTTGTGGTTTGCCGATCCCGCGTGCGCGAGGCGATTTGCCAGGCCGCATGTTGTCACCGCGGGCGAACGCGAGCAGCTGCTCCAATGCTTGGTCGGTCTCGGACCGCTCCCGCTTGGTCGAACGGTCCCGCACGGGACTCTTGGCTTCGAGCGCAACGTCTTGATCGGTGTCACTGCTACCAGCGCTGGCATCACTTCGCTGCAATCGTTTGGCGCCGACGCGACTGAACCACCGATCCTGACCATCGATGGTCATGCGCGCCACGCGGAGAAGATCGACAACTTTGCCCCTAGTGAGAAGGTACTCGCGCTCGTGGACGACAGAGCCAGCACCACGGTTCGTGTGTGCAGCAACGAGCGCGGCAGCGTGACGAAGGCGAATATCGTCGCCACGAGTGGTATCCCTGGCTACGACGCAGAGGTGCTTGCCGAAACGAAGCGCTGGAAGCGAGCTCCGTACGCACCGCAAGGTCGCCCGGTCGCGGTGTGCGAGATCTTCAAGCTCATCACCGTCGTCGGTGTTGTGGGCGTGGGCTTAGAGGGCGGCGAAGTCGGCGGCGTCGTAGGCTCGATCGGTTCGCCACCACCACCTCCTCCACCGCCTCCGCATCCGTCCCCGATGAATATCCCGCCGGGCACACTCGAGCAGTTTCGGAAGACGGGCGAAAGAGCCATCGTTCCCGACGACAAGACCAAGTTGAAGCTTCAGACCTCGGGTCAATCCAAACTGGTTGGAGCATTCAAGCTTTGCGTCAACTCTTCCGGTGACGTCACGCGTGTCAGTGCGATTAGGTCGACCGGGTTTCCCGAGTACGACACCAAGCTGATCGACACGATGAAAACCACCTGGTCGTACCGCCCCGTCATCGTGGACGGAAAGGCAAAGGCCGTGTGCACGGCGATAACGTTCATCTACTCGCAGCTCTGATCGAACGCTGAGAGGATACGCCGACACAGTTGGGAGAGACCGGAACGTGGAGAGCTGGGACCGACGGTTGCTTCTGACCGTCCGGGCGAACGGTTGGGTTCGCGGGTGGCCGCAACCTGCTCAAGGTGTCGTCACATGCGTTGCGCTGCGCCGGGTCTCGCGCTGCGAAACCGCGCAGGTCAGATCTGACTCCTTCAACCGCTGCGCTATTCTGCGTCTCGAATGACACGGTTGCGCACGGTCCGGGCGAGCTCGTCGCGCTGGCCATCATCTCGAGCGTGGTCACGCTGATGATCGTGGTCGTGCTCGGCTGGCTGTTGCGCACCCAGCTCCTCGACGAAGCCGCCTGAGGAGCAAAAAACCCGGGACGGGCCGGACGGGCCCCGGTTTCCTCGCCTCGTCCGGCGAACCCGGCCAGCTACCCCGAGGGTGGGTACAAAAAAACCCGGGACGGGCCCCGGTTTCTCCCCGGACCCCGGTGCCGGGGTTGTCGCTCGCCGCCGGGGGGCGGCTTCTGACGACGACTCGACGGCCTGAATGAATGTGCGCTGCAGCGCCGTGCGCAATCGCCGGGGACGTCGACGTCAGACGTGCGGTCCGGGCCTCGGACAAGAAGTTTCGCACGTTGCGTCTGACCTGCGATTCACTTCGGGCTGGCGCTTGCGATCGCTTCGATGAAGCGAGCGGCTTCGTCCCTGGTGAACAGCCAGGATTTCACCTTGCGCACCTCCGTGGCCTTTCGTTCCGCTCCCGCCACCGTCAAGGTGCATGCCCATTCGGCCTCGCAGTGTGAGCATGTCCTTGCGGACAGCACGAAGTTCGATCCTGGCTTCCGCCCTGATGTGAATGTCGTCGCGGCATCTCGCAGATCGCCAGCCTCGAGTGCGCGAATGATCCGCTTGCCATCCGCCTTCGAGCCCGAGCCACCTTGGGCGATCGCGCGCTCTGCCCCGAACCACCGATCGCAGGCCTCGCAAAACGGCTCATTCGCGCGGTGTCGAGCGATGAAGCCGGCCATCCCGGTCGCCACCAACAGCTCGAGCAACCAGATCACATACGCCGCTCCTCCGGTGAACGTGCCGTCGTTGCGGTCGGAGCCGATCCGCTTGATGCTGATGCCTCGACGCGCCGCGAGCTCGAGCCACCCCACAACACCGGCGTGGCCGACCTCCTGCTCGAGCGCCCGGTCGAGCTCGATGCTTGCCTGATCGTCCCCGAGCGTTGGGTCGTCCGCGTGGATGGCCTCGAGCGCTCCTGCGCGAAACTGCAGGTAGCCCACGGCGTGCACCGCCAGGTACGCCGTCGTGCCACCGAGCGCGCCCAGCGCCAGCGCCAGCATCGGCGCGCGCAGCTTGTGCTTGCCGATCATCCACGCTGCGGCGGCCGCCGCGCCCGCGCCCGCCAGCATCGGGAACACCACGAACAGCGAAAACCACGCGCTGATGATCCCGAGGACGATCCCGGTGATCACCCCACCCATGACGGCCGCGCCGAACACGGCCGCCACTGCCATCGACCCGCCTCGTTGCGAGGCCGCATACCGACGAAGTGCCATTCCGCACCGGTTAACGGATGAGGCTCTGCGTCGGCAATGAACATCTTGGCCGCAGGAACACCACGCCGGTGTCAGCGGGAGTTGGCGCCGCTGCGTGCGACTTCGGTCGCTACTCGGAGTTAGGCGACGTGGCGCGTCTCGATCAGAGGATCACGCCGACACACGCCTGCAGATCGAACAGCAGGAACACCATCGCCTTCTCATCGGCGGTGAGCCCTGGTCCACATCCCGCGGGAAAGAATGCATTGACCGTGCTGTCGTGGGCGACGTGCATGCCGGCGACCACCACGCGGCCGCATTGCTTCTCGGGCTCGACGCCGACGGGTGTATCGAACGATAGATAGTGCGTGGTGACCGGGGGCTCCGAGTACAACCACCGCGAGGTCGGTGGCACCACGTCTCCAGCCACCGGCTTGGTCTCCGCAAGGTAGACCTTGCCGAACGTCGTGGAGGCTCCGGTTGCGACGAGCCATTGCGCCAGGGCCATGCCCTTGGGAAATGACGTGTCGACGAGATGCGGCCCGCTATAGGTTCCCGGCTCCCAGCTCGCCGTGCTCTTCCACTCCGGGATCAGATTCTTGGTCCACGTGAAATGGAAATGCGAGCCGAACACCCGACCGCCCATGTCGGCGTACTTGCGCATCACATCGGGTGCGGTCTTATCGGCGAGATAGTAGTTCCCCTCGCAGGAGTTGATCACCATGTCGAACTTCTTGAGCTCGTCGAGGTTCGGCCACAGATCCGTCAACGCAGACGCCGGGTTCCCGGGAACCGCGCCGTTGTGGCCGCGATAGAACACGATCCGCTCCGGGCCGCTCGAGCTATCACCGAACTCGCTGCTGTCGACTCCGAGCTTCGGAAGAATGCACCCGAGCGAATCGAACGAACCGGAAACCAGCGCGATGCGCGGCAGGTCGCCTTCTTCGCGGTTCCTGGGGAGCCGCAGCATCGGGTCGGGGATCGCCGTATCCTGACAGGCGGCAACGCGGGGAATGGTGACCGTGCGCCGCCACTTTCCGATGGTCACGACCACGGGAAACTCGCGGTCGGTGGGTACCCCCTCGAGCCGGAATGCGCCGTTCGTATCGGTCGTCGTACTGACCAGCACGCCGCCCGAGAGCACGGTCGCGCATTGATCGCAGCTCACGCCTTCCGTGAATGGCAACGGCGCACCGACCGGGATGTAGACCGTCACGTTGTACAGCGGAAGCGTTCCGTTGGGCGCGAACACCTTACCGGTGATCGCCGTCGCGCATGTACTGGCAGCGTCGTCCTCGGGGCCGGCGTGCACGATGGCATCGGCTCGTTCGTGACGCGACGAAGGACTGCAGGCTGCGACGAACATCGCAAGCCAGAGCGTGGAGTGGATCGTCATCGCCTTCCTCATGCTGCCCGTCAGGGGCGCGGACGCTAGCGCGGGAGCTCGGGCGCGGGTGAACCGAGCGCACTGGCAGGCGCTAACACGGAAAACCCCCCACCGCGATATCGCGTTCCCAGGCCGGCTCACACCGACCCCCTGAACCCCGCCCACGCGGAGGATTCGAGCCACCCGCACGAAATACGTTGCGCGGTGCTGAACGCCGACGCCACCATCGCGACGTGCCGCGAAGATCTTATCTGTGCATCCTGTTGCCTGCGTGCGCCACCGCCGGTCAGTCGGTTGGCGACCAAGATGCCGCGGTCGATCACGACGCTCGCGTCGACGCGCATGTCGCCATGCCCGATGCCTGCAGCGACGGAACGACCCAGTTGCTCGTCAATCCGTCATTCGACCTGGTGCCGGCGGGAATGGGGTGGACGCAAGCGCCGTTCGACTCGATGGCGCACCTGATCACCGATCAGGGGCCTGCAGCACCGACGGCACCGTACAAGGCGTGGCTGGGCGGCAGCCCAAGCTCGCTCGATCGGCTCTCGCAGGATGTCGTGTTGCCGGTGGGCACGACGATGGTAACCGTGACCGGTTCGTACCTGGTCGATACCCATTCGGTGTTCCCCACCGGGGCAGATTTCACGGCGATCGAGCTGCTTCATGGTGGGCTGGCGTTTGCCAGCGTGCGAACGTTCGACGACACGATGGACACGGGGCAATGGGAGAGCTTCAGTAACTCGGTCCCGATCTCGACGCAAACAGGCACGATCCAGCTTCGATTCACCGCGCAAGCTGACGGCGGGGCAACCACCGATTTCTTGTTCGATTCACTCGAGCTCACCGCGACGTACTGCCAGTAGAGCGGTGCGCGCTTCGCACGTCGGCAATCGAAGGCGTTTCGCGGCGTCGCCGGCCACGAATTCGCGGCGTGTGCTCAGCGCGTGCAGGTCAACAGCGCCGTTGCAGCGCGGTCGGGTCGACGAGCTCCATGCCCATCATCGTGATGGCGTCGTCGCGCACCACGTCGGGCGCGACCTGTTCCCGCTACCTGGGCTCACGATCATGGTCAGCGGGCGTCGGCGTCGAGGGACGGTCGCGCGCACGCAGCTCGAAATGGGCGATCACATCATCGCCTGTCGCGTTGTCGGGATCGCCGCGCACCAGATCACGGCGGCGATTGGGACCGAACGAGTAGATCACGCCGATCTGTTCGCGTCGGTCGTACGAGATCCAGTACGGATTGTTCCAGGGATCGAGGAAGTAGCCCCGGCGGTCCGTTCGCACCTCGAGCGCGCTGGGCTCTGCGGCCGTTCCTCGCCCCTCCAGGTAAGAGCTGCCCGACAGCCGGAGATATCCGTCGCGGACGGCGGTGAACACGCGCTTGTGAACGCTTCGCTTGAGGAGCTTGTCGGTCGCGCCTGCCTCGAGATCTCCGGCCAGGATGCTCAGCTCCGCGGTGGCCGTGCGCACGCCCTGTTCATCACTGCCGAACATCAACCGCGTGACGACGGTCGACAGCACCACGGCGGCGATGAAAGGAGCCGCAAGCCAGCCAACCACGAGCCGCGGGCTTCGATCGGTCTCAACAACAGCCGAGGCGAGGAACAAGAGGCCCGTGACCAGCTCCGCACCTTCGCCGGTGAGCTCGACGTCGTAGCTGAGCTCGGCG
Organism: Kofleriaceae bacterium; assembly: GCA_050187075.1. GTDB lineage: Bacteria > Myxococcota_A > Polyangia > Haliangiales > Haliangiaceae > JABFXX01. The sequence goes on along the minus strand of JBFWXW010000137.1, from coordinate 3,198 downwards.
GCAACCACTCCGAGCGCCAGCGGTGCAAGGGCCAGCGGAGGCGCGAGCGAGGCGAACCCCTTGAACCGTTCGGTTCTGACGAGCAGTGGCCACAGGAGACCGAAGCCGACCGCGATCGCGATCACCAGGTGTTTCGATTCGATCTTGAAGCCGAGCCCCTCCTCGTGCATCAGCACGTTGTGGAGGTTTGCCTCCTGCTGGAAGTTGAGCTCGAGGAACACGTCGGGCGGCTTGAACCCCAGCAAGCGCTGGCCCCACGAGATCTCCTCGCCAGCGACGACGACGCAAAACGCAGCGAGCAGCAGGCGCGCCAGGGTGAACCAGCGAGATGGTGAAGGCCTGCGAACACCGAGCACCAGCCAGCCGGCCGCGAACATGAACGCCGCGAACGTCGCCCATTCGATGATCCCGTCTTCCTGCGCGATCTCCGTCCATGTGCGGGTGCTCGCCACGGCAATGCTCGCCAGGACCACACCTACGACCTCTACGGTCACAAGCGCGAGGAGCAGCGCGCGCGAGGTCTGGTTTGCTGCCCGGTGAGCAGGCACCAGACTGATGCCCACCGCGATCCACGCCAGCGTATCGACCATGTTGGGGCTGGGAAGGTGGCTCGTCGTCCGCGGGGCTAGACCGGGTTTCCGGTGTCGCCGCCACCGCTGCCGCTGCCGCTGCCGCCACCGCCACCGGGATCGCCGGCACAGTCGCTGTCGCTGTCGCTGTCGTTGTCGCTGTCCGTGTCGGTGGGTTCGTCGGTGTCGCCATCGTCTTCGGAGTCGGAATCCGAGTCCGAGTCGCAATCGCTGTCGCCGTCGTCGCTGTCGCTATCGGTGTCGGCGTCGGTGTCGGTGCACGCGCCGCCGCATTGTTGCGTCTCGACGTCGTTGGCCGTCGAGGCGGCTTGTTCTGAACCGGTATCGCCGACGCACGCTGCGACTGTGACGAGGATCGCGAACAACGAGCTTGCTAGAACCTTCATGGGAGCGCCTCCTGGGAGACGCAGCGAGTGCAACGCGTGTGCCGATCGCGACGATCAAATGTATTCGTGCGTTCGGCTCGTGCTTCGATCGAGCGCTGGCGAGGGACCTCCCCGGACATGGGACCGCCATCGATGGTCGAACGCTCGTGCGCGGCTACCGAACGATGACCGAGGTCATCGCGAGCCCCGCGTCGAGGCTCTCGCTGAGAGCGGCGTCACGCACACGTTGTCGATCTCGACCTCCGCATCTTCACCGTAGAACCCGACCTTGCCGCCTCGCCACGACAGCGCAATTTTCCCGTCCGAACCGTCGTTGGTGTAGTCGACGGTGCTCACCCCGTTGACCCAGATCCGGAACCGATTGTCCTCGATCTCGATCGCGAGATGTTGCCAGCTACCGATGGTGTCGTGAACGCTCGTCCCCGTGCGCAGGAACACCTGCGCCTCCGCCATCGTCTCGTTGTCCTTCTTGCCGAGCTCGTAGCCGTACGTGCCGAGATAGAAATAGACGTGGTGCCAGCGATCGAGATAGTTGAAGAACACCCATGCGTGTTCCCACGCGTTGGGCGGATCGTTCTGTAGATCGTACGTTCGCAACTGGGCGACGGTGCGCATGTCGAGCTCGATCCGGACGTTCTCGAATGCTGCCGTCGAGAGCGTCTGCGTCGCCGCGGTCCCGACGGTGTCGTTGCCCACGGTCCCGCTTGGCGAGGTCGGCGGCTTCGAGCGGCCAAAGTACACGCGCCGATCATCCGAGTCGCGGGTGCCAACCGAACCCTCGCCGCGATAGATGACACGCCAGGCGCCGTCCGGAGAGTCGAACGGTTCGGTCGTCGCGGTCCATAGCGGTCCCTCGAAGTCTCCCTGACATGGCGGTGCTGCGTCGAAGGTCATCACGCTGGCGTCAAGATCGCGCGCGTCGCCTGGTGCGTTGCAGGCGGCGAGCCCGGCCCACACAACGACGATGCTCTGTCTCGCCCCCGCCAAGGCCACCAGATGCATGCTAGCAACCGCAAACTCCGCAGATCAACGGGGGTTTGGGCGGCATTGCGCCAGGCGCTAGCGACACGAGCTCCACGGACCGAAGCTCGCGAACGGACCGGCCATCCAGGCGAGAGGCGCCTCAGGTCGCCTCACGCACGGCGCTGAGGAACTTGCGCGTGCGCAGCTCGACAGGATTCTCGAAGATCTGCTCCGGAGGCCCGTCCTCGACGATCGTGCCGTCGTCGATGAAGATCACGCGTTCGGCGATGTCCTTCGCGAACCGCATCTGATGGGTGACGATCATGAGCGTCATCTGCTTGTGGGATAGCCGCTTCATCACCTCGAGCACCTCGCCGACGAGCTCGGGATCGAGCGCCGAGGTCACCTCGTCGAACAGCATGATCTCCGGCTCCATCGCGAGCGCGCGGGCGATCCCGACGCGCTGCTTCTGACCGCCCGAGAGCTTGCCGGGGCGCGCGGAGGCCTTGTCGCCAAGCCCGACCTCGGCGAGCAGCTCGCGGGCGCGCGCCTCCGCCTCGGCGCGGGCCACCCCCTTCGCCAGGATCGGCGCGGCCGCGACGTTCTCCAGGACCGTCATGTGCGGGAACAGGTTGAAGTGCTGGAACACCATCCCGAACCGGCGGCGCATTCGGCGCAGGTGGTCCTCGCTCGCGGGGATCCGCGCGCCGGCGCGGTCGCGCATCGTCCACATCGGGTCGCCTGCGATCTCGACATCGCCGCGATCAGGCTCCTCGAGCGTCATCAGGATGCGTAACAGCGTCGACTTGCCGGAGCCTGACGTGCCGATGATCACGAGCTTCTCGCCGCGCTCGACGTCGAGATCGATGCCGCGCAGGACCGGATTGCCGTCGAACGCCTTGTGCAGGCCGAGGATGCGCAGGAGCGGAGGGTTGTGGTCAAGCGTCGTCATCTCGTCTCATCTCCTCTCCAGCTTCAGACGGACCTCGAGCCAGTGCACGAAGCTGCCCGAGATCAAGCTGAGCGTCAGGTACAACAGGCCGACCATGGTGAGCGGCTCGAGATAGCGAAAGTGCTCCGAGCCGAAGTTGAGCGCCTGCTGGAGGACCTCGACGACGGTGATCGCGGACAGCAGGGGCGTGTCCTTGAAGATCGCGATGAGGTAGTTGCCCATCGCCGGGATGATCGGTGGGATCGCCTGCGGCAGGATCACGTGGCGATAGGTGTGGTACCGGCTGAGGTGGAGCGCGCGCGCGGCG
>JBFWXW010000136.1:0-9382 GCA_050187075.1 Kofleriaceae bacterium | reverse complement strand
GGGATCCGGGTAGGGGGCGACCGGATCGCCCGGGATCCGGGTAGGGGGCGACCGGATCGCCCGCCCGGGATCCGGGTAGGGGGCGACCGGATCGCCCGGGATCCGGGTAGGGGGCGACCGGATCGCCCGCCCGGGATCCGGGTAGGGGGCGACCGGATCGCCCGCCCGGGATCCGGGTAGGGGGCGACCGGATCGCCCGGGATCCGGGTAGGGGGCGACCGGATCGCCCGGGCGGTGCAGCGCCTGTTGCAGTGAGGTGCAGCCTGGCCGCCTCGCAGCCTGGCCGCCTCGTCTTGGGCCTGCCTGGGCCTGCTGGCGGGTAGGGGCGATCGGGATCCGGGTAGGGGCCGACCGGATCCGGCGGGTAGGGGCCGACCGGATCCGGGGCCGACCGGATCCGGCGACCGGAGGGACCGGTCGTCCGATCCGCGTGGGTAGCTTCGTGCTGCTCGTCGTCCACCTCGACGAGGTGTGGCAATCACCGAACGTCGATGGTCCGCTCGTGGGCGGCACCGCGATCGCGCCGGTGCGGCGCTCGGTCGGCCTCGTCGGTCCCACTGAGCTCCCCGTCCTCGTGCTCAGCGATACACGCCTCTGCGTCGTGAGCTCGCCGGACACCGCGATCGACGGTCCGCAGCGCTGGCCTGCACGCTCGCCTGAGGTTGCGATGGCGTTCCACGCGGAGCCGCGAGCAACGAAGCGACGCTCACCCCGAGCAGGGTCTTGTTGCGGTCGGAGGACGCAGCAGAGTTCGGTTCGCTCATTGCGCCGGGCAGGGCCGCAAGCACGACGCCAACGCCGATCGACGCCGATGAGAGACTTCGGTGAGACCCGACCCGGTGGCAACGTCTTCCCCGTTGCTCCGAGGGAACCGGGTTCCGAGCTGTCTCAGCTGCGATCATGTCTCGGGATCATGTCGCCGCGGGAGACACTGCTCTTCGGTCCCAATGGTTCGAACGGTTAGCCACTCGTTTACGAATGAACTGCTCCGCCACCATCACGCCGGATAGCACCGCCGAGCGTCGATTTCCGCGGCGAGCTCAAGTGCATTCTCGATTCGCGGTGCGATTCCCACGGCAACCAGCGCGGCGAGATCGGTGTCAGCACCTGCGAACGCGATATCGATGTCCCGCGTCAATCGCTGCACGCCATTCGCGATCACCGCGATACCGCCGATGATCGCGTGCGTCGATGCATGACGCGCGAGCACGGGTGCGAGCTGCTCGAGTGACCGGACGAGCCCGTGCCCGAGATTCAGCCGTGCCTTGCCGCCCATCCGCGTTTCAATTTCATTTAGAGCTCGCGCGCTTGGGTTGTTTCACGCACGCGGACAGCATCAGGAGGCGTGATCTCGACGAGCGCACATAGCTCCATCGCAGCGACAAACGAGTGCTCGGGGGGCAACGGTCCGGTCTGTCGCCGCTCTTCAAGGATGCGCTGCTCGGCGGCGCGATGGCCCGCGGCCCACCTTGCGTATCGCATCGCCGTTCATCGTCGCAACGGTAGCACTGTTCACGTTACGCGGCGCCGACGACTTCGTTCTGCAGATAGTCCTTCTTCTTACCGGCGATCGCGCATGCGACCTTCGCCGCACTCCAACCGGCGACCAGCGCACCCTCGACGCCGAGCGCGGGCAGCACTTGCTCGCCGGTCAGCGTGAGGTTCTTGAGCCCGGTCGTGTACGTCAATGCCGCGGTGTGCGCGGTCCCGTCGAGCAGCGATTCAGCGCGTCCGGCCCACACGCGCGTCATCGCGAGCGGCAGGTGCTTGGGCACGTCGTAGCTGCCGCCGCCGCCGGGCACCTGTGGCGGCGCGGCCTCGAACGGCGAGTGCGCCAGCACGAGGTGGCGCTCGAAGAATGGCATCACCTCGTCGAGCCGCTTCCACAGCGCTGCGCGCAGCGTGCCGCAGCGCGCGACCAATCGATCGCGATCGTCACTGCTGTCCGCGGCCAGCAGGGTCGCGATCGTCGCGATCACGCGGCCGGTGTCATCTGGATCGCCGAGGTGGATCGAAAATGCGTTGGCGCCGAACGGCTCGGCCGAAGGATCTGCGATCAGCGCGACCGTTGGAGCCATGTGCTCCGGAACCCCCGCTTGATCGATCACCACGTTGAGCGTGTAGCGATGTCCGACCAGCGCAACACCTTCGGCGAGCTCGGACATCCGCTTGGGTGCCTTCTTGCCGAGCAGCTCGACGAGCTCGCCCGGGGGCTTGCTGGCGACGACCTGGGCGCAGCCGAGCTCGTCGCCGCTCGCGAGCGTGATGCTGGTGACCTTGCCCCACGACACCGAAATCTCGGTGATCCGGCCTGCGCGCGCTTCGCCGCCTGCGGTCGCGAGCTTCTCGAGGAACAGCTCGCGAATCGTATCGCCTTCGCCGCGCAGCGACACCGGACCGGCGCGCCACGCATCGACCGCACGCGCGATCGCGATCGCTGACGGCTCGGGATGGCGATGCGCCACGGCGGCGAGATGACGCCACAGCGCGGCGTGCGGATCCGCCTTCGCATCGTTCCACCATGCGGTCGCTTCGGCGTGTGCGCGCTCGGCGAGCTTCGCGAGCTCGCGACGCTCGAAGAATCCGACCGGCGGAAACGCGTGCTCGGTGCCGAGCATGGGATCGAGCTGGCGAGCGATCGCGGTGCTGGCTTCCCAGCGGGCAAGCCATGCCTCGCCACCCGCCTTGCCCAGCTCGCGCTCGAGCTCCTGGCCGAGTCGATCGACGCCGAGGTCGACGCGAAGGTCTGGCGCCACGAGCTGCGCGGCGATCTTGGGCTCGCGCGACTTTCGCCGGAGCGCCAGCTCGGCATGCAGCTCCTTGAGCACGCGGTCGCCGGTGCTCGCGCCGGGTGCGGGCCAGATCGCTGGCTCGATCGGCAGCTTGTGCGGTCCGAGCGTGTAACGCGCCGGGCGGTCCTCGCCGAGCAGCAGCGTGCGAAGGCCACGCCGCGCGCACAACGTCGCGCATACGAGCGCCCCGAGGTCGTCGCCGAGGACGATCAAGTCGTACGAGTTAGTCGGCACCGCGCCTCACGTGGATGACTTGACGACCTTTGCACGACAGCTCACCGGCCGCCAAGCGCCGAACGACCTCCGGCAATAACCGGTGCTCTTCGCGCTGGATCCGTCCGTGCAGCGCAGCCGAATCGTCGTCGGGCGCGATCGGCACAGCCACTTGCTCGATGATCGGACCACCGTCGAGGCTGGCGTCGACGAAGTGGACCGTGACGCCCGACACCTTCGCCCCGTGAGCGATCGCCTGTGCCGGCGCGTCGACACCGGGAAATGCCGGCAGCAGCGATGGATGCGTGTTGACGATCCGCAGCGGAAACCGATCGGTGAAGTGTGCCGTGAGCACGCGCATGAACCCGGCGAGGACGACCGCCTCCACACCATGGCTCGCCAGCGCCGCGAGCAGGCGATCTTCGAACACCACGCGCTCGAGCCCGCGATGCTCGATCACCAGCGCGGGGATGCTCGCGGCCTCTGCGCGGGCCAGCGCTTTGACGCCGTGCTTGTTCGAGATCACGACGGCGAGCTCGGCGGGCGCGAGCGCACCGCGCGCCTGCGAATCGATCAGTGCTTGCAGGTTTGTCCCGGTTCCCGAGACCAACACGCCGACACGCACTATCCGTGGCCCTCGGTGAATCGCGACGCCTCGCCGCCATCGCGCGGGACGAGCGTGCCGATCACGCGCGCCTTGGAGTCGGACAGCAGCGACACCGTATGATCGGCAGCGTCGCGCGGCACCACGATGATCATGCCGATGCCGAGGTTGAACGTCCGACGCATCTCTTCGGTGTCCACGCCGGCGCTCGCGATCAAGCGCATGATCGGCGGCACGTCCCAGGTCTTCGGATCGAGCTCGACCGCGAGCGAATCGTCGCCGAAGATCCGCGGCGGATTCTCGAGCAGTCCGCCGCCGGTGATGTGCGCGGCCGCTTTCCAGGGCACGTTGCCGTGGTTTAGCCGCGCGAACGCATCGGCATAGATGATCGTCGGGCGCAGCATCTCGTCGGCGACCGACGATCCGCCGAGCGACGGCGGCCGGGCATCCAGCGCGAGCCCGAGCACCTCGAGCACGACCTTGCGCGCGAGCGAATGGCCGTTGGAATGAAGCCCCGCGGAGGGCAGTCCGATCACGAGATCCCCGGCGGCCAGCGTTCGCAGCGGCCGGATCTTCGCGCGCTCGACGACCCCGACGCAGAACCCCGCGAGATCGTAATCGCTGCCCTGGTAGAGGCCGGGCAGCTCGGCGGTCTCGCCACCGATGAGCGCGCAGCGTGCCTGCTTGCAGCCCTCGGCGATCCCAGCGATCACAGTGGCCGCCGTGGTCACGTCGAGTGCACCGGTGGCGAAGTAGTCGAGGAAGAACAGCGGCTCGGCGCCGGTGACCAGCACGTCGTTCACGCACATCGCGACAAGGTCGATGCCGATCGTATCGTGGCGATTCGCGGAGAACGCGGTCTTGAGCTTGGTGCCGACACCGTCGGTGCCACTGACGAGCACTGGCTGCTCGTAGTTGCTCGGCAGGTTGCAGAGCGCGGCGAACCCACCGATGCCGCCCAGCACCTCGGGTCGCATCGTGGCCTTGGCGAGCGGCTTGATCCGGTCGACCAGAGCGTTGCCTGCGTCGATGTCGACGCCCGCGTCCTTGTACGTGATCGCCATCGAGCGTCGATGTACCACAGCCGCATTCGAGCGTGTGCCCACCCGTTCGGCGTATGCTCGCATCGCGATGTCCGCCCAGCTCGTGATCGACGTGGTGGTGGTCGCGCGCGATCACGCCGCCTCGCTGGGCGCGCTGCTCCGCGATCTACCCCATCGCGCGATTCGCTCGGTCGTTGTCGTCGATCGCGCGTCCACCGATCGCACGGCCGAAATCGCGCGCGATGCCGGCGCGCTCGTGCTGCGCGAGCCCGGCGGCGGCTATGGAGCGGCGTGTCTGCGGGCGCAGGCGCACTTCTCTGCACTCCCTCGCGTCCCGGAGGCGCTGGTGTTCATTCCAGGCGATCGCGCTGCGGCGGCGAGCGCGGTGGAGCGGCTGTGCGAGCCGATCGTGCAGCGCGGCACGGAGCTCGTGCTCGGCGTCCCGCAAGAGCGCGTCGGGCGGCGGCGGCTCGGCGAAACGGTGGTGACCACCATGATCGAGACGGTGTATCGCCATCGCTGGTCGGGCATCGGGCCGGTGCGTGCGATCCGGTTTCCCGCGCTGATCGCGCTGGGCATGAGCGATCGCAGCGACGGGTGGGACGTGGAGATGTTGATCCGCGCGGTGAAGCTGGGGTTGGGGTGCGACGAGGTTCCGTTGCCGGACGATGGTCACCGGGATCGGGTCAGTCGCCGCGCGTTGCTGCATCTCCTTCGCCACGCAACCATGCGATGATGGCGGTGTGAACGAGGCACTCGAACGCTTTGCACGTGACTTCGCTCCGGGCACCACCCTGTTTCATGAGGGAGATCCAGGCGACTTCATGTACGTGATCCAGGACGGTGAGGTCGAGATCCGGCGCAGCGTCGGCGAGACCGAGCGCGTCTTGGCGGTGCTGCAGCCAGGCGAGTTCTTCGGCGAGATGGCGATCCTCAACAACCGGCCGCGCTCGGCGACGGCAGTGGTCAAGTCCGATGCTCGACTGCTCGTGATCGCGGGCAAGACGTTCGAAGCGATGCTGCGCGCGCGACCCGAGATTGCGCTGCGCATCATCAAGGCGCTGGCGTCGCGGCTCGAGAACGCCAACCAGCACATCGAGCTGCTGCTCCTGCCGACGCCGAATCACCGCGTCGTGCAGTGCTTGCGGCACATGGCGGACGAACAGATCTCCCTCGCCGGCGCACACGTCAGCCATGGCAGCGCGATCCTGGTCCCGAAGACGTTCGAGGAGGTCGCCCTCCGCGTCGGTCTTCCCGTGCGCGAGGTCACCGATGTGGTCGACCGCTTGCGGTCCGCGCGGCTCGTGCTGCTGGCCGAGGACGCCGGCATCGAAGGCCACGGCTTCATCGTTCCCGAGGTCGGCCGCCTCCTCGAGTTTCTGGAGTTCCTCAACTTGAAAGATCGCTTCGGCGCCTGACCCGCGACACGCTGAGCGGTTTCTCGTGCTTCCGATCCTCGGATCGGCACGCCAGCGAGCGAGGACGCTCGAGTGCGAGGCGGTCTGAGAACCGGACCGCAGCGCACTTTCGGTGGCAACGAAGCAATCGAGCGCCGCAGCCGCTGGCTGCTAGGCGGCGGCTTCGCCGTCCCTGATCTGACAAACCTTCTTGACGAGCGCAGGAATCTCGTCGTTCTTGCCATGGATCAGGGTCTCGATTTCGGGCGCCATTTGCATCAGCTGCTGTTGCAGCGATGCGCTGGTGGTACCGGTCAGCAGGGTCGAGATCACGGCGACGATGAACGATCCGCCCCAGATCTCTCTGACTGCCTCGGTTGCCGACGGCGCCTGCACAACCGTGAACCCCTCCGCCTCGAGTGCCCGCGCGATTTCCTCGCGCTCCGTACTGATTTCATTGACGACAAGGATCGAAGACATCACGACCTCACATAAGCGGATCGATGATACTAGGCCCTATCCCAGGGTAGTACCTCTTGCTTCCTAGCAGACTCGGGGGCGCGCCGCGAGACAAACTCCTGTGAATCCGCAGAATCACGGGGCGCGGGATCGGGCCTTTATTGTTCGGGATAACCCTGCTATTTAGCTGCGCCATGGCATGGTGGTCGCGCACTCAAGGGCTGTCCGAGCAGCCCAAAAAGTCCGTACCTAAAGGTATTTGGACCAAGTGCGAGCGCTGTAACGCCACTCTGTACGAGGCCGACCTGGACGGCAACGATCGGGTTTGCACGAGTTGCACCCACCACTTCCGGATGCCGACCGAGGGCCGGATCGCCATCAGCATCGATGACGCGAGCTGGCAGGAGTACGACCGGGAGCTCGAGAGTGCCGATCCGCTAGGATTTCGCGTCGATGGCAAGAAGTACGTCGATCAGGTCAAAGGCACCACGCGCAAGGTAGGCGCCGGGGATGCCTATCGTGCCGGCACCGCAACCATCGGCGGGATTCCAGTCGAGGTCGGGTTCTTCGTGTTCGAGTTCATGGGCGGATCGATGGGCTCGGTGGTTGGCGAGAAGATCGTGCGCCAGTTCGAACGGGCAGTGACCCATCGCCGCCCCGCGATCATGTTCTGCGCATCGGGCGGCGCGCGTATGCAAGAAGGGGTGCTGTCCCTGATGCAGATGGCGAAGACCTCGGCGGCCCGGTCGCGGCTGCGCGAGGCGCGCGTCCCGTACATCTCGGTGCTGCTCCATCCGACGACCGGCGGCGTGGCGGCGTCGGTCGCGATGCTCGGCGACATCATCATCGCCGAGCCCGATGCGCTGATCGGGTTCGCCGGCCCACGTGTGATCGAGCAAACGATTCGCCAGCAGCTGCCGCCAGGATTCCAGCGCTCCGAGTTCTTGCTCGAGCACGGCATGGTCGACCTGGTCGTTGCGCGCCGGGACATGAAGGCCACGTTGGAGCGCACGCTGCGCTGGTTCGAGCGCGGACGTCAGCCGGCGCGGCGTACCGGCGCGATCGGCGCGACCGACGACAACGACGTCTCGGTAGACTGATCGGCATGACGCCGTACGCCGAGCTGTTGGCCCGGCTCGTACGCGCGCGCCGATTCGGCGTGATCCTCGGCCTCGATCGCATGCGCGCGCTGCTGGATCGCCTCGGCGCGCCGGATCGGCAGCTCGGCAAGATCATCCACGTTGCGGGCACCAATGGCAAAGGCTCGACGGTGGCGATCATCGCATCGATCGCGCGTGCGGCGGGCTTGCGCGTCGCCACCTATACCTCGCCGCACCTGTCGTGCTTGCGCGAGCGGATCACGGTCGATGGTGAGATGATCTCGGAGCGGGAGATCGTCGATGTCGCGGCTGCGGTCGACCGCGCCGGCGGGCACGAGCTCACGTTCTTCGAGCAGGTCACCGCGATCGCGATGGTCGCGATCGCCCGCGCGGGCGTCGATCTCACCGTGCTCGAGGTCGGCCTCGGTGGCCGGCTCGACGCCACCAACACGGTCACCGCCGATGTCGCGGTGATCACCGGCGTCGCCATGGATCACGAAGCGATCCTCGGCCCGGCGCTCGAGGCGATCGCCCGTGAGAAGGCCGGCATCATCAAGCCCGGCCAGCGCGTCGTGATCGGTGCATCGGGAGAGCCCGCCGCCGTGCAGGTGCTCGTCGCCGAGGCGCGCGCCGCGGGCGTCGAGCCGGTGGTGATCGACGATACCGCGATCGCGACGGTTCCCGCGCTCGCGCTCGAAGGATCGCATCAACGCCGCAACGCAGCGGCGGCGCTCGCAGCGCTCGATGCACTCCCCGGGATTGAGGTCGCCGGCACGGCGCGCGTGAAAGGCCTCGCGCAGGTACGTCACCCCGGACGGTTCGAGCAGATCGGTGACGTGATCGTCGATGGCGCGCACAATCCGCACGGTGCGGCCGCGCTCGCCGAGACGGTGTGCGCGCGCGGAATCCGTCCGGTGCTGATCATCGCGGTCTCGGCTGATAAATCGGCTGGCGGGATCGCAGAGGCACTTGCGCCGGTGATGGCGGCGATCGTGGCGACGCGTTACCAGCAAGAGCGCGCGATGGCGCCCGCGTTGCTCGCTGATGCGTTTCGCGCGGTCGCCCAGGTCCCCGTCGAAGTCGCGCCCGATCTTTCCCAGGCGCTCGCGGTGGCGCGTCGATTCGGCCGGCCGATCGTGGTCGCCGGATCGCTGTTCCTCGTCGGCGAAGCGCGGGTTGCGCTGCTCGGAGCACCGGCGGATCCGGTGGCGGTCAGCGACCCGGTGGCGGCTCGTTCCACGTGACCACCATGAGCGTGCGTGGGTCGCCCGCCCACGAGCGTTCGCGCAACGAAGCGTGCACGTCGCGTGCTCCGGCGAGCTCGAGCAAGCCTTCGAACCATCCCATCGTCTGATGGGACGCGGCTTCTTCGGCAGGCATCCCCATGTGGTAGTGGATCGCGATGTGCGCTTCGCCTTCGTGGAGCAGCACGACGTCGAGCGCATCGAAGTTGAAGAATGTCTGGCGCAATACTCGGAACCGGTTGAGTGATTCCACCGGCTGATTGGGCGCGATCAGCTGCGGGTAGATCTTGAGCATCTGCGACACCGAGTAGCGGCCCCACAGCTGGACCGGAAACAGGTCGCCGTTGCCCACGAGCGCGAGGATTGCGTTGCCCATCCGCTCGAACGTGTCCATCGGGTACCAGGCCGTCGCGCTGATCGACATCCTCAAGTACGGCACGTCGCTATCGTTCAAGAACTCGGCGATGCGCGGGCTCTTGTGCGAACGCAACATGCGCACGTAATCGAGAAACAACACGCCGCGAACCAGC
>JBFWXW010000135.1:0-9618 GCA_050187075.1 Kofleriaceae bacterium | reverse complement strand
ACTTGCGCAGCCGTCCTCGGCGAGCCAGTGCGCCGTCTACGAACCACCGCGCCGGGACCCCCAGGCGTGGGCGCTCGGCCGCTGCCGCGCGCGTTCTCGCCACTGGTCCGTGGCTCACGTGAGCCACCTCGTCGCCGCGCCAGCACGTGGCCTCGTCGTCAATGTGGCTCACATGGGCCACTCGTGGCTCCGCGAATCAGCGTGGGCGCTCGCACCGCCGCCGCCCGCGTTGTCACGACTGGTCCGTGGCTCACGTGAGCCACCTCGTGGCTCCGCGGACCAGCCATTGCTCGTCGTCGTCGCGTCGGGTCCTTGTCGCCGCCGACGTCATCGTCCTCCTCGTCCCGAAAAAATCTCTGCTCCGGGTTCTCCGCGTTGCGCCGTTCTCCATCGCACGCGGTCACGCCAGCGCACTTGCGCAGCCGTCCTCGGCGAGCCAGTGCGCCGCCTACGAACCACCGCGCCGGGACCCCCAGGCGTGGGCGCTCGCAGTGCTGCCGCGCGCGTTCTCGCCACTGGTCCGTGGCTCACGTGAGCCACTCGTGTCTCCGCGGACCAGCCATGTGCCACCTCGTCGGTTCTGCGTTGGACCTGAACGCTCAGGCCACATGCTCGCCCGACCTCTCGTGACCTCAGCTCACGACGCGATCGGAAGACGCAAGAATTGTTGTGCGGACCATGCTTCCACCCGCGCCGGCGTGTCGAGTAGCCGCCTCATGCGCCATGACGTAACAGCTGCGCCGCCCAACCCGCGTGAACCACGGCGACTCCTCGCGCTCGCTTGCGGCCCACAAGTTGCTTGACGCGCCGCGATGCGCGCTGTCCCGGCCTCCATTGTCCTCTGCCTGTTCGCGATTGCCTGCACCGATCCCGGCAAGGGCGAAGAGCAGGAGCTGCTCGACGAGGACGGCAAGGCCGATACCCACCGCAAGCCCACCGATCACGGCGCCCTCGCCTTCGGCCAACCCGGCAGCTCCGCCCTGACCGACGCCGAGCGCTATCACGCGTGGACGTTCGAGCTGTCCGGCCCGGCGAGCGTCGAGATGACCACCAGCTACGCGCTCCTCGGCCAGCGCCGCACCGACACCGTGCTCTATCTCTACAAGCAGTCCCCCTCCGGCTGGGGTCCCTATATCGCGCGCAACGATGACTACGGCACCACGACCTACTCGCAGCTGATCCGCGACCTCGACGCCGGCCGCTACCGTGTGCTCGTGAAGGGCTTCGCCGCCGACACTCGCGGCAAGTTCAAGGTCACCGTCAACTGCAACGGTGATGGCTGCGCCCCGGTCGAGCCCGATGGCTGTCTGTTCGGCTCGACCTACAACGACATCCCGAGCAACCCCGCGCTCGAGACCATCAACGCGACCAAGATCACCGCCGCCAACGTCGGCTTGCTCAGCGCGCGCGATCAACAGCTGCTCGTGGTCGCCGTGCAGCAGTCATCGCACACCGACGTCACCACGCCGCTGGAGGCGCTCGGCCGCGTCGACCAGGGCGAGATCAACCTGACCTGGCTGTTCGAGCCCGCCGCGCGCCGCGGATTCATCGCGTTCGAATATGGCGCTGGCGACAACTCGTACGGCGCGATCTTCGAGCGTGTGTCCGGTGACAAGGTGACGTCGATCCACGACGGCGACCTGCTCGACTGCAACGTGTCGCGCGAGACGTGCCTGCTCCCGCAGGACTGGAGCGCACTGCGGTCGTCGCCCGAGCTCACGCTGACCGGCGCTCGCGTGATCACCCAGGCCAGCGAGCTCACCGGCATCGAAGCCGATCAAGCCATCGCGACGTTCCGCCAATCGTACGATGACGTCAGCTCCGTCGCCGACGGGCTCGATCGCGTGGACGAGAACAAGCTCAACATCCAGACGTTCCGCCACATCGCGACCGGCAGCGAGATCGTGGTGTTCGAATACGGCGCTGGCGACACCTCGGTCGGCGTCATCTTCTATCCAAACAGCCTCGCCCAGGCCGCGATCATCGACGACCTGTTCATCACCGGCTGCACGCTGTTCGCGAACTGAGCACGATCATGAACCGCCACAAGACCGCGCTCGCGTTCGTCAGCCTCGCCCTGGTGGTTGCCGGAGCGTGCACAGATTCCACGTCCAACGATGACGGCGATGACATCACCGAGGTGGACGCCTCTGGTGACGACGGCAAGGCCGATGCTGCCTCCGAGCTCAAGGTTCGAACCGGCGAGACCTCCGTGTGGATGACCAAGCAGCTCGAGCGCCGCGAGACCGCCGACGGGCCGCTGTTCGTGCTGCGCGGCCGCGCCAGTCGAAACATCACCAGTGGCACCGGGTTCGTGTTCGACGACCCCTACGGCGACTTCGCGAGCAACACCCCGCGGACGTTCGAGGTGGCGTGGCCCGTCTCGACCGCGAGAACGCTCGTCGACGGCGTCGATCAGTTCGTTCGGCTGCAATTCGTGCATTCGGCGACGCGACCAGACACGCTGACCAGCCGCGTCGTGGTCCGGCCGCGGTTGGCCGCGTTCACTGGATCATCGTCCATCTACTTGACCGCGGAGCTGACGCCCGTCGTGTACGGGGGCGTGGTCGTCTATCGCGCTCGCGGTCGTTCATCCGCGCCACTCGCCGCACTCGCGGTGACCGCGAACGGCCAGGCGCTCACGGATGTTCGGATCGTCGACTCGACCCACTTCGAGATCGATCTCGACCCCGAGCTTGCGTTCGCGATCGCCGGCAGCGGCGCCGCGGATGCCGAGCTGTCGATCGCGGCCGAGCTCGCGGCCGGCAACGTCGTAACGAAGCACGCCCGGCTCGGGCTCGCGATCAAGAAGCTCGGCATCACCGCCGGCGACGTCGAGCAAACCTGGCCACGGCTCGGCTGCACCACAGCGACGTCGTCGTGCCTGCAAGGCTTGCTGGACGGTACGCTCGATCTCGGCGGCTGCGGGGAGGCCATCGCCGTGCTTCCATGCGCCGGTCAGGTCGGTGTGTTCGTCGATGACATCGCCGTGCAAGCCGCGATCGCCGACGGTGAGGCGCGCACCGCCGATCCGGCATTCTTGAGCGACGCGGTCGGCCTGGTGGGTGACGCACGCAAGGACGCGTTTGCCTACGGCGCGCTCCAGACCGTCGAGGATCGCGTCCAGCGGCTGTTCGGGCGCTGGTATCTGTCCGCCGCCGCGCGCAGCTCGGTGGTCTCCTTGACGATCGACCGCGCGCTGGTGACCGCATACGCGCACCCCCTCGACCTTGTCGAGCCGTCGCTGCCCACGCCCGACGATCCAGCCGCAACGCGTCAGGTCGCCGCGGACGCCTTGCTTCGTGCGCTCGAGCAGTATGATTTTCCGGCGAGCGAATTCGCACGTACGTACGACGACATCGTCGCCGAATTTCGCGATCAACATGTCGCCGCGATCCGGTCGTTTCGCGAATCCATCGCGATCGAGCCGCACTACACGTTGCCCGACCACGACGTGATGATCGGCAGCTGGCTCGGTCCGTACATCGAAGTCACCCTCGATCGCGCCAGCGGCACCGCCAGCAACGTGTACATCGAGATCGACTGATCTGGAGGCCAGGGTGCTACCCTGGACCTCGTGACCTCGCGCGCGCGTTTGCTGGCCGGGCTGCTCGCATGTGCGCTCGTCGCTGGATGCGGTGCGCACGCGCTGCCTCGTCCCGCCTGGCCCGACGCACCCATCGAGCTTCGCGATCAGACCGATCGTGCGCTCGCCACCGATCGGCTGTGGGCGATGCCACCCGGACGCGACCGCGATCGAGCTCGCGCTGCCGTCGCCAGCGCGATCGCTCACAGGCTCGGTGATGCGATCGTCGAAGACGATGGCGGACTTGCCGCCACCACTCTCCTCGGCCAGCTCGTCGAGCTGTGGCAGCCGGATCCCACCACCGTCGGCGCCGGCATGGCCAGCCACATCCAGCTACTCCACAAGCTGCGAGCAATCTTCGCGAAGTCCGGATCGCTCGAACCCGCCGTCCAGGTACTTGTCCTGCTTGCCGAGGCCGAGCCCGAGCACCGTGCGGAGCGGCTCGCCGAGCTCGACGAGGTGCTGCGGTTCGCCGACGAGCTCGCGGCCGCCGAGAACGGCGAGCTCGCCAAGCGCGCGCAGCCGATCAGGTTGCTCGAGCCCACCGTGCTCGCGTTGCCGTTGCCATGGTTGGTCGATCGCTATGTCGCGCTCGTCATCGAGCGTCAGATCGCCGTCGCACGCGTGTTCCAGCAGCAAGGCGCGACGTTTGCGCTGATCCGCGCGCACCGCGACGTGATCGCCTCGTCATCGCTGATCGCCAACGCCCTGGCACGCGCGCACCGTCCCACCGAGATTCATCGCCACCTGTCGCGCCTCAACGGATTCGGTGCCGATCGCGAGCTCGCCGCGCACGCCGAGATCGTCGCCGTCAATCCAACCGCGACTGCCTACGGCGACCTCGCCGACGAGATCCGGACCGCACAGCATGCGCCCGACCCCGCCGCAGCACTCGCGGTCTGCCTCGTCGGCCTGTCCAAGTTTCCCACCAGTGGCGATCTGGTGGTCGCCGCAGCCGGTGACGCCTACGCGCTCGATCGAGTCGATCAGGCGATCGCGCTGTACGAGCGCGCGCTCGACGGGTCGCGCGACCTCGACACCGCGATGTTGCTCCGGCTCGGTCGGTTGTACGGCGAGCGAATCGCCCGGCTCGCGGCCGCCGGTCGACCGCGAGCCGCCAGTGCCGCATGGCGCGAGGTGCTAGCCCGCACCGATTCCGGTGCCAAACACCGCCCCCACGCGGTGTGGCAGCAGACCGCTGCGATCGCAGAATCCGCGCTCGGGAGAGGCCTCGCCACACAGGGGCTGATCGCCGACGCGCGAGACGCGCTGACCGCATCGCTCGAGCGATCACCGTCGATCGATGCGTACGAGACCCTCACCGCGATCGACGTTCAGACCGCAAAGTTCGCCGACGCCGGGCGATGGGCTGCCACCGGATTGTCACTGCTCGGGGAGCAGACCAAGGACGATCGCTATCACCGGGCCAAGCTCGAACGGCTCGCCGCCGATGCATTGCGCGGCGCCGGCAAGACGCGTGATGCCATGGTGCGTTACGTCGCCGGGCTGCGGTGGTGGGCCTCGCTCGGGGAGACCAAAGATCTGCCACCGACGATCGCGGCCGAGCGCTACCTCGACATGGGTCGTGGCATGTGGTGGCTCAACGAGCCGACTCGCGCCGTGGAGCTGATCCTCGACGCCGTCGACGTCGATGGCGCATCGCCATCGATCATCGCCAACGCCGTGGTGTTCCTGATCCAGGCCGATCGATTTCGCGACGCGATCGACGCCTACCATCGTGGGCTCGGCGCCGCCGAAGTCGGCGAGTACTTCAAGATCTACATGTCGCTATGGATCCTCGGCGAAGCCAAGCGCCGCGGCGCCCCCGTCGACCCGCTCGCGCAGGACTATCTCAACAGCCGGCACGGCGACACCTGGCCCGAGATGTTGGCGCGTGCAGCCACCGGCAGGCTGCCGTTTGCCACGCTCGCGAGTGCGGCCACCACCGGACCCCGCCAGGCCGAGCTCGCGTTCTATGGCGCGGTGCTCGCGATCGATCCAGCCGCCAACACGCCCGAAGCCCGCGCACACCGGCTGCGACAGGTCGTGACCGCTGGCGTGGTGCTCGATGCCGAGTACGATCTGGCGCGGCTCTATCTCGCGCAGCAGCCGTGACGGGCGGATGGCGATCGGCCCGATGACACGAACCTGCCACGTCGAGCCCTGAAACCGCTCGGGTCCCCGTGTTAGCGTGTCGTCGTCGGGGATGCTGACGCGTCTAGTGATCGTCGTGGCGCTAGTGACGACGACGTGGTTCGCATGTTCGCGAGCCCGCCGTGCCGACGCCCCCGCGCCGCCGACCGATCCGACGCGGCTGTCACACGTCCAGCACGCGCAGGTGCCGTGCGTCGGCTGTCATCGCTCCGAAGATCGGCCTGGCGCAGACGATCACCGCCCGTGCGACGACGGTGCATGCCACCGCGACGACTTCCTCAAACCCCCGGGCAAGCTGTGTGAGGTCTGCCATACGAAGGTGACCACCCAGCCGCTGTCCGCGCCCCTCAAGCACTACCCGCTTGATGATGCCTGGCAGGCCCTACCATCGAAGTTTTCTCACAAGCGGCACCTCGATGCCGCAAAGGTCGAGTCGAGCGTCGGGTTTCATGTCGCGTGCTCCGATTGCCACACCCGCGGCGACGAGCGGGCGCGTCCCGACCACGCGACCTGCTCGCGCTGTCACGCCGCCGAGGCCAAGCTCTCCGGTGCGCCGGCCATGGGCGACTGCGCAGGTTGTCATCAGGCCGGCACGCGCGTCCGAGTCCGCAAGCGGGTGATCCGCGGCGACCTCCGGTTCGATCACGATCGCCACAAGACCGAACGCACCGGCGCGGTGATCCGCTGCGAGACCTGCCACACCCAGACCGCGCAGGCCGCCGATTACGCCGGACACGCACCGCCGCGCGTCGAGACCTGCGTGGGGTGCCACGACGACGCCAATCGCACGCCCAGCGAGCTCCACATGCGCGCGTGCGAGACCTGCCATTCGGAGCGGACCGGAACCCTGACCGCGATCGCGCCGCGCAGTCATCTGCCGGCCACCGAACGTCCCCTCGATCACACGCTGGCGTTCCGCCGCGATCACGCCGTGGTCGCCGAGAACGATGCGATGCGATGCGCCGGCTGCCACACCCGGATGTCAGGAAATCCGCGGCAGGCGTGTGACGAGTGCCATCAGACCATGCAGCCCGCCGATCACCGGATCACCTGGCGCGAGCTCGATCACGGCGCCGAGGCCGCCGCCGACCACACGCGGTGCGCGCGCTGCCACGTCGTCGAGTTCTGCACCGCATGCCACGCACAGCGCCCGCGCTCACATGGCCTGTTCGGCACGTTCAACACCGAGCACGGCCGCCAGGCCCGCATCAATGTGCGCGCCTGCATCACGTGCCATGGCCAATCGTTCTGCGATAGCTGCCACGCCCAGGGGGCGCCATGACGCCGCCGCGCAGCTGGCAGCTCGCCGGCGCGCTGCTCCTGACATCGTGGATTGCGCGTCCCGCGCCGGCGGATCCGCGGCTTGTACTCACCCATGAACCGCCGCCACGCCATCTGCGGATGCGGCCGCGAGCCGCCGTGGTCGCGGCCGCTGCGGCGAAGGCTCCAGGATCTCCCACGCCGAAATCCACGGCGGTGCCGACGCCCCCGCCCGCGGCGGTCGAGCGAATGGCGCCACCGCCCGAGCAGATCACCGCGCTGCGCGACGTTCACCAGCCCGTGTCGTTCAGCATCGACCTCGGGTACCAGCTCGATGGCGCGCGCCTGAGTGTGCGCCCCACGCTCGATGGCAAGCGACCACAGAGCGGCCGCGACTTCTCGACGTTGCGGTCGTACGGGTTCAGCGAGGCGTTCCTCAGCACGCGCGGCGTCGGGCTGGCCAGCTTGTCCAGCTACCTCGCGGTGCGGTTTCAGGCGGCGCGCGCGCTGACCACGACCATCGTCGACTCATCCGGCGAGCCGCAGGTCGTTCCGGTTGCCCCGCCGATCGCGACCTGGTTCGAGCGCAGCGGTGTCGAGCTGCGCTACGGCTGGGCCGAGGCGAAGGACTTCTTGCCCAGATCCTGGAAGCTGTCGAAGCTGCGACTGCGCGGCGGTAGCCAGCACATCTATGGGCCGTGGCTCGTGCACCTCGATGGCGGCCTGCTGGCCTACGACGGCACGCTGGTCTCGGCGTCCATCTACGGCGGAGTGCGACATTCGGAGTATACCCGCGAGCAGCCCGACGAGCGGCCCTCGGTCGTCGGTGCGTCGGCGCGATTCGACTTGCGAGGCGTGTCCAGCAAGGTGCCGATCGCGGTGCAGGCCGAATACCTGCGCCACGGCGCGACATCGAGCCCCGCGCCGCAGCCGTCGTCCCAGAGCACGCTGTTTCAGGCCGACTGGCGACCGCGCAGCGACATCGCCGTGATCGCGCAGCTGCGGCGGCTCAACGAGCACAACGCGAGTCAGCGCGTCGAGGTCCGCACCCGGTTCCGCCAGGTCACCAACATCGTGTTCGATGTCACCCGGCGCACCCAGTTTGATTGGCTTTGGGATCCGTCGCTGATCGTGCCCGATCCCGATCCCAGCACCGCGCGACGCTACCTCGATCTCGGTCCCGTGTTGCCGCAGCTGCTCGGCTCGGTCCGCGCCGGTACGCTGATCGCCGAGAACGTCGACCTCTATGCACGCGCAGCCGGCAGCACCGACTTGAGTGACGAGGCCGAGCCCTCGACGCGCAGCACGTTCTCTGCGCCCTACAGTGAGCTCGGTGGTGGGTTCGAAGTTCGGTTGCGCCGAACCATCGCGTTCGGCAGCTCGATCCTGGTGCGCTCGATCGATCGGATTCCGATGGACACCAAGATCGTCGACGTTCCCGGTGCGCAGCCGTTGCCGACCAGCGCTGCCCAGGGCGAGGACGGTTTCACCGAGATCGGCGCCAGCATCAAGGTCACGCTCGGTGCTCGCCGGTTCTCTGCGCTCGCCGAAGCGTATGGACGGCGCACTCGATTCGACAAGATCTACTATCCCGCCGCTACACCCGAGGTGCCCCGCGATGAGCTGTTGATCTCCGACATTCGCACCGGCGGACGGTTCACGCTCGACGCCTGGCTCGGCGATCGGATCCGGTTGTTTGCCACGTTCGAAGCATCGAGCCAGATCACGACGCAACCAGAGATCCTGGGCTACAAGTCGCTGCGCCTGATGATGTCGGGGGTCTATTGATGGCGCGCCGCATGTCCCGCCTGAAGGACCTCCGGCCATGGCGATGCGGCGCGCTGTGCGCGCTGGCGATCATCGCGTGGCTCGGAGCTCGCCATGCCCGCGCCGGCGGAGCCACCGGCTTCGATCACAACGTGCACGATCGCGACGTCGCGGTCTCGGGGGCAGAGGCGATCGCGTGTGCGCGCTGCCACCCCATGAAGGGCGGCGCGCTGGTCGGGCGCCCTGACCACCAGGCCTGCTTCACCAGCTGCCATGGCGGCACACCTCCCGCGAGCAAACGTGGCACCAAGCTCGCGATCGCGAGCGAGCTGCGCGCGGTGTGTGTCACCTGTCACTCCGACGCGGCGCTCGATGCCCCCGTCGCCAGACGGATGGCCGTCGCGTTTCCGCCGTACACCCTCGGCGCGGACTTCGCCCTGACCGTGGGGCACAAGGCGCATCGCGAGGCTGCGTGCGCGGCCTGTCACGGTGATCGCCGCGGAGCTCCGCACGCCCGCTGCGCAGGCTGCCACGACGGCTCCAAGCGAACCGGACGCGGGACCGCCATGACCGAGTGCCGCACGTGCCATCAACCCGGCAGCGGCGTGCCAGAGCCGCCTCGTCTCCAGGTGCGGATCAACACCGTCACCGCGACGTTTTCGCATCGCAGTCATGCCGCACGCGGAGGCGCGGGTAATCGCTGCGTGACCTGTCACGCGGAGATTCGCGACACCGACGACAACACCTTGCCGCGACCCACGGCAACGACCTGCGCGGTCGCCGGGTGTCACGACGGCAAGGCGAGCTTTGGATTCACCCGCAGCTGCCGCACGTGTCATCGCGCTCCCGAT
>JBFWXW010000134.1:0-9627 GCA_050187075.1 Kofleriaceae bacterium | reverse complement strand
GACGGCCGCGGTGCTCGGGAGCTCCGGCGCGTCCCCCGCCGCTGCCGCGGCGCTGGCCGACGCCGGCGTGACCGTCGCGGCGATCCAGCAAGAGCGGCTGTCCCGGATCAAGAACGACCCCCAGCTGCCGCTCGCGGCGGCGCGCGCGTGCCTCGCGCATGCCCGGCTGACGGCCGCCGACCTCGATCGCGTGGTGTTCTACGAGGATCCGATCGAGAAGCTCGAGCGCGTCCTGGTATCGACGCTGCGGACGTTTCCGCGATCGCTGCGGCAGTTCCCTCGGGCGATCGGCGCACAGCTCGGCAGCAAGGTCTGGGTGATCGATCGAATCGCCGAGCAGCTCGGGGTGGATCGCGATCGCGTGACATCGACCGAGCACCACCGCGCTCACGCGGCGAGCGCGTTTCTCGCGGGGCCGTTCGAACGCGCGGCGGTGCTGACCGTCGACGGCGTGGGCGAGGCGACGTCGACGGCGCTGTGGCACGGCGCCGGCACCGAGCTGCGTGAGCTCGGCCGGATCGAATACCCGCATTCGATCGGTCTGCTCTACGCCGGGTTGACCGCGTACCTCGGGTTCGAGGTCAACGAGGGCGAATACAAGGTGATGGGGCTCGCGGGGTACGGCACGCCGACCTTGCGCGACGAGTTCACCAAGCTGATCCAGCTCGGCGCCGACGGAACGTTCGAGCTCGGGCTGCCGTACTTCGCCTATCTCGCCGACGCCGAGCTCGGATTTGGCCCCGCAATGGAGCGCCTGCTCGGACCGCGGAGGCCGCCGCAGCGTCGGTGGGACCTCGAGGGCAATGCCGACGACCGCCGCTATGCGGACATCGCAGCGACGCTGCAGGCGGTGACCGAGGACGCCCTCCTCGGGCTCGCGCGTGAAGCGAGGCGACGCACCGGCGAAACCGCGCTGTGTCTCGCCGGTGGCGTCGCGCTCAACGCGGTGGCCAATGCGCGGCTGCTTCGCGACTCGGGTTTCGACCGCGTGTTCGTGCATCCGGCGGCGGGGGATGCGGGCGGGGCGCTCGGGGCCGCGTTGCTCGGTGCGATCGAGCTCGGTGATCCGCGTGCGCCGGCGTTGACCTCCGCGGCGCTGGGGCTGCCGATCGATGTCGGCTCGGCGGGTGCGCTGGCCGAGCAGCTTGGACTCGGTGTCCGGACGTGCGGCGACGTCACGATGGAGGTCGCCGAGTTGATTGCCGCGGGCAAGATCGTCGCGTTCTGCCAGGGCCGGTTCGAATGGGGGCCGCGTGCACTCGGGCAGCGATCGATCCTGGCAAACCCCGCAGATCCCGAGAGCCGCGAGCGCCTCAACCGCGCGATCAAACGTCGCGAGCCATTCCGGCCGTTCGCGCCGGCGGTGCTGCGCGAACGAGCGCACGAGTACTTCGGCGGTGCGAACAATGATCTGACCCCGTTCATGACCACGGTGTGTCCGATTCTCGATGCACATCGCGAGCGGCTCGCCTCGGTCTGCCACGTCGATGGTACCGCGCGCGTTCAGACGGTCGATCCGGCGCACGCTCCCGGGCTCGCTGGCGGGCTCGCTGGCGGGCTCGCTTGCGAGCTCGCCGGCGTGCTCGCCGCCCTCGATCACACGATCGGCATGCCGATCGTGCTCAACACCTCGTTCAACGGGGCGGGCGAGCCGATCATTGCCAACGAGATCGACGCGCTCGGGTTCTTGATGAGTCATCCGATCGACGCGCTCGTCGTAGGTGATTTGATGATCACGCGAGGTGCATCCTGAGCGTGCTCGGCAATCGGTTGCGCACGGTCGGTAAAATCGTCCGGCGGTTCGCGAGCCGGCAGCGCTGGTTCCTGTTGCCGCTGTTGCTCGTGCTGCTACTCGCGGGCCTGTTGCTCGTCGCGACCGGGGGGCTCTCGTACGTGGCGCCGTTCGTGTATTCGATCTTCTGAGCCGGTGACGTTCGATCGACCGACCGCGTCGAAATCCTGACGAAAGGTCATTCATGCGCGCAAAACTCGTCAGTCGCCAGCAGCTTGCTGCCGTCGATCGGTCATTTGACAGAGGGGCATGCTCACTGCATCGCGGCGAGCGCAATGCCCGCATCACCATGGACTACCCTGAGCATCGTTGCCCTCGTCATCGGTTCGGTCCGTGTCGCGGCGGCACAGCCGAGCACCACGCCACCTGCCTCGCTTCCTCTCGTGTTGTCCCACGCGGAGCGAACACTGCTCGACCGGGGCGAGATCTCGCCGGGGCAGATCGCCGGTGGTGCGCTCGCATCCGCGGTACTCGGGTTTGGGATCGGACAGGGCATCGAGGGCCGATGGCGCGACAGCGGCTGGATCTTCACGATCGGCGAAGGAGCGAGCGTGCTGGCGATCCTGGTCGGGGTGTCAAACCAACAGACGGAGTGCGAGCCCGATGAGCCGTCGGCTGCGGATTGCGCGAAGGATACGCAACGAGCTTCGCGCATCGCGGCTGCCGGAGTGATCGGACTGCTGGTATTTCGCGTGATCGGGATCGGTGACGCGATCGTCGGTCCCACCAATCACAACGCACGAGTGCGAGCGCTCAAGGCGCGGCTGGGACAACGCTCCGTCGTGTACGCTCCGTATTTCGCGCCCGTTCGAGACGGCGGCAGCGTCGCTGGGCTGTCCGTCTCATTTTGACGGGTGGCGGCCACGATACGCCGCCTTCGTTAGCTGCTCAGATCGTGTCGCAGAACTCGATGCGGCGAGGGACCTTGTACGGCGCGAGGTTGCGCGCGCAGTGATCGATGATCTCCTCGGCGCCGCATTCCTGCTTGGTCACGACGCGCGCGACGACCATCGCGCCCGCCATCGGATCCGTGACGACGGTGGCCTGCGCGGCCTTGATCTTGGGGAACGCCTCGAGACAACCCTCGACTTCGCCGAGCGCGACGCGCTTGCCGTCGACCTTCACGACGTCGTCCTCGCGGCCCGTCAGCATCAGCCGGCCGCCCTTGTCGAGCTTGCCGAGGTCGCCCGTGCGCAGCCAACCTTGCTTGTCGATCGACCCGATCGCAACCATGCCCGATGCGCGCGTGGTCGGCGCCTTCTCGTCGTCGAACGGTCCGATCGACTTGGGCGATAACGTCTTGCTCTTCACCCAGATCAGTCCCTCCTTCGACATCGTCGCCTTACCGTCGGGCGAGGTGATCTTCAGCTCGACGCCATCGATCGACTTACCGACCGTGGTCGGATATTTACCGGTGTCCTCGAGCGTGACCGTGCCGGCCTCGGTCGAGTGGTAGCAGGACATCACGCGGATGCCGTACTTGTCGAAGAACTCGTCGGCGACGGTCTGATCGAGGCGCGAGCCCGCGGCGAGGAACCTCGGCGACTTGACCTCGAGCTTCTTGGCGGTCGGTAGCTTCGAGAGCTCGGCGTACATCGACGGCGAGCCCGGGAGCACGTCGACATCGTGCTCGCGCAGCAGCTTGCCGATGCGCCGCGCGGAGATCTCTTCCTCGAGATACATCGTCGACCCGAGCTTGAGCGTCGGTAAGAATCCCAGGTCCCAGCCGTATGCATGGAACAACGGCACGGCGACCAGGATCCGGGTCTTGTCGGACATGCTGAGTGCCGTGATCACGTGATCGACGCACGCGGTGGTGTTCTTGTCGGATCGCAACACGCCCTTCGGATCGCCGAGCGAGTCCGCGGTGAACAGCACCGTGACCGGATCGATCCCGTGTTTGGGCGGCGAGCGCTTGTAGACGCTGCAGGTGAGCAGCGTGCCCTGGAGCCGGCGGCGAACCTCGGCCGCGTCGCTCGCCGGGACGGTGTTCGCGAGAGTTTCACGCGGCGGCGGCGCGGTCGGACGCACGACGCGCGAGCGGGGCAGGGTGCTGGGTGGCACCGGTGCGCTGGTGCCGTTCGCCGAGATGCTGCCCTCACTGCCGCGAGGACGGGTGACCAGCGCTCGCAGCGGTGCCGCCGCGAGGATCAGCTCGAGCTCGCGACCACCGGTGGTCGGATCGATCGGGACGATCGCGGCATCGAGCTTCGACAGCGCGAGCGCAAGGATCACGAAATCCGGGACATTGCCAAGCATCAGGCCGACCCACGCGCCCTCCTTGATGCCCATGCTCTTGAACTCCTGGGCGCGCCGGTCCACGCGGTGCAGCAGGCCCCGCCACGACAAGTAGTTGTCGCGATAAACGACCGCCTTGTTGTTGCCCTGGGCCTTCGCGGCCTTCTTCAGCCAGTCATACAACAGGGTCATTTCAGCTCGAGTCCTTGGTCCTTGGGCCCACAGTCCGGGCGGCCGGACTGTAGCAGGCGCCGTCTGCATGCTCAACGACGGGAACTCGCTTGATTTAGGCCCCGATCCAGGGCGACAAAACCCAGGTGACGACGCCGGCGCCAGGCCCCAGCGCACCCCAAGAGCCCCGGTTGGCCAAGGCGACGCCGCCGCCGCCCAGCCCCGAGCCAGCGATCGCGCCCGAGCCGGATGGTCTGGCGCTGCTGGATGCACTGCGCCGCCGGATCGACGATCAGACCGCTCAGGCGCGCCGAACCCAGAATCAGGTCAGCCAGTTGGCCGAGTCGATCGCCGCCCTGGTCGAGGTTCAGCGCCGGCGCGTTCGCCGGGTCAACCTCAACTCGTTCGTCGCGTACCTGATCTTCACCACCCTGCTCGCCACCGGGTTCTACCTGCTGTACCTGACGCGCTCGACCGATCTGAACGACGGCCGGGCCCGCGCCGTACGCGAACGCGATGCCGCCACCGGGCGGGCAGACGAGGCCGAGGCCAAGATCGCGGCGCGTGACAAGGCCGACCAGCATGCGTGGGAGGTCTACGAGCTGCTCGAGCAGGGCAAACGCGCCGAAGCCGAGGCCAAGCTCGCAGGGCTCAGCGAGCTCCCGCTCTCGCGCACCGAGCGCGCGGTGCTCGGGGCACGCGCGCATGAGACCCATGTCGTCGCGGTCGATGCTGCGCTGAAAGCGGCGGTCGGCGCTTTCAAGGCCGGCCGGCACGGCGAGGTGATCGCGCCGCTCGAGGCTGCGCTGGTGGGCGAGCCGCCGGGCATGCGCGCCGCGACGATGCGGTACTACCTGGGCGTTGCGTACGCGAAGACCGGCGAGCTCGCGAAGGCGACCACTCACCTTCAGGCTGCGGTCGCTGCCAACGTCGATCAGGAGGACGCGCGGTTTCAGCTCGCGTCGGCGCTCGATCGTTCGGGTGCCTATCCGAAGGCGCGCCTCGAGTACAACCAGTTCGCGACGGCACATCCGCAGTCGTCGCTAGCCGGGTTCGCACTGCGGCGCTCGGCGACGCTCGCACGAATGCGCACGCAGCCAGCGGGCGCGGCAGCTCCTGCGCCTGCCGCCAAAGCCAAGCGTGCGCCCGCGCAGCCCGTACCCGCGCAGCCCGCGCCCGCCGCCTCAACCGGCGAACAGCCGGCGGCGCCAGCCGCGAACGATCCACCGGCGCCGCCCCCTATCACGCAGCCGTGACGGCGCTGCTGGCGGCACCGAGTCGCGCCTTCGCATCGGAGATCGCCGCGATCCCATCGAACGTGCGTGCGCGTATGGAGGGCAAGTCGTGGCGCGGCGACGACCCGAGGTGTCCGCGCTGGGATGACCTCGCCTATGTTCGCGTCGATCACGTCTCGTTCGATGGTCTCGCAACCGGTGAGCTCGTCGTGGCGGCGCCGCTGGCGACGCGCACGGTCGCGCTGTGTGGGCGCCTGTGGCAGCTCGGGTTTCCGATTCGCCAGATGCGCCTGGTGGACGAGTTCGACGCGTCCGACGAAGCGTCGATGGCCGCCGACAATTCATCGGCGTTCAACTTTCGTCTGATCTCGGGAACCAACCTGTTGTCGCAACACGGGCTCGGCCGGGCGATCGACATCAACCCCGTCGAGAATCCATGGCGACGCCCCGAACGCGTCGCGCCCGAGGCGGGCAAGGCATTTGTCGATCGCAGCGATGTTCGGCCGGGGATGATCGTGCGGCCGGGTCCAGTCGTCGCCGCGTTCGACGAGCTGGGCTGGGAATGGGGCGGCGACTGGATGCACGCTTTCGACGATCACCACATCGCGTGGACGCGAAGGCTGTAGCCGCCTACGCGGCTTGGATGTAGCCGCCCGCGCGGCTCGGATGTAGCCGCCCGCGCGGCTCGGATGTAGCCGCCCGCGCGGCGCTAGTCGACGCTGCCGAGCCGGCTCCATTCGTGGGCGAGCCAGATACCGGTCACTCGGCCGATCACATTCTCGATCGGCACGGCGCCCCAGAACCGCGAGTCGTTCGCGTTGCCCCGGTTGTCTCCCATCACGAACACGTGATCGGGTGGGACCACGTAGTGGGCTTGGCGCGCGCACGACGCGGTTTCGTGCGGTGCGGTCTCGACGATCGCGCCTACGACCTGCGGTGACTGCGGCGCGATGCGTTCGGCTCGGAGGCCGTTCGCACAACTGGGCGCAGGCATGCCGCGCTCCGGGAAGTCGGAACGATCAACGTCCTCCCTGTTCACGCTCGCGCCATAGACCCGGTAGTGCCGTCCGTCGACCGTCTCGCTGAGCTCGCGACACGTGTAGACGATCGAGCGACCATCGAACGGATCACGGTCGACGTAGCTGCAATCGGTCTCGTTGATGACCTTCGCTGGGAGCGGCGCACCGTTGACGTAGACCACGTCGCAGCGGACCTCGACGGTCTGGCCGGCAGTTGCGATGACGCGAAAGATGAAGTTGCGATGTTCGCATGGTTGCTCGAACACGACGAGGTCGCCGGGGGCCGGCGAACGCCACAGCTTCGAGAGCTTGTCGACGAGGATGTGATCGTCGATGTGTAACGTCGGGTACATCGACGACGATGGAATCTTGTACGCCTCCACAACCAGAACCCGGTTTGCGATCGCGCCACCGAGGCCGATCGCGACCGCGATCGCGGAAGCCACGCGCTTCATCCGGTCCGGGGTGAGCCGCCCCGCGATCACCGCCACCGGTGGAGCTGCTGTCTCGTCCACCGGGTTTCGCGCGGCGCGCGTGAGTCGCACGAACGTCTCGACCATGCACACGACGCGAAGGCCGAGACCGACCAGTAATGGCCACACGCAGATCGCGCCCAAGGTCGAGCTCACGACCACCGCGACGGCCCAACCGATCGCCCAGCGTCGACGTCCGAGCGTGCCGTGACCCACGCCGGGGAAGAAGAAGCTTGCGAGTGCGAGCAGGAGCCGGCGCATTGGCGCGAGTCCAGCACATCGTTGCAGTGGCAGGCAAGCGTCGCTGCTGCGCGCCGGTGTAGGCTTGGCCGCAATGCCACAGGTCGTCGACTTTCCGCCCGTAGCGCACGATCCGCGCGCGTCGATCCCTGCGCTGGTCAAGCTGTGCAAGGAGACGCCGGCGGGCGGAGAGCCGTTCAAGGCATTCCGGGCGCGTTTGCGGGCGGCAAAGCTGTGGGAGCGCGACCGGCCCGAGGTGATGCTGCGGTTTCTCGGCACGGGTGGTGCGGTCGTGATGCCATCAGCGTTCATGCAAGCCGTCGCAGCGGCGGCGAACGAGGATGCGATCGCGGAGGCGGTCGTCGCGCAGCTCTGGGAGCTCAATCCGTTGCTCGGCAAGACCGTGGTCGAGCTGGTCGCACAGCGCGCGTATCACAAGGACGAGATCTACAAGCACCTGAGCTCGGCGGCGTTCCGCGGCAAGCTGCCATCGCGACCGGCGCTGGAGATCTGGCTACAGCTGGCGATCTACGGCGGACTGCTGCGCACGCTGGGGATCGCGGTTACCGCGGGTCCTCGAGCTGCTCACTATGTGGCGCGTGCCGCCGAGCTCGATGTCGACGAGCTTCTCGCCGAGGATCGGCCCTTGCCGGAACTGGGGATCCCGAGCTTCACCGAGGATGAAGCCGCCCCGAGCGAGCCTGCCTCGTTCGAATCTTCGATCCCGGTCAGCGCAGGTGCTCCGCCGGGCGCACCGCTGCCGGCAATGCTGCGCCATGTGTCCGGGGAGGGCGTCGCCAATCCGCGTACGCGCGACCGCGCCGTACCGACCTCGCGGTTCGCGTCGGGGTTTTCGTCCGACGTGCTCGATGATACGCGGGCGCGCCTTGCGAGCTGGTGGAGCGACGTGCCCCACCGCTTTGCGACGTACCGGCCGGGTGACTTCGGGCTCGATGCCGAAGCGTGGGTCGAGCGCGCTGACGAGGTGGTGTATCGAATCGCGGTCGCCGCGGCACTTGCCTTCCGGCTCGATCGCGAGCGCAGCGACGTCATCGCGGCGTACGAGTCGCTCGATCGCGCCGGCGTGCTCGGCGACCTGTATCAGGGCATCGTGCCCGAGACCTTGCCGGCACAGATCGATGCGCGTGCGCTCATGCTGGCATCGCTCGCGGCGCGGCGCTGCGCGGAGGCGCCGGATCTGGCGTCGCAGCTGGATGGCCGCAGCTCGGCCGCCGAGGCGTTCGCTCAGCTGGACACGGCCCTGGGTCGCGGACTGTTCAAGATCGAGCTGTTCTGGATCATGGCGATGCTGGCCGAGCTCGGCGTGATTCGCTATCCCGACCTGGGCGACTTCACCGTGACCCCCCATCGGATCGTCCGCGACACCTTGTTCCGCCTCGGGTTCATCGACACGCCCTACGGCAACGACGGCGCGACCCTGGTCGCGGCGACACGCGCCGCCCGCAAGGCCATTCCCGACGGGCCCGCCGACGAGATCCTGGCGACGTTCGCCCTGGCAGCCGGCTGTGCGTACGATTGCCCGTACCGCAAGGCGTGCAACGTCCCGTGTCGCGAGCGCCTGGAATAAAACCGGGGACGGGCCCGGGTAAAAAAATACCCGGGACGGGCCCCGGTTAAGGTGCGTGCTACTCTGAGCGCATGTTGCCTGCGCTGATCGTCGGTGCGCTCACAGCTTGGTATCTGGGGATTCGCGCGGGAATCATCGCCGCCGCGGTGACGGCTGGCGCATTGCTGCTGTCGCTTGTCGTTCCGGGCATGAGCCTGGCGGTCTACGCGCTCGTGCTGGCGTGGTGTGCGGCCCTGTACTTCCTGGGTAACAAGCTCGGAAAGTCAGAGAAGCCCGGCTGGCTTTCGGGAGTTCCCGGCCAGGCGACGTCGTGGGCGCGCAAGATCCTCGGCAAGCGGTAGCGCCGCCCGTCACAGAGACGAACGATCCCGCGGGGGTGGGTCCACCAACTTGGGGCCCGGTCCCCCCGTCAAAACCCCGCGACTCTCAATCGTGTCGCGAGGTTGAGCTCGGCACGCATCGTGTACTTCTCGCGCACATGCGCACATCCATCGCCGCCGTGTGTGGAGCCTCGCTATTGATCGC
Organism: Kofleriaceae bacterium; assembly: GCA_050187075.1. Classification (GTDB taxonomy): domain Bacteria; phylum Myxococcota_A; class Polyangia; order Haliangiales; family Haliangiaceae; genus JABFXX01. Next base: position 346 of record JBFWXW010000134.1, on the reverse strand, counting down.
ATGCGTAGGTGAAATCCCCGGCGGACCCATCGGAGACGACAACACGGGGGACACCGGTGGTGGCGGCGACGGGAATGGCAATGGCAACGGAACCGGCAACGGGAACGGGAACGGGGATGGCGACGGCGACGGCGATGACAACGGTGGCGACAACAACCCGACGCTCACGCCCCATGTCGCGGTCTCGGTGGACAAGCCGACGTTGTCGAGCGACCTCGGCGTGGAAAACACGATCGCGGTCACGGTGACCGGCTCGATGGGGTTCTCTGGCGACGTGTCCCTCGCGGCAACGGTGGTTGACGCGCAAGGTGCCCCGATCTCGGGTTGGTCCACGGCGATGCAGAAC
>JBFWXW010000133.1:0-10373 GCA_050187075.1 Kofleriaceae bacterium | reverse complement strand
GTCAACTCGACCCCGACGTTCTTCATCAACGGCCAGCACATCGGTGGGGCGCTCGACAAGGCCTCGTTCAAGCAGATCTTCGACGAGAAGCTGAAAGAGGTCGAGAAGTCGGGCGTCCCGGCGGGCGAGTACTACGCGAAGGTCGTGCTCGGTAAGGGCGAGAAGAAGTTCCGCTCGATGATGGATCCCAAGCCGAACTGACGCGATCGGAACGGGGCTTTTTCGCCCCCGTGCCGAGGCAGCGCCCCGTCGACCCTTTGCGTTTGCGCCTGGCCCGCTCGCATGTGAAAAACATCGGGATGAAGCTCAGGGGCCTGTTCGTGGCTGCCGCGTTGCTAGTTGGTTGCGCGGGAGCCCAGCCGGCACCCACCGCGCCGGGATCGGCGACGCTGTCCAATTCCGGTTCGACCAGCGCCGATCTGGACGCTCGCGTGCGCCGGATCGAGGAGCGCCTCGCGAAGCTGGCGGAGGCGCTCGACTTTCTTGGCCGGGTGTACGACCAGCAAAAGGCTCAGGAAGCGGCGCAACAGCGCGAACAGCACGACCCGAACGCACGATTCGCCGTGGCGATCGACGACAACCTGAAGGCAGGGATGGTCAACGGTCCGGCCGCGGCGCCGGTGACCATCGTGATGGCGTTCGACTTTGCGTGTCCTTATTGCGAGCGCGTCCACGGCGTGATGGACGAGCTCGTGACCGAATCCAAGGGCGACGTTCGCGTGGTCTACAAGAACCTGGTCGTGCATCCAGAGGTGGCGACGGACGCGCACCTCGCCAGCTGCGCAGCTGCGAAGCAGGGCAAGTACACCGCGTTCACGCACGAGGTGTTCGAGAAGGGGTTCAAGGCGTACGCGTCGGCACGTGACCCGGCCAAGCTCGCCGAGGCCAACCTGCTGAAGATCGCCAAGGACATGGGGCTCGACACCGGGAAGCTCAAGAAGGACATGCACAGCGACGCGTGCAAGGCGCTGGTCGCCTCCGACATGACCGAGCTGGAGAAGTTCAACGTCAACTCGACCCCGACGTTCTTCATCAACGGCCACCACATCGGCGGAGCGCTCGACAAGGGCTCGTTCAAGGCGTTGATCGACGAGGAGCTCAAGGTCGCCCAGTCGTCCGGCATCCCCGGCGCCGACTACTACGCCAAGGTCGTGATCGGCAACGGCGAGAAGGCGTTCCGCTCCAAGGCCGACGCGACTGGAAACTGAGCGTTCACGGCGGCGGTGGTCGCAGGCTGTTCCCGGTCCCAGGGAAGTAGTCGACGATCTCCATCCGGATGTCGCCGTAGTCGGTGCGCGCGGTCAACAGCAGCGGAACACGTCCGGCATCGTCGCTGATCCAGATCGAGAACCTGCGCGGATTCGCCTTGGCATCGCGCGAGCCATCGCGGTTCAAGCGGTACGTGTAGCCATCGAACCGCAGCGCCGGAAACTTGTCGAGCTCGGTCACGAGGTTGGTCTTGGCCGCGACCTTGAGATCGATATGCCAGAGGTATCGGCTGCGCAGCACTTCGAGCGCGATCGTCGTTCCGACCGGAGCCTCCCAGCTGCGTAGCGCGACGAGGAAGGCGTTGTAGTCCCAGACCTCGGCCATGCTGAGCGTCTGCGGCTCGGGGCTGACCGCGCCATCGTTCAGCGCGAACGTGATCGGCAGCTGATTTCCGGCACGACTCGCGAGGTCGGCGATCGTGTGCTCGACGTTGACGTCGCTGTTGGTCTGGTATTCGTCGACGGCAAACCGCAGCGAGCGACCGGTGTCGACGTCGATCCACGACGTGAACTTGTCGTCGACCTTCGAGATCAGCTTGGCGAGACCCACCGACCAAGCGTGACCTTGCACGATGATCGCGCGCTTGCCGGCGATCTGGTCGACGGTGTCGCTGACGGCCAAGCTCATCGCCGCGAGCTCGAGCCCGCGGATCTGCACGCGGTAGGTCATGCGTTCGCCGGGCGTGACCAGCGGAGGCCCAACGGGGAGCCCGGTCGGAACGGTTGGGTTCCCCGCGGTCAGCGGTGCACTCGACCCGCCGCAACCGGTCACCGTGACACCCGCCAGCGCGGCAGCGACCAAGAGAGCTCGCACAGGCGAAGCGTACCGGGGACACCCTCCTGAACGCTACTTGCCCGGACAACCAGCCATCTCGCTGCGACTTCCCCAGCCGTCGGGGGTACGAATCTGCCGCGCGCGCTCGGGCCCGACGCGCTTCGCGAGCGCGGATTCGACCTGATCGCCGAGCTGTGCCCAGGCGCGCGTCATGCGCTCCAGCGGTGACAGCTTCGAGGTGTCGGCGGGGACCGGCTCGAGCCCGGCGCGCTCGCGCGCGAGGCGCTGGAGCAGGGCCGGTCGCTCTTCGGGAGGGCTCTTCTCCTGGATCTCCTGGCGCATCGCTTCGAGCGACAGCGTGTCCAGACCGGTCGAGTCGCCGGTGACTTCGACGTAGAGCGCACGCACCAGCTTGGTCCACTGTTGCTGGACCTCGAGCATCGCGGCGTTGTAGTGCTCGACTTCTTCGGGCTTGATGTGCCCATCCAAGGTTTCACCCGCCGGGAGCGCGCTGAACCCGGTGATATCGGGTTCGTCGACGCGAATCCGGCACTCCGCCGCCCACGCCTTGAGCGTTTCGTCGCTCGGCTCGTACCAGGGACGGCCGACGTCTTCGGGGCGCACCTTCTTGCCCGCGCCCGCGTTCTCGAGAGCCGAGACGCGCGACCGCAGCTTGGCGATCTCGAGCTGCTGCTGGGTCGCGCGGGCGATCAGCTCCTCGCGTGTCGCGTTCGGATCGACGATCGCGCCCGACATCGCCGCAGGCGTCGCCGGATTCGCCGAATCGACGATCGTCTTGCCATCGGGGCCGATCGTCGCGCGTGCGCCGGCCACCAGCTCGGTGCGGCCGGTCTTGGTCTCTGCGATCACGTGGCCCTCGTAGACCGTGATGATCACGGCGGCGGCGAGCGCGGCTCCGAAGGTGCCAGACAACAAAACGTGCTTCTTGTTCATGATGGGAACCTCGATGCGAAAGCAGGTGCCGGTCACGCGGACGTCGCCGGCCGGGGTGTGAACCACAAACGGGCCGCCGGGATCGACCCGATAGAACACGTCGCCGGCGGATTGATCGATCGATGCGGCGCCATCGCCGGCGATGTGCCAGCGAAGCTCGGCGTGGGCCTCGGCGACCGCCTTGCCGCGCACGCCGAGCGTCGCGGTGGTGCGTGCGGTCGCGGCGAGCATGCCGTCACTCTCATGGGACGGCGTGCGCACGAGGACGATCGCGATCGCAGCGGCGAGGCAAGCCGCGACGCCTCCGGCGACCAGCGGCCAGCGCTTTCGAGGCAGTGACCGCTGACGCGCCGCGAGCACGCGGTCCGCGAACCCCGCGCTCGGCGCCAGCGGCGCCCATGCCTCGAGCGTGTGCCGCTCTTCGGGGTTCAGTTCCTGATCGTCACTCACGATGCACCTCTGCAAGGCGTTGGCGCAGCGCCGCACGTGCGCGCGACAACCGCGACTTCACGGTTCCAAGCTCGATGCCGAGCGAGCTGGCGATCTCGGCGTAGTCGAGGTCGTGGTACTCGCGCAGCAGGAACGCGGCGCGGAGCTCGGGTGGTAGATCTCGCAGCGCGGCTTCGATCGCCTGTGCGAGCTCACGCCGGATCGCGCGCACGTCACTCCGGCGGTCGGTCTCGCTGGGCTCGGGCTCGGCGACCAGCATGGGCCGCTGCCGGCGAAGCTCGTCGATCGCGCGCCGCGCCGCGATCGTCAAGATCCAGGTCGACAGCCGCGCGCTGCCCTTGGGATCGAACCTGGCGAGCTGGCGAAACACCTGGAGGAACGTCTCCTGCGCGGCATCCTCGACGGTCGCGCGGCCGCGCCCCGGAAGCATCCGGGACACCAGCGCGAACACGCGCGTCTGGTACAGCTCGACGAGCGCGCGGCATGCGGCATCATCGCCGGTGACTGCGCGGCGCAGCGTGACTGCGTCGAGCTCGCTGGAAGGTGCGGTGCGGACCACGCTGAGCATCTCGTTCGGTCCCATTGCTCGCACGACCCCGCGAAATGTTCCCGAGAAGATGGGGTCAGACTCAATTTGCGCAACTTACGTTCCGTAAGTTGCGCAAATTGAGTCTGACCCCATCCGCCTACGGCTGAATGCACTCGTACAGATTCGAGTTGGCGGGCGCGGGATAGCGGAACAGACCGGTGAAGCACATCTCTTCGGTCGAGGAATCCCCCGATCCGACGGGCGCCCCGGTGTCATTCAGGTACGAGCAGGTCACGTCGATCTTGTCGCCGGCATGGACCTGCACCGACGGTGCCTTCGGGTAGTACTTCTGCTCGCCGAACGAGTAGCTGGCGTCGAGCAGCGTGATCGGGTCGCCGCCGGCCTTCGGCGTCAGCACGACCTTCTGGTGCGTCGCGAGCTGGTGCATGTGAGGCCACACCGCGAAGATCTGGTAGTCGCGGGCGACGGTGCAGGTCGCGTGGACTTCCTGGATTCCCGCGTCGAGCGAAAACGTCGCCTTGCCCGCGATGATCGCGTCGGCAGTCTGCTGGACCTGATCGGCGGGGATCGTGTCGATGAGAATCCCGGACTCGCCGGTGACCGTTTCCTCGCTCGTGTTGAACAGATGCAGGTTGAGGTTGAGCTTCTGACCCGCCTTGACGTGGATGGCCACGCCTTCGGGTGTCATCAGATCATCGCTCCCAACGCCCGAGGCATAGAGCATCTCGCTGTCGATCGCCTGAAGGCTGCAATCGTAATCGCCGAGCTGGGCATCTGCGTCGGTGACGGTGACCAGCGTGTGGTGGGTGCCGAACGGCGCCAGGGCACGAAACCCGACGATGTAGAGATCCTCGGCGACCTCGATCCGCCGGCAACGGTAGGTGTCGGTCGCGCCGGCCGGCAGCTCCCACGAGCGCTGGATCAGCGATGTCCATTGCTCGCTCAGCGTCGGAGCGTCGACGACGTCATCTTGCGCGCCGCTGCCCGATGACTTGCACGCGGCAACGGCCAGTAGCGAGAACACGAGGATGGCAGCGAGGGTGCTCGATCGAGTCATGGCGGCTCCGATGCAATAACGAGTGGTTCGTTCACTCCGCAGGTTCGACGGACGTTGCCTGCGAGCGATGTCTATACGCCGCCCGACGGCAAAACGTTGACTGGATGTGCAGGATCATCGCCACGGCGTTCGTCCGCATGCTGCGTGACACGTCACAAAGCGTGTGCGTCAGCTACGGATAGTGAACAATTCTCATGGTTTGTCGCGAGTCGCAGCCAGCGCACAGCGCACCGTCAGCCTTGGGTTCTCCAGGCGGGACTGGTAAGGTCCGCGCCACGCTCGTCGATTGACGAGTCTGAGGTACCAGAGATGGAAACGAAGCAGCTTGACCGAGTCGTGATCCGGTTCACCGGCGACTCGGGAGATGGCATGCAGCTGACCGGCACCGAGTTCGCCAAAGCTGCTGCCGAGGCAGGCAACGACATTTCAACGTTCCCGGATTTCCCGGCGGAGATCCGCGCACCGGCCGGCAGCTTGTTCGGCGTGTCCGGATTTCAGCTGCACTTTTCGTCGTCGGAGATCTACACGCCGGGTGATGCGCCCGACGTGCTGGTCGCGATGAATCCCGCAGCGCTCAAGACCAACTTGAAGGATCTCGTCGAGAATGGGACGCTGATCGTCAACACCGGCGCGTTCATCGAGGCCAACCTCAAGAAGGCCGGCTACGCATCGAACCCGCTCGAGGATGGCAGCCTCGGTAAGTACAAGGTCCACGCCGTCGATATCACCCAGCTGACGCAATCTGCCCTCGAGGGGAGCGAGCTGACGAACAAGGAGAAGGGTCGCGCCAAGAACTTCTTCGCGCTCGGCCTCGTGTTCTGGATGTACGGCCGCGAGCCGGAGTCGGAGATCCGTCGGATCCTGCTGCAGTTTGCCAAGAAGCCGGGCTACGGCGATGCGAACGTCAAGGTGTTCAAGGCGGGCTATCACTACGGCGAGACCGCCGAGGTGTTCCAGACCGTCTACAAGGTTCCGCCCGCGGTGTTCACGCCCGGGATGTACCGCAACATCACCGGCAACGAGGCGATCGCGCTCGGCCTCGTCGTCGGTGCGGAGCTCGCCGGCAAGAAGCTGTTCTACGCGGGCTATCCGATCACTCCCGCGTCGACGATTCTCCACACGCTCGCGAAGTACAAGAACTTCGGCACGATGACGTTCCAGGCCGAGGACGAGATCGCCGCGATGGGCGCGGCGCTCGGTGCGGCGTACGGCGGATCGGTCGCGGTGACCGCGTCGAGCGGTCCCGGCGTGGCGCTCAAGGGCGAGGCGATCGGCCTCGGCGTGATGACCGAGCTGCCGGTGGTGATCGTCAACGTGCAACGCGGCGGTCCGTCGACCGGGCTACCGACCAAGACCGAGCAATCGGATCTGTTCCAGTCGGTCTATGGTCGCAATGGAGAGGCGCCGGTGCCGGTGATCGCCGCGAAGAGCCCGGGCGACACGTTCTATTGCGCCGTCGAGGCGGTCAAGATCGCGACTCGCTACATGGTCCCGGTGATCCTCCTGTCCGACGGCTACATCGCCAACGGCAGCGAGCCGTGGCCGCTGCCCAACCTGAACGCGCTGCCGCGGTTCGATGTGATTCATCGCACCGATCCCGCGAACTACTTCGTCTACGAGCGTGACCCGCGGACGCTGGCGCGCGCCTGGGTCGTGCCCGGCACGCCGGGTCTCGAGCACCGGATCGGTGGTATCGAGAAGGACGCGCTCACCGGCAACATCTCGTACGCGCCCGACAACCACGAGAAGATGACCAAGCTGCGCGCCGACAAGATCGCGCGGGTCGCGCAGGACGTCGGCGAGATGGATCTGTTCGGTCCTGATTCAGGCGATGTGCTGGTGATCGGCTGGGGTGGCACCTATGGGTCGCTCCGCCAGGCCGTGCAGTCGCTGCAGGTCCAGGGCAAGAAGGTCAGCCACGCGCACCTGCGCTGGCTGTCGCCGCTCGAGCCCGGTCTCGAGAAGGTGATCAAGAACTTCAAGCACGTCCTGGTCGCCGAGCTCAACATGGGTCAGCTCCAGACGATCATTCGCGCGAAGTTCCTGATCGACGCGATCGGGCTCAACAAGATCCAGGGTCAGCCGTTCAAGGTTCGCGAGGTGATCACCGCGGTCGAGACGCTGATCGGAACGTCGCAGCCGGCGATCAACGGCGTGGCCGAAACCGTGGCCAACGCGTGAGGAAACGATGAGCGAAGCCGTCAAGATCAAGCTCAGCAAGAAGGACCTCGAGACCGACCAGGACGTGCGCTGGTGCCCTGGATGCGGTGACTACGCGATCCTCGCCACCGTGCAGCGCACGCTCGCCACGCTCGGGATCAAGCGCGAGAACACGGTGTTCATCTCGGGCATCGGTTGCTCGAGCCGATTTCCCTACTACATGAACACCTACGGGTTTCACACGATCCACGGCCGTGCGCCGGCGATCGCGTCGGGCCTCAAGATCACGCGCCCCGAGCTCGACGTCTGGGTGATCACCGGTGACGGCGATGGCCTGTCGATCGGCGGCAACCACATGGTCCACGCGCTCCGCCGCAACATGGACCTCAAGATCCTCCTGTTCAACAATCAGATCTACGGGCTCACCAAGGGTCAGTACTCGCCGACCTCGTCGATCGGCACGCGTGCACCGTCGACACCAACCGGTTCGATCGACCACCCGCTCAATCCGATCTCGCTCGCGCTCGCCGCGGGCGCGACGTTCGTGGCGCGCGCGACCGACACCGACGCGAAGCTACTCGGCGCGATTCTCGATCAGGCATACCGCCACAAGGGCGCGGTGTTCCTCGAGATGCTGCAGAATTGCCCGGTGTTCAACGACGGCGTGTGGGAAGCGGTGAAGGACGATCCGGCGGGAAAGCAGATCATTCTCGCCGAGGGCAAGCCGCTGACGTTTGCGGGCGGCACCAAGGGCATCAAGCTCGGTGCCGGGATGAAGCCGGAGGTCGTCGACGTGGGTGACGGGCCGGGCCAGACGCCGGTCAGTCAGTTGCTCGTTCACAGCGACCGAGGATCGGCGTTGTACGCGAACCTGTTGTCCCAGCTGGTCCAGCCCGAGTTCCCGATGCCGATGGGCATCCTCTATCGCACCGACAAGCCCACCTACGGCGATCTGGCGGGAGCGCAGGTCGAAGATGCCACCTCGAAGCAGGGCAAGGGCGATCTCAACAAGCTGATGTATTCGGGCATGGTCTGGGAAGTCGGCGCCGACGGCACCAGGCACTAAGCACAAGGCACCAGGACAGGGATCAGATGACTTCTTTTATCGTCTCGGCCGAGGATGTCGAACGAACGATCACCGCCTTCACCCGTCTCGATCAGCGGGGTGACAAGAAGGCGATGAACAAGCTGGCGCAGCGGCTGCAGAAGGAGCAGCCGTTCTTGCTGCAGAACGCGGCGGCCGTCCGGACCACCCATGGTGACGCGGTCGGCGAAGCCGCGGTGTTCTACGCGACTCTGATGTGGGCGATGTTCGATCGCGGCCGCGAGGGTGGGACGCTGCCGCGGATCACGGCAAAGAACCTGGCGGATGCGGATGTCGTGGTCACCGAGGCGCTCGCGAAGGTGGACGGTCTGGCTGACAAGCCGGTCCACGCGCGGATCGCACCATCGCTCGTCCAGAGTCAGCCCAACATCTACGCCAAGCTCGCCGAGCTCATCGCGGAGGACGTCAAGGAGTCCGCGATGACCGAAGACGCCGCGTCGACGATCATCAAGCCCACCCAGGTCGTGATCGAGGCGTTCGACGCCGCGGTGACCGGCCGGCGGCCCGGCGAGCGTCAGGGGACGATCGTGGCGACCAACAAGGTCGGCCGCAATGATCCGTGCCCGTGCGGTTCGAACAAGAAGTACAAGAAGTGCCACGGCGAAGCCGCGTGATCTGGATCGCGCTGCCAGCAACGGCCGGCTAGCTCTTCATCCCAGAAGCGTGACGCTCGCGACACGTTGCCTGAGCTAACCCACAAAGCCATAGCGGAGCCGCACACGGATTCGGGCAAGCTGATCGTGTGAGTCGAGCGTTCTGGTTCGGCACATTGTTCGCTTCGGCGTGCGGGTCCGTCGTCGTCGACGAAGCTCCCGACGCGGGCGGACGGCCAACCCTCGACCAATGAGTTCGAGACCTACTGCGGGTACGCGAGCTATCCGCAACACTACGCGATGTGCGTTGGCATCGAGTACTGATCGACGGTTCGCACAACGACACCCTTTTGGTGTGTCCGGCGCGGACACGTGCGACATCGTCGGAGACTCGTTCGTCTGCTCGGTACGAGCAACGCAAAGCCAACGTCTCGCGCCACGAAGATCACCGCTGCAGCCTTGATTGGAGGCGCCGGCGCTGCCTCGATCGGCCAGCGCATGTCCGAGTGGATGGTCGCTTCCCAGGGCAATACCATCCTCGTGATCGCGATCGCAGCGATCGTGTTTGGAGTCCTCGCATGGCTGGTCACGCGAGGCACGGGCGTCGCGCCGCGCCAGCGTGCCTGACGAGCGAGCGCGCGAGCGCTGCCCCAAATCAACCGGCCGTTCTAGAACGTTCTAGAACCCGTCGACCCGCACCCACGGCCCAGCGGTGTACGGGAACGACTGATCGAAGTGGACGTGCGCGACGTACCACAGGGTCACGTCGTCGCCGTCGAGCTCTTCGTCGCCGACGTACGCGGCCGGAAACGGCGTGCTGCCCGCCGCGCTGCGCGGTGAGAACGGCGCCCATTCGCCGTCGTGATAGCGAATCGCGAACATCTCGGCGTCGTCCCAGCTGTGCGGGCGAATGTTGATCGCTGCACCGGAGCCGAGGTCGACCTGGCGCCACACGTTGCCGGCGTCATCGGCCTCACCGCTGTACGGGAACCAGCCCTCGTGCTGGACGCGCTGCCAGCGGTTATCCTCGAAGCGCTCGAACCCGTCATCGCGCGCGCCGTCGAGGTCGAAGTCGAATCGCCAGTGCGGATGGTACGTGTGCTGATCGTGTACGCCCGGGCCGTAGATCGTCAGCCACGGGCACATCCGGCCGTCGTCGTGGAACCGCCACAGCTGGGTGTAGTTGTACGGCCCGGCCTGAAACGCCGCGGATAGCTCGATGCCTCCCCGGAACGTCTGACAGCGGACCGGACCCTGCAGGTTGCGGGTTCCGAGTGGGACCCACCAGGGACCGTGGACCTCGACCGACTCCTGCTCGATCTCGAGCGATTGCCGCTGATGATCGATCGTCACGTACGGCAGCGAGCCCTCCCACAGCACGCGATGGCCGCGATAATCGGCGAGGTACACCATGATCCCGGCGGACTCGGTGAGCCGCCAGTGGAACTTCCAGTTGGCTTC
>JBFWXW010000132.1:0-10698 GCA_050187075.1 Kofleriaceae bacterium | reverse complement strand
GCCAGGCAGCGCTGGATCGCCTCGAGCCCGTGCTCGATCGCCGCCGGCTCGGAGGCTGCGATCACCCCGAGGATCTCACCCGACAACCTCCCGCTCGCATGCGCAGCCCCTGCATAGAAGCTGCTCGCAAACACCACGTCGATCGGCGCGTGTTTGGTCGCTTCGTCGAGCGCGACGTACAGCGCGTCGTCCTGATCGCAGGTGACCAGGCCGAGCGCGATGTGGTTCGCCGGGTCGCCACCGTACGCGGCGATCAACGCCGGGTCGGCGTGCGGCAGCCGGCGCACCGATAGCACCACCGGAACGATCGGTTCGAGGATCATGCGCCCACCAGTCGCTGTCGAACCTGCGGCGGCCGCGGTGCGCGTTCGTTGGTGACACCCAGCCGCGCGAGATCGAGCCGTACGCCACTGGTGCGTTGCTCGATCATCGCGGTCGCGAACGCGGCGAGCCGTTGTGCCGCTTCGGCCGGTGGCATGCCGCGCGGATGGATGTTGCTGATCATGTTTCGATCGCCATCGGTGTTCCCGACCTTGGGATCGTAGACGACGTATGCGCTGAGCCCATCACCGGTGCCGAGCCCCGGACGCTCGCCGAGCAAGATCATCGCGACCTTCGCTCCGACTTCCTGGCCGATCTCATCCTCGAGCCACACCCGCGCGAACCGCGCCGCGATCGGCGTCCCGACCGTCAGCCCGCGCGCCTGGCATGCGCGCGCGACCTCATCGTGGAGCTGCTTGCCGGTCTGCATGCACGCCACGGCAGAAAGTCCGTCCGCGACGATCAGCTGAACGTCGACGCCCCGGACGCAGCTGTCGCGCAGCTTGGCCAGCGAAGCGTCATCGAGTCGCCGGCCGAGATCGGGGCGCAGCAAGAACTCGCGATGCGACTGCACGCGACTGCGGAGGCCGATGAAGCCATGCTGTCGTGCCCAGTCGTCAGGTAGCTCGGCGGCGACCGCGGCGTGCGCGACCGCGAGCTCGGCCTGGAACTGCAGCACCACGTCGGTCGCGTAGCGCGTCCCGACGTGGCCGATCCCGACCAGCGCGGTGGTGTGGCGAGCCGCTTGTGCGGCGAACGCACGGCGCTCCGGCCGCGGTGAGTAGACCCGAGCGGGTGGCGCCTCGACCGGCGGAACTGGCGGGCGAGGTGGGAGCGGGTCCGATGAGCCCAGCGCGTCTCGCAACCCCGTCATCAGCTGACGCGTCCGGCTCATGGAGCGCACGTCATCACGAGCGGAGCCGAGGTGCAATGTGTCGGTGCCTACATGTCGGCGTGACTCGACGCATGGCGAACCAGATCGGCGCTGGCGTAGGATAGAGAAGGTGCGAATGCGGTGGTTGCGTCTATCCGCGCTGTGTGCGGTGGGGGTCGGGCTCGTGTGGTCCGCGTGTGGCAGGTTCGGGTTCGACGGCGCGCGGCTGACCACTGACGACCCCGACGCACCGGTCGAAGAACAAGACGCCATGGTGATTCCCGACAGCGGGATCGAGTCGGTCACCGATGGTGCGGTCACCACGATCACGGACGGTACGGTCGGTATCGATGCGCCCCCTGCGCTCGTGCCGGGCACGGGGTGCGGCGGCCTTCCGATCCAGAGCAACGTGCTCGCGAACAACGGCTTCGAAACCGGTCTGTGCACCAACACCTCGGTCAGCGGCTGGGCTGTCACGAAGAGCGCGAGCTGGAGCTATTACGCCAACCGGCCGATGGCCAGCGACAACGCGGGCTGCGGAGTCACCGATTTCGGTTGCAACAGCACCCGGCTGCCGAGCTTCCCGAACACGGGCAACGGATGCCTTGCGATGTGGGGTGGTAGCGCGACGGCCGTGGGCCAATGGGTCGAGGTTCGCCAGACCGTCAACGCGCCGGCGCCGATTCAAGGGCTCGCCCTGGCGTATTCGCGAGGATCGGATCAGCTCGAGTTCGGGTGGGAGTACGAGCTGAGCTACGAGATCGCCGGCATCAAGACGGTCGTCGAGAAAGTCGGTGCCACCGGTATGACCGACACGATGGGCCGCTACACCATGTCGCAGCGCGCGACGCCGCTCGCCGACACCGAGATCACGATCGCGCTCCGGCTCCGCCGGGTACAGAACCTCAGCGGCCACGTGTGGGCGTACTTCGACAACATCACGCTCGATCTTTGCTGGTGACGCGTTCGCGGCATCGCGTCGAGCTGGGGGTGGACATCCTCACCTCGACGGTTCGATCGGTTCCGAGTGGCCTGCGCAGATCATGTGACCTACGGTCGCATTCATGCGCATGGCGATCACCCTCCTCATCGCCAGCTGTGGACGGGTCGGTTTCGATCCGATGGCCGCAGATGCGAGCCTGGACGCTGCGCTTCCGGAAACCTGTCTCGGACATCCGGTCACAGGTGTCGCGTTCGACGTGCTCGATAACTCCGGGTTCGAATCCGGGCTCTGTACCGATCTCGTGGTCCCCGGGTGGACGATCGCGCGCAGTAGCGGCTGGCCGTACTACGACGGTCGACCACTGGTCAGTAACAGCACCGGCTGCGATGTGGGCTGGTTCGGATGTGACCAGGGGTTTTTGTCCGAGTTCGCCAACACCGGAGCGGGCTGTCTGGCGATCTGGGGTGAGCGCATGACCCCCGTCGGGGAATGGGTAGAGGTCCGCCAGACCTATGCCGCCCCAGCTCCGATCCTGGGATTCGCGCTGTCGTTCGCTCGGGGTTCGGGTCAGGTGTCGTACGACTGGGGCTATCAGGTGACGTTCGAGACGGCAGGCGTACCGACCGTGCTCGAGACGGTCGATCGCACCGATCCACGCACGAGCGTGACCGTTGCAGCCAACCCGCAGGCCGCGAGCACCGATCTCACGATCGCCATTCGGCTGAATCGTCTCGGCGCTGCCGATGGTCACGTGTGGGTGTACCTCGACGACGTCAAGCTCGACGTATGCTGGTAACTCGTTGACCGCGAGAACCGCCGGCCGGTAACGATCGATCACCGCACGGCTTCGACGTCACCGAACTTCGGCCCCGGATCAGTTCCGCGCCAGATCCCGCGCGCCTCGAGCCACGCATCGAACTCGGGCGTCGCGCGCTTACCGAGCAGCCGCCGCAGCGTCGGGATGTCGTGATAGCTCGTCGACTGATAGTTCAGCATGATGTCGTCGCCCACGGGCAGTGACATCAGGTACGCGCACCCGGCGGCGCCGAGCAGGGTCTTGAGGCTCTCGAGCTCGTCCTGCGACATGCTCGCGTGATACGTGAAGCACGCATCGCAGCCCATCGGCAGGCCGAGCAGCTTGCCCATGAAATGATCCTCGAGCGCGGCCCGCGAGATCTGCGGTCCATCCTCGAGGTACTCGGGCCCGATGAAGCCGACCACCGTGTTGACGAGAAATGGCTTGTAGCGACGAGCCAATCCGTACGCGCGCGCTTCGATCGTCACCTGGTCGACGCCATGGTGCGCCGCCGACGACAGCGCGGATCCCTGGCCGGTCTCGAAGTACATCCGGTTCGGTCCCTTGGTCGTGCCGCGCTCGTTCATCAGCGCCCATGCCTCGTCGAGCAAGCGTGCGCTGATCCCGAACGCGGTGTTCGCCGTCTGGGTGCCGGCGAGCGATTGGAACATCAAGTCCATCGGGCAGCCGAGCGCGAGCGCCTTCATCTGCACGGTCACGTGTGACAGCACGCAGTGCTGGGTGGGGACTTCGTTGCGCTTCAGGAGCTCGTCGAGCGCGCGCAGGATCTCTGCCGTCGACTCGGGGGTATCGGTGGCGGGGTTGACGCCGATCACGGCGTCGCCGCAGCCGTAGGCAAGGCCTTCGCGGGTCGACGCGATGATCCCCGCCACGTCATCCGTTGGATGATTCGGCTGGCAGCGCGATGACAAGCGCCCCGGCAGGCCGAGCGTGGAGTTCGCGCGGACCACGACCTCGCATTTCGCTCCGACCGTCATCAGATCGAAGTTCGACATCAGCTTGCAAACGGCAGCCGCCATCTCGGGCGTCAATCCGGGCGCGACGGCGCGGATCGTGGAGCCAGTGGTCCGGATATCGAGCAACCACTCGCGCAGCTGGCCGACCGTGAGATGCGCGATCGCGCGATACGCCTGGTCATCGAGCTCGTCTTCGGCCAGACGGGTCAGCTCATCGCGATCGTAGGGGACTGCCGGGTGCTCGCGCAGCTCTCGTAGCGTGATGTTGGCGAGCACCGCACGCGCGGCGACACGCTCCACGGCATCGCGCGCCGAGATGCCGGCGAGGTCGTCGCCGCTCTTGGGCGGGTTGGCCTTCGCGAGCAGCTCGATCATCGACGCGAATCGATAGCTCACACCGCGGATCGTGGTGGCCAGCTGCACGGACGCGCATCTTACTCGAAGCGCTTCGCGCGTCACCGATCGATGGTGGGTTGCGGCATCGGCGATCTGAGCGGGATACGGCGGTGGCCGCGGCGATCGACCCGGGCAGCGCGAGTGCGACGCGAGGCATCATCCGCTCGAGCGCGGCATGCCGTCACTAGAGCGATTCGAGGTACGCGAGCAGATCGTCGAGCTGGGTGTCATCGAGATCCGACGTCCGGCCGTGATAGTCGCCACCGCCGCATTCGCCGAACCGGTCGCGAAGCGTGGCAGCGCAGCCATCATGAAGGAACGGCGCGCGCGCCCCCACCCCGAGCAGGCTCGGCACCTTGAACATCCCGCCGGTGTGGACGTCGACGCGCGTGTTGTTCGTGAACATCGCGCCGTTGTGGCATTCGTTGCAGCCGGCGATCCGGAACACCTCGCGGCCGCGCTCGACCGCCGCCGGGTCCGTGACCGGCGGTGGGCCAGGTGAGGGGATCCGATCCAGCCACGCGCCGAGCGCTTCTCGCTGGCTGTTGGTCGGATGCGAGCCCGACATCCGATTCGCGAACACGTCGTCGAGGAGCACGTCGAGATCGCTCATCTCGCCCGACCAGTGATAGGGCCCGCGCGACAAGATCCCCCCGGAGACGTTCTGCGTGCGGCGCACGAACGAGCCGAAGTCCCACACCAGACCATCTTCGCCGGCTTCGGGATGGCACGAAGCACACGCGAGCCCGCTCGCCGTTTGCTGGTGAAACAGCGCGCGACCCTCGTCGTGGTTTGGCTCGCCGGTCAGATCGATGACGTGAGAGTCAGGATCGCCGAGCACCGCGAGCGCAGGCTTGTCGGGATAGAACGCGAGCAAGCGTCCCGATGGTGTGAACGCGACCGCGGTCGGTTGCCCCAGCGAGCTCGCCCATGCGGCGCGAGCAGTTGCGCTGGTCCCGCAATTGTCATCATCGCGAGACTGCAGCGCGCTGCTTTGCACGAGCGTCACCGTCTCGGTCCCCGCAACGGCGATGGCGAGTTGCTCACCCGTTTGATCGACGGCGATGTCCACGGGCAATGCGCCATGGGCGAACGGCGCGAGCGCGACCGGCGCCTGGCCGGGCGAAGTCAGCGTGACCGCGGCCTGCACCACGCCGTGGTTGCAGCTCTGAGGTGTGCCGTACCCTCCCGGTGTCGGCTGGATCGGGCGCTTCATCTGCCGCTGGTGCGACATCAACACGCTGCCATCGGGAAGCGCGATCGTGCGCCACGCAACCGCGGCCGCGGCCGTCGTCTGGAACGGCACGCTGAATGGCTCCGCGGCATCGGTCCGGAACACGGACGGCGGCCGTACCGAGCTCGTCACAGCGCCCGTGGCGTCGACCGTGAGGAGCTCGGCGCTGCGAAACCGGCTGACGACCAGGTGATCGCCCTGAACGATCACGTCGCGCAGATCGCGGCCGAGCATCAACCGCCGCGTGACGCCGCCGCCGGACGCCGCGAGGCTGGCGAGCTCTCCGCTCGCGCACGCCACGTGGATCAGGTCGGCGGCGCTGTCCCAGGCCAGCCCGCGCGGCTCGGCACACACCGGCCGGCGCGACACGAACATCGCGGTGCGGGCATCCGCGAGCGTGAGCAGCGCACCGCTACGTCGGAGCGCCACGTGGATCCTGCCTGCACCGTCCTCGATCAAGCGGCCGGGCTCGTCGCCAGCCTGGAGCGGGATGTCTGCGACGAGCTGCTCGGTGGCGAGATCGACGGACAAGATCCGATCGCGATCGGCGTCGGCGATCACTGCATGTGCACCATCGCGTGTGACCAGCAACGTGCCGCCGCTGATCGGTGCACCACTGGGCTCGGGAGAGCAGCCGCTGACGCCGGCCAACACCCAGCCTACGAACCCAAACGAAACCGCAACGGACTTGCTTGCCATGTCGTCACCTCGTGTGCGGGCTGACGATGCGGTCGCGCGCGCGTCACGCGATCGACATCGCGGTCACGCTAGCAAGCGCGGGCGCGCTGCCGTTCGTGCATCCCGCGGCAATCACCGGCAACACCGTCGCGTGGCGGCTCGACGGGTGACGCTGTTGAATCGCGCCGGCGGCGGCTATCGCTTCGCGCGCGGCTAGTGCTTGCAACACGCGCCGGTTCGTTCGCGAACCGACGTCGCCTGCGCTGCCCGGTCGTGCGCCTCGGGAGCTTGCGCCACCAACGCGTCACCAAGCGCAACGGCGCGCTCGAACGCTTGTCGGGCCTCCGGCGTGTCGCCTCGTAACTGCTCGAGCGCCAGCGCCACGCGCTGCGCTGTTGCGACGACGATCGGCTGTGCCCGCGTGCTTCGCGGATCCTTCGCGGCGATCCGCCACCGTGTGCGTACGCGCGAGCACGGCATCGAGGGATTGGCCGCTGACCAGCTTCATCACGTAGAACGGCGTCCCGTCCGTCCAGATCCCACCGTCGTGGACGCTGACGATCGACGGGTGCTCGAGTCGCGATGTCAACGCAGCTCGCGATCGACGCGCGCGAGTTGTGCAGCCGTGGGCTCGAGCAATTCCTTGATCGCCACACGACGCCCGAGTCGCGCATCATCCGCGATCCAGATCCTCCCCATCCCGCCGCGGGCGAGCTCCTTGCGCAATGTGTAGCGGCCATCGGTGGTGGTGGGCGCGAACGAACCGGGGGCGTGGGCGCTATCTGCTGCGGAGGCCACGGCCATGGACATTGGTTGCTCGATCTCGCGGCCGATCCACCCCACGGTGGCGTTGCACCTCGCGGGGGGCTGCGTTCCCGCGCGACATGGGCGCCCCTCTGTCGTCTGGCCTTGATGTGGTAGCCCTGACTCACTCGAGTCGTTCGGAGCCTCGGCGGTGGGTGTCCGCCCACCCATGGCCGGTCGAGGTCGGTGGTAGGCTGGCCAACATGGCGACGGCCGAGGACCTGGCAGAGACGTTTACGGCGGGATGGGCAGCGTCGCCGGGCACTCGTGTGGCTGCCAATGTCGGTGAGCGCCTCGAACAACTTTGCCGTGAAGCCACCACGGCACATCCGGCGCTATCGATCGATCCTCGAGAGCTCGTGACCGCGATCGCGGCTCGCGCGCCTGCGTCGGAGCTCGATGGCTATCTCCTGCGCTGTCGAGCTCCGGATCTCGCGCTGGCGCAGCTTGCAGCTCGCGGCGCAGCAGATGCGATCGCCGAGATCGAACGGGCGTTCCGAGCCACGATCGAGGCAACCTGCCGGCGCTTTGCCGGCCCCGGGCACACGCCCGATGACCTGAAACAGATCCTGCGCGAACGGCTGTTCGTGGCCGAGCCCGGCAAGCAGCCCAAGATCAACGAATACGCAGGGCAGGGATTCTTGGAGAACTGGCTGCGCGTGACCGCGGTGCGGGTGTTCCTCGATCTCGGCAAGCGCAAGGACCGCCACCGTGAAGCGCCCGCTGACGATGATGACGTGCACGCGCTCGCCGAGCCGGGCGATCTCGCCCTCGATGTCGTCAAGGCCGAGTACCGCTCGGCGGTTGCCGCCGCGATGCGCGATGCGGCGCGGCTGCTCGAGCCCGGGGATCGCCACCTGCTGCGCCAGCACATGGTCGCCGGCCTCTCGATCGATCAGCTCGGCGCGGTACTCGGAATCCATCGCGCGACCGCAGCGCGCCGGATCGCGAAGGCACGCGAACAGCTCGTCGAGCACACCCGGCGGCTGCTTGCTGAACGCCTCAAGATCGACGACGCCGAGCTCGACGAGGTGCTCGGCCTGGTGATCAGCCGGCTCGATGTCTCGATCAGCTCGCTGCTCAAGACCATGCGCGAGGCACCATGACGGCCGATCCCTGCCCCGACGAGAACGCGCTCGGCATGCTTGCCGAGGGTGCAATCGCCGATGCCGATCGGACCGCGGTCGAGCGCCATCTCGATTCGTGTCCGTATTGTACGCGCCTGGTGTGCGAGCTCGGACGGCTCGCGGGGACGTCACGGCGATCCGGCCGGTTCCGCCGCTGCACGTAGGCTCGCCCGACGCTCGGGAACGGCTCTCGGCTCCGTGACGACGACCCGAACGCGTTGGCGGTATGGTTACCGCGCGACGTTCAACGGCGCACCTCGTCTCAAGCACCATGCTCGAGCACATCGCCTACCGCGCACGCCGCGTTCCCGCGGCAATTCGGATCACGCTGATGATGGCCGGGGGAATCCTTGGCGTCTATTGGGCGGTAACGACGAGCGGACCTTACCCGGCGCTGGCCTCTGTACAAGCATCCTTGTTCAGCGGCGAGCACTATCCCCGCGCAACCGCCATCGCCACCGTGCTCGCCGGGTTGGTGCCCGGCACCGTAGCGGTCCAGTTACTCGCGTTCGGGTTCAAGCGCAAAGAAGAACCACGGCGAAGTGCGGTTGATCCCACCGAGCCCCAGAATCGAGCCATTCGCTAGCGGCTTGAGCTCGTCGTACAGCACGCCGCGTAACCGGCGCGGCCTGGTTTCCCGGTAGTCGAGCCGGATCACGTCCGTGTGGCGCCAACGCGACCGGGCGAGCCGTGGCCGAAATCGCGCTACGCGCAGCGACCGATGCCCGAGCCACCAGCAGTGCTCGTCGAGATCGAGGCCAAATCTCGTCCATTTGAACATCGCTCGTGCGACCGCCCGCTCGCCGAACGCCATCGGATGTTCGTGGAGGTAGTGGCCACGCCAGATTCCGCGAGGTAACGGCGCAGGTGGTGCGGTCGCATACAGCGTCTCCAGCTGGTCGAGCGAAGCGAGGTCCAGGCGCACGCTTTCGCTCACGTTCCGATGATACAACTCGCAGCGATGGCCAAGATCAAGGTGAAGAATCCGATCGTCGAGATGGACGGCGACGAGATGACCCGCATCATCTGGAAGTTCATCAAGGACAAGTTGATCCTCCCGTACCTCGAAGTCGATCTGAAGTACTTCGACCTCGGGATCGAATCGCGCGACAAGACGCGCGATCAGGTGACGATCGACTCGGCAAACGCCACCAAGCAGTACGGCGTGGCGGTCAAGTGCGCCACGATCACACCCGATGAAGCGCGGGTGAAGGAGTTCAACCTCGCCGAGATGTGGAAGTCGCCCAACGGCACGATCCGCAACATCCTCGGCGGGACGATCTTTCGCGAGCCGATCATCTGCAAGAACGTGCCGCGGCTCGTCAACACGTGGACCAAGCCGATCGTCGTCGGCCGTCACGCGTTCGGCGATCAGTACAAGGCGACCGACTTTGTGGTCCCCGGTGCCGGCACGCTGACGCTCACGTTCACCCCGAAGGATGGCGGCAAGCCGATCGAGCACAAGGTGTTCGACTTCACCGGCGGTGGCGTCGCGCTCGGGATGTACAACCTCGACGAGCAGATCATGGGGTTCGCCCGCAGCTGCTTCAACTACGGTCTCAACCGCGGCTGGCCGGTCTATCTGTCGACCAAGAACACGATCCTGAAGAAGTACGACGGACGGTTCAAAGATCTATTCCAGAAGGTGTTCGACGACGAGTTCGCGTCGCAGTTCAAGGCCAAGGGCATCACCTACGAGCACCGCTTGATCGACGACATGGTCGCCGCCGCGATGAAGTGGGACGGCGGCTTCATCTGGGCCTGCAAGAACTACGACGGTGACGTGCAGTCCGATTCGGTGGCGCAGGGCTTCGGCTCGCTCGGCCTGATGACGTCGGTGCTGCTCACGCCCGACGGCAAGACCGTCGAGGCCGAGGCCGCCCACGGCACCGTGACGCGTCACTATCGCGAGCACCAGAAAGGCAAGCCGACCTCGACCAATCCGATCGCGTCGATCTACGCCTGGACCCAGGGCCTCAAGTACCGCGGTCAGTTCGACAACACGCCCGAGGTCATCAAGTTCGCCGAGGCGCTCGAGACCGTGTGCGTGCACACCGTCGAGTCCGGCAAGATGACCAAGGACCTCGCGATCCTGATCTCGCCGACTCAGCCATGGCTCACCACCGAGCAGTTCCTCGACGCCGTGGATGCTGGGCTCAAGACCAAGATGTCGAGCTAGTCGGCTCGCTCCCTGATCCGGTCAACCAGCTCCATCCGACCTGCGCGATGCCGCCGATCGCCAGGCTTTGGGTGTCGAGCGCGTCGCTATCAAACCCGTCACGCTCCCGTCGATGATCGCGGCGGCGCGCAAAGCCACCCATGTCGACGTGAGCTCCGTCCCAAACCGACCGCGGAAAGTACTCCCCGCTCACGCGCAGGTCGGTCACGTGGCCTTCGTAGTCCGCCGCCTCTCCGTCGTCACTAGCTAGTTCAGATCCCGGATCACGGTTTCTCGTCGGAAAGTCGACCGCGGCGCCGGGATTTCGCGAACCTGGGTTCGGGCGGAAGTGCGGTCGCGCCCACGTGGGCGCACCGAAAATCGGGCTGC
>JBFWXW010000131.1:0-10707 GCA_050187075.1 Kofleriaceae bacterium | reverse complement strand
TCCCTACCGTATATGCCGACCAAATGCCGACCCAATGCCGAAAACGATGACGGCGCCGTGACCGGCGCCGCTCCTCTCTCCATCGTTTGATCGAGTCGTTGTTACCAGCGATCTCCACCGCGTCCGCCGCCCCGGCCGCCGCGACCGCCGCGACGTCCGCCACCGCCCTCACCGAAGTCACCACCGCCACCGCCACCACCGAAGTCACCACCACCGCCGCCGTAGCCACCGCCGCCACCGCCATAGCCACCGCCGCCGCCACCATAACCACCACGGCCGCCACCGCCGCCGCCGTAACCACCACCACCGCCGCGGAAACCACCGCCGCCACCGCCGCCACCACGCGGCTGACGCTGCTCGGCCTCGTTTACGCGAAGCGGACGACCATCAAGCGTCCGGCCATCCATACCCTCGATCGCCTTCGCGGCTTCCTCCGGGGTACCCATGGTGACGAACGCGAATCCACGGGAGCGTCCCGTCTCGCGATCCGAAACTAGATGGACATCACTGACCGTGCCGAACTCCTGAAACGCAGTGCGGACTCCTTCAGCATTGGTGTTGAACGAAAGATTCCCAACATACAGACGAGTATTCATCGCTTGCTCGATCTCGATCTGGCCCTGTGTATCGCTACCCCCGCCCCAGAGGGGCCCTGTGCTCGGAAGCGGGTTTCGAACTGATTCAGCCCACTGAGCACCGGAAAAAGCGATGGCCGACCTTTAGCAACAAACGGCAAACGCTCCGCAGAAACACCGACGAACCGTGGCAACCCCAAGCTACTCCTGGGCCGGAGGGAAAGCCAACGGGGAAACGCAGCCTCGGGCAACCGAGCGTAACAATTGGACTAACTAGGCGTAAACATCGAAGAAACTCCCGGCGATTCTCGGTGTCGATCGGGTGAGGCGAGTATGCTCGGTCCCCATGTCAGAGCTTGAGCGGTCGCTACTGCGGCGCCTACGCGACCGCGACGAGCGAGCGTTCTGCGAGCTACTCGAGGCGCACCGGGACCGGGTCTTCAACATCACATTTCGGATGTTGAACAACCGCGCCGAAGCCGAGGACGTGGCGCAGGAAGTGTTCATCACGGTGTTCAAGACGATCGAGACCTTCCGCGAGGAGTCGAAGTTCTCGACCTGGCTGTATCGGGTCACCGTCAATCACTGCAAGAACCGGATCAAGTACCTGGCCCGGCGCCATGACCGCGATCGCGATGAGCTCGACGAGACCGCGGCCGCGCCGCAGACCAACGGCGTTGGCGGTGCGCCGTTCATCTCGGCGCAACCGGACCGCGCCCTCGAGAGCGCGCAGATGGAGAAGCTGCTGCAAGAGGCGATCAGCCTCCTCGAGGAGGATCAGCGCCTCGTCGTGGTGCTCCGCGACATCGAAGATCTTTCGATCGAAGAGATCTGCGAGATCACCGGGCTGCCCGATGGCACCGTGAAATCACGGCTTCACCGGGCGAGGCTCGTCCTGCGCAAGAGGCTACAGCGTCATGTGTGAGATCGATGAGCAGAGGACGAACCGCCAAGGCACCAGGGCGCCACGCAGAGGTCGTCTGGGGCTCGTCGCGGAACGGCATTGCTTGAAAACGGAGCTGGTGCGGTGCGCTGCCAGCTCGCCGCAGCTCGCCGTCACGGGGGCCCTCGACCCCTTGGCGTGTTGGCGTCTTGGCGGTTCAATTGTCCGAGCGAGGCTTCAATGACCGCACAGCAGACAGAGCTCGACGACGAGATCATCGCGACGCTGTCGGACTATCTCGACGGCTCGCTGCCGGCCGATCGCAAGCACGACGTCGAAACCAAGCTCGCGACCGACGACACGTGGAAGCAAGCGCACTCGGACCTGGTCGAGACGCGCAAGGCGCTGTCGGGGCTGCAGAAGGCGCGTGCTCCGGCGTCGTTCGCGCAGGAGGTCACCCAGACGATCCACAAGCGGTCGGCCGGGCGGTTCTTTGGTCGCCGGACCCTCGGAGATCGCGTTCCGTTCGGCGTGCTGCTGATCGTCGCGCTGCTCGGGCTCGGCGTGATCGCATACGTCATGTGGTCGTCGTCGACCGGCTCGCTCAAGGTCGATCGTCCATCGCCGGCGAAGCCTGGATCCGCGATCGTCGACAAACCGTGACGGGCGGCGGGCGGCGGGCGGTTCGCCGCCAGGGCCCGCGAATGGATACATCGATCGATGATCGCGGCCGGCGCTTAGCCGCCGATGAGCGACTTGCAGAACTCGCGAAGCGGCTCGCGTCGCTCGGGCGGGACGTACTCGAGGTTGAGCTGGCGATCGGTCACCTCGAAGAACGACCGATCGGCGGCGAGCAGATGGGACTCGGCGCGTTCGAGCTCGTTGTGATCGACGTCCCGCAGATTCTTGCGCACCAGCTCGGCCTCGGCATCGAGCTTGCGCCCGACGAAGAACCCGCCGAGGATCAGCTTGGCCTTGACGGCCATCGAATGGAGGTCGTCGCCGGTCCGATGTGGCAGCGCGAGGATCTCCTTGAGCAGCCCCGGAGCCGCAGGCGAGGCGCGCTCGTAGGCGCGACGTGTCACGTAGCCGAGATCGAACAGCGCGAGCTGTGGCGCGAACACCATGCCGTACGTCCGTGCCATCTCGGCGTAATACGTGAAGTGCTGCCCGATCATGCGGAGTAGCTCGGGCCGGTCGACGAGCTCGCGGCCCAGCCGGCGGTACTGGTGGAACACGTCGTACAGCGCGCGCAGGTTGCGCGACTTGATCGACTCGCGCAGGAAGTTGTTGAAGAACCGGATGCACAGCCGAAGCGCCTGCTCGTCATGACGTTCGTGAAACCGGCACGCGATCACCCGCGTCGCATCGGAGAACGTCGACACCGTGTCCGACGCGCCGCCAAGCGCGCGTAAGAATCCGAGCTCGATCTGCTGCAGGCACTTCATCTCGTACCAGGTCTTCGACTCGCTGAGCATCTGCAGCGCCTCGTCGGAGAACCCGACGAAGTCCGCGCGATCGACCACGAACCATTCCTTCGGCATCCGACTCTTGTGCTTGTCGTAGTGATCGAGCAACACCTTGATCGCCCACGCGCCTTCGGCGGCGACGTCGCGATCATTGCGGTCGAGCGATTTGATGATGATCGTCCCGAGCTGGCCGACCCGGGTCTCGAGGTCGAGCTGCGCGGCCATCGGATCGCGCTGGCGATCCGAGACGGTCTCGACGATCCGCGTCGCGCTATCGCGTAGCCGGACCAGCAACCGCGACGGATCGACGAACCGCACCACGTAGAAGAAATACGGGATGAGCAGCGCCCAGCCGATCAGCGCGAAGTACACCGAGACCGCGATCGCCCAGGTCGGCGCGAACTCGGGGCCGACCATGTAGGCCACCCACAGCGAATGCGCGGCACCGAGCGCCATGAACGACAGCACCCAGCGGTTCACCCGATCGCGAAGGAACATCTCGATCAGCTTGGGGGTGTGCATGTTCGCGGTCAGCGGGATCGCCAGACCGATGGTCGCGATCAGCATCGCGAGCACGTTGTTGTAGGCGCGCGCCATCGGCGACAACGTGTCGACGAGCTTGGCGTTGTTGTAGCCGGCCCAGCTCATCTCGCCCCAGCCCGGATAGTCCGCCCGTCGCCACTCGACGAAGAACTCGATCCCGAACAGCGCTGCGAATGCGACGAGTGCGATCAGGAAGGATCGCACGAATAATCCGCGCATCTAGCGCTCCGATCGAGGCATGTCAGTCCGCCTCGTCCGACAAGAACGCGAAGTAGCGCTCCGGCAGATCATCGAACTCGAGCGAGCCTCCGCAGCTCGGGCACTTGAACACCGGTGGCTGGAGCTCCGCCGCCAGCAGCGCCGCGGTCTGGAGCAAGCGCTCCTCCTGATGATCGCAGCCGATGCAGTGATACGGCGCGAAGAACGAGGTCACCGTGCCGCGCCCGATCGCGTCGCGCACCATCGACGCCTGCAGCACGAACGGCACCGAGCACGCGTGAAACTCGTAGCCCTGGATCCGGGCCTGGCGCAGAAACTCGCACCACGCCCGCACCCCGAGCGAGTTCATGTACGTCACCTGGGCCATGTCGAACACCACCCGACCCACCATCGCCGGCAACAGCTCGTCGAACCGGGTCGCTTCGGTGAAGTCACCGCGAAGCACGACGCGCGTGCGCTCGCCATCCTTGACCACCTGCCATTGCGTCAACCGCGCGAGCACGGCGCGCGCCGCGGGATCGAGCTTGTCGAACCCGACCCCAACGACGGCCTTGCCCTCGCGCGGCTGGGCCCACACGACGGTGCCGCGGATCGACACCGGCGGCTCGCCGCCGGGCGTGACGGTGAGCTGGATCACCTTGCCCTCGGGTAGCGGATCTTTCACCAGCAGCCGCGCACCGTCGACCGACAGGTTCGACACCGTGGCATCGACCAGATCGCCGTCGAGCATCACCTCCATCCCGAACGCTTCGGTGCCGGGGCGCGGCTCGCCGAGCTGGATCGCGACCACGTCGTGGAGCTCGTCGGCTGTCATCGGTGCGATCAAGAGCTCGTCGCAGCCGCTCGACGAGACCTGGCGCATCTGATCGCCCGACAACCGCTTGCCGGCGACCAGGATCACCCGCGTCGACGGGCTCTTGGCCTTGATCTCCTGCGTCACCGCGAACCCGTCGCTGGCGTCCGCGTCGAGCACCACCAGCGTTGGTTCCTCCTGGTCGAACAACGCGCGGGCGTCCGCGCTCGTCTTGGCCACGAGCAGCTCCAGCCCGAGTCGCTTGAACGGCGGCGCCGTAAAATGGCGCAGGAGCTCGCTGTTGTTGGAGACCAGGACCTTCGGCACGACCAACTGAGAGCCTATCACCTGGACTCTGCAGAGATCCAAACTTGCGGCAGGCGCTCATCATGATTACGTGGGCGGTCTTAACGGTCGTGAGGTGTCATGCGCACTGATCTCGATCCCCGGTTGCAGCGTGCAGCGGCCGAATATCTCGAGCACAAGAACCACCAGATCCGGCTGGGGCGAAGGTATGCGCCTGTGCTGTTCCTGGTGTTCGTCGTGATCACCGCCGCGATGATCGGCATGTTCATGTGGTGGTGGAACGCAAGCTCGAACAAGATGGACGAAGATTTCGAGCGCAAGCGCCAGGAGATGAACGAGGAACATGACCGGCGCACGAACGAGCTCCACGAGCGAGCCGAGGAGCTGCGCGACCAGGCCGCTCCATCGCCACGCTGAGGTCGGTCGGATTGTCACGCATTGGCAGGCCCGACCATGATGTAGCTCGTCTCCGCCTCGACTTAGAAGATCGCCCGCAGGATCACGATCAACGCGATGAACGCGACGATCGCACCACCCATCGCCGACACGCCACGCACCAGCGTGCCGCGGTCGTAGGCCTCGCGCTCGGCGGTGAGCTTCTCGATCTCGGTGGTTCGAGCGGTGATCGCCGCGCGCAGCCGGTCCACCCGCTGATACAGCTCCGCGAACCGTTCGTCATCGATCCGGTTCAGGTTGACCAGGGTGCCTAGCGTGACCAGCCGGCGCTGGATCTCCGCCTCGGCCTGCGCCATCTCACGGGCCTTGCGCTTCTGCTCGGCATCGAGCTCGGCGAGCCGATGGTTGTGGCCTTCGCGCGCATCGGCGAGGCTTCGCTTCGCGGCATCGAGCTCGGCTTTCGCGGCGTCGAGCTTGGCGGTGGCCTCGCCGATCGGCCGTTCGAGTGACGCTAGCCGGCGATCGACCTCCTGGCGCTCGGGCTCGAGCGCGGCGGCTTCCTTGCGATAGCCCTCGGCGCTTCGCCGGAGCTCCTGGCGGGCATCGCCCATCTGCTGGTTGCCAGCTTGCTTGTCGTTGTCCTCGGCGGAGCGCAGATATGCCTTCTGCCGCCGCTCGAGCTCCTTGCGCTTGTCGCGCAGGCTCCGCCGCTGGCCTTCCAGATGGGAGAGCTCTTTCACCGCCTCGTCGAGCATGCGCTCGGCTTCGGACAGCTTGGTGTTTCGCTCGCGCTCGACATCGACGAACTTCGAGTTCTCCTCTGCGCGGCGGGCATCGCCTTCGTGGTGCTCCTTGTCGAGCCCCTGGGCGCGCTCCTCGGCAGCCGTGATCGCCGTGTTCTCGGCGTGAAACACCCGACCTTCGACACCCACGGTGCGCGCCACGCGGCCGAGCGCGCCCAGCACCTGGTCGAGTGCGTCGGTGTCCTGCTTGATATCCCCGCCGAGCTCCTTGATCGCACCGCGGCGCTGCCAGCGCGCGCGCGCAAACCGCACCGCGTAACGTGCCGAGTTGTACAGCCCGTTGTCGGGAATCTCCGGAACCGGATCGACCTTCGGCGGCGTGAACGGACGATCGACGAGCGCGTCGGGCCGCAACACGCGCGTCGGCGGTGGCTCGACCCCGGTCGTGCTCAGTCGCTCGGGAGCAGCCGTGTCCGCCGGCGTTCCAGCTGCGCCCGCGTAGACCGGCGACGCCGGCAGCGTCTTGAAATCGCTGTCGTCGAATCCCGCTGGCGTCGGACGCGGCGGCGCCGGCGACGCGGCCCTCGGCGGTCCCGCGAACGGCGGCGGGTTCGTAGGCGGTTTGATCGGGGGAGGGCTCGTCGGAGGTCGCAGGCCCGCCGACGATGGGGTGGTCGGTGGCCGGTTGAACGCGGTGACCGGAAGATCGGCTCGCCGTCGCCCGGGCCCGGGCGGCGCGCTGTCGGCAGCAGGTGGCTCACGCCGCTGCGCTGCTGGGCCTGGCGAGATCGCATGAAGCAGTGAGCGCCGGGCGGCGTCTTCCTGTTCGGCAGGCGTTGGCGGCGTGACGGAGTCTGGCGCCGTCGCTGCCGGGTTCACCAGCGGAGGTGGTGCGGTGGTGCCCGTCTTGCGCGGCGGAATCGGCGGCGGCTGGGTGTTCCCGGTGGGCCGCGGCGGCAGCTGCACGCCGCTGGCGGGTACGTTCCCCCCGCGGCGAGCCGGCAGCGGCGGCAGCCGGCGTCCACACGCCTGGCAGGCCGCCACATGATCGGCGTTTTCCGCGCTGCAGAACGGACAGAATCGCATGGCTAGGGCCGCTCGCGTCGATACGCGAGCTTGCCATCGACAATCGTGTAGTCGACGCGCCGCGAAAGCAACGATCGGTTGGGCTCGAGGGGGCCGTCGAACACGGTCAGATCTGCGGTGCGACCAACGGCGATCATTCCGCGCTCTGCCTCCGCAAACTGCGCATACGCAGCACCGATGGTGAACGCGGCGATCGCTTCGTCGAGCGTCAGCCGCTGCTCGGGATACCAGCCGCCGGCCGGCGTGCCGTGGGCGTCCTGTCGCGTGACCGCGGCATAGATTCCGAGCAAGGGAGCGACGTCCTCGACGGGAAAGTCGGAGCCCGCGGCGAGTGGAACGTCGTGATCGAGCATCGTGCGCCACGCGTAGGCACCGCGGATGCGGTGCGCACCGATCCGCTGCTCGGCCCAGGGCATGTCACTCGTGGCGTGCGTGGGCTGCATCGATGCGATGGCTCGCGTGGCGACGACGCGCGGCAGATCCTGCGGTGCCAAGACCTGCAGATGCTCGATGCGCGCGCGGAGATCGCCGGGATGCCGCTGCTGGGCCGCGGCAATGGCGTCGAGCACGCTGCCGATCGCGGCATCGCCGATCGCATGCGTGGCGACCTGCCAGCCGTGCGCCACAGCAACCTCGATCGCCGCAGCCAGCGCCGGAGGCGTGGTGACCCACAAGCCTTGGTTGTCGCGATCGTCATCGTACGCGGCGTACAGCCGAGCGCCGCGCGAGCCCAGCGCCCCATCGGCGAAGAACTTCACGCCGCGCATCTGGAACCGCCCGACCGGTGGTTCGGGTGATGCAGTCAGCCGATTGGTGTTCGCAGGATCGCCCGCCAGGAACGCATAGACGCGCAGCGGCAGCTGGTTCGTCGCGGCGAGCCGGCGATAGACCCCGGCGGTCGCATCGTCGATCCCCATCTCGTGAACCCCCGTGAGCCCTGCGGCGATCGCGCGGCGCGCAGCCTCTCGAATTCGCCGCTCGCGGATCTCCGGCGACGCAGCCGGGACCTTGGCATCGACCAGATCCGATGCGTTGTCGATCAACACGCCGGTCGGCTCGCCACGCCGATCGCGCACGATCTTGCCTCCGGGCGGATCCTTGGTGGCCGCGGTGATCCCGGCCGCTTCGAGCGCCTTCGAGTTCACCCAGCTCGCATGACCATCGACACGGCGCAGCAGCACCGGACGATCGCGGATCACGGCGTCGAGGCTGGCCTTGGTCGGAAATTGCTGACCCGGCCAGCGGTTCTGATCCCAGCCGCGGCCGAGCAGCCACTCTCCGGCAGGCCGCGTCTTGGCCCCCGCGACAACGAGCGCCACGGTGTCGGCCTCGGAGCTCTGGCCACGAACCGAGACCGCCTCGAGGTCGACGCCGAGCCCGTAGAGGTGGCAATGCGCATCGATCAGCCCCGGCGTGACGGTCGCGCCGGCGAGCGCCAGCCGCTGGGTCGTTGGCCCCGCGAGCTTCGCGATCTCGGAGGATTCGCCGATCGCGACGATCGCCCCGCCGCGGATCGCCAGCGCCGAGGCTCGTGGCCGCGCCGGATCCATCGTGTGGATGTCGGCGTCGAGCACCACGAGATCGACCGGCGCAGGACTCACCTGTACGCTCGCCGGTTGCGCGGCAGGCCCGCCGCACGCGCCCGCGACCAGGCTACACATCAACGCCTTGATCGGGATCCATCGGCCCCCGCTAATCAGTGAGGCCGATCGCCAGGTAGATCTGGTAGTCACGAGCTTCAAGACCATACCCAAAGTCGAGACCGAGCAGGGGCAACACGATCTGCCTTAGGTAGAGCCGGGTCCCCACGCCCACCGAGTTCTTGAACCCGTCGAGGCCGCGCACGTCGGACTCCGGCAGGTAGTTGCGCTGCGGGTTGCTGACGGTGAGGAACGTCGTGTACGCCGAATCGAAGAACATCAAACCGCGGATCGATAGCCCGCCGATCGTCGGAAAGATCGGAAACGAGTACTCGACGTTTCCGATCGCGCGGGCGTCGCCACGAAACTGGTTGTTGAGCCATCCGCGCATCGACGTCCCGCCGGTGAGCAGCTCTTGCTGGAATGGCAGGTGGTAACCCGCGGCAGCGCTGACCCTGAAGATCAAGTTGTGGCGCTCGAGCACCTTGATCGCCCGGTAGAACGACATGCTGATCAGCCGGTAGTCGAAGTCGGACCCCAGCGACGGCGTGGAGTGCTCGAACGTGGCGGTGAGCTTGTACCCCTCGGCGATGCCGTACCAGTTGGCGCGGCGATCGATCGTGAGCGCCCATTCGTTCGAAACGTCCCACCCCTCGGCGCCGGGCTTGGGGATCATCGTCGGATCCGATGTCGCATCACCGGTGACATCTTCGATCATCGCGCCGTCGGCGAGCTTCACGTTCTTGTAGCTGACGCGGGCACCGCGCAACCGGGTGTCGATCTTGAACCCGCGGAACAGCTCGACGCCGAGCCGAAACCCGCCGTTCAAGTATGCGATCCGGGACTCGCGAACCGGCTTGGGATTGCTGAGGTAGCTCTGCGGCGCTTCGTATTCGATGTTGCGGCCGCTCTTCAGATAGGTGTCGAACTGCGCGTAGAACCGCGTGCCGCCGATCGCCGGGATCACCCATGCGCCGACGAAGAATGAGTCGCCCGTGGCGATCTGTCCGTACAGCAGCATCTTCTGGTTCAGGCCGAACAGGTTGTTCTCGCCGAACCCGACCCCGCCGCCGATGTTGGTCGGCTGGGTGTAGAACGCCGGCGCGATCACCCACGAGTGCTTGTCGCGGACCTGGATGCGAACTCGGATCCCGCCGGGGACGTTCTCCCAGAACACCTCGACGTACTTGAACAGGCCGCTCGAGACCAGGTCGGCCTTGACCTTCTCCGACATGTCCGGAGTCCAATCGTCCCCAACCTCGATCTTGGCGATCAGCTCGACGGTGTCGGCGGTCGTCTTGGTGTTCTCCTCGACGACGATCTGCTTGATCTTGTCGGCGCTCGCGATCCCGGCGGACAGTCCAACCACTGCAAGAACAAGGAGGGCGGAGCGCACGTTGTGAGTATCGCATGCTCGCTGGCAGACCTGGCTGGTTTTGGGGGCGATCCTGTGCAAGCCCAAACCCTGGCCGTGCTAACAACACCGCATGAATCCCGCCGAGGTTGCGACCGCGCTTCTGATCGAGCGCACACTGAAGAACAGCCCCGCGTATCGCAAGATCGATGAACAGCTGTACGTGATCAAGCAAGGGTCGGCGTACGTGATGATCAACGTCGTGTCCTGGGGCGACAACCGCGCCATGGTCAGGTGTACGGCGCAGCTGGTGAAGGGCGTCAACGTCGACGGCCCGCTCGCCAAGCAGCTGCTGGAGCTCAACTCGCACCTCCGCTTCGGCGCGTTCGCCTACGATCCGGCCGAGCATACGGTGCTGTTCACCCACACGATCCTCGGGGGCACCACGCTGGATCCCGAGGAGCTGACGGCCACGCTGCGGGACGTCGCGCTGATCGCGGACGAGTACGACGACAAGCTGATGAAGAAGTATGGCGGTCAGCGGATGATCGACCTGCTTGAAGAAGCCGCGATGGAGCGGATCATGGAGAAGGACCCGGCGGACTTCAGCTTCGGAGATTGAACCACGATGGCGGCTCACGATGATCCCAAGCTCGGGTTTGCGACCCGGGCGATCCATGCCGGCCAGCGGCCGGATCCC
>JBFWXW010000130.1:0-10847 GCA_050187075.1 Kofleriaceae bacterium | reverse complement strand
GCGGGCCTGCTAGTCGGCGCTCCGGCGCTTACCGACGAGGGACTCCCACCCTCTGGATCATCACAGCGTGACGGCGGATTGCCGCTCGGATCCCCGGCGGGGCTTCCGTCGTCGTCACGACGCACCATCACACGAGTCTAATCGATCCTCACCTCGCCGCGGATCGGCTCGTCATCGAGCCCGAGCCACTGCTCGATCGATCGCTCGACGAACCGGGCGACCTTGCTCTCGGGAGTCTCGAGCACCAGCCGATCCGCTCGGCCGCGTCGCCGCGCGAACACCCCGAACCAGGTGAGAAACCCGCAGCGCGGCTGGCGCTCGACCACGAACAGCGAATCGATCGCGCCGGCGCCCAGCACGAAGCAGCCGTCGTGCTCGCGAACTTCGACCGCGAGATCATCGACGTCGATCACGACCGCGTAGGGATCGCGGCCGCGTGGTGCGACGGTGACCTTGATCCGCAGCGTCGCCTTGCCCGTGCGGATTCCGCGATACGGGCTGCGCAGGCGCAGATCGGCGGCGATCGTCTCGGTCAAGACGTGGGCCGGCGGGGTATGTGCGCGCTCGACGGGAATAACTCCAATTCTACCGAGGGACCGACGACGGCACGATAACGAATTCGCGCCGGGGTGCGGCGCGACCACGAGCTCGTGCTTCATCAACGACCTGTGGCGCGCTCGCTCAGGGCACGACCACGAATTCGCGCTTCATCAGTGACCTGTGCCGCGCTCGCTCAGGGCACGACCACGAATTCGGGCTTCGTCGACGACCTGTGCCGCGGTGAGCTATGGCACGACCGCGAATTCGCGCTTCATCGATGACCTGTGCCGCGCTCGCTCAGGGCACGATCACGAATTCGCGCTTCATCAGTGACCTGTGCCGCGCTCGCTCAGGGCACGACCACGAATTCGCGCTTCATCAGCGAGATGATGTTCTGCGCTGCGTCGAGGTCGGTGCCCGGGAAGTTATCCAGCACCTTCTGCAGCTGGCCGTGGTCGAGCACGAGCTGGAACGTGTCGAGCTCAGACGGGGTGAGCTCGCGCAGCTTGCCAGCGAGCGGCGTTGGGACCGCGAGCGGAGACCCGAGCGGTGGCAGCTGCTTGGACAAGTTCCGGAACTCGTCGAGCTGGCGCACGCCCTCCATCAGTAGCCCTTCGGTCGACTCCTGGATCTCCTCCATCACCTGGAGCTCGACGCTGGGCTCCAGCTCGAACGTGCCCGTGAGCCAGGTCAACATCCGATAGATCGCCTTCTGAGGGCTCACCGCGAAATCGTCGTTGATGGTCGCGAAGTAGATCGCGCCCTTGCGCAGGTAGATCTTGCCGACGCTGACCCCGTTGTTCACGGTCAACACACCGCTCTTGCGGCTGGTCGATAGCAGCTGGAGCAGATCGGGCAGCGGAATCTCCTCGATCACCCCCGACATCGGCCGGCCCTGCGTGGCCTGACGCTGCTGCGCGCCGGCTTCGAGCTTGCGCCGCGCTTCAGCTTCCGAGGTCTGTGCCAGCGCGCCTTCGACCGCGACCACCTTGATGATCGACGTACCGACCAGGATGCGGTCGCCTTCGTGTAACAGCGCCCGGCCAGCGATCTTTTCGCCGTTGACGAACGTCCCGTTGGTCGACCCCATGTCCTGGATGTAGACCTCGCTATCGGACGAGCTGATCTTCGCGTGCCGGCGGGAGACCATGTCCTCCACGAGCACCATGTCGAGATCGCTCGATCGGCCGATGATGATCTCCCGGTTCATTCGCAGCGGAAACTCGCCCCCCTGGTACTTGCCGGAGATGAAGCGCAGTGCGAAGCGGGGACGATCGTTCATGGAGAATGGGCCGGCCACAGAGCCTTCGATCAACTCGGCTCCGCGACTCCGAAAATTCTAGTGCCCAAGGCGGCGTTCAAGCAAGCAAACGCCCGAGAATCCCCTGGCCCGGCTAGCCCGAGTCGTCGGAGTCGGTATCTGCCGGGGCACGGAGCGTGCCGAGCACCCGCTGATAGACCTCTTCGGACACGACCAGGCTCGAGTGGCCAAGCGGCACGGTCGTCGCGTTGGCACCGCTCACCTTGGTGGTCGCCAGCGGCACCACCCAGTCGCGCACAGCTGCAATTGTGTGCAGCTCCACGCCGGGCGGCATCGGCCCCTGTCCGAGCTCATCGAGAAACCGGCTCCGCGGCAACAGCTGCCATGATGAGGTGGACCACAACCCGAGGGTCATCACGCCCGCGAGCGCCGCCCACGTCCCCTGGATCGGCGTCCCCATCATGATCAGCTTGCGAACGCGCGCGTGGCCACCGAGCTTCTTGACGTAGTACAGCCCGATCAGGCCGCCCATCGAGTGACCGATGATGTCGATCTTCTGCGCGGGCGTGTGGGCGAGTATGCGCTCGATCTTGCGATGGATCAGGAACGCCGAGCGCCGGATATCATGGACGTTGAGCGTGCCGAGGTTGAACGACACGCATACGAAGCCATCGCGCACCAGCCTGCGCTCGAGCAGATACATCGAGCCGCGCGTGCCGAGGAAGCCGTGGATGATCAGCACGGGCGGTGATGCGGGCGTGACGTCCTCGAAATCGGCGCCGCGCCGGATCCGGTTGCCGCGAACGAGGTGGCGCAGGTACGACAACCCGTCGGCCCCGCCCGCGACGTCCTGACCGAGCGTGCTGCGGCGGCCGAGCCACCGCTTCGGCGCATCAAGCGCCCATCTCACCAGCCACGACGAGCGCGACTTCGAATCTGCCACCTCAATCACGATAGTCCGAGAATCCTTCGCCGACGAATCGGCTGGTCTCCTGGGCATAGGCGTGCGAAGCCGCCGCAGACGTAGGATACTCGACCACTCGCCATTGGCCCCGTGTTCCCACGTTTCCAAACCGGCTGATCACGAACGTTTGGACGCGATAGATCAGCGCGAACTGGTCACCCCGGCGCAGCGACCGCGAATCGCCCGGCGGCACCAGGCCTGGCGGATCGGCCGGGTCGCCTGGAGCTCCGGCCGGGATCTCGCGCGGCCCGGGCATCAGCGTCATCGCCGCGGATAGGTACGCTGCGACCGGTACTGCCGGTGGCTCGCCGACCTCGGCCTTCAGCGGCATGGCGATGGTCTCGGCGCGCGTCCGCGAAGCATCTGCTCGCTTTGCGGCGAACGCCTCCGCAAACGCAGTCAGTGCGGACGCGGCATCAACCATCTCTTCCTGGGGCGCAGCCGCGTCGTTGCCGTCGCTGGAACCTTCGCTGCCCGCGTCGGACTTCTGCCGCTTCGAATACGCCAGCGGTCGGGCGCGTTCGAGCTTCGAGATCTCCGGAGTCGGGTTGCGCGTGGCCATTTCTCGGTGGTGCCAGCGTTCGCGGCGGCTGGCAAGTTTGGCGGCTGTGAGGAACCCGCCGATCGGCGCCGGCAACGCGTCGCGTCATCGGGCTGTCTCGG
The DNA here is from genome assembly GCA_050187075.1 of Kofleriaceae bacterium. Classification (GTDB taxonomy): domain Bacteria; phylum Myxococcota_A; class Polyangia; order Haliangiales; family Haliangiaceae; genus JABFXX01. The sequence continues at coordinate 7,419 of JBFWXW010000130.1, read as the reverse complement.
GTACATTCGTTGCCGGTGAAAGAGCCCGTGACCGAGCGCGTTGGACGCTATCAGCTCCTCGATCCGATCGGGACCGGACCATGTGGTGTCGTTTCACGCGCCAAGGTATTCGGCGTCGCCGGCTTCGAACGTCAGTTCGCGATCAAGCGGTTCCATCCCGAGCTCACGGTCACCGCGGCGCTCGCGCAGGCGCTTTCGGCGGGCGCGCGTGCCTATGGAAGCTTGGAGCATCCGCGGATCGCGCGGATGTCGGAGTTCGGTGTGGCGCAAGGCCAGACCTTCACCGCAGTGGAGTACGTCGCTGGCCTCGATGCCCTGCGGTTGGTCGCGGAGGCTCGGCTCGCCGGCGTCACCCTCGCGGCCGGCGGTGCCCTTGCCCTGGTCTCGCAGGCCGCACGCGCGGTCGGCTACGCGCACGGTCGCGGCCTCACCCATCTCGGGCTCGCGCCGACCAACGTGATCGTGACCAGCGATGGTGACGTCAAGATCACCGACTTCGGGATCCTGGCCGCCGGGCTCCCACAGCGGCCGATCGAGGTCGCGCGTCTCGCCCAGCGGGTCCACTACCTCGCGCCCGAGCAGCTCGCCAACGAGGCGACTTCCGCGGCGACCGACGTGTTCTCGCTCGGAGTGATCGCGTACGAGCTCGTCACCGGGCAGCGCACGTTCAAAGGGGAAACCGCACAGCAGATCGCGCAATCGATCATGAGCGGCGCGCCGCCCGAGCCGGCACTGCCACGACCGATCGTGCGAGTCCTCCAGCGCTGCCTCGCGCGTTCGCCGTTCGAACGATTCCCCGACGCACGGGCGCTCGCCGATGCGCTCGATGCGGCGCTGCGCGTGGCACCGGTACCGGGAACGCGCAAGGACATCGGCGCCCAGGTTGCGGCCACGCTCGATCGGTTGGCCGCGCTCCGCGAGAGCGAGATGTCGGGCATGGTCGCGCTCAACCTCGGCACCGGGCCGGTGCGCAGCAGGCTCGAAGCGCCTGCACAGGTCTCGACGCTGGGGGCAGATGATCGCGAATTGCGCGCCGATACCACGCAGGACGCGACGCCTGCATCGCAGCCGCGCGGCTCCGAGCCACCACCACCGGCGTCCGAAGCGCCCAAGACGATCCTCGGCTTGCCGACGCCTCCGATCCCCGTCCCACCTGGCGTGACGCCACCACCACCGGGACCGCGGCCAGGCGGCTGGTCGTCTTCGCCGGGAACCAAGCCACCGGCAACCATCCCGGTGATCAAGCCGCGGTTCGAGCCACCGCGCATGCCGCCGGGCGCCCCGAAAGCCGCGGAGCCGCCGAGTCGTCCGACGCCGCTGCCCTCGGGGCTCAACGCGCGCTCGGTGCCCCCGCCTGCGCCCAAGCCCAACCCGGCCCTCGCGCAAACGATGCTCGCAACGCCGACGCCGACGCCTCCACGGCCGCCCGAGCTTCCGGAGCTCGATTCGGGGCTGCTCGAAACCAGCCCGAACGTCGCGCCACCTGCTGATCTGGACCGGCAGGAAGTGACCACCGGAATCATGCCCGCGGTGCTGGTCCAGCAGCTCAACGACACGATCGTGGAGGAGAAGGAGACCTCCGAGATCGCCGGATTCGCCGAACAAGCGAAGCAGGCCGAGCTCGCGGCGGCATCCGCGGATGATCGCCAGGCGATTCGGGACATGAAGCGCGAGCGTGCGGCGCTGGCGCGCCAGCTCAACGAAGAGCTCGCGGCAGTCGGCGTTGATCCTCTCGGGCGCCCGCGCGAACCATCGCCGTCGAGCCCACCGGCGAACGTCGCATCGCCCAGCACCATCCCGCCACCCACGATGGTCGCGCCCGCGCGAGCACCGGCGCGGACCACCGAGCCACCCGTCACGACCCAACCACCCGCACCCAGCAGCGCTGGCCGCGGCGTCGCGATCGCCGCGGCGATCATCGTGGGTGGCGTCGGGATCGGTTTTGGTGCCTGGCGGATGTTCGGCAACCAGGACTCACCGCAGCCCGTCGTGACCGTCACCGACGACGCCGCGACGCCTGTCGCGGTCGAGCCCACCGGCGAAGGTCTTGCCGATGCCACCGAGACGGCGATCGTCCCGAGCGACGCGCCGACGGTCGTGGCCGCGACGCCGGTCGACGCTCGACAGGCCGCACCGATCGACGCCGCACAGCCGGCCGCACCGCCCGTGGATGCTGGCGCGCCGATCGCGGCCACCGAAGCCAGCGATGCGCTGGTGATCACGTCAAAGCCTCGCGGCGCGCGGGTCTACCTCGACGGCGCCGACGTCGGCGTGACGCCGCTCAATCAGCCGGGCTCCGCCGATCGTCACACGGTGGCGCTGCTGCTCGCAGGACACGACCTGTACCAGGGCCAGATCGCGGGGCACGGCAAGTTCGTGATCGCGCTCAAGGAGGTCACGCCTCCGGGTGGCCCCGCCGGGATCAAGGTGATCAAGTGCAAGGACAAGGAACGGCACTACGTGTTCGTCGACGGCAAGCCGACCGGACAGATGTGCCCGACCGAACGCATCAACACCACGCTCGGTCCTCACACCGTCGAGGTCTATGACGCCGAGAAGGAATCCCGCACCAAGTGGGACATCGACGTCAAGGAGACCCGGCTGTCGCATCGCGTGAAGATCGAATAGCGACCAGCATCCTGACGGCAAGTCGTCACGCGGCCGGCTTGGGAACCTCGTACGGTACTAGCTATTCTTCGGCGAGATCGTCGCCGTCGAGCTTGTGACGCGGATCGAGGCCGTACTTGCGGATCAGCTCGCGCAGGTGCTTGCGATCGATCTGCGCTTCGCGCGCGGCGGCCGACAGGTTCATCTTGTGGCGGCGCATCAGGTCTTCGATGTACTCGCGCTCGAACATCTCGACGAGCTGGCCCTTGGCTTCCTTGAACGGAAGGTCCGTGCGGATCCCCAGGCTCGGAGCCGCCTCGGCGTGGAGCGCGTCCTCGACGTTGATCGAGTTGCCGCGCGACTGCAGGCACGCACGCTCGATCACGTTGCGGAGCTCGCGGACGTTCCCGGGCCAGCTGTGACGAACCAGCTGGGCCATGTCCTCGGGCGTCACGCCGAGCCCGGGACCATAGATGTTCACGAAGTGATTGATCAGCGCCGGGATGTCGGCGCCGCGCTCGCGCAGCGGTGGCACGCTCACTCGAATCACCGCGAGTCGGTAGTACAGGTCCTCGCGGAACGTCTTCTTCGCGACCTCGGCGCGCAGATCACGGTTGGTCGCCGCGACCACGCGCACGTCGATCTTCTCGTAGGTGTTGGAACCGACCTTGCGGACCGCGCGCTTGTCGAGGACGCGCAACAGCGACGGCTGGAGGTCGAGGTTCATCTCGCCGATCTCGTCGAGGAAGATCGTGCCCCCGTGAGCCTCGGCGAACGCGCCGCGGCGATCTGTGACGGCGCCGGTGAAGCTGCCCTTCACGTGGCCGAACAGCATCGATTCGATCAGCTCGCGAGGAACCGAGCCGCAGTCGAACACCACAAACGGGCCATCTTTGCGCGGCGAGTGGTTATGGATCTCCTCGGCGATCAGCTCCTTGCCGGTGCCGGTCTCGCCCTCGATCAGCACGGTCGCGTTGGTCACCGCGACGTCCTCGAGCAGCGTGAACATCTGCCGCATCTTGGTGTCGCCACCGACGATGCTACCGAACGAAGTTCGGGCGCTCGGCTCTGGCTCGACGGCTTCTTCATCGGGGAGGAACTTGATCACCGTGCGGCCGAGCTTCACCTCGGCGCCGAAGCCGATCGAGATCCGCTCGAACCGCGACCCCTGGATGAAGGTGCCGTTGGTCGACCCGCAATCGGTCATGATGACCTCGTCGCCGACCAGCTGGGCTTCCAGGTGCTTGCGAGACACCGTCTTGTCGGTCAGCACCAGGCTGCACGATGATCCCGACCCGAATGACACGGGCTCGCCGGTGAGGCGCACTGCCTCGCCGCGATCCGGACCTTTGATCACCACGAAGATCCCGCCCGAATTCTGGCGTGAATAGGGCGGGTCCTCGATTAACGCCGTGACACTGGAGCGATCCTTAGACATCTCGACCGGCTGCGGGCCATCGTAGCCGCGGGTGACCGCACTGTAAACTGGTCGATCCGCCGAAACCCCATGGGTTGAGCGGCGTTTCCAGCCGGCTCCAGCTTGTCGGATGACGAGGCGAGCTACTTGTCTTTCACCTCGACCGCAGGTCCGGACAACGCCACCAGGCCGGCCGCGATCCCGGCCGCAAGGAGGATCGCGAAGATAACCATCCAGGGGCGGATCACCGACCGCCCTCTGGTGGTCGGCTTGCGCGGGTTGCGATTCGATCGGGTATCGATGCGGGGCGGGGCGAACCCGCCCGGAGGCATCGGGAACGTGGGCGGGCCGAGCGCTTGCTGCGGAGGGATCCGGAACCCGTGACCCGAGCCACGCTCTTGGGACGCGGTTGGCGACACGACGGGCGGAGGCTCTGCAGGCGCGAGCGCGGCCGGTGGCCGTCCCGTGACCGTCGCTACATCTTCGGGGCGTGGACGGGACAAAGGCTCGAACCGCGGGCGGATGCCCGACTCGAGCTCGAGTGGTCCCGAATCGAGCTTGGGTCCGATGTTCAGATCCACGAGTGGCTTGGCGCCATCGATGATCTCGATGTCCGAGACATTGATGATCGACGTCAGCTCGAGGCCGGCGAATCGGCTGACCTCCGGGCGTGCAGGCCGTGGTGCCAGCTTGCTGGCGATCGAATGAATCGAGACCGGCGCGGCGTCTTCGTCCTCGTCCGGATCGACCAGCGCATCGTACACTTCGGTGCCAGCGCGTTCGACGTACCCGAGATCGTCATCATCGTCCTCGCTGCGCCATTGATCGATCGGACCACACGTATCGAGCAGCTCGCGCGCCAGCTCGGGTGCGGCGATCAACAGGCCGTTGCGATGCGCGCAGCGCGTCAGCGCCTCCTGGAACTCGCTCGCGGTCTGATACCGGACGTCGGGATCGATCGACAGTGCCTTGGCCATGATCGCGTCGAAGTCGGGCGGGAGCCCCGATACCTTGCGCGAGAGCTGCGGCACCGGCTGCGAATAGATCTCCTCGGCAGGCGTCGTCAGACCCGCGTGCACGAACAGCCGCTCGCCCGTCAGCACTTCGTACAGGCACACGGCGAGCGAGTACAGATCGCTGCGATGATCGAGCGGCTCGCTGCGCGCCTGCTCGGGCGACATGTAGCCGATCTTTCCTTTGACCTTGTAGAACAGTGAATTGTGCGTGGCGGCCTTGGCGATGCCGAAATCCGTCAGCTTCACTTCGCCGGTGTACGACAGCAGGATGTTCGACGGCGAGACGTCGCGATGGATCAACCGCAGCGGCTGACCATTGAAGTCGCGCTTGACGTGAGCATAGGCGAGCGCGGATAGCACCTCGCGGCAGATCCGGATCGCGGCCGCCGGCGAGAACCGCTTGCCGCGCCGCTTGGCTCGCTTGAGCAAGCTCCGCAGGTCTCCGCCCGGGAGGTACTCCATGACGATGAAGTACTCGCCGCCCGCAGTGACCAGGTCGATCGTGTGAACGATGTTGGCATGGTCGAGCGTCGCCGACAGCTTCGCCTCACGCAGGAACAGGTCGATGAATTCTTCCTGCTGGGTGAACTCGGGAAGTAGCTGTTTGAGCACCACTTCCATCTCGAACCCGCCGGCGCCGAGCTTCTTGCCGACATAGATCGCGCCCATGCCGCCCTCGGAGAGATGCTCGAGGACGACATAGCGATCGATGGGGGCTCCCCCGGCGTCCACCATGGCCGAGTGGGCAGTGTAACATTTCACTCGGTATGAGCGTCACCGGGCCCTACCGCTTGAATCCGCTGCGCGAGGTGCGGTCGCTCGACGAACGCGCGAAACGTAGCGAGCTAGCGTCGGCCATCGACGATGCGCGCATGTCCGGAGCAACGGTCGCAGCGGCGGACCGTGTGGTCGAGGACCGCCGCGCAGCGTTTGCGGCGGCGCGGGAGGCGCGACCGCTGAACCATATCGATGCATGTATCACCGCCGGCGCGGCGGCGCTGGCCGAACACTACGTCGCGCGGATCGAACGCGACCTCGATGAGGCAATCGGGGCCAAGCGCCGCGCGGACGATGCTCACCATGGTCGCCTGGGCGCGGTGGATGACGCACATGACCGCCACGCGCGGGCTCGCGCCGAGCATGAAGTCGTGGAGCGCCAGTTCGCGCGATGGCGCGCGGAGCGCCAGAAGTTGATCGAGCGCCGACAGGACTGATCGCTCGCGCGTCGCATCCGCGCGTTCGAATGTTCGGAGGACGTGGGGACGGCCACCGCCCGCGTACACTTCGCGCACGAGCGGGTTACCCTCCGACGTCGTCGTGAGCCACGCGCCGGCGCAGCGGCAGCGGCCCAGCGGCACCGTCGCGCATCGGTGCAACCAGCGACGCGTGATCGTGTCCTGCACTCATGCGCTACCTACCACTCGTCGCGGTCCTCGCACTTGCGTCCCCCGCCCTCGCCGACACCGTGAAGGGCCCCGATCGCATGAAGGCCGACGACTGCGCATACGCCCGCAAGCTGAACAAGCTATGCGTGCTCGAGCTCGCGGCCGAGGATGTCGAGGGCACCACACCGACCAGTGGCGACGGGATGTTCTCGGCCGGTACGTTTGGTCGCGCGAGCAGCCTGATCCGGATCCGGCGCGAATTCATCGTCGAGATTCTGCGCAGCGCTGAAGATCTCGATTAGCCGTCGACCGGCGCTATACTCGCGCGCGATGCGCTCGCTCAGCTTGTTCGCCGCGATCCTCGTGATCTCGATCGCCGGCTGTACCGAGCCGCGTAGCTCGGTCTGCACCACGGTGTGCAAGCGTACGGCCGAGTGCATCGAGCAGTCGACCACCAAGATGCCGTTCGACGAGAAGGAGTGCATCGCCGCATGCGCCGCGCTCGAAAAGGATCCCAACGATCACGGCGCGAAGGTGAAGCACCACGTCGAATGCGTGAACCGTCAGACGACGTGTCAGGGCGTGCTCGACTGCAAGTAGGGCGGCCCTCACAGGTCCCCGCACCCACGGCAACCTGAGCGACATCCCGCGCCGACCGATCATCGGCGGCCGCGTTCTCCACCGTCGTCCGATTCGTCAGCGCCGGGATCTTGGATCCAGCGCGTCGCGCAGGCCATCGCCAACGATGTTGAGCGACATTACCGTCACCGCCATCACCGCCGCAGGAAACACCAGCATCCACGGATACACGACGATCTGCGAGCTACCATCGGTGACCAGCGTTCCCCACGACGCCAGCGGCGCCTGCACGCCCAGCCCCAGAAACGACAGGAACGCCTCGAGCATCATCACCTGCGGAAATAGCGTCGTCGCGTACACGATCACCGGGCCGATCGCATTGGGCACCAGGTGACGGGCCAGAATCTGCGGCGAC
>JBFWXW010000129.1:0-11033 GCA_050187075.1 Kofleriaceae bacterium | reverse complement strand
GTTTCACACGTTCGCGATGGGCGTGTACTTCTTCCCGTTGCTCGGCGGCTGGCTCGCCGATCGGTTGTTCGGCAAGTTCAACACGATCCTTTGGTTCAGCCTGATCTACTGCGCCGGTCATGGCTGCCTCGCGCTGTGGGATGACAATCGCAACGGTTTCTACGCCGGCCTGTTTCTGATCGCGCTCGGCGCCGGCGGCATCAAGCCGCTGGTCGCGTCGTTCGTCGGCGATCAGTTCGACTCGCGCACCAAGCACCTCGCCAAGCGCGTGTTCGATGCGTTCTACTGGATCATCAACTTCGGGTCGTTCTTTGCCTCGTTGTTGATGCCGCTGGTGTACCGAGCATGGGGCGCCGAGTGGGCGTTCGGGATCCCTGGCCTGTTGATGCTGGTCGCGACCGTGGTGCTGTGGCTCGCCCGCAAGCGCTACGTGATGGTGCCGATCGCGCCCAACGATCCGAACGCGTTCATGCGCGTCGTCAGGACCGCGCTGACCACCCGGGATTCCTCGGGCCGCCGTGGCCGGGGTTACACCGTCGCCCTGGTGGGCGTCGCGCTCGCGGCGTTGCTCATCATGTCATGGGCCGCAAACGTCGCCGCCAAGCAGGCCGGGCTCGGGCCGATCGCCGCGATCAACTGGCTCGAGTTCGCACCGATGGTGTGCCTCGCCCTGGTGATCGTGCTGGTGTTCGGCGGCGCCGGCACGGCGATGCAGCTCGACCGCGCGCGCGGCCAGCACCCCGACGTCGCGGTCAACGGCGTTCGCGCGATCTTGAGCGTGCTGATCGTGTTCGCGCTGGTCACGCCGTTTCACTCGCTGTTCGATCAGAAGGCGACGACCTGGGTGCTGCAGGGCAACGACATGGTGCAGGCGCACTGGGATCTCGATCTATGGATCCTCGGGCAATGGGAGCTCGCGTTCGAGCCATCGCAGATGCAGGCGCTCAACCCGCTGCTCGTGATGCTGCTGATCCCGTTCAACAACTTCGTGCTGTATCCGTGGCTTCGCCGCCTCGGCTGGGAGCCGACATCGCTGCGCAAGATGACGTTCGGGATCCTGTTCTCCGCGTTCGCGTGGGTTGCTGCTGGAACGCTTCAGCTGGTGATGGACGGTGGCTCCGGGGTCTCGATCATGTGGCAGATCTTGCCCTACGTGCTGCTCACGTTCGGAGAGGTGCTGGTCTCGGCGACCGGCCTCGAGTTCGCGTACAGCCAGGCACCGCTCTCGATGAAGGGCGTGATCATGAGCTTCTGGAATCTCACCACGACGATCGGCAATCTGTGGGTACTGCTGGTCAACGCAGGGGTCCGCAACCAGTCGGTCACATCGGCGATCGCCGACAGTGGGATCGGCGAGACGGCGTTTCTGATGTTCTTCTTCGCGGGATTTGCGCTGCTCGCGACGCTGGCGTTCCGGCTGTATACGCGGCGCTACAACGTGGTCGACAACTATCGAGCCGCGAACGACGGCAAAGCGGTGGCCACCGTCCCCACCGCAACGGCACGAGAGCGCGAACCCTGACGCGAGCTGCGGCTCGCGTTACAGGCTCGGACTGGAGTCTCGACTTGGAATCGTCTCGCGGTTGGCCGGTGCGTTGGTACCCATCGCCATCGCGCGCTTGCGAGCCCGGAACCGCAGCGGCGACTCGCCGACGCGGCGGCGGAACAGGTCGTAGAGCACCGACGGGGAACGACAACCAACCTCGAGGGCGATCGCTTCGATCTTGAGATTGCTATCGAGCAGCAGGGTCTTGGCAGACACCGCCCGGGCGCGATCGAGCTCCTCGCGGAAGCTGGTGTCGAGCTCGGCGAGCCGGCGTTGCAGCGAGCGCGTCGAGCTCGCCAGCGCGCGCGCCGCGCGATCGAGGTTTGCCTCGCGCAGGTCGGCCCGCAAGTAGCTGCGCAGCTCGCGCAGCAACGTCGGCTCGTGGTTGGTGTGGAGCACCGAATCGATCGCCGCGGCCTCAGCCTCGCTCGCATCGAGCCACGCGAATGCGTCCGCGCGCGACTCGAACAGCTTCGCGTTGGCCTGCGGCGCGATCGTCTGGTGAAACACACCCGCGAACACGACGTTCGCGAGACCCGCCGAGGACGGGGGCTGGACGATCGCGAGTCGATCGAGCCGCGGCGCGACCTCCCTCCAGCGTGTGAGGTATTCGGAGATCAAGCCGTAGCCTTGTAGATCGAGCGCGGTCAGGCTCGAGCCGTCGATCAACGCTCGATAAGGCGGGGCCAGCGCGGGTGCGCGGTACAGGTCGAACACCTCGAGCAGGCGCGCGTGGTCCTCACGCTCGACCGGCCCGAAGTACGACGCCCCGACGAGGGTTGGCGAATACGCCCAGGTGACGAAGGCGCAACCGGCGTAGTAGCGACCGATCGGATCGGCGAGAAACTCGGCTGAAGTTCGTGCTTCGCGTAGCGGTGTTGAAAGCAGCTCCATGGGTGGTACTCGGTGGTTGGGTTGGCAACGACCAACCCCACGCCCAAGCCGCATCGAGATCGACGTGACTCAGTTCAAGCGCGAGCCATCTTGCTCGTCCGCTTGTGCGTGTTGGGTTGGTTGAAGGTTGTACGGACCCAACGCAGGTTTTGTGCCGTGTTCGCGAACGTGGGATCGCACGTTTCCAAACCGGCTCAGGGGGCAGGCGCCCCCTGGAGGGGAGGGGTGTGGCTAGCTACACCCGATCCGCGCCAACCACCTGGGCGCGAACCTGTGATCAGCGTCGCGCCGTGTGGTCTACCGTCTCGATGCGACCATCTGCATGGCGCGCGAAACGCGTCCTGTCGCGTTCATGGACAGGATCGTCGCTCGACCACGGCCAGCCGCCAAATCGCGTGCGCTGATAATCGGCGAACGCTTGCTGGATCTCGATGGCGGAATTCATGACAAACGGGCCGTACTGAGCGACAGGCTCACCGATCGGTCGACCTTGGAGCAGCAGCAACTCGGCCCCTTGTGGTCCCGCCACCAGCGGCACGGGGATCTCGGCGCGAAGCTGGATCCCCATGACGCCGGTTACCGCCTGCGCCGCCGCACGGACGTCGCCCACAAATAGATAGAGCATGCGATTGGAGCCCGCGCCGGCTGGCGGGACGGTGAACGCCGCGTTGGGTTCCATGCGGATGGTCCAGATCGCGACATCGCTGTCGGGCCGCGACGCCCACGAGTGGGGCGGTGGCGATGGTGGAACGGCATCGCCAATGCGACCGGCCACCACGGTCACCTCCGTCGTGCGGCCAGCCGGGTCGCGTTCGACGTGACGGGGAATCGTGTGATCCCAGAGCATCGAAAAGTGCGGCTCGACCATCTTGTCGGCGGCCGGTAAGTTGAGCCAGATCTGGAACAGCTCCGCGGGATTGGGCCCGGTGCGATCCAGCAGCGGAAACATCTCCGAATGCACGATGCCCTTGCCGGCGGTGAGCCACTGGACGTCGCCTTGTCCGAAGCGCGCGGCGGCGCCGAGCGAATCGGAGTGATCGATCATACCGCGCCGAGCGATCGTCACGGTTTCGAAGCCGCGGTGCGGATGCGCCGGGAACCCGGGCACCACGTTGCCGTGGTACATGCGCCAGCCGTCCTTGCCGGCGAAGTCCTGGCCGATGTCGCGGCCGACGAGCGATGCGGCGGGGCCCATGTGCTCGTTGCCGGCCGGATAGGCGTCGTCGTGATGGACGCAGAACAGGAACGGGTCCGCGGTGACCCACGGGAATCCGAGCTTGCCAATGCCGAGGATGGGATTGCTCACGGCACCAGGGTAACTCTCGAGGGTGGGGGCGTCATCCCGCGAGTCCGGGTGGGAACACCGAGGTGACCGTCACGGCGTGCGGGTCAGAAGCAGCATGAGTCGCGATACCCGCAGGTGGCGCATCGGTAATGCGCGTGCTCGGGCTGCATCAGGGTGGAGCAGGTCGGGCAGGTCATGTCGAGGTCGCAGGTGCCGCGCGGTGCTTGCGATGGGCTTGCGATCTTGCCGGTGTCCACGGTCGTCGGAGGGGTCTCGACAACACGGGGCGGGCCAGGCTCGAATTCGGCGAACGCGGAGGGCGGAAGTGAGCCACGGGGGAACCGTTCCATGATCGATATCGATACCACCGGGGTGTGACAACGAGCGTCGCGGCGTCGCGGCGTCGCGCGGTTAACCGGGGCCCGTCCCGGGTTATTTTTTACCCGGGCCCGTCCCCGGTTTCTACGGTCGGCTGCAGGGTCGGCCAGGTCTCGCCGGACGGCGGATCGATCAGCGTGACGTTGTCCTTGTAGACGCGGCCACTGCGATACAGCGCGCCGAGTGCGGTCGTCAGCGGCATCGATTGATATGTCCCGGGGAACTGGGCCCGCAGCACATCGCGCACCGCCGGACCGTGGCGCGTGCTCATCGTCGGGAACAGGTGATGCTCGGTGTGGAACCCGAAGTTCAGCGTCACCCACTCGAGGAACCTGGGCAGCGTCACGCTCAGCGAGTTGACCAGCGGATCATTGATCTCGGTCAACGGGCTGAGGTTGTGGTTGGTCATGATGAACACCATCACGATCGCGTTCGCGACGACGAGTGGGATCGGATAGATGAACAAGAACGGCACGAACCCGACCGCGATCGCCACCGCGGTCCACAGCGCGACACCGAGCAGGAACTCGATGATCGCTCGGCGATGCAGGAAGGGCGTCAGAAAGCCGAGCTTGCGCGCCGACCACAACATCTGCTGGCTCTGACCGGTGAACCCGAACAACAGGCTGAGCACGCTGATCCACCGGCGACGTCCCAGGCCGAAGTAGTCGGCCATGATCCGAGCGGCAGGCTGGGTCTGGTACTCCTCGAGCGTCGGATACATATCCGGATCGACGCCGGCCTTGCCGCAATGATTGTGGTGCACGCGGTTGTGCCATGCGGTCCACAGCGTGGGCGAGAGCGTGAATGGCACCAGACACCACCAGCCCAGGACGCGGATCGTGAATCGGCCGCGAACCACACCGCCGTGGAGCGTCTCGTGGCCGAGGAACGTGATGCCTGCGAGGCTGCAACCGATCACGATCGAGACCAACGGCCACAGATTGGCAGGAACACGGCCGGTGGCGAGCGCCCAGGCGAGGCTCGCGATGATGGCGACATGGACCGGGAACCACAGCACACGCGATCGCGCGGGCTCGAACGCCCCCGACGGGAGAACTGGCCGCACGGCACGCTGGTAAGTGCCGATCGGGGTCAACTTCATGAGGCGTAGACAACCACGCTTCGGCGTCGGAGGGGAGCGGATCGCGTCATCGTTGTGTCGGACCGCGGCCCCCGCCAGGTCACCAGCCGATTCCGGCCTCGAGCGAGACAAAGGGCTGGACGTCGCTCTTGGTGCGGATCAGCTCATCGGCCCCGGCGAAGTACGCAAGCCCGGCGGTGGCAGTCATCACGAAGTCGAGGCCCCGGTGCAGTGGCAACAGCATCTGGGCCGACAACGATGCCTCGGGCCCGGCCACCGAACCCCGATCAGCGTCGGGGCTACCGAACTGAAACCCTGGGTGGTCCACGCCGACTTGCATCTCCGCAAATCCCAGTCCGCCGCGAACCACACCGGTGCCCTTCCACATCGGCCGCTCGAGCAACGCATAGGTGGCGCGAAAGTGAGCCATCTCGATACCAGCTTCGTCGTGGATCACGCCTTGGCCGGTGCCGCAGCCCTCGACACCGAGCTTCCAGACCACGCGGACGTCGACACAGATCGTCGGCCGCCCGGTGGTATCGGTGGACGCCGCGCCAGCGCGAACGTTGACCCGGTTCACCACGGCAGGCCGCGCGCTGCTGTCGTCGCCGTCATCGTGCTGGTAGTCGTCACCCCACGCAGGCGAGGCGACGCATCCGAGCAGCAGGAACGAACGCCAGGTCATCAACGGCCAGCTCACGGTGGGGATGATGTCACGATCCGTCGACGCCGCGCCGTGACGTGGAGCGCGTCGTCACTTGGCAGGCGGCGGGGTCTGCGGCGGATTGGCCGATCGGCCACGACCCCACGGCCGAACCACGTCGAGCACGCGATCGCGCCGCTCGTCGGCGGCCGCGGCCAGCGAGGTGTTGAGCTCGTCGGTGCTGATGATCCCGTCCCCGTTCGGGTCGAGCTTCTTCGGATCGTCGACGCGTTTGAGCCAGCGCGAATCTCGCGCCTCGTCGAGCGTGACCTTGCCGTCATGGTCGGCGTCGAGCCGTTCGTAGATCCGCTGATTGCGCTCCGCCCGGGCGGCCTTACGCTCCTGTTCGGAGATCTGGCCGTCGCCGTCGGTATCAGCGCGCAGGCGCCGTTCGCGAACCTGCTCGCCGAGCTCTCGGCGTTGATCGCCCGACGCCTGGCCTTCGCCCGCCGGCAATGACGGCGCGTGGCCGCTGGAGACATCGATCTTTCCCGAGCGCGGCTTGATGGCGCTCTGCGGCTGCGGCTGCGGCTGCGAAGATTCCGACTTGCACGCAACGACGGCAACCAAGCAACTAGCAAGGACAATCGACCGAATCATGCCCCTGGTTACAGCAAGCCAATCGCCCCGGCGCAAGTCCCGAGCGAAGCGGTCCGTGCAAGTTGCCTGAATCGCTGTCGGCGCGCCATCCAGTCGAGGTGTCCAGCGCTATCGAATCCTGCGCGCGCGCGCCAGGAACGCATCGCGGCGCCGACCGTCGAGGCTCACGATGCGCAGTGCCAGCCGCTGCAGGAACGCGTCGTGCTCGCTCGACGTGAGCTGATCGAACGGGATCGATAGCTTGTTCACCTCGGGCATGACCATCAATCGCATCACCAGCTCGGTGGGATGACCGAGGTGACTCGCGAGCTCGCGACCGATCTCGCGAAGCACGATCGATCCGATGGTCGTTGGATCGCCGCGCATCTCCGTTCCGTAGGTCATGGCTCCTCTTGTGATGAACGCCTACGAGCCACTCCAGCACGACGGTTCGATCCGGAGAAGACGCCGCGAGCGGACCTGCCCGTCGTGGTTTTGCGGCACGCGCCGGCCAATCGCCATGGGCCATGTCAGCGAATCCCCTGGGTGTGCTCCTTCACCCCCTTGGGCGCCGCTTGCGACCGCTGTAAGGTAGTGCCGTGAGAGGGAAATCGAGTCTCCTGTTGGTGGATGACCATGCGGTGGTCCGCGAGGGGTTGCGCGAGCTGTTCTCCCGGGAGCCCGACCTCGAAGTCGTCGGCGAAGCCAAGGATCCTGATGAGGCGATGCAGCTGTGCAAGCAGCTGCATCCCGCGGCCGCCGTCGTCGACCTTTCCCTGGGACGTGACACAGGATTTTCGTTGATCGCTGCGATGCGTGCCGCGTTCCCCAACATGGCGATCCTGGTGCTGTCGATGCACGACGAGCGCGTGTTCGCGCAACGTGCTCTCCAGAGCGGCGCCAATGGCTACGTCGGAAAACACGAGGACAGCCAGATCATCATCACCGCGGTTCGTCGGGTGCTTTCGGGCAAGACCCACGTCTCCGAGGCGGTCAATGACATGTTGCTCGCCTCGCTTGCGGGTCCCGCGACCACCAAGACGCGGCCTCCCGGGCTCGCTCGGCTATCCGATCGCGAGCTCGAGATCCTGCAGCTGATCGGCCAGGGTGTCCGCACCTCGGCGATCGCGGATCAGCTCGACATCAGCGTCAAGACCGTGGAGACCCACCGCGCACGAATTCGCGAGAAGCTCGGCGCCGAGAGCACCAACGAGCTGATGGTGCTCGCGGTGAACTGGCTGCGCGATGGTTTTCTCGAGGCCCGCTCGTAGCGCGGAGAACCGGGGACGGGCCCGGGTATAAAAAAACCCGGGACGGGCCCCGGTTAAGATCAGATGCCTGATAGCGACGATACCTGACGCGGCCAGCGCAGCTCGACCACGGTGCCAGCGCGGGGTCCGGGACCGATCGACAACGTGCCGCCGATCAAGCGCGCGCGATGACCCATGCTCGCCAACCCCAGGCCATTCTTCGGCGCCGGATCCGAGATCCCCGCGCCGTCATCTCGCACGCGCAGACGAAACCATTCCGGCTCGAGGCCATACACCACCTCGACGATGCGGCACCCGCTGTGGCGGCACGCGTTGACCACCGCTTCGCGAGCGATCATCAACACCTGACGCTTGTCCTCCGTCGAAGGCTCGATCGTCACCGATGCCTCGACGGTGACCACACACTGGATCCCGTAGAGCGCGCTGGCGGTGGCCGCGAACCCGCGGAGCGCATCGCCGAACAGCGCCTCATCGACGTCGGCGCCCGCCAGGCTCTGCGACGCCGAGCGCACGCGATGCAGGGCCTCGGTCAGAAGGCCCACGACGCGGGTCATCCGCGAGCTCAGCGACGCAGGGACATCGCTCAACAGATTCTGCGCGAGGATCCGCCCGCCTGCGAGCAGCTGGCCGACCGTGTCGTGGAGGTCGTAGGCAACCTCGACGCGTAACCGGCGCTGGCTCTCGGCCAGCGAGAACTCGGCCTTCTTGCGATCGGTGATATCGCGGATCACGCCGAGGTAGCGGCGTTGGTTCTGCAGCCGCAATTCGCTCACCGTGAGCTCGGCCGAGAACACCTGGCCATCGCGCCGGCGCACCTTGATCTCGCGGTTCACGCAGACCACCTCGCCGCCCGACACGAAATCGGCCTGTTTGTTCGACGTCGTCGGACTGGTGATCAGGGTGGTGATGTTCTGCCCGGTCAGCTCCTGCACCGGGTATCCGAACATTCCTTCCACCGCCGAGTTGCACAGCTCGATCGTCCCGACCTCGTCGAGCGTGAAGATCGCATCCACCGATGATTCGAGCACGGCGTGCAAGAACGTCTCGGTGCGCTGGCCCTGATCCGATCGCAGCTTCTCGGTCGTGATGTCGCGCGCGGTCCCGACGAGCACCTTGGCGCCGTTGGTGCGATCGAGCACCAGCTTGGTGCGCGCCGCCAGCCATCGCGTCTGGTTGCCACAGATCACCCTGTACTCGAGCTCCCAGTCGCACTCGAGGTTCATCACCGCCGACACGAGCGAACGATCGTCGGGGTGGATCCGCTCGAGCAGCCGTCCAGGATCCGCGCGGACCTCGCATTCGGTCACGCCGAAGAACCGCTCGAACGATGGGCTCGCATAGAGCAGCTCGGGTCCGAGCTGGCCTGCCCAGAACACCTCATGGTCGAGGCATGCGGCGATCGTCGCGAGAACGGTGGCGGGGTCGAGCTCGAGCATCGATGCGCGTTGCGTTCATCTTACGCCCCAGGTCGAGGTGGGAGACGACTGTCGTTGGGGTAATCCGGCGCGTGCATTGCGCACCCCAATCGGGGGCCAGCGATCGCCGAGACCTGCGGATTTGCTGTGCGGCGCCAGGTCCGCGCGAAGCCGCGCCTGCGGTTGTCAGTGTTTCCCCGACGGACGCTACAGCACGTGGCGGATCGGGCAACGCAGATCTAAGCCGGGACCAAAGGCTTGACTTCGACCATCACGGGCGCCGCCTTGAGGCCGCGCGACACCGCGTAGCGAAACAGCTTCTTCTGTTTGCGCAGCGCTGCACTGCCCACATCGCCCGCCTTGTTGAGCGCGATGAACGCGAGCTGCGCGCCGGGCGCGGTACGAAGCTCGGGCCGCTTCTTGAGGATCCGCTCGAGGATCTCCTCGCACGCCCGCGACGGAGCGATCCCCGCACGCATCCGCTCGACGATCGCGAACGATGCGGCGTTGCAGATCGCGAGCTCGCCGATCCCGGTCGCGGCGGCGCCACCGACGTCGTTGTCGC
Organism: Kofleriaceae bacterium; assembly: GCA_050187075.1. Taxonomy (GTDB): domain Bacteria; phylum Myxococcota_A; class Polyangia; order Haliangiales; family Haliangiaceae; genus JABFXX01. Next base: position 1,313 of record JBFWXW010000129.1, on the reverse strand, counting down.
AATAGCTACCCGCACCGATGATCGGCGAGTCGCCGAGCCGGCCGGACAGCTTGTTCACCAGCCCGCTGGTCGATACCGCCGTCGCGATATCGCCCTTCGCGTCGATCGCGATCCCGCACACCGTGTCGTGCGCGTCCTCCGCCCAGTGACTCACGCGCGGCCGCTTCGCCCACTCGGCGCGAGCCGCCGGGGTCATCAGATCTTGTTCGGAGAACCCCATCTTGCGTGCGAACGTCAGCGCGCCGTCACCGACGAGCATCACGTGGTCGGTGCGCTCCATGACCTTGCGCGCCACCGAGATCGGATTCTTGATCCGCTCGAGCGCGCCAACCGCACCCGCCTTGTGGGTGCGTCCGTCCATGATCGCAGCATCGAGCTGTACGATGCCCTCCTCGTTGGGAAGCCCGTTGAAGCCGACCGACGAGACCGCCGGATCATCCTCGACGACGCGCACGCCAGCCTCGAGGGCATCGAGCAGATCTCCACCCTTGGCGAATGACTTCTGCGCGGCGGCGCACAGGTTCGCGCCGTAATCCCAGGTGGCGATCACGACCGGAAAATCGCGAGCCGAACTGGGCTTTCGAGCTCTGGCAGCACGAGGCAACATCGCTGCGGCAACCGCCGCACCCGCGATGAAATCACGGCGACTCGTAGTCATGCATCCATGTACGCCGTTCGTCGACGACGGTCAACTGCCGACCTGGTGGGTCCGGTCGCCGTGCGGTCACGTGGTCGGAACGCTGGGCGGCGCGGTGCGAAGCACATCGCGATCCACGGCAGCGTGATCGACCACGGATCGCGCGATGTAGATCGGTGCGCGACTCCTGATCGCGAGTGCGATCGAGTCGCTGGGTCGAGCGTCCAGCCGGAACGTGCGGCCGCGATCGCGAATGATGATCGAGCCCAGGTAGGTCGAGTCGCGAAGCTCGTCGATCTGAACCTGAACGATCGTGGCGCCGAGCCGCGCAAGCACGGAGTCGAGCAGATCGTGGGTCAGCGGACGCGGCGCTGATGTTCCATCCAGCCGAAGCTGGATCGCGGCGGCCTCGTTGATGCCGATGAAGATCGGAACGATCTTGTCGGGCAGCTCGCCCACCACCAGCATCACCGCCGCGCCACCGTCGGTCTCGCTCAGCCGAAGCACCTCCGCTTCGAGGTAGCCCGGCGGCTTGCTCGGGCCGACCGATACCCGCCCGCCGGCGTGCGGAGTCGTCGGGGTCGACGGTGCAGGTGTGACCGCGCCACTGCAGCCGAGGGCCACCGTCAGATACCCGGCCATCACCGCCATCCGCATGAGTCGGATCATGTCCCAG
>JBFWXW010000128.1:0-11841 GCA_050187075.1 Kofleriaceae bacterium | reverse complement strand
CCCCTGTTGAAGCCGCTCGCAGAGCTCGTCGGCGAGTGGGCGACCCACGGCAGTCATCCGATGCTCCCCGGCCGCACACTACACGGCCGCACCACGTTCGAGTGGCTCGAATCCGGCGCGTTCTTGCTCGCGCGCATGCACATCGACGCGCCCGAGTTCCCCGACGGCATCGCGATCTTTGGCACCGACGATACCAAGCCCAATGCCGGCCGGATGATGTACTTCGACGTTCGAAACGTGTCGCGCGAATACGAGTGGATACTTTCGGGCAACATCTGGATCTGGATGCGCAACCACCCGACGTTCTCGCAGCGCATGCATCTGACGATCGCCGATGATCGCCAGAGCATCGTGTCCAGAGGCGAGATGTCGAGGGACGGTGCGGCGTGGGGGCAGGATCTGCAGCTGACATACACGCGGACGCGCTAACGGTCCGCGAAAGGATAGCTCGCTCGCCCTCGCGGCCGATCGATCCCCGGGGGCTTCGTTGCTCCTCGGTCACGGTACCGACGGGTATGCTCCCTCGCCCGCGGGCGCCGCCGCGATCATCGATCGATTTATCCATCCGCGGGCCCCCATTAAGTCGGCGCGCCGCTCACCGGCGCAGCTTGCTGCGACGCATCCAACCGTGTTGGCGCAACCGGCACAGAGGGGTCGAACGCCGTCGTGCTCGCGTCTCCTCACTGTGCGCTGGTGGACCAGCGATTGCAGCACCAACGAACTTCAACGCCGCTGCCGGTTCTCAGGTCGTAGAGGTGTCACATGGTCTGCACAACACAGCCGCTACAATTGCGCGCTCCGCACGACAGCGCGCGGTTGCCACACCGTGGAGTCGCCGCACACGTCGCCCGATCCGCAGATGTTGCCCGGGCACCAGACCCAGCTCGCCGCTCGAGCGGCGGATCCGCCCGTTCAAGCCGTGTTGATGGCGCGGTTCGGTCATGCGCATGCTGCGCTCCGCGGCGACCGCCTCACGGTCCGGCGGCCGCGCCAGCGCAGGCCGCGCGTGCGGCGGTGCACGAGTGTCCGCGATTCACGGCATGCGTCGCATTCGCGGGTTTCGCTCGTGCTGTGTCGCCGCCCCCTTGTCGACGACACGACCAGAGCGGTCGACCGAGTTGACAACCGTAGACGGAGCGATCATGCCGACCTCGACCTTCCAGGATTCAACCGCGAGCATCGCCGCTCTCGAGAGCGTGAAGGACTACGCGATCTTCTTGCTTGACGCCGACGGTCGCGTTCGCACCTGGAACGCGGGTGCCAAGCTCATCAAGCAGTACGAAGCACAGGACATCATCGGACAGCACATCGAGCGGTTCTACACGCAGGAGGATCGGGCTCAGCGGCGTGCCGCGCGGCTCCTGGGAATTGCAGCTCGCGAGGGACGCGTCGAGGATGAAGGCTGGCGTGTCCGCAAGGATGGCTCTCGGTTCTGGGCCGATGTCGTGATCACCGCGATCCGGGACGACCACGGCGAGGTAACGGGGTTCGTGAAGGTCACGCGCGATCTGTCGGAGCGCAAGCGGGCCGAGGATCGGGTTCGACAGAGCGAGCAGCAGCTTCGCCTATTGATCGAGAGCGTCGAGGACTATGCGATCTTCATGCTCGACCCCGAAGGGACGATCCTGACATGGAACTCGGGTGCCGAGCGGCTCAAGGGGTACACCGCTGCGGAGGCCATCGGTCAGAGCTTCGAGATCTTCTATACCGCCCAGGAGCGTGCGGACGGCAAGCCGAAACGTCTGCTCGCGGTGGCCGCCGAATATGGCCGAATCGAGGACGAGGACTGGCGGGTTCGCAAGGGAGGCAAGCGGTTCTGGGCCGATGCCGTGATCACGCGCATCAATGACGAACAGGGGGCGTTGATCGGCTTCGCGAAGGTGACACGTGATTTGACTGCGCGGAAGACCGCGGCGGAGGCGTTGAAGCGGAGCGAGGAGAGTCTGTCGGCGACGCTCTACAGCATCGGCGACGGCGTCATCGCGACCGACGAGCACGGTCGCGTGACGAGGTTGAATCCGGTCGCCGAGGCGCTCACCGGCTGGCACCAGCACGAAGCCGTCGGGATGCCGGTGGACACGGTGTTCGAGATCATCAATGAGCTCACTCGTGCGCCTGCCCCCAATCCGGTCAAGCGGGTCCTCGAACAAGGAATGATCGTGGGGCTGGCGAATCACACGGCGCTGATCTCGAAGGACGGTCGAGAACGACCGATCGCGGACAGCGGCTCACCGATCCGCGATGCCGCGGGCACGATCCTCGGAGCGGTCCTCGTGTTCCGTGACGTTTCGGAAGAGCGCCGCGCGACCGAGGAAGAGCAACGCGCTCGGCGCGCCGAAGAAGCGGTCCGCGAGCGCGACGTGTTTCTCTCGGTGGCGGCGCACGAGCTGCGCACGCCACTGACCGCGCTGAAGCTGAAGATCCAGGGCCTCGAGCAGATCGTGAACAAGACGGGCCTGGCAGAACCGAACGCCAAGATCGCACATCGATTTGCAGAGTCGCTCCGGCAGACCGCGCGGCTGGAGGAGCTTGTCGAGCGCCTGCTCGATGTATCGCGGATCGCGGCGGTGCGGCTCGTCCTCGAGCGTGATGACGTTGATCTCGCCGCGGTCATTCGCAACGTCGTTCGAGACCTCAGCGAGGCCGCCGCAGAAGCCCACAGCGAGTTGTGTGTGTCGAGCAGCGGAGATTCCCATGGGCTATGGGACCGGCGTCGAGTCGAGCAGGTGGTGCTGAACCTACTTTCGAACGCGTTGAAATACGGCAAGGGCAAGCCGATCGACGTCGAGCTAACGGCCGACTCCGACGTCGTGATCCTCAACATCACCGATCGCGGCATCGGCATCGCGGGCGGTGACTTGCAGCGCATCTTCGCGCCGTTCGAGCGCGCAGCTCCGGTCGAGCACTTCGCCGGCCTCGGGCTTGGTCTCTACATCACGCGCGGTATCGTCGAGGCGCATGGAGGAACCATCACGGTGAACAGCGAGGTGGGCAACGGCGCGAGCTTTGTCGTTCGGCTCCCGAAGGGAAGGACGTCGTCATGACCGAACGACCCTGCCGCGGCGTACTCGTCGTCGAGGACGATGCGGGCATTCGCGAGTCGATCATCCAGGTACTCGACGATAACGAGTTCGCATCGACCGGCGCGGAGAACGGCGCCGTCGCTCTCGAGCGGCTCCGCGCGTCGCAGGGAGCGCACCCGTGCTTGATCCTGCTCGATATGATGATGCCGATCATGGACGGCAAGAGGTTTCGCCTCTCGCAACAGGATGACCCTGCCCTCGCGGGCATCCCTGTGGTCGTGCTCACGGCGCATCCGTCGGGCGAGCGAACCGCGCGGGACCTCGACGTCGCCGGGTTTCTCAAGAAGCCGGTTGATCTACAGGACCTGTTGAACGTGGTGCAGCGTTACTGTGAGCCGAATCCGTAGCGCCAGCCGTGCCGAGGCCCCTACGCGCTGGATCGCACTGCCGTCGGCTCGAACCGCCGAGGAGAATTCTGCGCCCGCAAGTTGCACCACGGATCGCGCACCGCCACCACCGTAAGAGAGGCCACGCGAGACTCCGGATCCACGGAGCGTTGCGACACGAAGCCCCGGTCGCGCACGTTGCCTGTGCGCAACACATCGGGTAATGCACCCGTCATGGCGAGGGCGACGGTTGCATCGGTCTCCGCGGCGCGATGGCTAGTCGGAGTGCTCGCATGTGTGGTGCTCTGTTTCCTCGCCGCGACCGCCGTCGGCGAATACATGGAGAGCACGATCGCCGGCCGGGCAAACCTCATCATCGGCAACGCGATGCCCAGCGTGCAGATGCTCACCACGGCACGAGGCAATCTGAGGCAACTCGAGCTCGCGCTCGAGCGTTACGCCACGATCCCATCCGATCAGCGACCGGAGCTTCGAGATCGCATCGCGGCGACACGGCAGGATATTGGCGCCGCGCTCTCGTCGTACGTCGCCCTTCCGTTCTTTGCCGACGAGCCCGAGCTCTACGCACACGTCCAGGAAGGCATTGCTGGGTTGGACGCGCAACTCAAGGACGTTCTATCGCAGCCGGCTCCAGCGGGCGTAGACCACATTCATCACGCGTTCGGCATCGTCGATGAAGCGATCCTGCGCGTCGTCTCGTTCGATGCCGCGCAAGGCCAGCGGCTGGGCCGTGAGATCCAGCAGGTGCGCGGCGAGACGAGGAGTATCGTCGTGCTGCTCGATGCAGTGAGTGTCGCGCTCGCCATCGGGGCGGCGCTGCTCGCGCTCCGCCAGCTCAGGCGCACCACGCGAGCCCAGGCAGCCGAGCGGGAAGCGCGCGACCGGCACGAGACCGAGCTCGCCGCTCAAAACGAAGCGCTGGGCGAGTTTGCCGGGCGCGTCGCGCACGACGTCTTGAGTCCACTCTCGACCACGATGTTCGCCTTGGAGCTGTTGCGGCGCACGTGCGAGGACGATCCAGCTGCATGCCGAATGGCCGATCGCGGGGCCGCGGCGGTTACGCGGGTTCATGTCCTCGTCGACGGACTGCTTGCGTTTTCGCGTGCAGGCGGACAGCCCGAGCCCGGCGTGTCGACGGAGATCGCACCCGTGATCGCGGATGTGGTCGACGGGCTGAGCGGCCAAGCGAAAGAGCGAAGGATCGAGCTTATGGTTTCGAGCATCCCAGCCGGGTCGGTCGCCTGTAGCAGCGGCATCTTGACCAGCATGGTCTCGAACCTCGTGCGCAACGCGATCAAGTACATGGGCGAGGCACCAGAACGGCGCATCGATGTACGCGTCGTGGATGGGCACGATCGGTGGCGCTTCGAAGTCGAGGATACCGGCCCGGGAATCCCTCTCGAGCACCAGCAACGGATCTTCCAGCCATACGTGCAGCTCGGCCGGCGAGCAGAAGGGATCGGGCTCGGCCTGGCCACTGTGGATCGACTCGTGCGCGCACATGGCGGCTCGCTCGGACTGAGCTCGCCGCCTGATCACGGATGCCTGTTCTGGTTCGAGCTTCCCAAGGCGATCTCGACGCAGCCGGGAGCCGTGCGCAACGTCGCGTCGCTCGAACATCAGCCCACGAGCTAACGGCGAGCGCAGTCGCGAGCCTTGCCGGCGGCGTCTGATCCCGCGCTCGGGTACCGCGCCGGCGCGTGCCCTAACGTCCCCCCCGAGCTCGCCTGCGCGGGCTCGATCTCACCTCACAGCTCACGCGATCTGTTCGTTGCCGCTCCGTGCGGCACGCCCGATCAGGCGCCACACCTCGATCGCCGAGAATGACACCCCAATCCGATCCGGTGAATCCGCAGCCACGGCCGGATCACGTCGACCGCGTCATCGAGCGAGCGCGCCTGCACCATCAGGTATCCGCCGACCAGCTCCTCGACTCGGCGAACGGACCGTCGACGACGAGCCGCTGCTTCGCCATGCGGCGGACGCGCGTGCCGTTCGCGCTCGGCTTCAGACCCTCGCCGCCGAGGATCGTGCCTTCCGCGACGAGCGGCCCCATGTACGCGTCCATCATCGCCATCGACTCTTGCTTGGGGTGCATCGACGATTCGGCGACCGCGTTCTGCCGGATCAACGCGATGTAGCGGGAGTTGCCAGGCTTGACCTGCGGCGGTGGAGGTGGTGGCGGTGCATCGGCAGGCGCGCCGAAATCCTGCGGCGTGAACGACTCGCGGATCTCGAGGGTCGCGTCTCCGCCGGGCGCACCACGCGCGAGATCGACGGCGGCCGCGCGCGACGCGACGTCGATGATCCACAGCGCGCGCAGCCGTGAGCCCGCACGCTCGACGATCGGCGGCTCGTCGCCGCTCGCACAGATCGTTGCAACCTCGGTGGGGTCGAGCCGTTCGGAGCCGAGCACCGTCGCAGCTTGGGCGGCGAGGTACGCGTCGATCTCCTCGATCGGCGCGTCGCCCTGGAGCGTCATCATGATCCTCATGACGGCATCATGTCAGCGCCTCATGACGTGGTGGGTTGCGATGACGCCGGATCGAAACGTGTTCGACGAGCGCAGCTCGAGCTGCGCACGCGCTTCCTTTCCGCCGAACAGCGGCAGCCCACCGCCGACGATCACCGGCTGCCAGGTCAGCCGCCACTCGTCGATCAGCCCCGCGGCCGAGAGCGTATGCGACAGCGTCGGGCTCGCGAAGATCATCATGTCACCGCCTGGCTGCTGCTTCGCGGCGGCGATCACCGAGACGATGTCGTCGCCGGCGATCGTCACCTGTCCTGTCCTTGCCGGCAGCGTGCGGGACGCGACGATCTTCTTCACGTCCGCGTACCACCGCGCGTGCGTCTTCTCGCCGTGGGTCGCATTCGCGTTGTCGAGCACCGACGGCCAGTAGCCTTCCATCATCTCGTACGTGGTGCGGCCGTAGATCCCGGTGTCGACGGAGCGCATGAGCGGGTAGACGTAATCGGCGATCTCCTGGTCGAAGGTGATGAAGTCCATCTCGCCGCCGGGGCCGGCGAGATAGCCATCGAGGGAGACGTGAGCGAGCTGGATGATCGAGCGCATGATGGGTGTCCTTTCCCGGGGCGACGAACCACGCGGGTGGCGATCGACTAACGCGCGCGAAAGACCTGATGCGATGTAACTGCCCGGAACTATACCTTCAGCTTCAGCGTCCGCTCGGCGAGCGCTTCGGCTTCGAGGTCGAAGATGATCGCCGGACATCGATCGCGCGGTTGGTGACCGATCGCCGGCCCTGTTCGCGCGCCGCCGCGCTGCCGCCGTTTTCCACGTCCTACCCGGCGTTCGTGTGCGAGATTGCGCAGCCGATCATGGTCTTCAAGCGCATTGCGGTCGGCATCGCGCTGCTGGTCGTCCAGCCCGCGTGCCTCTACATGCACGGTGCGACGGGAGCGGCGACGCCGATCAGCGGCGAGCTCGACCGCGGTGCCCAGACACGGTTCGCCGGTACGTACGGCGTGGGCACCGGCTACCTACGAGACGACAAGGGCGGCTTCATGGCCGGGCTCGCGGTCGATCGCATCCCGGCCGGCAACAACAAGGTGGGCGTCGGTGGGTTGGGCCTCGTCTCGATCCCGGTCCTGCCATGGCTGCATGGCGTCGGCCGCATCTCGTATACGCAGGCGATCGGTGCATCGAGCACACCATGCACGAGCGAGATCTGTGGCAAGGCGGTTGGCATCGCGCTCGGCGCGCACCTCGTGAAGAACTTGAGTGGCCAGCGACGCGACGAACACCGAACCATCTGGGACGCACCGGATACGTCGGGCGCCGGCCTGTTGTTCGCGTACCAGCGCGTCAACCTGAATGGCGAGCTCGGCCACTATGTGGGGATCGAGCTCTCGGTCTTGCTCGGTGGTCTGGTACGGCCCGGCCATTAGCGAGAACCGGGTGAGAGCCCTCTGCGGGTAGACCTCTCCCGTTCAGTTGTTCACTTCAAACAAACATGCGGCCCTGCCCCCGCATTTGGAGAAGAGCCCATTTGGAGAAGAGCCCGCCGCGACCACCCCACCGGCCCCGATTAGCTCAGCGCGGGCTCTTCGCGTCGGAAACAAACTGCGAACAGTGGAGCGGGAGAAGGGATTCGAACCCTCGACGTCAACCTTGGCAAGGTTGCACTCTACCACTGAGTTACTCCCGCGTGGTTAAAGGCGTTTCTAGCGGTCGCCGCAGACAGTGTCAAGGCGCAGCGCCGGGTTCAGCCGAAATCTGGCGAACAGCTACTCGGACGGGCCCTCGGCCCCGGGGCTGCGGTAGCAGACCACGGGCTTGCCGACTTGCGACGCGACGGCGGACTCGGCCATCTCGTCATGCTGCCAGCCGTTCTTCTCGAACTGCGCGCGGCAGGCCGCGACCTTGGGCTCGCCAAGGATGTCGGGCTGGAGTCAAACCATCCGTCCGATCAACAGCGGCAGGCCGGCATCGCCGATGAACCGAAGCCGATTCTGCGCATGGTCGCGGTATCCGCGATCGGCGAGCGCGTGCGGATCGGCCTCGCGGCTGCCCGTCCCGGCCACGGCCACGCGATCGCCGGCGACCACGACGTGCTCGCGGAACCGGAACGTGTGCGTCGATCGAAACTCCATGCGCGTGGGCAAGTACCGCGCGATCAGCGCGCGCTGCTGGGCATCGAGCTCGAAGCGCGACGTCGTCCGATCGTGATCGGCGCGATGCACGATCATCGCGTGCGTCGGCTCGACGAGCGCACGATGGTCAGCTTCGACGAGCATGAACGGCACGCCGCGCCGATCGGATGCGATCAGCTCGCTCTCCATCTCGACCGAGGCCTCGAACAGCTCGAACGCGTACGCGACACAACGCACGCGCGACACCGGCGCCTCGATCGTCTGATCGTCGATCAGCGCGACGGTCCCTTCGACGCGGCAGTGAAGCCCCTCTCGGAGCTCGGCCAGGTCTGCACGCGCCGCGGCAAACAACCGCCGGCGCAAGCGCTTGTCGAGCGGCTCGCCGAACTTCGCGCGCACGCGAGCGATGATCCGATCAAACATCGACACCGTCGTCGAAACCGCCGCTACATCCCGCAATCAGGGCCGATCCGATCGATGTCGCCGTACGACTCGGGATGTTCGTGCAACCAGACCAGATGGCGGCCGACCTTCGCCCCGCCATCGCGCAGGTCGTAGCTGGTGTACTCGCCGATGCCCTCGGCGACGAGCACCTTCGCCCCCCCTTGATCGGCAAGCACCGCGGTGAGCACGAGCGGCATGTTCTGCCCTTCGGTGACCTTCACGGGTTTGCCGTCGGGCCCGGCGATGAAGAACCCGGCGAACGTATCCACCTGCCACTCGCACTGCGACTCCGGCGCGGCGTTGGGCGGAATGTGCAGCCAGTTGACCGCACCAGCCCACGCCACCGGGCGGTTGTCGACGTCAACCTGCGCGATCGACCACAGCATCTCGCACGCCGGCGGCTTGCAGTCCTTCGCCGGAATGACCGGCTCGAACGATGCGGGGATCGGCGTCTGCTTGGTCGGCCGCTGCCAGCCCTTGTCATCGGACACCTCTCCGAGCCGCGTGGCGACGGGTCGCGGCGCGATCGCGCGACATCCAGCGGGCTCGTCGGCAGCCGCGAGCGCGATCGCGACGTCGGGCGCGTTCTCGCCGGGCGCCGGACAACCCGACAGCTCGACGCCATACGCGAGGTTGGGCGCACCCGCATCGATAGCCGCGACGTAGTAGTCGCCGATCGCTGCCTTGCACTTCGATCCATCCGGCATCACGAGCCACACCGACGGCGGCGGCGCTGGAACGCCCGCGGCCGTCGCGGCGGCCGCATCGAGCCGCGTGTAGCTCGCGCGCCCTTCGATCGAGTCGACGGTCACGTTGTGCAGCGGAAGCACCCAACCGCTCCGAGCGCTCGTCTCACCTTCTGCAGCGTGCGCGTAGGACGCCATGTACACACCGGTGGCATCCGGACAGCCTGCGACCGCCTGCACGGTGCTCGTTCCAACGCCTTGTTTCTGACAACCAGCGAGCAGGATCGCGGCGAACAGGTAGATCGCACGGTGCATAGGGGCGCATGTTCGACGAGCCTTTGCCCGGGATCAATCGGGACCGAGCCGCGATCTGCCTACGACTGCCAGCGTTGTCCGGCTGTTCGGTCTCGGTCCGCCCACTGCGCGCGCAGCGAGACCACGCGCACTCGGTCGCACGGCGGCCATCACCGCGGGCATGGCCGATGCAGCGGCTCGACCCCATGCGGACCCATCTACGATCGAATCGAATCCTTCTCGTACTGTCCATCGCGATGTCGGCGGCGGTCATCGGTTGTGGCGATGACGACGACGATGCGGACGAAGCCGATATCCAGGCGGCCCTGAACGCCGGAGCCACGTTTGGCAACATGGTCGCGGCCCAGGCGACGACCGAGATCGGAGCGGTCGACCCGTTCACAGCGACGGCACGCGTCGGCTCGATCATGCACACGATCAATGACGGCGAGATCATGCAGGCGCAGGTCGTCTTCGATCTCACCGACAACGACGACGCCGAGGACTACGCGGTGCGCATGATCGACGAGCACACCGCCGCGAATGCGAACCTCGACGCGATGCTCGTCGCGCTGATGATCGCTCCCCAGGACAACGCCGTCTCGGCGACCCTGCGCTCGGAGGCCGAGGCGGCAACCGCCGGACTCGAGCGCTCGTCGAGCGATCGCGCCGCCCGCAGCTATCTGTTGACCCAGGTCCAGATGCACGAGGGCGCGCGCGTGCTCGTGAGCTCGATGGTCGATCTCGGCATCGAGACCAGCCTCGATCAGATGATGATCGACATGCTGCCGGTGATCGAAGACCACCGCGACGAAGCCGCCGAGCTCGTGCGCGACATGTGAGACGCGCTCAAACACCCAGATAGCGCGTGACCATCGCGGTGGTCTCGTCGAGCAGCGCGGGATCGCGCAACCGCTCGGGCTTGATCAGCGTCGCGCGCTGCACGATGGCATCGATCGCGGACAGCAGCACGAACGCGGCCATCTCGGGATCGCCGATCGCGAGCTCGCGCTTGCGCGAAGCGAGGAGCGTCGCGGTGACCTGCTGGGTGTGCTCGTGCAGCTCGACGATTCGCGCGAGCCGGCCGACCCGCGGCACCTGTTCGAGTAGCACTCGATGCAGCGCGGGCTGCTCCGAATAGAACTGGATCGTCAGCTCGATCATGGCGCGAACCGCTTCGGCGATCGGCAACGCCGCCACGCGCCCGAGCTCGGTCAAGGTGATCGCGTTCCAGCGCTCCACCGTGTGCTCGATCAGCGCGGCGACCAGCGCCTCCTTGTTCGGAAAGTACTGATACAGCGAACCGATCGACACGCCTGCCAGCTCGGCGACTGCGTTCGTGGTCAGACCATCGAAGCCGTGGCGGATCAAAACCCGAGTGGTCGCCGCGAGAATCGAGTCCACCGTGGCCTGGCTGCGCGCCTGGCGCGGCCGTTTGCGAGGCGTGGTCTTGACTTGGCGATACATCGCGGGCGCTCCCGGGTGGTTCACATAATGCGAGTTGCGAATGTGAGCGAATACTCGCATTTTCTCAAGCATGGATTCGCGCCCCAATCCGTTCAGGGCACCTGCCACGCGATCGCGATCGGTGCCCGCCCTGCCGGGGCTGCCAGTCCTCGGCAATTTCCTGGCGTTTCGCCGCGATCAACTGGGCGTTCACGACCAAGCCTCTCGGCTCGGGCCGATCGCGCGGTTCCAGCTTGGGACGTTTCCGATCTACACCGTGAGCGACGCCACGCTCGCCCACGAAGTCCTGGTCGATCATGCCGATGCGTTCCGGAAGTCCGCCGGCCTCCAGTTCATGGTGCCGGTTCTCGGCGCCGGGTTGCTCACGGCCGAGGGCGACCTACACAAGCGCCATCGCAAGCTGCTCGCGCCGGCGTTTGCGCCGAAGCGACTCGCGGCGTACGGCGAGGCGATGGTCGCCGAGGCCGGTGCCCAGGTGCAGCGCTGGCGCGATAGGCAACGCGTCGACATCGCCACCGAGATGATGCAGCTCACGCTCGCGATCGTCGGTAAGACGATGTTCGGCAGCGACGTCCGGCTGGTGGCCGGCACGATCGGCCAGGCGCTCGAGCTCGCGATGCGATCGGTGCTGTCGAACTTCACGACCCCGATCCCGCTCGGCTTTCACTGGCCCCTGCCCCGCAACCTAAAGATGCGACGCGCCGTGAACATGCTCGACGAGGTCGTGTATCGGTTGATCGCCGAGGGCCGCGCGCGTGGCACCGATCGGGGCGACGTGTTGTCGATGCTGCTGCTCGCCGCCGACGAAGATGGCCGTCCCGGGCTCTCGGATCGCCAGATCCGCGACGAGGTGATGACTCTGTTGCTCGCGGGTCACGAGACCACGGCCAATGCGCAGACCAGGAC
>JBFWXW010000127.1:0-12045 GCA_050187075.1 Kofleriaceae bacterium | reverse complement strand
GCGCTGCCCACGGCCCTCGCGCTTCGCCACAGTCATGACGCCTGGGTGATCGTGGGCACCGCCGGGGCCGCGATCCTGGGCCACTGCTTCTCGCCGTTCCTCGGATTCAAGGTCGGGAAAGGCGTGGCGACGACGTTCGGCGTGTTCGTGATCCTGTCGCCGATCGTCGCCGCGCTGGGTGCGGTGGTCTTCGCGGGCATCCTGGCGATCACGCGAATCCCGGCGCTCGCGTCGCTGATCGCGGTCGCGTCGATGGCGATGACCCTCATCAGGCTGGAGGATCTGCCGTGGGCCACGTTCGGCCTGGGCTGCGTCGCACTCGTGGTCTACACCCATCGCTCGAACCTGGCCGAGCTGATGAGCCGCCCGGCGGCCTAGGGCGCGGCCCGAATCGCCGCCGGCGACAGCGCTCGATCACCAGGTCTCGGCGATCAGCTCGAACGGCTGGGTAGCGACCCGCGCGAGCAAACCCTCGAGCGTTCCTGCGCCGGGAACGATCGCATCGGTGCCCAGCAGCGCCGCGACCGGCTCGAGCGCAAACCGCCGCTCGAGGAGCCGCGGGTGAGGGACCTCGAGGTCCGACGTCCGGACGACGCGCAGCCCCCACACCAGGACGTCGAGATCGAGCGGGCGTGGCCCCCATCTCACCTCGCGGGACCGATCGCGTCCGAGCAGCCGCTCGATCTCCAGCACGTTCGCGATCAGCTCGGCGGGCTGAATGTCCGAGATCCGGACCGCGACCGCCGTGTTCAAGAATGCCGGCTGTGGCGGACCCACCGGAGGCCCTTTGTAGAGCGGCGCTGCGCGAACGCTGCCGAGCGCGCCGAGTGCTTCGCGAGCGCGGCGAAACCGCTCGATGATCGCCACCTGCTCGCCGACGTTGCCGCCGAACCCGATCACGATGGGGTCCGTCGTGTCGATCACGGGCGCGCGATCACCCGATTCTCGAGGACGCCGATCCCCTCGATCTCCACGGCCACCACGTCTCCAGGCGCCAGGTTCCCCACGCCGGATGGTGTTCCCGTCGAGATGATGTCACCCTCCTCCAGCGTCATGTGCTCGCTGACGAACGCGATCAGCGTCGGAACGTCGAAGATCAGATCCGAGGTCGACGAGCTCTGACGCAGCTCTCCGTTCACGCGGGTCTGGATCGCCAGACGAGCAGGATCGAGCCCGGCGACGATTCGTGGCCCGATCGGACAGAACGTGTCGAAGCCCTTCGCACGCGACCACTGGCCATCGGACTTCTGCAGATCTCTGACCGTCACGTCGTTGACGCAGACGAACCCCATCACGGCGTCGAGTGCACGCTCGTGCGGGATCCGTCGCGTCCGGGTACCGATCACCACTCCGAGCTCGCCTTCGTAGTCGACGCGCTCGTAGGCCATGGGACGTTCGATCTCGCCACCGTGGCCGATCACGGCCGAGCACGGCTTGAGAAACATCAGAGGTTGGGCCGGGAGGCCCTTCCCCATCTCGACCGCGTGAGCCCGGAAATTGACGCCGATGCCGATGATCTTGCTGGGCCGAAGCTCGATCGACTCCGACGATCCGGCGCGTTGCAGGGAGATGACCATGAGTGGAAAGGTAGGATACCCCGCGCAACGTGTCATTGATCGGTTAGTTTGCGGCTCGTACAATTCCTGCAATGGGCCGGGCTCCGAATTCAGGAGCACCTCGTGTTTCACCGCACGTGGTGCCGAAAGCCCAGGTCACCTACGCCGACGAGGGTGAGGAGAGCACCACCAACGACGCGTGGGAGGAGCCCAGCACCACCACGGAACAGGGGGAGGTCGCGGAGCGCATTCGCGCGTTTCGCGCGGAGCTCTCGCGTCGCTCGGAGGACGCGATCCCGGCCGACCCCGCCGCAAGCTCGGACGTGGTGACGGGAGATCCCGAGGCCCGCGTGACCATGCCTCGGCCGCGCCAACACTCGCCGGAGGCGCGGGTCACGCTGCCGCGACGAGCCGCGAACACGATCGGAACCTCCGAGGAGCCAACGATCGAGGATCAGCGCGCGCTCGCCGTGCTCAACGCGGCGGAGCCGCCCCGCAAGGCCGCGTGCCTGGTCGTCACCGACGGCAGCGATGCAGGTAAGTCGTTCGACCTTCAACCGGGCAAGACCTACACGATCGGTCGAGCAATCGATAACGACATCGTGCTCACCGACATATCGGTCTCGCGCAAGCACTTCGACCTGCGGTTCGAAGATGGCGCATGGAGGATCCGCGATCGCGGTTCGGGCAATGGCACGTTGATCAACGGGCTCGTCGAGGATCGCCTCGTCCAGCTCGCCAACGGCGATGCGATCGAGATCGGCAACACGCTGTTCCGATTCGAAGCACCCGAGTTGGTGCGGCCGGCTCCCGTGGGCACGCCACGGATCGAGCACGACCGCGACGCGGACCTGGCGACGGTTGCGGGCAAGCGGCGACCGACGGAGATCCAGGCGGTACCCCAGAGCCCACTCCCTCCGCTACCCGAGCCGCGGATGCGTTCGGTGACCCGGCCACCACCTCCACCGTCGACGGCCCGCGCACGCACGCAATCGAACGTGCCACCGATCGGTCCCGAGCCTTCCGGGCGGCCGGTTCCTGCCGCTCCGATCCATGTGGCGGTGCCGACTGCGCCGGCGCCTGCGTCGACGATGCCGATGCCGCCGATGCCACAGATGGTCGCGCACCATCCTCCGTTGTCGCCGGTCATGCTCGGAGACGCGCGCGTGCTACCCCCACCGGCGGCGACGCTGCCACCGCCCGCGACCCGGTTGGGGCCCGCGATGTCCTACGGATATCCTCCTGCGGCGACCTTGCCGTCGCAGCTCGCGCCTACCCAGATGCCATCGTTCGCGCCGTCGATGCTGGTCATGCCGAGCGCGCAGGTCCGCCCGGATCCCTCGACGGCACACGTACCACCGACGCCCTACTACCCGGTTGCCCTTCCAGGCACGCCACCGCAGTACGTCCCGCCAACCCTCACCCAGCGAACGAAGGTGATCCTCGCCGGAGCCGGACTGACCCTGTTCGCCGCGATCGCGACGGTGGCGGTGATCAAGGGCTCCAGCTCCGACGACAAGCCTGCCGCGAAGCCCCGCCCGCCCGTTCCCACAGCGACGCGTTCGGCGGCGCCCGCGCCGGGGCGTGACGAGCCACCCAAGAAGGGCGCGACCGTCGCGAGCGGACCGGCGACGGTGCCCGCAACCACGACGGCGACGCTGACTCCGCCATCGCCATCGCCGTCGCCGACGACGTTACCGCCGACGACGTTGCCGACGACGACGACGACGGACACCGATGCGACGCGAGCCGAGCGCGCGAAGCTCGAACGTGCCGCGGCGGCCGAACGTGCCGCAGCGGCCGAACGTGCCGCAGCGGCCGAACGTGCCGAACGTGCCGAGCGTGCCGAGCGTGCCGAGCGTGATCGCAAGCGCGCGGAGCAAGAGAAGCTTGCCGCTCGACGGCAGCGCGCCGAATCGCGCCGTCCCGCGCGCGATCCCGACGACGAGGACGAGGAGGACGAGGACGAGGACGACGACAAGCCCGCGCCCAGGCGCGTCGCATTCGATCTCGACGCGATCACGAGCAAGGCCGAGGCGCAGTATCGCGCGAAGAACTTCAACGCCGCAGCAGCAACGCTGACCGACGCGGCCGACGATGCCGACGACGACGCCGCTGCCCGCAAGCTGAGGTCCCTCGCGTCGAAATACACCGAGCTCGGCAAGGCCTACAACGTCGGCATGGGGCCGGCGACGCCGGTGAAGGACGCGTTCTTGAAGCTGTCGGCAGCGCGCAAGCTCGACGCCGGAGTGGGCGGCGAGCTCACCGACGCGATCGATGAGAAGCTCGACCAGATCGGACCACGCGCCGCCGCGACCTTCATCGCGAGCAAGGATTACGAGCGAGCGTACAGCGCCGCCCAGGTGAACCCGCAGTCACCCACCGCACAGTCCGTGATGAAGAAGCTGCAGGAGGTCGCCGGCGACCTCTACCGCGCGGCCGAAAAGGAGATGCGCTCCGACGAGGACAGCGCCCGCGAGAAGCTTCGACTCGTACTGAAGATCGTGGACTCGAAGAGCAGCTGGCATCAAAAAGCAACCAAGCTGCTCGGCGCGGGCTAGCTACTTCAGCTCAACAGCGACTGGATCACGCGCTCGAGCTTCTCGAGCTTGAGCGGTTTATCGATGTGCGCGTCGGCGCCGTACAGCGGCGACGTGATCTCGTTCACCTGCTCGCCGATCGCCGTGACCATGACGATCTTGATCGCCTGGGTCTTCGGATCCTGCTTGAGCGCGCGTGCAACTTCCCAGCCCGACTTTCCCGGCATCATCACGTCGAGGAGAATCAGGTCCGGCAGCTCACTCTTCGCCATCGCGATGGCACCATTGCCGTCGCTGGCGGTGGAGACCTTGTAACCGCGTGCCGACAACGCCGTGGTGAGCATGACGACGATCTCGGGATTGTCGTCCACCACCAGAATGTTCGCCGCCGCAGCCTTAGCCATGCCGGCACGCTACGCCGCGCCGCTTCCCAACGTCAAGGCGAGCATCGTGAGCGCGACCCGACACCAGACATCCACCGAGCATCCTTGGGGATCCGGGATGTCTCTCGCTTGCAGGCGTGATACCAAGCCTCGTGCGCCGTTGGATCTGGGTCGCGATCGTAGTCGTGATCGGCATTGCTGCGATCGCGATGGTCGAGGACACCGGCAAGCTCGGCGAGCGGCTCAGCGGATTCCGCTGGTGGGCATTCGTCGGCGCGTGTGGCCTCGCGCTCGCGAACTACGCGATCCGGTTCCTGCGCTGGCAGCTCTACCTGCGCCACCAGTCGGTCGATGTTCCGACAGGCTCGAGCACGCTGGTGTTCGGATCCGGCCTATCGCTGTCGATCACTCCCGGCAAGGTCGGCGAGCTGATGAAGAGTTACTTGCTACGCGAGCTCCACGGCGTCGCCGTCACCAGGACCGCGCCGATCGTGGTCGCGGAGCGTGTCACGGACCTGATCGCGCTCGTGGTCATCGCAGTCGCCGGCGTGGCCGCCTATGGCATCCAGCCGACGCTGGTCGCGATCGCCGCGGCGCTCGTCGCGTTCGGACTGATCGTTTTGGCCTGGCCGCGACCCGCACGCGCGATCATCGATCTCACCACGTATCCCCAGCTGACGCGCCGGTTCCGGGTGTCGCTCCACGACGTCTACCAAGGGCTTGCCGGGCTGTGCCGGCCGACGCTGCTGGTGCCGGCGACGGCCATCGCGATTGCGGCATGGATCTGCGAGTGCGTCGGGTTCGCGCTGGTCGTCAATGCGTTCCCCGAGGCGCACGTCGACCTTGGTCTTGCGATGGTGATCTATGCGGGCACGACGATCGCGGGCGCGCTCTCGTTCTTGCCCGGTGGGCTGGGCGTCACCGAGGGCGCGATGACGATCGCGCTGGTTCAGATGGCCGAGCACGTCGACCGGGCCACGGCGATCAACGCCACGCTACTCACCAGGATCGCGACGCTTTGGCTCGCGCTGGTCGTTGGACTCGGATTCCTCGCGGTCGCCCGTGCGCGCGTCGCGCGGCTGGGGGCCACGAACCGGCCGCCACAATCACGAGCGCCCAGCGCATGAATCGCTATACTCCGCGGCATGTCCGTGGGTGTTGATTTCGACTTCGCGCGGTGGCTAGCTGTGCGGCGCGGTTCGATGGAGCAACAGCTCCGTGACGGTGCGGCGTATGCGTTCAGTGGCGAACGGCGGTTTCGTCGCAACCTGGCGCTGGCGCGGCCGGTGACGATGGCGATCGAGGCCACGACGCGGTTGTGGCGCGACGCGGCGCGCAGCGAGCTCCTCGCCGAGGCGGTCAAGGTCAGCGATATCCAGTACCCACGCGTCTACGAGGCTGCCAAGCGTGCGGGGGCCGCGCTCCGGGTCCGCGTTCCCGTCGTGTTCGCGGCGCCCACGGAATCGATCAAGGTGAAGGTGCTCGGTACAGATGACGCGCCGCACCTGATCGTGAACCTCAAGCTCGCCGAGGCCCTCGACGACGTCGAGCTGGTCGCCGCGATCGCGCACGAGCTCGGGCACCTTCAAAATGGCCACATTCTCTATGCGACGGCGCTGCACTACCTGACCCATTCGGCGGCATTCTTCGTGCGCTGGATGGTGCAGCCGGCGATCTTGACGCTCCAGGCCTGGTCGCGCCGCGCCGAGGTGACCTGCGATCGCGCCGCGCTGCTCGCGGTGCGAGATCTGGACAAGACGCTCACCGCGATGGTGAAGCTCGAGCTCGGCCTGGATCAGTCGGCGGCGTTCAGCGTCGACGAATACCTGAAGAGCCCCCCCGAGCAGACCCGCGGCCTCGGTCGCTATGCCGAGGTGTTCCGGTCGCACCCGTACGTTCCCAAGCGCATCCAGGCGCTCCGGCTGTTTGCGGATTCGGCGCTGTACGCCACCGCCACCGACCAAGATCCGACCGGCAAGGCGACCGCCGCCGATGTGGACAAGCAGGTGTCCGGGCTGATCTCGGTGTTCTAGGCCGATGATGCACGTCGTTCTCGAGCGAACCCGACCGGTGCGAGGCAGATCGGCGCGCACGCCTGAAACCGGCGCGCCGGGTCGTACTTCCCGTACGTCCCCGTCGAGAGCCAGCCGTCCCCCTCGAGATTCCCGCGCCGCGCCGGGCGCAGCCCGCAGCGTGGTGCATAGTCCCGACCAGATGCACGGCCTCGAAAACCTCCGCCGGGACTCGATCGGAAGCCGAGACGCCCGCAAGCCTCTCACTCGAATCGCCACGCGATCGGAGCTGTCATGATTCTGCTCGAACATCACAAGTCGGCCAAACGCGAGATCGTCACGCGGTTTCAGCAGCTCGCCGACGTCGCCGAGCGCGTCGGGATGTTGACGCTGGCACGCGACATCCGCACCACCAGGATCCCCAAGCTCGAGGCCGAGCGGTTCCACCTCGTCGTGCTCGGCGAGTTCAATCACGGCAAATCGACGTTCGTGAACGCGCTGCTCGGTAGCGACATCTTGCCAACCGGGATCACGCCGACGACCGCATCGATCAATCACGTGGTGTACGCCAAGCAACCGTCCGCGCGCGTGGTGTTGCTGTCGGGCGAGAGCAAGCACCTCGACTCGGGGCAGATCAAGGAGTGGGTGACCGTTGCCGGCGGCCGAGCGAGCGAGGTCTCGTACGTCGAGGTCGGATTTCCGAGTGACTTGCTCCAGAACAACGTCGTCCTCGTCGACACCCCGGGAGTCAACGATCTCAACGAGCAGCGTGCCGAGGTCACCTACGGGTACGTTCCGCGCGCCGACGCGGTGGTGTTCTTGCTCGATGCAGGCCAGGCGCTCAAGGACAGCGAGCGCGAGTTCTTGCGCAGCCGCGTGCTCGAGAGCGCCCGCGATCGGTTGATCTTCGTGCTCGGCAAGATGGACATGCTGTCGCCGGATGAGCGCGCGGCGGTGGCCGACTACGTGCGAAAGGGTCTGGCGCAGATCACGCCGGATCCGGTGGTGTTTCCGCTGTCGGCTCGCGACTGGGCAAAATCGAAGGATCCAGCCAGCGGGATGCCCGCGCTGATGGCGCATCTCGAGCGGTTCCTCGCGCGAGATCGTGCGCAGGTGATCCTCGACAACGCCGCGGCCGATGCCGCCCGCACCGCCGCGTATCTCGAGAACAACCTCGGCGTCCGCATGCGGGCGTACGACCTGGACATCGGCGAGCTCGAGCAACGGATCGCTGCGGTGAGAGAGCAGCTCGACACCTCGAAGCGTAAGCTCGACGAGCTGCACGTCCGGATCGATGCCGACGCAGAGTCGATCAAGGCGCAGATCGGGCTCGATCTCGAGGCGTTCGCCAAGGCGTTCGTCCAGGCATTGCCGGCCCAGATCGATGCGGTCGACGCGAACGACGTCAAGGCATACCTGCCGGCGTTCATCGAGGACAAGTTCAAGGAGTGGGCCGAGGTCGAGGGCACCAAGCTCGCGGCGATGCTCGAGCATCTGGCCGAAGAGGTCATCGCGATCACCAACGAGAACGTCGCAGCGGCAGCAGCGACGCTGGCCGAACGGCTCGGCCCCGAGGACACCCAGGTCGACATCACCGTCGACAGCTTCAAGTACGACGTCGGGATCTATGCGGTCGGCGCGCTGGGGACCACGGTGATGCTGTTCGTCAACGCGCTCGCCGGTGGACTGTTGACGCTTGCCGCGCCGATCCTTGCGATCGTGCTCAAGTCGAAGATCGCCGGTGATATCCGCGTGCAAGCCAAGGAGCGCGTGCCCGCGGCCGTGTTCAAGGCTGCCGAAGCGATGAAGCCGCATTTCGACAAGTGCATCGACGACTTCGCCAGGCGGCTGTCGGAGTTCGTTTCGAATGCCGGCAACACGCTGTACAAGGGCATCAGCGAGATCCTCGATCGCACGATGTCGGAGCGGAGGGATCGCACCGGAGAGCTCGGCGAGCTTCGCCAGGCAACGACGACGCAGATCGCGCAAGTGGCCGCAACGCGTCGCGCGCTCGGGCAGCTTCGAGAGGGCCTATGGTCGATGGAGGACGAGCCGTCGCATAACTGATGCGGTACTCGAAACCCGACGACGCGACGCCCGCACTCCCGACCAGTAGGTGCCAGTGGGTTCAACGGCGCGGTGGCCGTTGTTCACCAGCAGATCGGCGTAGCTCCTTGATCTGGCATTGGTCGAACCGATGGCAAGCCGGTTGCTCCTGGGTCGGGTCATGCGGTTTGCGATTTCACTTGTTCTGGTTGGATGTGTGTCGGCGCCCTCGGACCGGACGCTCGGTCCTGGGCACGCGACGGATGACGAGCCGGCGATGGACTCGGACTCCGATGACGAGCCGGCGATGGACTCGGACTCCGGTGACGAGCCGACGGCTCAGGGCGACTACCAGCTGCGCTCGACCATCGACCTGACGGTCGAAGCGGTGCTGCCGCAACAAGCCGCAGACGTCGTCGTGACGATGCGCGACTTCTCCATCGATCCGGCCCACACCCTGATCCAGCTCGCCGAGGATGCTGGCGTTCCGGCCGTGGGAACGATCAAGGCGGCGCTCCCGAGCGCGCTCGAGACACGGCTCGAGGGCTGGATCAACGGCGAGATCGCGAAGGTTCGGATCGCCGGCGTGCCGGTCACCACGTTTGCAGCAAACGTCGCGGCGCTCGCGGAGAGCACGCTCACCACCGTCGCGCTCGACAGCACGCTGACCATCGCGTCGGGCACTGCCACGCACCGCCTTTCGGCGCTCGACTTCGCGCCCGCGGGCGTCGATGCACGGCTCGACCTCGACGCGTTTCCGGGGGAGATCATCACCGCGACCACCACCGCGGCCACCACCGGTGGGACCATCACGCTCGGCGACCACCAATTCTCGATCGAATATGGGCGGTACGCCTGGGAGGCCGTCAACGGCACCCTCGTCGCCGGCTACGGAGCCGGTGTTCGTGACCTGCTCGGTTCGGCGATCAGTTGCCCGGCGATCGCGGCGACCATCGCGAACAAGTGCGTGCTCGGCGTGTGTGTTGGACACAAGACCGAGCTCACCGAGCTGTGCGAGCGTGGCCTGGATGAGGTCGTCGACCGTGCGTACGAAAAGGTGAGCGCGATCCGCTTCGACGCGCTCCACCTCGCCTCGGGCGAGGCGACGATGACCGACACCACCGGAGATCGGAATGCCGATCGGTTGGTGGACGGCGTGTGGACCGCCGAGATCAACGCGGGTCAGGGCCTACGCCATGTGCCTGCCACGTTCAGCGGCGAGCGGTAGCCTCGGCTGGACCGCAGAGGTAGTCTCCGCGGGTGTCGTTATGGACGCGCCTGCAACGCCGGTTAGGTGACCTTGCGGGAGAGCTCGTCCTCGACGACTACCGGCCGCAGTTGAACCAGGCGCAGGACCTGCTCGCCGCGGGCGACGTCGCGGCAGCGATCGAGGTCATCGAGGCGTTGCTACGCGTCAAACCCGACCACGGTCAGGCGTTGATCGTGCTCGGCGAGGCCAGGCTGATGACCAAGGACCCCGAACCGGCTCGGGCGGCGTTCGAGCGTGCGATCGCATTGCGCTCGGATGATCCCGCCGCGCTGCTCGGCCACGGGCTGGCGCTGCTCGCGCTAGCCAGGTACGAGCCGGCGATCGGCTCGCTGGGACGCGCGGTGACCGAGGCCGGCGGTGATCGTCAGATCCTCGCCGATGCCTATCGGGGGCTCGGGATCGCGTGGCGTCGTCGCGGCGATCTGGACAAGGGCGTGCGCGAGCTTCGCAAGGCGGTCGCGGAGGACGGAGAGGATGCAGATGCGCGTGCCGCGCTCGGTGAGGCGTTGATCGCCGACGGCGGCCCGTACGACGAAGCGATGCGGCACCTCGAGCGCGTGGCGGCGGCAGAGCAGCCACCGGCGCTCGCGCTGTACGCACTGGCCCGGATGTCGATCATCGAGGGCGCGCCGGCGCTGGCCGGTGACCGGCTCGAGCAGGCACGCGTCGCCGCCGAGCGCGATGGGACACCGCTCGGTGCGCAGATCCGGATCGACATCGTGCTCGCGCAGGGCGATGCCGCGCTTGCCCGCGGCGATGCCGCCGCTGCACACACGTTATTCCTCGAGGCGTTGAGCGCCGACCCTCGACGCGGCGACGTCCACGCCAAGATCGCTCGCGCGCACCATGCGATCGGCAACCTGGAGGCCGCGATCCACAGCTACGACCGCGCGCTCGCACTCGGCGCGGGGCACGACACGCTGCGGTGCGCCGTCGATGCGTCGATCGCCGCGGGGGATACGACCCGCCAGCTGCAATGGGGCAACGATCTGCTCGCCAAGGATCCCGATGATGTTCGGGCGCTGGTGGCGCGGGGCAGCGCCATGGTCGCAGAAAATCCCGATGCCGCTCGAACGCTGCTGGAGCTGGCAGCTTCGCGCGATGACGTCGACGCACACGTCGCGCTCGCCCGCCTTGCGCTCGTGTCCGATCCGGCACAGGCGGCGCGCTCCGCGCTCGCTGCGTTGCGCGTGGCACCGCATCACGCGCACGCCCGCGAGGTGCTCAGCGAAGCGCGCACCCGAGCGTTCGGACTGCCCGGCTCGGAGATCGCAGACGTTGCGGAGTACCTCGAGCGGCTGTGCGCCAACCATCGCGAGCTCGGATATCTGGTGGGCGACGTCTCGCGCGCGTCGGCAAACCTGGATCAGCCGCTGCTGGTCACCGTGATGGGCGAGTTCTCGAGCGGCAAGTCCTCCTTCGTGAACGCGTTCATCGGCGCCGATGTCGCGCCGACCGGAATCACCCCGACCACCGCCACGATCAACGTCGTTCGCTACGGCCGCGAGCGCGGCGGCCGGATCGTGACGCGTGACGGCGCGACGCTCGAGCTCGGCTGGGAGTCGCTGATGGGCCATCTCCGCGCGCTCACACCGGATGCGGCTCGCGGCATCGACCGGGTCGAGATCCTGGTGCCGTTACCACAGCTCGAGAAGATCAACATCGTCGATACGCCGGGGCTCAACTCGATCCAGGCCGAGCACGAGGCCACCGCGCGAGGATTCATCGCCCGCGCCGATGCGATCGTATGGGTGTTCACCGCCGGCCAGGGCGGCAAAGCGAGCGAGAAGACCGCGCTTCGCACGATCCGGGATGAAGGCAAGCGCGTGCTCGCAGTGCTCAACAAGGCCGACCAGCTGAGCGCCGACGAGACCGCTGAGGTGGTGAGCTTTCTGAGCACCGAGCTCGGTGAGCTGGTCGAGGCGATCGTGCCGTTCTCGGCGCGTCGCGCACTGGCTCACAAGCAGTCCGCGGGCAACGACGACGGCAACTGGGCCGACCTCGAGGGCGAGCTCGAGCGGAGGTTCTTTCAGCAGGCTCGGCAGCTCAAACGCGACGGCTGTGCGCGCACGTTGCGCGGTGTCGTCGCGGCTGCGCGCCGGCTGCTCGACGACGCGCGCGCGCGTACCGCAGAAGCAACGCGGGTCGGGCGTATCGGGAGGGATGCGCTGCTCGCCGCGGCGCAGCAGTTCTCGACCGACACCGTCGTTCGAGAACGCAAGACGCTGTCCGACCAGA
>JBFWXW010000126.1:0-12172 GCA_050187075.1 Kofleriaceae bacterium | reverse complement strand
GCTGATCGCCGAGGAAGACCCGAAGCTGCTTCCTCCCGGCACACTCAATCCCAATGCCACGCGGTCGTCTCGCAGCGAGGCTCCGGCGGTGTTCACGATCACCGATCCAAATGCGTCGCACCTGCGCGGCAAGGCCGTGATCGTGGCGACACCCTACGTTGCGACCGTTGACGACGCCGGCAGGTTCGAGATCCCGAACGTTCCCGAGGGCACGTACAAGGTCGCGGTCTATTTCTTCAACGCACCTGCCGAGCTCGCGGCGGCGACGACGCGCCCTGGCAGCACCTCGGATGCTCCACCACCGGCAGCGGCGGGATCGGGCGCCGGATCTGGCGCGGGATCGGCGGCGCCACCAGCGCCACCGCCGGCCGCCGAGCCGGTGGCAGGTGGGCTGTCGCGATGGCTCGACGTTCGCGCAGAAGTCACGGTCGGTGCGAGAGGTCGCGCCGACGTCACCGTCAAGGTACCGGACTGGGGCTCGGCCCCCAAGAAGTGAGCACACGGTGTTCTGGTCAAAGATCTGGTTCTTCATCGTCGCGCTGGTAGCCGCCGTCGCGCTGACGATCGCGCTGGTGATGCCGCGGCCCGCCGAGCGCCAGGTCGCCAACGACGAACAGCAGCGGCTGGTCGTGGCGTGCGGCGTGATCAACATCTTGCTGGCCGGAGACGCGCGCAGTCGCGTCGAGCTCGCGGGTCAGTTCGCCCGCGCGCCGGAGATCGTCAGCGCGCTCGAGGCAGCGTCGGGCGCCGCCGACATCGACACTGCGCGTACGAACGAGGCACGCAAGGTCGGCGACAAGCTGATGAGCGAGATCCAGGGCAAGCGGCCGCCCGACTTCGCGATGCTGATCGACCGCCGCGGCCGCGTGGTCGCGCGGGTCCGGATCGATCAGGCCGATGCCAAGGATGTCGTGGCGGGGCGGCCGTTGATCGATGACGCCCTCGCTGGCTACTTGCGCGATGACCTGTGGCTGCAGAACGGAACCATGTACTTCGTCGCGGCGGCGCCGGTGATCAAGCGCGACCCGCCGGTCGCCTACGTCGGCGCCATCGTGCTCGGCCACCGGGTCTCGAACGAGTTCGCCGAGAAGGTCGTATCCAAGCTCAGCGTCGACGTCGGGTTTCATGTCGGCAAGGACGACGTCGCGAGCAGCATGGCGGCGTCGCTCGATCACACCCCGATGCTCGCCACGCTCGGCAAGCTCGGGCCCGATCTCACCGAGGACTGCAAGGCCGAGCATCCGCTGCAGCTCGCCGGCGGCGGCCAGGAGTACACCACCGTGGTCGCACGGCTACCGGGGGAGGCAGGCGCGAAGCAGGCGTACTACTCGGTCTCGATCCCCAGGCCGCGCGTGCTCGGGTTCTCCGGCACCCTCAGCGCAGTTCGCCAGGGCGATCTGTCGTTCGGGAACTTTCCCTGGATCCTCGTGGGTGGTGCGTTCGTGTTGACGCTCGCCGGAGGCATCGTGCTGACGATGTTCGAAGCGGATCGGCCCCTGCGCCGGCTCGCGGCCGATGCCGTGAAGCTCGCCAAGGGCGACACCGAACGACTGAGCGAAGATGGTCACTCGGGCAAGTTCGGATCGATCGCACGTAGCGTGAACATTCACATCGACAAGCTCGGCCGCGAGGCGAAGAGCGCGAAGAAGGATCTCGACCAGTTGCTCGGTCCGGCGCCCGAAGGCAGCCTCGGCACGATCGACTTGCTCGCGACCTCGTTGCCGCCGATGCGTCCAGGTGGACCAGGTCCCGCTGCTCCGCCACCGCCTTCGGACTTCAAGTTCGAGCCCCCGCCGCCAGCGCCGCCTCCGGCGCTCGCTCCATCCGCGCCGCCGGCACCACCGGCACCACCGCGGCCAGCGCCGCCACCTCGTCCCGGAACGCCGCCGCCGAGACCGACAGGTGCGGTCGCGCCGCCCGCGCCACCGATCCCTGCAGCAACGCCGCCGCCGGCGACCACGGGCGTGATCCCCGGGCTTGGCCTCGACGACGACATCCTGGGCAGCGATACCGTGCTCGATCCGACCGGTGGCGACGCGTACGTGCGGCAGATCTTCGAGCAGTTCGTGTCGCTCAAGAAGACCTGCAACGAGTCGACCTCCGGCCTGACGTTCGAGAAGTTCGCCGACAAGCTCGCGAAGAATCGCGATGACCTGATGGCCAAGACCGGCTGCCGCGAGGTTCGGTTCACCGTCTACGTCAAAGAAGGCAAGGCGGCCCTCAAGGCCACGCCGGTCAAGGACGACTGACGGCCAGCTTCGCGGTTGCGCTGAGGTTCGCGTTCGCGCGGGGGTTCGCGTTCGCGTCGGGGGCCATGTCGCCGTCGAGCGGTCGACCTCGAGGTCGAGCCCCTCGAGCTCGAGCGGTATTGGCGTCTTCTGTGCTTCTCACGCGAGGGCGGCCGTGATCCGCTCGCGTAGCCGCTGCGACTCGACGAGAGCCTGTGCGGTCGTCGGGCGCTTCGCCGGATCGGGATCGCCGATCCGCAGCAAGTGCTGCTGAACTTCATCAGCCACCGCCGGAGCCGACTTGAACACGAAGTCCGGAAGCAAGAAGTCCTCGGCGTGGCGCGTGCCGCCCATCACGCGATCGCGACTCCACGGTGTTCGCGCGGTCAGGTTCTCGAACATGACCACGGCGGCGGCATATACATCGGCCGCGGGCGACAGCTCGCCGCGGCGTTGCTCGGGAGCCATGTACGCGACCGTGCCGATCGCTTCGGCGCGTTTGGCCACGGCATCGACCTCGCCCTGTGCATTGGGCAAGTGCGCGACGCCGAAATCACCCAGCATCACCTCGACGCCAGGCAGGTCGACGTCGCGGCGGAACATCAGG
Source organism: Kofleriaceae bacterium (assembly GCA_050187075.1). GTDB lineage: Bacteria > Myxococcota_A > Polyangia > Haliangiales > Haliangiaceae > JABFXX01. The sequence goes on along the minus strand of JBFWXW010000126.1, from coordinate 9,337 downwards.
TTGCCGGGTTTCACATCGCAATGGACGATGCCGCGGCGGTGGGCAGCGGCGAGCGCCGAGAGCAGCTGGCCATGGCGTTCGATCACCCGGCGCAGCGGCCGGGGCCCGCGCTCGCGCAACACGTCGCGCAACGTGCCGCCGGCCGCGAGCTCCATCACGATCCGGCGCGAAGCCTCGTCCATGTCGAGCACCGCGACCACGTTGGGATGCCGGAGCGACGCCATCACCCGCGCTTCATGGAAGAACCGCGCGAGCGCATCGGCGCGCTCGGTTCCGGCGAGATGCGGATGCAGGAGCTTCACCGCGACGTCGCGCTCGAGCTCGGCATCGCGCGCGAGGTACACCACCCCGGTGGCGCCACGGCCGAGCTCGCGAATCAACCGGTAACGTGCACCCGCCTGGACGCCCGCGATGTCACCTGCGGCGATCGTTTCACCCGCGATCGGTGCGGCGTGACCGGTGAGCACGCGCAACCGTTCGACCCTGACCCGCACGTTCGGATAATCGACGTCGCGGCCGAGCACGGCTTCGTAGTGGCGCAGCGCGCGCTCGTGATCGCCGCGCTTGCGGGCGTGCTCGGCGAGCAAGTAATGCGCACGCAGCGCGTGCGTTGGTTCCGCCGTGAGTCCTTCGAGGTGCGAAGTTGCGAGCTCCAGCTCGCCGCGCTGCTCGTAGCGCTCGACCAGCAGCGCGCGCAGCGGTGCGGTCGTGTCGGCCGGCACCTCCGGAACACTCAGTAACTTCTCCATCCATTCGATCGCCAGCCGCTCGTGCCCCGAGCTCCACAGCCCGTCGAGTCGCTTGGTTACGTCCGCGCTCGCGATCTCGCCGCGCCGCTTCCCTTCGGCGAGGTCGCTCACCAGCTGCGCGAGGAACACCTCGTCCTCGCTGCCGAGGTGTCTCGGCTCGGGAGCCGGCAGCACCTCGATCGCGGGCGGTTCCGGTTTCTTGCCAAATAGCCGTTGCCACCAGGACATGACGATTCCCGACTATCCCACGTCGATCTCGTCGCCGTCGGCCACGATCCGATCACCGCGGATCAGCTGCACGCGCAGATCGGCGAGCGGTTCGTCGTTGAACTTGACGCTGTTGCAGCTGCCTCGGCCGAGCAACGGGCGGCCATTCTTGAACACCACGTCGAGGCCGAGCCCGAGTGGGCCGAGCTCGAGCCGCGCAGTGTCGGGGCCAGCGAGCAGTGCGACGCCCCGATCGAGTCCGCCCTTGCAGCGCAACAGGAGGGTCTGTTCACCACGCTCGAATTCGATCGGGCACTCGTCCCCCAGCGAGAACGTTCCGCTGCCGGCGAGCGGCACACGGCCGGCGAGCGGCAGATCGGACAGCAGCGTGCCGTTGCGCGAATCCAGATCGCGCAGGACGAAGTCGTCGGTGGTGTGCTCGATCTCCGCGTGCTGGCGCGACACCCCGCCGGCTCGCAACGTCAGATCACACAGCGGATCGCGACCGAGCACGATCTTGGGAACCGCGCAGACGACGATCAGTGGCTTGCCGCGCCGGCGCAGCTCGACCTTCCCGGCCGTCAGCAGCGCCGTATCGAGTCGATCGAGCAACCGGCGGTACTCTCCCGCCACCGATGCAACGCCGACGGCGCGGACGAGGTGATTGCGCGCGTCATCGCGCATCCCCACGCGCATCGCGGTTTCGTACGCGGCGAACGCATCGGTCTCCTCGCGGACACGGTCATTCACCGCGTCGTCCTTGGTCAGCGCCTGCTCCATGCGCTCGACCAGCCCGCCGGCGGAATACGCGGTGGCCGCGGCGAGGTGATCGTTGATCGCCTCGAGCGCTTCTCCCGCGAGCGCATGATCGTCGCCGATCACCAGGAGGTCCGCGGCCTCACGCACCCTCGTGCGGTCGCGCTCGGTGGCGATGCCTTCGGCCTTCGCCGCCTCCCACAGCGCCTTGCCGAGCGCGGCCGCGGCACGTCGCCGGAGCTCCGGGTGATCGCCCGCCCACCGCATCGCATCGCGAAGCGCCGCGATCTCGGCGAGCCGGGTCCCGGCGCGGGCAGCACGCGCCAGGTGCATGCGCACGGCCCCCTCGTATTCACCCGCGAGCACGTAGCGCTCGGCCGCGAGGTCGACGTTCCCGGCGGCCTCGGCGGCTACCGCGGTGCGGTAGTCGGACGAGAACATGCGCCGCAAGAAACTCATGGCGCCAGTCTAACCTGCGACCGCGATCAGCGTATTGGGTTGCGCCCGCCATGCGCGGCCTCGTCGTCCGTTCTGCAGGAGGCTCGTCGATGCTGTCGGACAAACCTGATTCGCATCCGCGTGCGAGCGGCAGGCGCGGGCGCAGCAAACGTCTGTGCGCCGCGATCGACCGCGGTCACAGCGGCAAGGCTTGTCCGAACTTCGCCTGGTACTCCGCTCCGAGCTTGTCCAGCGCGGCCTGATCATTGGCGCGCTGGTACGCCTTGCCGAGGGTTCGCCACGCCTGACCGAGCTCGGGATCGACGGCGATCGCCTTCTTGAGCAGCTCGATACCCGACTTCGTTCCACTCGCGTCACGCAGCGCGATCACGCCGCTGAGGTACAGCGCCCATGACTCGTTGGGATCTGCTGCCAGCGCCTTCTGACACGACGCTCGCGCTCCACCGGCGTTGCCCATCCGCAGCGCGAGATCGCAACGCGCGGCTGCGAGCCCCGGCGCGCGGGGCCACTTGCGCTCGGCGGCCCTGATGGTTCGCTCGGCATCGGCGTACTTGTTTGCATAGACCTGCTCGAGCGCCGCCTTGGTCGCCGCGATGACGGCAGCCTCGTGCTCCGGCGCGACGAGCTTCGTGCCGCGGGGAATGCCATACCGTGCGCGGGTCTGCGCGACGGCAGCTGCTGCGGGATCACCTTCGAGCTTGCCCTTGGCCAGCGCGCTCTCGGTCCAGGTGAGCGCGCCCATCGCGAGGTACACGCCGATCACCTTGCGCCACGCGTCGGCTGCGCCGGTGGGGAGGTTTCCGATCTTGGACTCCGCTTGTACCAGCTCGGCGCGCGCGCCGGTGAGATCGCCGGCCCTGGCGAGCGCCTCACCGACCGCGATGTGCGGCGCAGGATCTCCGGGCGCGAGCTCGCTGGCCCGCTTGCACGCGGTGCGAGTGGACGGATCTTTGACGCCCGGTTTGCCCAGCAGCAGCTGGCACTTCAGCTGATGCATCCCGGCGTTGCCCGGATACGCCGTGAGCACGTTGTCGAGCTCGCTCAGCGCGTCCGCGACGTTGCCTTGCTTTGCGAGCTGCTTGATCCGCGTGATCTGATCGAACGCAGCGGCCGGGATGTCCGCGGCGGTCTCGCCGGCTCTGGCCGCGTCCACGGTGGCACGCAGTGCGCGAATCACCTGATCGCGATCGGCCGGGACCCAGCCACCCCATTCGGTGCTCTCGATCATGCCGAGCAGCTGGTTCGCGGTTTCGCGATCCGGGTTCTCGGCGAGACGATCATCGATCGCCGTCGTGATGAGCTCGCGATTGCGATCCGAAAACGTCGCTTGCTTGGGCGAGTACGCCGGGTGCTGGATCATCGTCGCATCGGTCTCGGCGATCGCGCCGAAGCTCGCGGCGAGCACGTGGAGCAGCACGACGGTCTGCTTGTGCCGGCGGTGTGCGGCGATCACCTCATTGCGCTCTGTCTCCTTGAGATCGGGCAGCGAACGGGCGATCTGCTCGCTCTCCTGGGAGTCTGCCCAGCCTCGAACGATCACGTGATGACCGAGCGGATGGGCGTCGCCGAGCTCCGCGATCGCCGTGGTGGCGGTGTCCGTGGCGGCGATGTAGCCGATCACGACCGCCACGTCGGTCCCCTTGTCGGTGTCGGCGAGGGTTCGCAACGCATCGTGCAGTTCGCCGATCCGGGTCCAGTCCTTGATCGATTCGATCGATAGCCGAACGCCCGCCATCGGCGTCAAGACCTGGTTGGCGTAGTCGATCTGATCCGTGATCTCGTCTTTCCACGACGTCGTCGCGCGGATCGCCGCGTCGGCCCACACCCGCACCTTGAGCGTTCGAGGGTCGCCCTCGCGCGGCCGCGCCGCTTCGAGCGTGGCGGGCAAATACTTCGCGAGATCGGCGGTCGGCTCGTTGATCTGCGGGCCGCCACACGCGGCGATCATCGCGACCACGCACCATGCGAGACGGCGGCGGGGGGACGGTCCACGCGGTGCGGCGCCTCGACGCCGAGGATCACAGAGCATTCGCATTTTCAGCACTTTCCCTGCTGATCCGTTATCGTGCAAGCCGTGCTGCTGCTCGACGAACGCATTCTTGCGGATGGGACCCACGCGCGCACCCATGCATCGATCGTCGATCAGCGGGTCCGGATCAGCGATGATGATGGCACGGTGGGCGAGCTCAGCGTGGAAGCGGTCGAGCGGGTCATGTCGCGCTATGGCAAGCCACTCGACGAGACAATCAAGCCGGAGGGCGAGGCGCTGGAGCTACCCGGAGGACGGCGATTGCGCAGACTTCGTCACCATGCCGCGGTGGATGCGACCGGGCGGGATTACCTGGTGTGGGAGCGGCCGGATGGCGAGCCGTTGGCGGTCATCGCGGCCATGGCGACCGCGGCACTTCGGTACCTGGTGCTGAGGCTCGCAGGAGAGCGCCCTCAGGAATCTGAGACCTGACGATGACGAGGGCGCATTTTCGACGAAACCCCGACGGAACGCCGCGATTGGGAATGGCCACTTGGGCGTGGCATGAGGGCTGCTATCACTGATGCGCGTGTTGAGGTTCTGGCTCACGGTCGCACTCATGGTGGCGAGCACCCACCTGTGGGGCCAGCCGGCGGCGACGGGTTCGCCGGCGGCGACGGCGCGCGCGCAGGACGCTGCGCGGGGGGTGGAGCGCCGCTTGGGTGTCGTGAGTGCGAATCGCGGTCAACTCGCGCGCGCGTACGAGGAGCAGCTCACGGCGATCGATCGGCTCAAGCAGCAGCGCGCATCGTGGCGGCGTGACCGCGAGCTGCGGGCCAAGCTGGCCACCGCGAAGGAGACCGCGGACCGATTGTCGGTCGTGACGCGAGAGCTCGAGAAGCTGAACACCGAGCTCGCCGCGGCGCGCCGCGCGTTGCTCGTGGCGATCGATGCCGAGCGACCCACCGCGGTGGCGGGACGAGCCAAGCAGCTCGACGAGCTCAAGGCGCAGCTCGTTCCCCGCGTTCGTCCGCGGACCCACCGGATCGTGCTGCCGGACACCCAGATCGATCCGCTCGCCGATCCCGAGGAGCTCGATCAGATCGCCGCGCTGCTGCGCGAGTCCGATGAGGAGCTCACGCGTCAGGTCATCGGTCTGGACAAGCATGCCAAGGAGCTCGACGATGTCGCCAAGCTGCGCAAGCAGCACGAGCGCGCTGACGCGATCATGAAGCGCGAGGACGATCAGCCGGTGCGTGGCGGGCGCGGGGGCCGCGCGGATCGGGGCGACAAGACCAACGCGTCAGAGGACAGCGCGGGAAATGGCTCCCAAAGTCCCGGCAACGGCGCGGGCGGGGGCGACGATAGCGTTCCACCCGATGGTACGGTCGACGGCGGTGGTGGCGGCGGGTCGCGGTTCGAGGCCGAGGCCGCCATCGTGCTCGCGGACGTCGTCGATGCGTCCACGATCGACGCACTTACGCGCGCGCGGCGCAGCGGCGATCCCGCGCAGCGTGCGGTGGCAGCGAAGAAGATGCGAGACGCCGTGGCCGCGAAGCGAGAGCTGATCCGTCGGAAGCTACGCGAGATCGAAGAGCTCAAGCGGCGCGCGGGCGGCCGCTAGGCTTCCTCAGCGTGCGTAGATCATGCCGAGGTAGACGAGCGATCGGCGAAACGTCCGGTCGGCATCACCGAGGTCCCGCCAGATCGCCGCGCGCGCTTCGAGCGACAGCGTCGGCGACATCACCCGACCGATGCGAAGCTGCGCCGAGCTGGCGTTTTCGTCGTCGAGCGTGATCTGCTGGCTGCCGTTTGGATCGAGCGTGGTCTGACGGCCGTCGGGATAGTGATCGACCTGGACCGATAGCGACGGTGTGGCGTACAGGTCGTGGGGCAGGGGGATCGTGGCCAGGACGGTCGCGCGATTGCGCATCGCTGACCAGAACACGCTGTTCGAATCGACGACCTGGAGCTGGTAGCCCACGGCGAACACGAAGCTGCCGGTCCATGTCAGCTCGATCGAAGCGCGATGCGCGCGATCGCGGTGCGCCAGATTGGAGGGAATCGGCGTCATGTCCGTGGGAGCAACACCCGCGAGCGCCAGCGTTGGATACGCGCGCAGCTCGACGCCCGCAGCCGTGGCCAGCGCAAGGCTGCGGGTGCGGCTGGCTGACTGCCACAGCAGCACGTCCAGGCGTGCGCTCACCGCAGGGCCAGACCAGTCGTAGTCGTTATCCGTGTCGTCGTCGTCGGGAGCGCTGTCGGGCTTGTAATCGAACGCCCGCCCGCCGGCCGCAAGCGACAGCGCACGACCCTCGCCGCCGCGTACGACCAGCAATGCATCGGCCGCGAGGTAGCGAAACGTGCGATCTCCGACCGACTCCGAGATCGGGACTGCATCGACGGCGGACACGGCGATCCCCACCGACACCGGACGGTCTGTGACGGTGCGCATCCACCGAACATTGCCCCCGAGCAAGGCGACGTTTTCGCCGGACAGATCGTCATCGTGGACCAGCCGCGTCAGCGCCGACAGCCCCAACGTCAACGTGCCGCCGGCCACCTGGTCCCGCTTGTTGAGCTTGCCGCCGACCCGGCTGACCGCGGCCGTGGTGCGAGAATCGTTGGTGTTGCTGAGCGATCGCTCGACGTTCGAATCGATCTCGACGCCGGCCTCGGCGCTGATGTCCCATGGCTCGGCACGCGCATCGGCGGTCCACAGGACCAACAGGGCGAGCCAGCAGGCCGCGCGGCGCATCGTCGCAGCGTAACTCATCGCTCGAACTGTCCCGGCCGTGCTACCACGCGATCGTGCGCGGATCACTGATGCTACGGTTCGGCGGCCTGATCGTCCTCGTGCTGGGGTTCACCGCGTGCAAGGGCGACCCCGTGAAGTGCGAGAAGGCGTGTCGCAAAGGGGCAACGCTGATGTTCCCCAAGATGATCGAGGCCGAGATCGCCAAGGAGTGCGCGGCGCTTCCTGACAAGGATCCGGCGAGCCCCGAATGTGAGGCGATCCGCAAGCGCAAGCTGACCGAGCGCGCGGCTCGGATCGATAAAGGGCTGCAGCTCTGCGTCAACCAGTGCGTGTCCGCCAACAACGAGGATCAGATGGACTGCTTGCTGGCCGCAAAGACCGGCGACGAAGCCACGAAGTGCACGGCGGACGACTAGGGGCTGTCTAAGGGGCTTTCTAGCCCGGATGAAATGCGGCCAGGGCGCGGGGCACTCCGAGCCGAGCACTGCGGCCTGCGAACATCGGCAACCAAGGACCTGTCATCGCCGCCACCTGCGCTGGATCGCCCTGGCCGTGGCAGCGTGATCGCATGAGAGGCGCGCTGGTGCGGTTCGTGGGGTCCGCTGCGCTGACGTGCGTCGCGCCGGGTTGCGGGGACAACGCGTCGTTCGTGATGGCGACGGTCGTGCGAGTCGGGCTGACCAGGAGTTGCGACGTATGTTACGGCCCGTATTTCGATTTCTGCGGCGCGAACGCCGCACGAATCGATGACCACACCACGGACCTGGTCGTCGCGACGAGCCTCGACGCCACCGACGTACAAGGCCTGGTCCAGGTCCAGTACATCAACGACAGCTACCTGGACTTCGCGCTCACCGATGGACAAGCCGCCGACGTGATCGCGGCATCGGATCCCGAGGTCGTGCTCTATCGCATCGATGGCGCGGGGACGGTGTTCGACATCGATGACACGCGGCTGGCGGAGCAGGATGACCACGGATTGACGTTCGAGTACCTGACGACCGCAAGCCACGGCGAATCGTTCGCGACCCGTGAGAACCACATCCTGGCCGCGCCACGCGAGCTCCTGGTAACCACGACCACGCCGTCTCCGTGCTGCTCGGCAGGGAAACCGGTGGATCTGAGTGTCACCGCTGGAGTCGTGCTGCTGACGATCACATGGCGCCGAAAACGCAAACGGCGCCTCGAGAGGCGCCGCTGCTGGGCTGAGTAGCTGTTCGACCGGGACTAGAAGTCCATGCCGCCCATGCCACCCATGCCGCCCATGCCGCCGCCGTGGCCGCCACCGGCCGGAGCCGCCACTTCCTTCTTCGGACGCTCGGCGATCATCGCCTCGGTCGTGAGCAGGAGCGACGCCACCGAGGCGGCGTTCTGCAGCGCGGTGCGAACGACCTTGGTCGGGTCGATCACGCCTTCCTTCACCAGGTCGCCGTACTCGAGGGTCGCGGCGTTGAAGCCGAACGAGTCCTTGCCGTCCTTGACCTTGCTGACGACGATCGAGCCGTCGACGCCGGCGTTGCCAGCGATCTGACGCAGCGGCTCCTCGAGCGCGCGGCGGATGATCGAGACGCCGAACATCTGCTCCTCGGACAGCTTCATCTTCTCGATCGAGCTCTGCGCGCGGAGCAGGGCGACACCGCCGCCCGGGACCACGCCCTCTTCGACGGCTGCGCGGGTGGCGTGCAGCGCGTCCTCGACGCGAGCCTTCTTCTCCTTCATCTCGACCTCGGTCGCAGCGCCGACCTTGATCACGGCGACGCCGCCGACCAGCTTCGCGAGGCGCTCCTGGAGCTTCTCGCGATCGTAGTCCGACGTGGTCTCCTCGATCTGGTTGCGGATCTGCTTCACGCGCGCGTCGATCTCGGCCTTCTTGCCGGTACCGTCGACGATCGTCGTGTTGTCCTTGTCGATCGTGACGCGCTTGGCCTTGCCGAGATCGTTGATCGAGAGGTTCTCGAGCTTGAGGCCGAGATCCTCGGTCACCGCCTGGCCGCCGGTGAGCACCGAGATGTCCTTCAGCATCTCCTTGCGGCGATCGCCGAAGCCCGGCGCCTTGACCGCGCAGATCTGCAGCGTGCCGCGCAGCTTGTTGACCACGAGGGTCGCAAGCGCTTCACCGTCGACATCCTCCGCGATGATCAGGAGCGGCTTGCCCTGCTTGGCAACCTGCTCGAGCACCGGGAGCAGCTCCTTCATGTTCGAGATCTTCTTCTCGTGGATGAGGAGGTAGCAGTCGTTGAGCACGCACTCCATGCGCTCGGTGTCGGTCACGAAGTACGGGGAGAGATAGCCGCGATCGAACTGCATACCCTCGACGACGTCGAGCTCGCTGGTCAGCGTCTTGGCCTCTTCGACCGTGATCACGCCTTCCTTGCCGACCTTCTTCATCGCCTCGGCGATCATGTTGCCGATCTCGGTGTCGCCGTTCGCGCTGATCGT
>JBFWXW010000125.1:0-12295 GCA_050187075.1 Kofleriaceae bacterium | reverse complement strand
GGCGCGACGGTCGTGCGCCATCGCCGTCGTTATCGGTCGCATACACTCCGCGATACAGCGCGAGCTTCACGCAGTCGTCGGCCATCGCGCCATCGGCATCGAACAGCTCGATCGGGATGACGATATCGTAGCGACGAAACGCGTCGCGGATCCCGGTCATCGTGGTGGGACCGATCGCCGAGAACTTGTTGTCGGGCAAGCCGTCGCCGTCGAGGTCGAAACCGTCTTCCTCGAGGCCGATCGCGATCGAGTTGATCAGCTGCGGATCGCCGCCCGCAAACGCAACGACCGGATCGCCTTCGCACTCGGGATTGGGCTCGAACAGTGCCCCTCGGCGATCACTGTCGCCACACCCTGTCACCGGGGCTGCCACCACGGCTGCGATCGCGAGCCATCGGGACATTTGCGACGGACTTGACCACGACCCGATCGCGCCGGTCAATCACGATCGATCACCGCGATCTTGGGGCCGTGGGGTACACGTTTGGCGCCGGTCCCGGGTAGGGTGCTTGCGTGCGCTGGCTGGCCGTACTCGTCGTCATCCTGGTGTCCGCCACGGCACGCGCGCACGTCGCGCCGTCCGTCGAAGTCAACAATCACTATCTGAAAGTCACGCCAGGAGCAGGACGGGTCCGGCTGGCCTATACCGTGTTTTTCGGAGAGGTCCCGGGCGCCCAGGCGCGCCGCTTGATCGATACCGATCGCGACGGCGAGATCTCGGATGTCGAAGCACAGGTTTTCGGAGACAAGCTCGCGCGTGATGTGGCCCCCGCGGTCGAGCTCGCGATCGATGGTGCCCGTGAGCCCATCACGTGGGCATCGGTGTCGGTTGGCCTGGGACAACCGGTTACCAAGGCGGGCGCGTTTTCGGTCGACCTGATCGCGGTGCGCTGCCTGAGCGCTCGCGGCACGCACCACGTGAGCATTCGTGACCGCTTCGCGATCCCCAGACCCGGCGAGACCGAGCTGCTCGTCGAGGAAACGCCCGGCGTCACGATCGAACAGGTCCAGATCGCCGGTCGTGACGTGAAGGACTCGGGGTATCTGTTCGAGGGGCCCGGTGGACCGCTCGCCGAGCATGGAGTCCAGGTGCGATTCACCATCGGCGCGCAGGCTCCGCTGGCCTCGGGCGCTGAATGCACCGCACCTACCCCGGGATCGTCGGGGGCGACGATCTGGATCGGCGGCGGCCTCGCCGGCGTTGTCCTGGCCGGGACGACCATGTTCGCGATCCGGCGGCGCTACAGCCGCCAGGCGCCGGTTTGAGGCTATGATGGCAGCTCAGCTCGGGTCATGAAAAAGTTTCCTGACTTCGTACCGCCGACCAAGGTCACCTACCTCGACCGCGGTCCGACGATTCATCTGCGGCGGTGCATCCTGCAGTCGGTCGACGATCCGATGCAGGAGTGGACGTTCGACAAGGAGGAGATCCGGCTGGGCTCGATGGACGACAACGACGTCGTGCTCGCGGACGACACGGTGTCGCGGTACCACTGCAAGATCGTCCAGGAAGATACCGGCTATGTGCTGGTGGACCTGCGCTCCACCAACGGCACCTTCATCAACAAGGTCCGGGTCCGCGAGGGGTTCTTGAAACCGGGGTCGACGGTCGCCGTCGGTCAGAGCCAGCTCCGGTTCAACGCGCGCGAAGAAGAAGTCACGATCGTTCCGTCCCGCAGCGATCACTGCGGCGGACTGATCGGTGGCAACGCTCGGATGCGCGAGATCTACGCGATCATCGAGAAGATCGCGCCGACCTCAACCACGGTCGTGATCGACGGCGAGACCGGCACTGGCAAGGAGGTCGTGGCGCAGGCGATCCACTCCCTGTCACCGCGGTCGCGCGGGGACCTGGTGGTGTTCGACTGCGGCGCCGTGCCACCGAACCTGATCGAGAGCGAGCTGTTCGGCCATGAGAAGGGCAGCTTCACCGGCGCGATGATGACGCGCCAGGGCCTGTTCGAGCAGGCCGACGGCGGAACGCTGTTTCTGGACGAGCTCGGCGAGCTGCCCCTCGATCTGCAACCCAAGCTGTTGCGCGCGCTCGAGCAGCGCGAGGTCCGGCGCGTGGGCTCGACCAAGGCGAGCAAGGTCGACGTGCGAATCATCGCCGCCACCAACCGCAACCTCGAGGACGAGGTGCGCGCCGGCCGATTCCGTCAAGATCTGTTCTACCGGCTCAGCGTCGTGCGGCTGCACCTGCCGTCGCTTCGCGATCGCAGCGACGATATTCCACTGCTCGTGCAGCACTTCCTCGACACCGGCCACTACAACCACGGCCCGGATGGTCAACCACGCGTGCGCAGCGTCAGCCGCGATGCCGCCGTGGCACTGCAAAACTATCCGTGGCCGGGCAACGTGCGCGAGCTGCTCAACGTGATCGAGCGCGCGGTGTCGTTCTGCGAGAACGAGATCATCGAGCTCGAAGATCTGCCCGACTACATTCGCACCGCGAAGCCGCCACCGCAGGCGAGCGCGCCTCCGCAGCGCCCCGCGGCGCGCCGTGCCACGACCCATCAAAGCGGTGGCGCGCCGGTGGTCTCGCTCGATCCGAACGCACCGCCGCCGATACCACCCGAGGAGCTGCTCGGCGAAGGCGTCACGTTCAAGGATGCCAAGGAGCGCTGGGTCGCCGCGTTCGAGCGCGACTACATTCTTCAGCTGCTGCGGCGCAATGCCGGCAACATCTCGCACGCCGCGCGCGCCGCGGACATCGATCGCAAGTACTTCCGCAAGCTGATGAAGAAGTACGACATCGAGGCGGCGGGTGTCGACGACGAGCCCGACCCCGACGCCTGACGCGCCGGTGCGCGACGACGACGATCCCGGCGAGCCGGAGCTCGACGCCGCGGACTCGTTCGCGTTGCCGCCCGGCGCGGATCCGTCGATCGACTGGGGCCTGAGCTCTCACCTCGACGAGACCGGAGCACCCAGGATCATCGAACGGCACCTGATCGTGCCGGGGGAGCTCGCGGGGCTGCGGCTCGATCACTTCGTCAAGACCCAGATCACGCGGCTGTCTCGCACGAAGATCCAGGCGATCATCGCGCAACAGCTCACGCGCAGCGACGGCTACGTCCCCAAGCCGTCGACCACGGTCGCCGCCGGCGAGCACTACGTGATCCGCCGGCCGGCGCGCGCCGAACCGCCCTGCCCGCGCACGTTCACGGTGCTGCTCGCGCATCCGCGGTTCTACGTGATCGACAAGCCGGCCGGACTGCCGGTCCACGCGTCGGCGAAGTTCTACTTCAACACGCTGACCCGCGTACTGTCCGAACGGTTCCCGGAGCAGCCCGAGCTGCAGATCTGTCATCGGCTCGATCGCGAGACCTCGGGATGCCTGGTGGTGGCACGAGACCGTGAGGCCGCGATCGCGATCAAGCATGCGTTCGCGACCAAGGACGTGGTTCGCAAGGAGTACCTCGCCGTGGTCCACGGCATCGCCGACTGGGACGGCGAGCGCATCATCGATCTCCCGCTGCGGCTGTCACAGCCCGGCGATCCGACGAGGTTGCCGCATGTGCGCATGTTGCCGGGGCCCGGCGGCTCGACCGCGATCACCAAGGTGACGGTCGAACAGCGTGGCGAACAGTTCAGCCTCGTGCGCTGCATCCTGGTCACCGGCCGGCAGCACCAGATCCGCGCTCATCTCGCGGCGGTCGGGTTTCCGATCGTCGGCGACAAGCTCTACGGCCACGGCGACGACGCGTTCATCGAATATTGCGACCGCGGGCTCACGGCGGAGCTCGCGAACCTATTCGTGTTGCCGCGCCAGGCACTTCACGCCGCTCGCGTGACGTTTCCGGATCCGTCGGGAACCCGTCACACCGCCGAAGCTCCTCTGCCAAGCGACATGATGTCGCTGCGTTAACGGGGACGACGTCAAGTCCGTCAGGTCGGGGGCGCCAGCGTGACGAAGTTGACACCGTTCGCGGCGCAGCGTGGTAGACGTTCGAGGTGTCGAAGGATCGCGCCCGGCCGTTTTCGCGCAAACATCGACGCTACTGGATCCCGGTCACCGGCGGGATGATCCTGATCGGACTCATCAACGTAGGCCTGGGGTTCTGCACGTACACGCCGCAAGGCGATCCACCGGAGCGCATCGTGCCGGTGCTGCCTCCGTCCCAAGGATCCGACGGCACGATCGCTGGTTCGCAGATCCCGGTCGAGGTGATGCGGTCGTTCATCACGAAGTATCCGCGCAACGCTCCACACGCGCGCCGCCTCACCACGGCCGAGGGCACCGTCTACGAGTTCGCGATCACGCGCGATACTCAGACCGTGCGCGCGACATTCCGCGAAGACGGCACGTTCCTCGACGAGAAGTGAACGCCAACTGCGCTTCTACTCGATGTCCGCGTCGAACGGCATCCGCGCCTGAGCACCGCCGGGTGAGACGAGCACGGAGGCCGGCACGGCGCGCAGCAGCTCCTGGACGCCGGGCAGATCGGTGAGCGCCATGGGTGGCGCTTGTTGGTGGGCGCCGAACAGGTTCGCAAGCGTGCCGAGCAGGCCGGTCTCGACGCGCGGAAGCTCGACGATCCGGACCTTCGCGCTCGCCGGCAGCGCCATCCGGCGCTTGGCCTCCTCGATCGCATCGCCGAGCCCACCGAACCGATCGACCAGCTTGATCGGCTGCGCCTGCGCACCGGTCCACACGTGACCGCGGCCGACCGCGTCGACCTCGTCCTTCTTCATCTTGCGTCCCTCGGCGACCGCACCGACGAACCGGCTGTAGCTGTAGCGCAGCTGCTCGATCAGCGCCACGCGCTCGTCATCGGTGAACGGCCGCAGCATGCTCTCGACGTCGGCTCGCTTGCCGCGCTTTTCGGTGACGGTGTTGATCCCCAGCCGGTGCAGCAGCCCGCTGAGATCGAACTTGCCGTAGAAGATGCCGATCGAGCCGGTGATCGTCATCGGCTCCGCGAAGATCAAATCGCAGCCCGCGGCGACGAAATAGCCTCCCGACGCGGCGACGTCGCTCATCGAGCACAACATCGGCTTCACGCCGCGCGTGGCAAACACCTCGCGCGCGATCAGCTCCGATGCGATGGCACTGCCGCCAGGAGAATCGATGCGCAGCACGATCGCGCCGATGCCGGGGTCGCTGCGCGCCGCGGCGATCGCACCGACCAAGGTCTCGCTCCCCGCCGTCTTGCGGCCGATGAACGGAATCGAGCGCGACGGACCATCGGTGATGTCGCCGTCGACGTAGATCACGGCGATCGCGGGGCGACGCCAGCGATCGGGCCGCTCGGGACGCGGGGACGAGACCGGAAGCATCCCGCCGAGCTCCTTGGCCACCAGCTCGGCGACCTTGTCGGGTGCCGCCACCGCGTCGACCAGCTTGTGGTCCTTGGCGAGATCGCCGGCGCTGAACGGACCGGTGTCGATCAGTGCCTTGAGCTGTTCGGGGGGCAGCTTGCGCGAGCTTGCCACCTGCGCGATCCAGCGATCCCACAGGCTATCGTAGAGCTCCGCCATCATCCTGGCCGCCGTCGGACTCGGGCCGACCTCGGTAAACTGCTCGGGCGCGCTCTTGTACTCCTTGATCTTCTCGAACTGAGGCACGATCCCCAGCATGTCGAACAGGCCGCGCAGGTAGACCGTCGCACCCGCGATCCCGACGAGCCGGACGCCTCCCGCCGGATCGACATAGATCTTGTCGGCGGCGCTCGCCACGAAGTAATCGCGGCCGGTCCCGGAAACCATGTACGCGAACACCTTCTTGTTGGCGCGCCGGAGCGCGATCAGCTCGTCGCGAAGCTCCTGGAGCGTCGCCCATCCCGCCTTCGCACCGTCGAACGTGACCACGACCGCCTTGGCCGAACGATCGCGGGCGATCGATCGCATCCGCACGACCAGCGCGGTGAGCTCGCGAAGGCCGATCGTGCCGGTCAGCTCGACGCGCTCGATGTGATCCGCGGAGCCGAGCACCGATGGTGGCGCGATCAGCGGGAACCGCGCAACCAGACCGGCGCCCAGCGCATGGCGCGACGCGGTGTCATCGCGCACGCCGGTCGCCACGGCGGACAGCACGCCGGAGCGGCCAAACGACAGCTCGACGCCGAGCATCGCGCGGAGCTCTCGTCCCTCGTCCTCCCGCTGGCCCATCGCCGAATCGATGATCGCGTGGACCTGCCGGCTCTCGATGCCGGCATGAACATAGAACCCGCGCGCCACGCGCGCCGACAGCCGACCCCAGCCATCGAGGTCCTCGGTTTCATCCGCGAGCCGGCCGCCGAACGCGAGCTCGACGGCGTCGGTCCCGAACGGCCGCGTCATCAGCTCGAGCTCGTAGCGCGGACGGATCCGGACCCCGGCCACCGACGCGCCAGACAGATCGCGCGCGACCGCGCCGATCGCGACGTAGTTGTGGACCCTCAGCGAAAGGCCCACATCGAACGTGTCGACGCGATCCAGCGGACCGTCGTCGCGAAAGTGATGCCACGACACGCCGAGGCCGCCGTACGCGCCGAGCGAGGTGGCGTATGACAACGTCAGCCGGAATGGATCACCGGGGTCGGGGGCGAGCTGGGTGCGCGACGGTGACAACCACTCGAGCCCGATCCCGACGGCAAACCGCGGGATCCAGCCTCCGCCGATCGCGGTGGCGAGAAACCCGCCGACACCCTGTCCGGCGGTGGTCGCGATCTCGGAGTCTTCGAGCTCCATCGCGAGCGCCAGCTCGGGACCGCGCAGCAGCGCCAGGCCACCCGGATTCACGGAAACCGCGCGGGCGTCATGCTCGCCGGCGAGCGGCGTGAGTGGCAGCGCGACGCCACCGGTGGGTTGTTCGAGGTATCGCCGATCGATGCCCTGGGCGGCCGCGGGTGCGATCGCAACAGCCACGATCGTCATCACAAGCGTCATCCGCAGCGCTGCGCTGACGGTCATTGGTGGACGGTAACACGTGGCCTGGGCACGTTCAGGGACCTGGGCGTAGCCACAGAATCGACGCGCGGAATCGGCGATACTCGGGACGTGCCGAACCCCACCCTGCTCGAGCGCCATCCCCTGTTGGTTCATCTGGACCCAGAGCAGCTCGACCACGTGTCACGCGCGGGCGAGGTCGAGAGCTACAACCGCGGCGAGACGATCGTCGAGGAGGGCAGCCTCGGCGATGCGCTGTTTCTCATCCTGTCCGGCCAGGTCGCGGTGCACCGCAATACGCAGACGTTCGCGACGCTGAGCGGCGGCGAGTTCTTCGGCGAGATGTCGCTCGTCGAGCCGGCACCTCGATCGGCCACGGTCAGCGCGATGTCGGCGACGTTTCTGTTCCGCCTGCCGCACGACGCGCTGCGCGGGCTGATCTCCAGCGATCCGGTCGCCGCGTCGGTGTTGCTGGTCCAGGTCGTCCGCACGCTATCGGACCGACTCCGGCGTGCCAATCAGATGTTGTCGTCGGTCGACGTGCTCGCGGATTGGCTCGCGGGCTCGATGGTGTGACGGCCCCGCGGGGGCTGGCCGGATCCGTTACGGGCTCGGGTTGTACAAGCCGTCGCGTAGCGGCAGCTTGAGCGCCTTGTTCGCCTCCGCGATCTTGCGCTCGAGCTCGACCTGCGATTCGCCAACCGCGTTCTTGTAGATCCTGAGCCAGGTCTGCTTCGCGCGCTCGGGCTCGCCGTTCCGCAGCTGGGCCGTCCCCGCTTCCTTGGTGGCCGCGAAGTACAGGGCCTTGTCGTGGTTCGCAGCGCGCTGAAACAGCCCTGCGGCGGCGTCGTATTCTCTTCGCTCGAGCTGGATCCAGCCCATGCGAAACGCCGCATATCCGGCCTGCCCCTTCAGCTTCTCGAGCTTGCGATAGGTCTCCAGCGCGGGTGTCCACTTCTTCGCGCGCTCTTGCTCGCTGCCCTGCTTGCGCAACGCCTCGATCAACTGGGCGTCCTTTTGCTCGGCGGCGGCGGCGCGCTTGGCCTGTGCCCTGGCTCCGCGCTTGCCTCGGGGCGGACGATCGGCCGCCTGCTTCGGGTCCTTGGCGGCATCGACACCTGCATCTGTCGCAGAGGACGGCGTCTCCTCGTCGTCGGGCTTGTCCGGCACAGGCGCCGGCACCCCGACGCCAGCGGTGACCGGCGTGAGCGGCTCGCGACTTCCCGGATCCTTCGCGGGCGGCTTGGGATCGGGCGCAACGGCGGGGGCGGATACGGCGGCGATCTCAGACTGCCGTTCGCCGACGGCGACG
The DNA here is from genome assembly GCA_050187075.1 of Kofleriaceae bacterium. Lineage (GTDB taxonomy): Bacteria > Myxococcota_A > Polyangia > Haliangiales > Haliangiaceae > JABFXX01. Next base: position 4,110 of record JBFWXW010000125.1, on the reverse strand, counting down.
TAGACCACTGCACCGACCCCGCCAAACAGCAGCGCACCGAGGACCAACCAGCCAAACGTACCGAGCGCGCTGCGCTTGACGAGCACGGGCTCGCTGAGCAGCAGGTCTCCGCTCATGGTCTGGATCGGAAGCGGGGTGTGCGCGCGCGGCAGCTGCCCACTGGTGCTCGGATCGACGGCGCGGCTGATCGCGGCTTGTCCGCCGGTGGTGACCTCGCCGACCTCACCCGAGTCGCCGGTCAACAGGCCGTGCGCGACCGGATGCGTGATCGCTCGCGGTGGGACCAGGCTCGGCGAGCTGGTCGCAGAGCGCGAGCTGACGATACCGTCGTCGAGGTTGCGCATCGACAGCCCCGGGTTGAGCGACGCGACGATGTTGGCGTCGCTGCTCATGCCGAGGATCTGGGCGACCGCCACGCCTCGACCGGCGAGGCACTTGGTGAGCTCGTATTCGAGCGCCTCCATCGTCTGCGGCCGGTTGTTGGGATCGCGGGCCATCGCCGCCATCACGAGATCACCGACGGGCGCCGGCAGCTCCGAGCGCACCTTCACCGGGTGCGGTGGATCGACCGTCGCCTTCTTGGTCAGGATCTCCATGAAGTTGTCGCCGGTGTACGGCGGGATCCCGGTGCACATCTCGTACATGATCGCGCCGAGCGCGTAGATGTCGCAGCGCGCATCCGCAGCCCGCCCGGCGGCTTGCTCGGGCGCCATGTATTCGGGCGTTCCCATCGCCATCCCGGGGCTGGTCAACCTGCGCTCGCGCGCGGCCTCCGCCTCGGTGGTCTTCGCGATGCCGAAGTCGAGCACCTTCACCACGTCGGTGGCGCCGTCGCGCGTGATCAAGAAGATGTTCTCGGGCTTGAGATCGCGGTGGACGATGCCCTGCGTGTGCGCGGCCGCGAGTGCGCGGCAGATCTGGCCGGCGATCCTGAGCGCGCGCGCGACATCGATCGCACCTTCGCGCTCGATCACGCTGCCGAGCTCGACGCCCTCGAGGTACTCCATGACGAAGTACACGCTGCCGTCCTCGGTGGTACCGGAATCGGTGACGTCGACGATGTTGGGGTGACCGATCTTCGATGCTGCGCGCGCCTCGCGGCGGAACCGCTCCACGAGGTCGGGCATCCGGCTATAGCTCTGGTGCAACACCTTCAGGGCGACGCGCTTGCCGATCTCGATGTGCTCGGCGAGGTAGACCTTGCCCATGCCGCCCTCGCCGATAAGCTCGACGATGCGATAGCGGCCATCGATCTCCAATCCGATCAGATCGGGCTCGGCGTCGGTCTGGGGCGCGGTCGCGAGCGCGGTGGCAGATGCAACCGCCGAGCTATCGTTGCCCGACGCAGGCGAGCTGCGGAAACTGCGCCGATCGGCCTTCTGACGGCGGTCGTTGCCGTCGTCGCCGCGATCGGTGGACCGCCGTCCGATCGATCCGGGTCGCCGCACCGGCGCATCGGTCGCCGCGACGTCGAGATCGTCCATCGGGATGATCGCCGAGCCGGACTGCTCGACCATCTGGCGAAGCTCATCGGTGGGCGGCAACGTGAGCGCACGGGTCCGGACACGGGTGAGAAGCTCGTTGCGCTCGCCGCGTTCGCGCTGGATGTCCTCGGCGAACAGATCCTGCAGGAACGTCGACATCCGGGTGCCGTCGGTGGTGGGCGCGTTGTGCGCGAGCCAGGTCTGCAGCGCCATCCGCATCTCGTCGCAATCGGCGTAGCGATCCTCGCGCTTGCTCGCCAGCGCCCGGACGCAGATCTCGTCGAGCTCGACGGGAACACGCGGCGCGCGCTTGCTCGGGCGCATCACGTCGGGGTTCTTCGCGCGCGCCAGCAGATCTTGCGGCTGGTCCTTGCCCGGCGGGAACAGCTGGCGACCGGTGAGCAGCTCCCACAGCACGATCGCGGCCGCGTACATATCGGATCGTCCGTCGAGCTTTTCGCCGCGCGCCTGCTCGGGCGACATGTACGCGACCTTGCCGTAGATGATGCCGGGCGCAGTCTTCTCGAGTTTCAGCGTCGACGATGCGAGCCCGAAGTCGGTGAGCTTGACCTCGCCGGTGTACGAGACCAGAACGTTGGGCGGCGAGACGTCGCGATGGACGAGGTTGAGATCCGGAAACGAGTGCGCGTAGGCGAGACCACGGCACAGCTCCTTGACGATGTACACCGCAACATCAATCGGGAACGCGACCTGTTTCTTCGCACACCGATTCCACACCGCGCGAAGATCGCGCCCCTCGACGAAGTCCATCGCGAGGAATAGCTCGCCACCCACGAGCCCGGCGTCGAACACCGGGATGAGGTTGCCGTGCGAGAGCTTGACGACGACCTTCGCTTCGTCGCGAAACCGCGCGACATATTCGGCATCGGCGAGGTGCGGCAGCACGGTCTTGATGACCATGAGGCGCTCGAGCCCGCGATCTCCGGCGACGGCGAGATAGAGCGCGCCCATGCCGCCCTGAGCCAGGGGCCCCAGCAAGTGATACTTGCCGAATTTCCTGGGGTAATGCTCCAGGTCTCCCTCGTGGAGCGCCACGCCTGTCGAGGCTACCACGGGGGATCAACCGCCACCAATTCGGGAAGTGGTTCGATTGAGTCCTCAAATCGAAGCACCTAAGATGTCGATCCCCACGGCCTATGCCGCGGAGTGAGGGGGACACCGACATGGCTGGCGAGCTGGTCTTGGTGATCGACGATAGTCCGACCATCACAAAAGTCGTCCAGCTGGTGCTGACCAAGGGCGGCTATCAGGTCACCACGGCCAGCGACGGTGAGGCCGGATTGTCCGCCGTCCGCGGTCAACGCCCTCATTTGATCCTGCTCGATTTCGTGATGCCGCGCATGAACGGCTACCAGTTTTGCCGGGAGTTGGTCGCGGATCCGAAGCTGCGCGATATCCCCGTCGTCCTGATGAGTGCCAAAGGTGATCAGGTTGGCGAACGGTTCGTGAAGGTCATGGGCATCGTGGACTACATCACGAAGCCGTTCTCTCCGGAGGCGATCACAGCTGTAGTCCAACACACCATCGGTAAGTACGGTGGTGCCGGTGTAGACGAAGAGAGTCCAAGCCTGGTCACCGGAGAGGACCTCGCCGCCAATGATGACGCCGATCGGACACACGCTCGGACCGAGGTGCTGAACAAGCTACGGTCCGAGATCGCCGAGGCGGTAGCGGGGCGCGTTTCGGAGTTGCTGGCGCTCGCCGCGACAACCGAGGATCCAGACGCCAAGGTCGCGACCGACATCGCGGCGATCCGTGAGGTCGCGCGCACGGCGCTCGAGGGTCCCGCGCTCGCGAACATGCTGGCGAACGTCGATCACGGTCTGTTTGGAGACGGCAGCCCGGGGCTACGCGGTGACCTCCGCGTGGTCCCACTTGCGGAAGTACTTCAATTACTCGACGTCCAGGAGCAGTCGGGCGTCCTGGCGGTCGAGCGCAGCGGCGCCAAGGTGGATATCTACTTCCGCCGCGGGCGTGTGGATCAAGCGATCGCCACCGGGGTGCCCGACGAGTTCTTGCTCGGCCGGTTCATCGTCGATGCCGAGCTCATGGGCCGACCAGATTTCGAGCAGTTCCTCGAGTCGCGCGGCGGCACGAGCCAGCGGTTGATCGGCCAGCAGCTGGTGAAGATGGGCATGCTGTCCGAGCTCGATCTGCGATCGTGCCTGACGCGGCAGTCGAGTGAGCTGATCTACGAGATCCTGCGCTGGCGCCATGGCCGGTTCCGCTTCGCCGCCGGCATGGAGCTGCCACCTTCGGTGATCGACGCCGCGCTCGCGCTCGATGTCGAGGCCGTGCTCATGGAAGGCTACCGCCGCGTCGACGAGTGGCATTTGATCGAGCGCGCGATCGACAACTTCGACGTGGTGTTTTTGCGCAACGAGGACTCGGTGGCCCAGATGGGTCGCGGCCGGCTCACCCGCGAGGAGCTCGCCGTGCTCGAGCTCGTCAACGGCAAGAACACCGTGAAGGACATCATCCGCAAGTCGCGCATGGGCTCGTTCGAGGTCAGCAAGATGCTGTACCGACTACTCAGCATCAAGCTCGTCCGGCGGCGCGTGCTGCCCGTCGCTGTCTGATGGGGTCAGACTCAAGTTGCGCAACT
>JBFWXW010000124.1:0-12677 GCA_050187075.1 Kofleriaceae bacterium | reverse complement strand
CTGACCCTAAGTCGCGGCGTCGAGGATCTTCTCGGCGCCGCCGAGGTCGGTCTCGGCCGCGAGCCGCCACAGCTCGGCGTCGGCGTTGCGGGGCGCCGCGAGTGACGCCTTGTATTCGGTGACGGCCTTCCTCAGATACGCGAACGCACGGCCGCGCAGCGTTCGGCGGATCGACGATGCCACGTTGGCGTCGAGCTCGGGTGGAAGCTCGAACAGCAGCGCCAGCGCGAGATCGTGGTACAGGCTGCCGACGCGGTAACGCGCTGCGACCAGCGCGACGCCGCCGTGCTTCGCCACGGCGTGATATTCCGCGACCAAGGCCTCGGTGGCGCTCTCCATCGCGCGCACCGACCGCACGAGCGACTCGATCGGTGGCCGCCGCCGCAGCTTGTGGACCTTGCCCAGCCCGCGCTCCGCTGCTGCAAATGCTTCGGCAACCGCGGGCTGCACGCCGCGCAGCGGAGTTCCGACGCGTGGCCCGCGGAGGTCGACCTTACGGCTTGCGGCGACCGAGTCGATGCGAAGCTGCGCGACACCCTCGGTGATCACGGCGTCCGTGGGGGCCAGCGCCTCGGCGCGCGCGACCAGATCGAGTGCGTGACGGCTCTTGCCGCGCCGCGACTCGAGCGCGGCGAGGTGCAGCGCTGCACGTGCGGCGAGCTGCGACGACACCTCCGGGGCTGCGAGCAAGCGCTCGAAGCCTGCCCGCGCCGCCGCTTCATCGCCGGTGAGCTCGGCCATCAGGGCCTCGCCGAACACCGGTGAGATTCCGTCCAGCTCGGTGGTCATCCCGACCGCCGGGTCCGCGGCGGCTCGACTCGCCGCGAGCGGTTGCTCGGGAACCGGCTTCGCCCGCTCGTCGGCGCCGCAACCCGCGAGCGCGAGCACGACGGCGATCGTGATCCGGCTCGGCACGGTCATGTGGTCACCGCCCAGCGTACGGCATCCTTGGGAATATCGAGCTTGTAGCCGGCGCCATGGATCGTCACGAGCCAGCGCGGTTGATCAGGCTCTTGTTCGAGCGCGCGCCGCAGCTTGACCAGATGATTGTCGACGGTGCGCATGTTGGGATAGTCCTCGTACCCCCACGCCTCGTCGAGCAGCTGGTCTCGGGTCACGACCTCGCCGGGCCGGCGCGCGAACACCTTCAAGATCGCGAACGACCTGCTCGGCAAGCTGACCTTGCGTCCGCCGCGCACGGCCACCTGCCCCACCAGATCGATCTCGACATCGCCAAACGCCATCGCGATCGGCTCGCTGGCGTCGCCCTGGACGCGGCGCAACACCGACGCGACCCGCGCGAGGAGCTCCATCAGCGAGAATGGTTTGGTCACGTAGTCGTCGGCACCGAGCTCGAGCCCACGTACGCGATCGAGCTCGGCGCCGCGAGCCGACAGGATGATCACCGGAACCCGTCGCGCCGGTCCGCGACTCGCCCGGATCCGCCGGCACACTTCGAAGCCGTCGATATCCGGTAACATCACGTCGAGCACGATCAGATCGTAGCTACCGTTGATCGCCCGCGCGGCCGCTTCCGCGCCGCGCCCCACAACCTCCACCTGGTAGCCCTTGGCGGTCAGTGTGTCCTCGAGCCCGAGCCGGATCGATGGATCGTCTTCGACCACGAGGATCTTGGTCATGGCGCAACCGCCTCCGCGCGCGGGAATCGGATCGTGAAGGTCGCGCCCTGGCCCACCTCCGACGCTACCTCGACCGTACCGCCGAGCGCCTCGATGTGCCGCTTGACCAGCGCGAGGCCGAGCCCGGTGCCTTCCACCCCCGAACGATACGCTTCGGGCGCGCGGTAGAACTCACGAAAGATCCGAGCCTGTTCGGCCGGCGGGATGCCCGGGCCATGGTCGCGCACCGCGATCCGCGCGGAGGTGTCGGTCGCGTCGACGGTGACCTCGATCGTGCGGTCGGCGCCGCCGTACTTGGCCGCGTTGGCGAGCAAGTTCAGCACGGCCTGCACGACCACGTCCTGGTCGACGTCCACCTCGGCACTCATCGCGGAGGGGGACACCTCGATCACGACCGAATTGCGCCCGAGGACCTCGGGATCGCGCAGCGTGTCAAACGTGGTGACCGCGCGTCGTGCAAGGTGCTCGATGCCCAGACGCGTGGGCGTGTAGCGCCGGATTCCCTTCTCGATCTGGGCATAGTCCAACAGGTTTGCGATCAGATGACCGAGGCGCTGGCTCTCCTGCACGATCACGCCGTGATAGCGCGCCATCTTCGAGGCGTCCCCCTTGGCCACTCCCTGCTCGAGCATCTCCGCGAACATCCGGATCGAGGTCAGCGGGGTCTTCAGCTCGTGTGACACGGTCGAGACGAAATCGCTCTTGAGTCGTGCCAGCTCGCGTTCGCGCGCGGCGCCGCGGATCATCAGCAGCAAGCCGAGCACCAGGGCCACCATCAACAGCGACGTGTACACCACGTGCCGCTGCGAGCGCTCGCGCACCACCTCGTCGCGCGGGTCCGGATCGGTCGACGGATTCACCAGTGCGATCGCCAGATGCGGCAACGACTCGCCGATCGGGACCTGGACGATACGGCGAAGCCCGGGCCCGGGAGAGCCACCAGCGGGTAACACGATGGCACGGGCGCGGGGCGCGACTTCATCGCCACGCTCATGACCGGCCGCCTCCTCGAGCATCGGGATATCCACCGCCAAGCCAACCACGCCACCGTCGGGGAGCCGGCGATAGATCAAGGTGCGCTCGGATTCGCGCGCCGCAGGCGTACCTTGCCATTGAGCCGTTGCGGTCTCGACGATCGTCGGAACATCGTCGGCGAGGCCCGCCGCTGCTCGTGCCTCGGTGCGCAGCGCGGTCATGCGCTCATCGAGCTCGGCGCGGCGGGTCGCCACTGCAGGGGGCAGCTCGCGCGGCAGCTGGGCACGCAGCCGCTGCAACACCCCGAGCTTGAGGATCGAGTCGAGCGGATAGTTGCGCTGAACCACCGCGTGCGCGACGTCGAGGAGCGCCTCGGGCCCCGCGCGTTCCGCGCGCAGCACGGCCACGACCAGGCGAACCGAAACACCTTCGAACGACCGCTCGGCGAATCGGCGCTCGAGCTCACGTAGCTCGTCGTCGGCGCGCGGATCGGACAGCCGCCGGAGCACCCGTACCAGACCGAGCTGCGCGGCCGGCCCGGTGTCGTCGAATGTCGCCAGCACCGCATATTCACGCTTGGCATCCGCGAGGCTGGCCTGGCACGCGTCACCGGCGCAGCTCTCTGCGCGCTGTGCCGCATGCAGACGCGCGACCCGGGTCTGGCGCGTCGAAGATTCGCGGAAGCAGTCCTCGAGCGCCCGCTCGCAGCCGGGCCCGCGATCGAGTCCTTCGAGCCGGACCGTGTCCGGGGCGCGCCGGGGCACGCGCATCACGTGCGAGCTATCGATCCAGAACCAATGCCGCGCGAGCGGCGACGAAGGGTTCTCGCCGCCGGCGGTGATCGCTTGCTCGCTGGCGTTGAGTGCCTCGCTGATCTGCCGGGCCAGGCGATCGGTGATCGCGCTGGCCACCTGGAGGTGATGATCGTCCTGAGCCGCGATCGCACCGCGCTCGTCGCGATACGACACTGCGCCGAGGTACGCGATCCCGCCCGCAGGAACGAGCAGTGCCGCAACCGACAGGACGTAGATCCACGCGCGCCGGGACCTCACCGCGAACAGCATAGCGCGTTGCGGTACGGCCGTCGGATCGGTAACGTTCGCCTTCCATGCCGGAAGCACTGATCGTCGTGCCGACGTACAACGAGCGCGACAACGTGCGTGGGATCGGAGAGCGCCTGCTGGCCGCCCTCCCCAGCACCGACCTGTTGTTCGTGGACGACAACTCGCCCGACGGTACGGGCGACGTCCTGGACGAAATGGCCAAGGCTGAGCCGAGAATTCACGTCATGCATCGCGCCGGTAAGCTCGGCCTCGGCACCGCCTATGTCGAGGGGTTCACCTGGGGCTTGGCTCGCGGGTACGAGTACCTGTTCGAGATGGACGCCGACGGCAGTCACGATCCCAAGTACCTGCCGGAGATGCTCGCGCTGGCCAAGGATCGCGCCGATGTGGTGATCGGCTCGCGCTACGTCCCGGGCGGCGGCACCGAGAACTGGGGCGTCGGACGGCAGCTCATCTCGCGCGGCGGCGGGCTGTACGCACGAACCGTGCTCGGCATCGACGTTCGTGACGTGACGGCGGGCTTCGTGTGCTGGCGGCGAGCAGCACTGCAAGCGATCGACCTGGGTTCGATCACCTCCAACGGCTACAGCTTCCAGATCGAGATGAAGTACCGCGCGATCAAGAACGGGCTTCGGTTGATCGAGACGCCGATCGTGTTCGTCGATCGCCGGGTCGGTCAATCGAAGATGTCCCGAGCGATCTTCGGCGAGGCGTTATTGAAGGTGTGGGCGCTGCGATTTGGAAAGCGTTAGGCCGCGTTACCCCTGGTACCCGTACTCGATCTCGGGACAGCCGGCTAGCGCGTCACCGTGAGCGTCTGCTACGGTGACCTCGCGTCGATGGTGATCTTAAAGCTGCGAATCCGCTCCGCCGATGAATGGCGCGAGCTCGCACCGAGTGACTCGGTTGCCGAGCCGCTGTTCGTGCCGACCACGGATGAGCTCGAGCCCGGGCAGGCCGTGATCGTCGAGGTGTCATCGACGTTGCTGCCGAACAAGGTGTTGGTGCGCGGCGCGGTGCAGAATTGGCGCCCCGCGCTGCCGCGGATGCGGATTCGTGCGGGTGCAACCGTCGATCTTGCGAGCGACGAGCAGACCAAGCTGACGTTCTTGCACGAGGTGTTCTCCGGCAAGCGCACCGACGTACCGCGCCGCCGGCACCATCGGCTTCCAGTGTCGGTGCCCGTGCGGTATCGGCTCGCCAACAGCTCGAGCTATGTCGAGAACGCGATCTCGGAGATCGGTGTGGGCGGCGCGTTGCTCACCACCACCGAGCCGTTGCCGCTCGACGCCGAGATCACGCTGGAAGTGATTCCACCGGGCGCAGCGGCGCCGATCGCGATCGCAGGTCGCGTTTCGTACCACACGCCCACTGGTGGCACCGGGCTTCGGTTCGTGAGCCGCGATGGCGATGGCGATCGCCGGCTGCGCGAGCTGATCCGGCGGCTCCGCGCTTCATGAAGAAGAAGCGGTCGCCGCGGACGCTCGAGATGGTGAGCGCGGGATCTGCGATCGCCGATGTGATCGCATTGCACGGCATCAGCAACGAGCTTCGCGCCGAGCGATTGACCGCGGAGTGGACCGAGCTCGTGGGTGCGCGGGTCGCGCAGCGGACTCGTCCCGACGGCGTGTTCGATCGCGTGCTCGTCATCGAGGTCGCCAGCAGTGCGTGGCTTCATGAGCTGACGCTGCTCAAGCCACAGCTGCTCGCCGGATTGCTGAGCCGGCTTGGCGAGCCTCGTCTGTTCGACGACGTGCGGTTCAAGCTCGCCGGCAAACATCGCCGCTCTCCAACCACCGTGCCGGCCGGGCGCCCCCGGCCGAGCGCTGCGCGTGCAACGCCGATCGCAGCCACGGGCGGGACGCGCGAGCAGATCGTTGCCGAGGTCTCGAAAGTCGACGACGAGGATCTCCGAGAATTGATCGCGCGCGTGCGGATCACCAACGACCGGTGACGCCGCCCGCTAATCTCCAGCGACGCCGCCGATTGCCGACCCACCGACGGCCAGGAGCGCGGCGAGATCTTCATCGTTGAAGCGAAGCATGGCACCTGCGAAGTAGTCGCGGCCGAACCGGAACGTTTCGAACTGAGTCGGCACGCCCGACGGGTCCGCGCCGAGATTGATCGACAACCGATCGGGTGGATTGATCAGCTCGTCCACGCCGCCCAGGACGTAGACGTGACGAAGGATCTCGTACGCGAGCGTGAGCTTGACCCGCGGCAGTTGATCGAACGTCGCGTCGAACACGTCCGCCGTCAGCTGAAGATTCCGGCCCCACCATTTGACGTCGACGTTGGCACCCACGCCACCAGTCGATTCCTTGATGCCATAGCGCAGGGTCAGCCAGCCGAACCGCTTCGCGAACTGGAAGGTGAACCGGATCGTGTCGCGAATCACGCTCCGCCGCGTCCACTGCGTGGGGTTGACGGTCGGATCGAATTCGAGCGTGACCTCGGGATAGTCGCCGCGCGGGCCCTTCTCGAGCTCGATCAAGTAGTACTTGTCCGGTCGGGTATGCAGCTCGACCGAGACGTAGTGCCGCGCCAGCCGCGAGAACACGTTGAACTCGCTGCGCAGGCCGACGTAGGCCTTGAGCCCGAATAGCGTACCGAGAAAACCCTTCGCATCCTCGGTGATCTGCTCGACGTTGTCGGCGATCGTCGGATCGTTCACCAACCGACCGAGCGTGCCCTTGTCCTGATCGATCTTCTCGGTGATCGATTCGGTGTTGCCGATCACGCCATCGAGCTGGTCGAGCTTGCCCCGCAATGCATCACCGGTCTGCTGGAGCTCCGACTTGGCCGTGACCACGAGATCTTTGGCCTCGGCTGACGCCTCGTCGAGGTTCTTCAAGATCTTCTCGATCTGCGGATCGGCACCTCTGGTGATCTTGCGCAGGTCATCGGTGATCTGATCGATCTTCTGCATCGACCGATCCGCGCGCTGGATGATGTCCGACACCGTGCCGGCCTCGCGCTGGACCAGGCCGTCGACACGCGTCGCCACCGACTGCAGTGGGCCGTTGACGATCCGGCGCACGTCCTCGGACAGATCGCGCACGCTCTCGAGCACGCGATCGACGTTTGGCAACGTGGCCTCGATCCGATGCAGCAGCTTGTCGGGGGTGGTCGCTTCGACCACGTTCGGGACCTGGCGGCACGCGTCGCGCTTCGCGCGATCGCTATCATTGTAGGTCGCGCACGCCGGACCAAGCTTGGTGAACTCTTTGTTGGTGCCGTCGGGCATCTGCTTGACCTGCTCGCCCGGATCGATCTCCAGGTAGTTATCGCCGAGCAGCGATGCCGCCTTCTTGATCACCACCGCGCTCGTCCACACGTCGATCTCGTCATCGAGCTTGAACGTGACCTTGGCGTAGCGCCCCTCGACCTCGAGCTTGGTCACCTCGCCCTTGGGGAGGCCCGCGATCACGACCTTGCTACCGGCGGGCAGCCCCGACGCATCACGGAACTTCGCGAACAGCTCGAAGTTGTCGGCGCCCGCCGGATCCTGGCCGAGGTTCTTCCACACGAAGTAACCGGCAACCACGACGAGCAAGAACAGGATCGCGACGCGAACGCCAGCGGAGACCGACTTCACGCGCCCCCCGCTAGCTTCTGGATGGCGCTGACACCGGAGGCACGTAGGAACTCGTAGACGAACGGATCGGTGCTCGCGGCGATGACTTCGGCGGGGCCCGCGGCGAGGATTCGCTTGTTGTGCAACATGGCGATTCGATCCGCGATCCGGAACACGGACGCCATGTCATGGGAGATCACCACCGAGGTGACTTTATAACGCTCGCAGGTGGCAAGGATCATCTCGTCGACGTTCCGTGTTGCCAGGGGATCCAGCCCGGTCGTGGGCTCGTCGTACATCAAGATCTCGGGCTCGAGCACCAGGGCACGCGCCAGACCAACCCGCTTGCGCATGCCGCCCGACAGCTCGCCCGGATACTTCTTCTGCGTGCCGCCGATGCCGAGCGCGCCGAGCCGGTCGGCGACGATGTCGAGGATCTCGGAGTTGGGCTTCTTGGTGTGCTCGCGCAGCGGGAACGCGCAGTTCTCCTCGACGGTGAGCGAGTCGAACAACGCCGCGAACTGGAATACCAGGCCGAACTTTCGGCGGAACTTTGCCAGGGCCTGGGCATCGAGCGCGAGCACATCGGTGCCATCGACCCAGATGTTGCCGCTGTCCGGGCGAAGCAAGCACATGAAGTGCTTGATCAGCACGCTCTTGCCGGCGCCCGATGCGCCGAGGATGACGTTGACCTTGTGGCGTTCGATGTCCAGGTCGAGCCGGTCGAGCACGAGGTTGCCGTTGAACGATTTGGACAGCCCGCGCACTCTGACTTGCCAGCGCGGATCTGGTTGCTCGGGAGACGTCAGGCCGATGATCTCGGACGCGAGCTGGAGATCGCTCATCCCAGCCCTTTCCCGATTCCGAAGATCGACAGCAGGATATCCGACAGGAAGTAGTCGCTGACCAGCGTGGTCACCGAGCCCAGCACCACCGCGCGGGTCGTGCCGATACCGACGCCGCGGCCACCACCGGTGGCGTGAAAGCCCTGATAGCAGCCGATCAGCGACACCAGGAAGCCGAACACCACGCTCTTGATCATCCCCTGGATCACGTCGATCGGCACGACGATGTCCCGGAGGTTCTGCACCCACTGGCCCTGGTCGACGTCCTGGAAGATCACCGCGACGATGTAAGCGCCGCCCATCCCGATCACGAAGAACAGCAGCGCCAGGATCGGCGCGACGATCATCGCCGCGATCACCCGCGGCAGCACCAGGTACTGGACCGGATTGACGGCCATCGACTCGAGCGCGTCGATCTGCTCGGAGATCCGCATGGTGCCGAGCTCGGTGGCGATGCCCGCCCCTGCTCGACCTGACAGCATCAGCGAGGTCAGCACCGGGCCAAGCTCGAGCGCGAGCGCCTTTCCGGTCGTCCCTCCCGAGAATGACTCGAGACCGAACTGGCGAAACGCAAACACCGACTGCAACGACATCACCGCGCCGGTGAACACGCCGACGAGCAGCACGATCGGGAGGCTGCCGAATCCGATGTACTCGGCCGCCTCGAGATAGTTCTTGAACCGGACCGGTCGGCGCGGCAGCCACGCGAGCGCTCGGCCGACGAGGATCAGGTGACCGCCCACGACATCGAGGAATCGAACCATCGGTGCGCCGGCATCCTTGACCCCGGTCCACACCGCGGCAGCAACGCCTTCACGCGCCGGCTTGTCCTCGCCGGGTGGCACAGCGGGTGGCGGTGCACCCCCGGGAGGCGGTGCAGCTGGCGCGGGTGGGCCCGATCCTGGCGACGCGGATCCCGGTGGTTGCCCTTGCGGACGAACGTCCGTCGGCTCGTCATCGCCGGGATGCGAGCCGCTCACGCCGGATCCCCCACGTAGGTTCGCGGCACCCGCTTGCTCATGCCGCAGGTGACCTCGTATTCGCTCAGCCCCGACCACGCGCCGTATTCAGCGGTCGTGATCATCGCGCCGCCGGCGGCGCGGCCGAGCAGCACCGCCGCGTCACCGACCTCGACGTGCGACAGCGCGGTCACGTCGGCGATCGCGATGTCCATGCTGATCAAGCCGACGAGCGGAACGCGGGTCCCGCGGATCATCACGTGGGCGTGGCCGCTGGCCCGGCGAGGCAGGCCGTCGGCGTATCCAACCGGGAGCACCGCGACACGACTCTCGCGCTCGGCGCGCCACGCAGCTGCATATCCGACCGAGGTCCCCGGCGGCACCGTCCGCAGCTGCGCGACCTCGGTCACCAGCCGCATCGCTTGCGTGTGCTCGAGCTCGGCGGGCCAGCGACCGTTGCCGTACAGCGCGATCCCGGTGCGAACCAGATCGAACCGAGCGTCGTCGAACCACAGCGCTCCCGAGCTGTTGGCGGCGTGACGCACGCGCACCGCGCCGCCTACCGCTGACACGGCCCGCTCGGCGTCGACGAATTGCGCGAGCTGCGCCCGCGTCATCGATGCCGGATCGCCGGGATCATCGGTGTCGGCGCACGCGAAGTGGGTCATCAGGCCGACGAGACGAACGCCTCGCCCAGCCGCTTGCCGTGAAAGCTCCGCCGCACGCGTGGCAGGCACACCGAGGCGGCCCATGCCGGTGTCGAGCTTGAGGTGGGCCTCGACGATCTGCTGGCGCCGGTGCGCGACCTCGGCGAGCACCTCCAGATCCCGCTCGCTGGCGATCACCGGTGTGAGCCCGGCCATCACCATGTCGTCCTCGCCGCCATGCTGACTCGGCCCCATCACCAGGATCGGGGCGGTCACTCCGGCATCGCGGAGCGCGACCCCTTCCTCCACCAGGCTGACCGCGAATCCGGCCGCCGCCTTTGCTCGGCTCAGCGCGCGCGCCACCTCGACCGCGCCGTGCCCATATGCATCCGCTTTGATAACCGCGTACACATCCACGCCCGTTGCACGGCGAACCGTCCGCGCGTTGCCGATGATCGCGCCCAGGTCAACCTCGACGCGCGTGCGCCGGATCATCGTCGACGCGTTCATCACTGCGATCTGGGCTCGGGCTGTCGAGACTGTCAAGATAACCGCCGGATCCTGTTCGGATTAGCGCTCCACCTCAGTACCGCGATTTGGCAGCGCGGGCACGTTCTTGGGCCGCCGCAATACGCGTGAATTGCGTGAGGGGGCAGCGCCGCGCGGCAAACCGCGGCAAGCTACCTGCTCGCGTCGCGATCACCGAAAACTCGAAGCGCCGCCCGGGTCTCGAGCGGCGCTTCCATTGGGTCGGGTGTCAGAGTCGTGGTTGGTCTCAGAAACCGTGGTTGGGTGTCACAACCAGGAAGCGGTCACGCAGCCTTCTTCTTTTCGGCGCGTTCGATCAGCGCCGGAGTGACGACGAGCGAGCGTCCGCGGGGGATGATCAGGCCATCGCGGGCGAGCTGGTTGAACGCGCGGGAGATCGTCTCGCGACAGCTCCCGATCATGTTCGCGAGCTCCTGTTGTGTCGGCCGGCGGCGAACCACCAGACCGTCGGGGCCAGAGGCGCCCTCTTCGCGTGCCAGACCGACGAGGCGATGGATCAACCGCTCGTTGACATCGCACAGCGCGAGCTGCGCGATCGTCTCATCGGCGCGGCGAAGCCGGCGCGCCATCTCGCCGAGCAGGTTGATCGCGGTCCGCGGATGCGCCTGAACGTGACGCATCAGATCTTCGCGTGACAGCACCAGCAACGTGGTCGGCTCGATCGCGACGCAATGCGCCGAGCGCGGCGATTGATCGAACAGCGACATCTCGCCGAACGAATCGCCGGTGCGAAGCAGCGACAGCGTCACTTCGCGACCGCTCTCGCCGAAGATCACGACCTTCACGCGTCCGGTCATGATGACGAACATGGCGTCGCCAGGCTCGTCTTGCGCCACGACCGCCGAGCCAACGGCGACCTTGCGGACCGTGACGCGACCGGTGAGGTCTTCGATCGAAGGAATGGAGAGCGCAGCGAACAACGGTGCCCGCGCGATGGTGGCTTTGATCCGAGCGGGATCTTCGCCGGCAACGCGGGGATCTGGGGCCCTTGGCTCGTTAGGACGGACAGCAACAATGGGGATCAATGGTCTTGCGATTCCTAGAGACATGGTTCGGACTCCTGTGTGACGACCCTACGGCGACAGCTCCTTGCGATTGGTGTGCCCGTCACGGGGATCATCCTCACCGCCTGTGATTTCCATGCGTTAGTTTGGAACACGATCTCCTACAATGTGATGCTCGCTTCACAATTGCGTGAACGACCGGGGCGTCCATGTCGCAGTACTCACACCGAACACCCCAGTTACATGCGGGTCCACAACTGTCCCCACTGGGGCACGCGGGCCTCTGGGTCCTGGTGGTAGGGTGTGCGCCGATGTCGACGAGCATCGACGTGGTCATCAACGGCCAGAATCGCCAGTTCCCGCGTGGCACCACCGTGCACGGCCTGATCGCCGAGCTCGGGCTCGCCGGCCGCCCGGTCGCCGTGGAGCGCAACCGCGAGGTGGTGCCCCGTGCTGACCACGCAACCACGGTGCTCGCGGAGGGCGACCGCCTCGAGGTCGTCACGTTTGTCGGAGGTGGCTGAGATGACCGCAAGCACCGATACCTGGAGCCTCGGCGATCGCGTCTTGCGCTCGCGCATCATCGTGGGCACCGGCAAGTACGGTTCGCTCGATGAGACCCGGCTCGCGCTCGCGGCGTCGGGTGCCGAGATCGTCACGGTCGCGCTGCGCAGGATCGATCTCACGAGCAAGGAGCCCACCGTGCTCGACGCGATCGATCGCTCGAAGTACCTGCTGCTGCCAAACACCGCCGGTTGCTACACGGCCGACGACGCGATTCGCACCCTCCACCTCGCGCGCGAGCTCGGCATGGCGGACCTGGTCAAGCTCGAGGTGATCGGCGATCCGAAGACCTTGTTCCCCGACAACGCGGCGACGGTCGAAGCGGCGCGCCGGTTGGTGAAGGAAGGATTCAAGGTCCTGCCCTACTGCTCGGACGATCTGATCACGTGCAAGCGGCTCGAGGAGGCCGGTTGCCTCGCGGTGATGCCGCTCGCGGCGCCGATCGGCTCGGGCCTGGGCATTCGCAATCCGCACAACATCCGGCTGATCATCGAGAACGTCGGGATCCCCGTGATCGTCGACGCCGGGGTCGGCACGGCGTCCGACGCGGCGATCGCGATGGAGCTCGGCTGCACGGCGGTGCTCATGAACACCGGGATCGCGGGTGCCAAGAAGCCAGTGCTGATGGCCGAGGCGATGCGGCTCGCCGTCGATGGCGGCCGCAAGGCATTCCTCGCGGGGCGCATGCCGCGGCGTGACTACGCCAACGCATCGTCGCCGACCGCCGGTCTGATCGAGTAGCGATGCTCGCGGCTGTTCGGGTGGTCGCGATCACCGACCGTCGCCTGATGGGTGACGGCCCGCGTGGATTCGCAGCGGCGATCGAGCGTGCGCTCCGCGGCTGTCCACCAGG
>JBFWXW010000123.1:0-12720 GCA_050187075.1 Kofleriaceae bacterium | reverse complement strand
CGAGGTCCTCGACCTGGTGAGGCCGAGACGACTTCCGTTCTCCAGTCACACGGCGACCACGGCTGATCGCGATTACCTGATCGCGCTGCTGGTATCGGGGTTCGAATCGGCCATCGAAGCTGCGCGCGGTCGGGTGGCGAGTGACCTGCGCGCGCGGAGTCGCGCCGGCGAATCGGCAGCCCGGGCGCTGGCCGCCGCGGTGGGCAGCGATGTCGTGGGTGATCTCGAGCGGACCTCCAGCGACCGGATCGGATTGGCGCTCTCAGCGGTGTTCGAACGTGCGCGCGCCTACCTGCGCGGCTACCTCGAGGGCGGGTACGTCGAGGCGTTCTTTCGCAACGACCTGCCGCGGCTCGAGCTCGGCGAGGACGCCGTCTATCACGCGCTGGTTCGCAACGCACCGGATCTCGATCGCGAGCTCGCAGAACCTCTGCGGCGCGCCGGTGCGGCGGCGTTGGCCGCGCTCGCGGATCGAATCGATCACTGGGGTGGTGTGATCGATGTTCAGGCGTTCGATCTCGAGGTCGGGCTCGGTCGCGCGCTGTCGCTGGCGGACGCTCAGCTGTGACAGCCTTGTCCTATCTGCCGGCGGATTGGGCTAGGATGCTGGCCGCTCACATGACGAAGCGGACAGCCAGGCGTGGTCGTGCTTCTGTTCGTGTGACGCTCGGCATCGACGAGGCTGGACGAGGCCCGGCGATCGGTCCGATGGTCATGGCAGCCGTCGCGCTCGATACCAAGGCTGCTGCCGCGCTCACGCGACGAGGGCTGCGCGACTCGAAGAGCTACGGAGCCGGCGACGACGCGCACGCGATCCGCACGGCGCTCGCAGCGGAGATCCGCGAGCGCGCGGTGTTCGTCGCGACGGTCGAGATCGAGCACACCGAGATCGATGAGCGGGTCGCGCGCGGCGAGCTGAACGTGCTCGAGCGCGAGGTTGCAAGTCGGTTGATCGAACAGGCTCCGGCGGTGGACCGCATCATCGCTGACGGCAAGCGAATGTTTCACGCGCTGTGCATGCGCTTCGAGAAGTTCGAATCGCATGACCACGGCGAGGATCAGCACGCTTCGGTCGCGGCAGCCTCGGTCGTCGCCAAGGCGATCCGCGATGACCGATTCGCGCAGATCCGCCGGCGCTACGAGCCGGAGCTCGGACCGATCACCGGCGGTGGATACGCCAACGCCGCCACCCGCAAGTGGTTGCGCGCGTATGTCGCGCGCTACGGCAAGCTGCCCGAGGAAGCGCGGCGCAGCTGGCCATACCCGTACGTCGCCGACCTGATCGGTTGCGTCCGTCCATTGACGACGCAAGTCGAGCTCGCGCTTTAAGGCCGCTCGGGCCGCCGCCGCCCCGGCTTTGGCCCACCACCACGCCGCCGGTCTCGCTTGGATGCTTGGAACCGATCCTGAAAGTTCGCAACGTGCCGTTCTCGTTCCCGGTTCTCGGTTCAGTACTCACGATTCGCTCGACGGATCCCGGCGCCGGAGAACAGGGAACCGAGGAACCGAGGACCTGAATCGTCGAGTAGCGTTCTAGTGCGCTTCGAGACAGCGGCGAATCGTCTGATTCGCGCGAACCCTGGCCTTGTACACGTTCGCGTCGAGCTTCTCGATCCGCACGGCGAGGGATCGCACAGACGCGCAATCGCCACGCACGGCGGCACGCTCGCAGTGCTTGACCAGCTCGTCGATGTTCGTCCCCGCGCCCACGTCGGCGTCCGCGTCGGCCCCCTTGGTGGTGGGCGCGTCATCCCGTGACCGGACGGCGCTGGACCCCGGTGCGTGCTCCTTGGCAGCCGAAGGTGCGACGGTGTTCTCGCGTTGTGAGCCGCCATCCGAGGGACCCGCCATTTCACCGACTGCCGGCGGCATCTTCGAGGTCTGCACCGCGGGTGGCGGCGGCGGCGGCGCGGGCGGTGTGGTCACGGCCGGCTTCGACCGGGGCCTGGCAGCCTCGGACGACTTGTCCAAGCGCCGGGACTTCGCGGGCACCGAGCGGCTCGGACGATCTGCGCGGGGATCGGGAGCCAGCGGCTCGGACACCGATTCTGCAGATGGCTGTTGCGTTCGCGGTGCCTCGGGGCCGGCTGCGGGCACCTGGGGCGCCGCGCCAGGTGCTTCGCTCTGTGTGGGAGCTTGCGTCGGACGAGGCTCGAGCAAGCTGGATGCGTCGCGCTTGTGGATCACCACGACCGCGCCGCCGATCAGCACCACCGCGCTGGCCAGCGCCAGGACCGGAGGTCTCCGCATCACCGCCGTGAATCGTTGCCACCAGCTCGGCGCGGTTTCAGCACCACGCATCGCGTCGGCCTTGTCACGCGCGGCCGCGAGCAACGCATCGAGCCCTCGTTCGGAGGGCTGCTCGTCGCGCATCGACAGCCATACCGCGCGCAATTGCTTGAGCTTGGGATCGCTGTCGTCGAGCTCGTCGTCGGTCACGGCGCGGCCTTGGCGAGCTCCTTGTACTCGTCGAGCTCGAGGCGGAGTTTTTCGAGCGCATAGCGCATCCGACTCTTCACCGTGTTCTCCGGAACGCCTACCACATCGGCGATCTGCTTGAACGGCATGTCGAGGAACTCGCGCATCAAGAACACTTCGCGTTGCTCTTCCGACAACGCGTTGATCGCGCGCTGCATCGTCTCGTGCAGCTGCTTGTTGACTGACTTGCGATCACTCGCCATCTCGTTACCTGGGATCACATCCAACAGCGTGCCGCTGTCGTCGCTCGCGTCCATCGGCGCGTCGAGCGATGCGTGCTTGCGATGTTTGCGTCTCCTCGTCTGGTCAACGCACAAGTTGCGAGCAATGGTGTAAAGCCAGGTCGTAAACTTGGCCTGACGCTTGTACGCCTCCGCGCCCTTGATCACGCGCATGAAGGCTTCCTGTAGGAGATCCTCCGCGGTCTCCTTGTCACCGATGAACCGCAAGATGAAGTTGAAGACCGGCTTGCGATGCCGCGACAGCAGGACCTCGAAGGCGCGAACCTCGCCCTTCTGGTAGCTGACCATCAACTCTTCATCGGGTTGGTCGGTGAACATTCGGGAGAGCTACGTCGGCGACCTTCGTCGGCTTTTCAGGCCTGAACCTACCGCAACGGTCGCCCCACGGGCAAACCGCCCTGTCCCAACGTCGAACGAGCTAGATCGCTTACGCGGTTTGACACGTTGGACAGTGATAGGTAGCCCGACCTTGGACAACAGTTCTGCGAATTGCGGTCTTGCACCGCAGGCACGGTTGTCCTGCTCGGTCATACACCCACAAGTAACCGGCGTTGCTCCCCGCGACGCCATCCGCGTCGACGAAGTCGCGCAAGCTCGTGCCGCCCTTGGTCAATGCGTTGGTGAGCACCTCGCGGATTGCTGCGGCCAACCGCCTGGAGCTCTCCTTGGTCAGGCGATGGGCGCGGGTCGTCGGGCGCAGCTTCGCGCGCCAGAGCGCCTCCGACGCATAGATGTTACCGACACCGGCGAGCACGCTCTGGTCGAGCACGAACGCCTTGAGCGTCGCCTTCTTGCCGCGCGACCGCTCGTGAAACGCGTCATCGTCGATGCCCTCGGTCAGCGGATCCGGTCCGAGCACCGCGAGCGCCGGATGCTCTCGCTCGCTCGCGCGCGTCACGACGTCGATCTGACCGAACCGACGGGCGTCGATGAAGCGGAGCTCGCGCTTGCCGAGGCCGAAGACCACGTGGGTGTGCGCGACGCGTGGATCGCCCTTCGGTTGGATTCGAAACCGTCCGGTCATTCCCAGGTGCGCGAGGATCGACAACGGCCCGTCGGTGTCGACCAGAAGATATTTGCCGATCCGGCGCACGCCGGTGATCCGCGCGCCGATCAGCTTGCGGAGCGCCGACCGCGGCGGCTTGCGCTTCATGTGCAGTCCCATGCCGCTGTCCCACACCGAATCGATCCGACCACCGATGGCTGGCGTCAGCGTGCGTCGTACGGTCTCCACTTCGGGCAGCTCGGGCACGAGGAAGGCTTACCATTCTGTCCGATCGCGCGCAGCGTCGAGCTCGCAGTCACCAAGATCGAACGAAAGATCGGGAAGTGGCATGCGACGCCCGGCGTCGTCATCGTCGACAAACGGGAGCTCGCAGCTAGCGCGTGAACGCAGCACCCCGAGATCTGGCAGCGGAACGCGAACCCACAGCGTCTGCTGACGCGTCTCGCCCGACGTCATCTCGTGAAGCTCCGTGAGCGGCCTGCGGCCACAGCCAACAACGAACGGGGAGAACGTCGATGCCTGGCAGCGCGTCCAGGACGACATCGATCGCCTGCCGAGGACATCCGTCATCGTCACGTCGACATCGCAGGCTTGTCGTTTGGATTCGAACTGGAGCCGGAACGCTGGGGACCCGGACGACGGCCAGAGCTCGAGCTGCAGGGTTCCCGTGGCGGTCCGTTTTCCCTCGATGCGCGTATGACATCGCAGTACGCGGAACGACGGGTGCGTGACAACGGTACGCGCAGGAGCCTCCGCGTTCTCGCAGCTCGATTCGCCAGCGCCGAGCGCGATTTCCCGCCCCGAAGAGCTTTCGACGTTCCAGCCAGGGAGCCGGCGGTTGAGGCTGCCCCGACGCGCGTGATGAGCCATGCATTCCTCGCGTCATCGGCGTGCCACATCGGCCAACCGTAACCGCCATGGGGATGTTCGCGCGTAAGGGTCGGGTCAGGGATCCGACCGGGTGTCGCGCCCGCCGTTCGCGATCAGCGCCTCGGCGAGCGCTCCGAATTCCGGGATATCGAGGGTCTCGCCGCGACGCATGCCGTCGATGTTCGTGCTCTCGAGGGCCGCGTCGACGGACTCTACCGAGAACACCGCACGCAGTGCGTTGCGAAGCGTCTTGCGGCGCTGCCCGAACGCCGCATGGACGACCACCGAGTAGTGCTTGTCGTCGGAGATCGGCACGCGCGGCCTGGCACCCTCGAGCGGTCGCAGCCGGATCACCGTCGAGTCGATCTTCGGCGGCGGGACGAATGATCCAGCGCCCACCTTCGCGACCGTGGACACGTCGGCGTAGGTTCGCAGCATCACGCCGATCGCGCCGTAGTCCTTGCCTCCGGGCGCCGCCACGATTCGATCGGCCATCTCCTTCTGGATCATCACCACCGCGTGCTGCACGACCTCGCGCGCCTCGATGATCTTGAACAGGAGCTGTGACGCGATGTGATACGGAAGATTCCCGCACACCGTGATCGGGTCGCCGCGCCACCGGGCGGCCATCCGCAGATCATAGCGAAGCGCATCGACCCGCTCGACCTCGACGTTGTCGACGCCGGCGAGCTCGGCCTTGAGCACCTCGACCATGTCGGGATCGTGCTCGAGCGCGATCACCTTGCCCTCGGACACGCGCTCGGCGAGCCGCGCGGTCAGCGTGCCGAGCCCCGCACCGATCTCGACGATCCAGTCCGCATCGGTGCGAACGGTCGCATCGACGATCGCTCGGAACGCACGCTCGGAGATCAGAAAATTCTGGCCGAACGCCTTCTTCGCGCGCAGGCCGTAGCGCTCGAGCAGGATCCTCGCATCTGGAAACGGGTCGACATGCGCGAGGCTGTGGCCGTTGCCATTGCTGCCATTCGTGCCATTGCCCGACGTCATGCTGTTCTCGGTAGCGGCAGATTGGGGACCACGTCGAGATCGAGACCGGCCCGCTCACCGCGGCGCAACCGGTGATATCCAGCAGCAGCGATCATCGCAGCGTTGTCCGTACACCGCGCCGGCGGCGGAACATAGATCTGAAGCTCGTCTTCTTGCGCCGCCGCGCGCATCGCCGCACGGAGCGCCGAGTTGGCCGCCACGCCGCCGCAGAGCTGAACGTGAGCGAGCTGCTGGCGCCGAGCCGCTCGGCGCGTCTTGCGCACCAGCACCTCGACGATCGCGGCCTGATAGCTCGCGCACAGATCCGCCAAGGCCTGGCCGTCAGGGACCCCGTGTGCGCGGACGTGGTGCAGCAACGAGGTCTTGAGGCCACTGAACGACAGCTCTGCGCCAGTGGAGGCGGCCGTCATCGCGCGCGGAAATGCGACCGCGTGCGGATCACCGGTCGCCGCAAGCTGGTCGATCACCATCCCGCCCGGATAGCCGAGCCCGAGCAGCTTGGCCCCCTTATCGAACGCCTCGCCCGCGGCGTCGTCGCGCGTCGCCCCGAGCTCGATCACATCACCGTGGCCGTTCACGCGCACGATCGACGTATGTCCGCCCGATACGATCAGCGCGAGGTGGGGCATCGGCGGTGGATCCGGCTCGAGGTAAACCGCGGACAGGTGTCCCTCGAGGTGATGGACCCCGACGAGCGGTTTGCCGGTGACCCATGCGATCGCCTTCGCGGTTTGCATTCCAACCAGCAGTGCTCCGACGAGCCCTGGCGCGTTGGTCACCGCGATGCCGTCAATGCCGTCGAGCGAGCCCCCGGCGCGCGCGAGTGCCGCTTCGATCACGGGAACGACGTTGAGGATGTGCGCGCGCGAAGCGAGCTCCGGGACGACGCCGCCGTAGCGCGCGTGCACGTCGTTTTGCGAGGCGACCACATCGGCGATCACGCGCACGCCGTCGTCGACGATCGCGGCAGCGGTCTCGTCACACGAGCTCTCGATACCAAGTACGCGCATCGCGATTACCTCGGCGTCGCAAGCCGGCGGCGCACCTGCGCGGCGCGAGGGCTGTCCGGGTCGAGCTGCAGGAACTTGTCGTAGGCGTCGCGCGCCTCCTCGTAGCGCGCGGACGCCCACAGAATGCTGCCTCGGGTCTCCCATACCGCCGCGCTGCTGGGAGACAGCCGCTCCGCGTCGTCCACGGCTTCGAGCGCATCGTCGACCCTCTCGAGCCGGAGCAGCGCCTGTGCTCGTACGAGATGGCCCTGAACCGACGCTTTGGTGCCGAGCGCCGAGTCCGCGAGCTTGAGCGCGTTGGCGAAGTCCCCCTCCTGGATCGCGTCGTTTGCCTGCGCGAGGAGCTGGCGGGGGCTGGGCGGACGCGCGGGGGCTGCGTCGACGGTGGCCGCCACGGCTGTTCCCGCATCGCGTGCGACCGTGCGAGGACCCGCGCCTGCATCGACCACCTCGGCGACTGCCGCGTCGCGAGGGATCGGTGGCGGCGGTTCGAGCTGCGCGTCTGGCGCTCGCGCAGCAATCGCCGCGTCCGGGGGCCGCCGCTCGTACGCGTCGAGAGTCATCGCGATCACCGCGGCGTCGCTGGGGACCACCACGGTGCCAGCGACGCTCGCGTCGGGCCCAGCGAGAGCCACCTGCGATCCTTCGCCAGGCGGTGCGGCCACACGCTGCGAGCGCTGGATCCACAAGAACACCGCGATCCCGGCGAGCACGGCCGCCGCACCGAGCAAGACGATCGGCACCGGTCCCGGGCCGCCGGACCGCGTGCGCGAAGCCGTCGCGACCCGATCCGTGGATTCCCTGCCGCCGGTCCATTCGGGGACCGTGGCCGCGTCCACGGGTGGCTCGATCGCAGCGACCGACTCGGGCTCGTTCTCGTCGGCCTCCGGCGCGGCTGGCGTGCGGATCGTCCGGCGCGGGAGGATCGTCACGAGCTCGCGCTGGGTCGCGGTCATCGGCGCGCGGGCTCCGTGAGGAACCAGCTCGCCGGAAGCTTCGGCACGATCGCGGCCGAGCGATCCGATCATTCGAAGCCCGGGCTCTTCGCGCCGGGGTGTCGTCGATGGTTGTCGCGTCGGTGGCGGCACCGTCGTCGGCTTCGCCTTGCGCTTGGGTGGCGCGACGTTGACCGGCCCGTCCTCGAGCAACTCTTCGAGCGACACGATCGCGCGGTCGTCGGCGAGCTGGGTGAGGGGAATGATCGGAGACCCATCCGGGCTCACGCCGTTGCCACCTTCGACGTCTTCGACCTCGTAGATCCGATGGTCGTCAGCGGGGGGCGTGCGGCGCTTGGGCCCGAGATATGGATCGGTTGGCTCGTCGAACGTCGGGCTATCGAGCCGCGCGCGTACACCGTTGGCGCCGAGCAGTGGCAGATCCGTCACCCGCGGCGTCGGAACCTCGTCGCCAAACATCGGAGTTGGCTCGACGGCCTCCGGCTCGACCGCTTCGGCAGCGGCGATCTGGTCTTCGAACAGCGTCGGATCGATCGCTTGCGCCGCGGCCACCGCTTCATCGATCAAGCGGAGGCTGGAGGGCCGATAGCCACCCATCAGCTCGCCGGGCTCGAGCGCGGCAGCGGCGACCGCCGCAGGCGAAATCGCTTCGCGGTTCACCGTGGGCGAGGCGGCAGGTGGCGATGGAGCAGGCTCGGTCGAAACCGGCGGCGGCGCGGCCGGCTCCGTGGTGACGGGTGGCTCGGAGGGCAGCACCGCCGCGGCCGGCTCCGTGGTGACGGGTGGCTCGGAGGACAGCACAGCCGCGACGGTGACTGGCTCGCCGGACGCAGCCGCGCCCTCCGCGGGTGCCGGACGGGCCGGTGCGCCGTGGTCGAGATCGATCAGCAGCTCCTCGAAATAGAGTCGAGATACCGCCTGAAGGCACTCGAGGTCTCCGACGTCCGATGCCTCGATCACTTCGAGCAGCGTGCGCTTGCCATCGATCAGGCGCAGGATCTGGTTGTTGTCATCGGGGACATCCCCGAGCCGAGCCGCCAGCTCCGCAGCGTCCACCTCGAACTTGTGCCCCAGCGGGGGCAGTTGCTCCAGCAAGCGAAACCACTCGTCGAGTCGACGCATGCCCTCGATGAGCAGCGCCTGGGAGCTGATCCCGATCACCTCGCGGCGGCGAACGGTGCGAAACACCACCTCGAACTCGCCTTCGCTCCAGGTCAGCAAGCGATACACCGCGTCCTCGCCCTGAAGCGTTCCTGCCTCGGCGTCGATCACCCGTCCGTCGCGAAAGTAGATCGCTGCCTGGCGGCCGCGTTCGCCCACGAACTGGATGACCCCGGACTTGCGACTGATCTCGATCGTCTGGATGACGTCGACGACCGGCATGTCCACGACCCTTCCGGCGAACCGTGTCCGTCCGTCCCGACGCTCCTCGAACCGCAACCGCTGGCGCTTCTGCAGCAGGATGTTGATGCGCGTGACGATCTCTTTGATGTAGATCGGCTTGGTCAGGTAATCATCGACGCCGAGCTCGAGCCCGCGGATCTTGTTTTCGATCGCCGCTTCTGCAGTCAGAAAGATGAACGGGATATCGGCCCAATCCGCGGTGGCGCGCACGCGTCGGCGGAGGTCGAAGCCGTCGCCATCCGCGAACGTGGTCTCGGAGATGATCAGATCGGGAGCGTGCAGCTCCAGCTTGTCGAGGGCATCCTGCACCGATGACGCGGGGGTGACGGTGAACCCTGCCTTGCGCAGCGAAACCTCGAGCACCCGCAAACTGCGAGTGTCCCCATCCACAAGGAGTAGACTCTGGTTCGACACGGTCGGCAGTTCGGCCATTGAAATCGTATCGGACTAACCAACTCCTCGCCAGGAGCGTAGCCTGGGGCTCGCCGGACCATGCTCGAGCTTCCTTATGGGAGGACCCCCTACCCCCTCGATCTGAGGGGGCGTGCGGTGACGGTCGTCGAGGCCGCGCCGCTGTCGCAGCCCGCCCCCATCGAGAGCGTGATCACGGCCGCGTTACGGGCTCCGATCGGGCGGCCCACCGTCGAATCGATGGTTTCGCGCAATGACCGCGTGACCGTGATCGTGAGTGATCCAACCCGCGTCGAGCCACTCGCGCCATGGTTGCGGGCGTTGCGCGAGCGATTGCCTCCCGTGCGCTGGACGCTCGCGATCGCCACGGGAACACACGGTCCGTGCGATCCGCGATTGCTCGGGATCTCCGATGATCTGCTCGACGGGATGACGATCGTGAACCCCGACGGACATCAACCGGCGCAATTCGTCGAGCTCGGAGAGACGACCAGGGGGACTCCCGTGCGGATCCATCGCTGCGTGCTGGATGCCGATCTGGTGATCGCGACGGGATGCATTCGCCCGCACTACTTCGCCGGGTTCGGCGCGGGAGTGAAGGCGCTGTTTCCGGGGCTCGGGGAGGCGTCCGCGGTGCGCCAGAATCACCGACTCAAGCAACACCCCAGCTCGCGTGCCGGGATCTTCGTCGGAAACGCGTGTCGAGACGATCTCGAGGAGGCCGCGGCGATGGTCGCTACGCCGACGTTCTTGCTCAATGGGGTGTGCGGGCCCGATGGCGCGGTCCATGAGGTCGTCGCCGGAGACCCGGTAGTTGCGTTTCGGGTGGGCGCAAACCTTGCGCGCGCGTGGTTCACAGTGACCGGCGCGGTCTCGCAGCTGGTGATCGCCTCGGATCGGCTGCCCGTATCGGCATCCCTCTATCAGGCCGCGAAGATCGCCGCGGCGGCGACTCCGCTGGTGGCTCCCGGAGGAGACCTGGTGATCGTCGCGGAGTGTGGAGACGGAACCGGGCCGTTGCCCGTGGTGAACGAGGCCATCTTCCGCATCGGAGTCCTGCCGAGACTCGCTGCGGGTGCTTCGATCTGGCTCGTGAGCTCGCTGCCCGAGGACGTGATTGGACAGACGTTGCTACGGTACGCGCCGTCCGTCGAATGGATGCTCGAACGAAGCACCACGCCGGTGCTCGTGATACCTCACGCGAGCCAGCTGATACTCGAGCCGCGTTCATGACGCACCTCGTCAAATCCATAGCCGCCCTGGGAATCTCCGCGACCGCGGAGGCTCCGCTGAACCGGTTCATCGAACTGTTCGCAAAGTGGAACGAACGTATCAATCTGTCGGCCGCCAGGACGCGCGAGCAACTCGAGGAGCACGTCATCGACTGCCTCCACGCCGTGGAGCACCTCGGCGCCGCAACGCGGCTGATCGACGTCGGATCCGGCGGCGGCTTTCCGGCCGTGATCATCGCGATCTGTTCGCCCAGCCTGGGCGTCACCGCGCTCGAGCCGGTGCACAAGAAGTATTCGTTTCTCCGGACAGCCGCGCGCGAGCTTGGGTTGAGCAACCTCGAGCCGCTTGCGATGCGCGTCGAGGATCATGAGCTCCGCAACTACGACGCGGCTTCTTCGAGAGCCACGTTGGATCTCCGGGCGTGGATGGAGCTGGGACTCTCGCTCGTATCTCCGTCGGGAGTTGTCATCGGCTTCGAAGGCTCGGACATCCGCTCCGATCTGCCGGCCGGGTTCGAGCGTCACCCGTACGAGCTGGCGGACAAACAACGCGCGATCATCGTATGCCGCCGCACCGTGTGAGCGGTCGCCCGACGAAGCGCGAGCTGGAGGCGTCACGCGGCAGAACCGTTCGCGACGTGATCGCGCGCGGCCTCGACGTTTTGTTCTGCGGAATCAACCCGGGACTGTTCAGCGCCGCGGTTGGTCATCACTTCGCGCGACCGGGAAATCGGTTCTGGCCGACGTTGTTTGCATCTGGATTCACTCCGCGGTTGTTCGATCCTGACGAGGAACGCTTGCTCCTCGAGCTCGGGCTTGGAATCACCAACCTCGTTGCGCGTGCGACCGCGACCGCCGATGAGCTCGCGCGCGACGAGCTTCGTGCGGGGGCTCGGATCCTTCGCCAGAAGGTCGCACGACACAAGCCGCGATTTCTCGCGGTCGTCGGCCTCTCGGCGTATCGCGTTGCGTTCGAGGTGCCCAACGCCCGTCCGGGTCTGCAAGCCGAGTGCATCGGCACGACAAGGATCTGGGTACTGCCCAATCCGAGCGGCCTCAATGCTCACTACCAGCCGGCCGCACTGGCGCGTTTGTTTCGCGCACTTCAACGAGTTGCCTCGGGTGAGGACGCCCGCCAGCGGTAGCAACACTTCTGACGGAACATGGCTGGGTGAACCGCGACCGGATGGTGCTCGACCGCGTGCGACGAAGGCGACAGGAACGTCTCCCGGCCGTCGCGCCGCCCCTGAATCGTTCGAAGGCAGTGCCCATCGGCGCAAGGGGCTCCACGTGGAACACGACCGTCGATCGAATCGAGCGAAGCATTGTCATCGCCAGCGGCACAGTTGGGTACTGGGCGAGCTCACTGCGGGCGATCCTCGCCATCCAGCACAGGACAGCGCGAAGACGCGCGCGAGGGTGCGGTCCGATACCGATCTTGAGAGCGGATCCTGAAATTCAGGTTCTCGGTTCCGCGATTCTCTATTCTCCGGCGCTCGAGATCCGTCGAACGAACCGGGGGCGAACGGCACGTTGCGATTTTCGGTTCGGTCTCAGCATCACCTCCAGAGTGACGTTGACGAGAAGCTGGCCACGGAACATCGCCGTGTTGCTCCTCTGCCCCGGATTCCCACGAATCCAGCACCCTGCTGATCCGCACCTCGAGACCGCTGGTTCGACGCACCGCGGTCGTCCTCAGCTCGCGCACTCCGCCCGCAGCCGGCCCGGTCCGGTGTGCCCCAACCGGAACTTCAGCTCGCGCACTCGCCGCCCGACCGGCGCGCTCGGGTGTCGCCCGATCAGAACATCGCCGTGCTGCTCCTGGATTCCCACGAGTCCCGGCCCGGTCCGGTGTGCCCCGACCGGAACATCGCCGTGTTGCTCCTGGATTCCCACGAGTCCCGGCCCGGTCCGGTGTGCCCCGACCGGAACTTCAGCTCGCGCACTCGCCGCCCGACCGGCCCGGATCGGGTGTGGCCCAACCGGAACATTGCCGTGCTGCTCCCCCGGGACTCCTCTGCTGGTCCGCTCCGCGAGATCGCCTGGGTTGTCGCTCCGCGGGTCGCCCGCACCTCCCGCACTCCGCCCGCTGCCGGCCCTGTC
>JBFWXW010000122.1:0-12928 GCA_050187075.1 Kofleriaceae bacterium | reverse complement strand
CACCAACTGCGCCGCTCGCATCGCCGCGCCGACGCTCCTACGCACCAACGTGACTGCATCAACTGCGCCGGTCGCATCGCCGCGCCGACGCGCCGACGCACCGACGTGACTGCACCAGCTGCGCCGCTCGCATCGCCGCGCCGACGCTCCTACGCACCGACGTGACTGCACCAGCTGCGCCGCTCGCATCGCCGCGCCGACGCTCCTACGCACCAACGTGACTGCACCAGCTGCGCCGCTCGCATCGCCGCGCCGATACTCCTGCGCACCGACGTGACTGCACCAACTGCGCCGGTCGCATCGCCGCGCCGACGCTCCTACGCACCAACGTGACTGCACCAACTGCGCCGCTCGCATCGCCGCGCCGACGCTCCTACGCACCAACGTGACTGCACCAGCTGCGCTGCACGCAAGCCCGGTGCAAGAACCGCCACCTGTGCTCCGCCCGGGCCGCGCCGGCGCTGCGCGCGGCGACGTGTCGCGGGCTCGAGCTCTGTGCCGGGACCGGTCGCGAATGCTAGCTAGCGCGCCGGGGATGACCGCCGGTCAGCTGTCGTGGGCGTGGCCGATCACGCGCCCGTATCGTCGCGCGCTCGCCGCGTTGGCCGGGTTATCGCTGGCGGAGATCGGGCTGCGAATCCTGGCGCCGTTCGCGATGGTGATCGTCATCGATCATGCGCTCGGCACGGCGCCGCTCGGCGGCTGGGTCGCAGACGCGCTGTCGGCGATCGGAGGGAGCGCGCTCGATCGGCGCGGCGTGCTGTTCACGTTCGCGTTCGCCGGACTCGTGCTTCAAGTCGGGCATCAGCTGGTGGTCCTGTGCCACGGCCGGCTCTCCGTGCGAGTCGGGCAGGGAATGATCAGCGACGTACGCGAGCAGCTGTTCG
The DNA here is from genome assembly GCA_050187075.1 of Kofleriaceae bacterium. Lineage (GTDB taxonomy): Bacteria > Myxococcota_A > Polyangia > Haliangiales > Haliangiaceae > JABFXX01. The sequence goes on along the minus strand of JBFWXW010000122.1, from coordinate 12,041 downwards.
CGCGCGTTCAGGCGTGGTCCCTCAATCATCACGGGGCGGCCCCGACCGGCGACGTCGTCCAGCGGCTCGAGACCGATACGCGGTGCATCGAGCACATCCTGCTGCGAGCGATCTATCCGATGGTGTTCTCGCTGCTCACGCTGATCGTGATGTTCGGTGTGCTCGCCGCCATCGACGTCTGGCTCGCGCTGCTCGCACTCGCGATCGTGCCACCCTTGTTCGGCTGGCTGCGCTACTACGCTCGCAAGATGGCGCCGAGCGCGGATCACGCGCGCAGCTCGGATTCGCGGCTGAGCTCGGTGCTGTACGAGACCATGTCTGCGATCCGACTGGTCAAGAGTCACGCGCGCGAGCCGCACGAGCAGCAGCGGTTTTCGACGCTCGCCCGCGACAACGCGCACGCGTGGATCGGCGTCGGTCACCGCGGCGCGGTCTTCACGATCGTCACGGGCGTGCTGACGGTGGTGGGCTCGAGCTCGGTCCTGGTGGTCGGGGGCATGGAGGTGCTCGGCGGGCGGATCTCGCTCGGGACCCTCCTGCTCGTCATTGCGTATCTCGGCTACATCTACGGGCCGCTCTCGGCGATCGCGAACACCTCGAACAACCTCCACCAGGCGTTCGCGAGCGCGCGGCGGATCCAGGCTGCGTTTGCGATCGCGCCGGAGAATCACGATGTTCCTCACGCGATCGCGGCGGACGCGATCCGGGGGCGCGTCAGCTTCGAAAATGTGTCGTTTTCCTATGGCCCAGGTGCCCCGGTCCTCGATCGGGTCACGTTCACCGCCGATCCGGGCGAGATGATCGCGCTGGTCGGTCCATCGGGCGCGGGCAAGTCGACGCTGGCGAGCCTGCTGGTGCGGTTCTACGATCCGGCGAGCGGACGGATCGCGATCGATGGGGTTCCGCTCGATCGGTTCGCGTTGCGCAGCTTGCGCCAGCGGATCGCGATCGTGCTCCAGGATGCGCTGATCACCTCGGGAACGATCGCCGACAACATTCGATACGGCCGCGCGAGCGCAACCGACGCCGATGTCGAGCGAGCCGCGTGCGCTGCCAATGCCGACGAGTTCATTCGCACGTTGCCCGCCAGCTACGCGACCCAGGTCGGCGAGCGCGGTGCTCGGCTGTCCGGCGGCCAGCGCCAGCGCTTGAGCATCGCGCGCGCATTCGTGATGGATGCGCCGATCCTGATCCTCGACGAGCCGACCGCGGCGCTCGACACGATCGCCGAGATCCGCGTCGTCGAAGCGGTGCGCCGGCTGTGCGCAGGGCGCACCACGTTCGTGGTCGCGCACCGGCTGTCGACCGTCCGCGAGGCCGACCGGATCCTCGTCATGGACCGCGGCCGGATCGTCGCCCAGGGCAGTCATCGCCAGCTGCTCGACACGAGCGCCCTCTACCGCCAGCTCGCCAGCCAGCTCGAAGGCGGCCGACCCGAACAGGCCAGACACGTCGAAGACGCAGAACACGCAGAACACGCTGGGTCGCACTAGCGGCCCCGGCTGCCCGCGCTGGGATCGACGAGCATACCCGAGGGCCATGCCGATCTTCGAGGAAAATCTGCCCGATCCTCTGTGGCGTTGGGTCATCGCGTGATTCGGCGGCTCCCGATTGCACGATGCCGGTCCAATCGGTAGAAAGCATCGGGCGCCCAGGTCATCGGTCGCCTGTTCGAGGGAACCATGGCGCAGCAGACCAAGTTCGTGTTCGTTACCGGCGGAGTCGTGTCGTCGCTCGGCAAGGGCATGGTCTCAGCGTCGATCGGCGCGCTGATGGAGAACCGCGGCCTCAAGGTCGCGAACATGAAGCTCGACCCGTACATCAATGTCGATCCGGGGACGATGAACCCGACGCAGCACGGCGAGGTGTTTGTCACCGACGACGGCGCCGAGACCGATCTCGATCTCGGGCACTACGAACGGTTCGTGTCGACCAAGATGTCGCGGCTCAACAACATCACCACCGGTCAGGTCTACTCGAGCGTGATCGGCAAGGAGCGTCGCGGCGAGTACCTCGGGTCGACGGTGCAGGTAATTCCGCACATCACCGACGAGATCAAGAGCCGGATCTTGCGCTGCGCCGAGGGCCTCGATGTCCTCGTCGTCGAGGTCGGTGGCACGGTCGGTGACATCGAGTCGCTGCCGTTCCTCGAGGCGGTGCGGCAATTGCGAGTCGAGCTCGGGTCGCAGAACTCGGTGAGCGTTCACCTGACGCTGATCCCGTACATTCGCGCTGCCGGCGAGTTCAAGACCAAGCCGACCCAGCACTCGGTGCAGAAGCTCCGCGAGATCGGCGTGCAGTGCGATGTGCTGGTGGTGCGCTGCGAGCAACAGCTGTCCGAGGATGTCGTCAAGAAGATGGCGATGTTCTGCAGCGTTGCGCCGGATGCAGTGTTCCAGTCGGTGGACGTGGACACGGTGTATCGATTGCCCGTGAGCTTGAGCGCGCAGGGGCTCGATCAGAAGCTGGCCTCGATCCTCAACATCTGGTCGCGGGCATCGCGGCTGAACGTCTGGGAAGAGGTGGTCAAGAGGATCGTCGAGCCCAAGCGCAAGGTCACCGTCGGCTTCATCGGCAAGTACGTCCAGCTGGTGGAGTCGTACAAGAGCCTCAACGAAGCGCTACTTCACGGCGGGATCGCCAACGACTGCAAGGTCGTGATCCGTCACATCGACAGCGAGGAGCTCGAGAACCTCAGCTCGGCCCAGCTCGCACAGCAGCTCGCGCAATACGACGGGATCCTGGTCGCCCCCGGATTCGGAGCCCGCGGTACCGAGGGCAAGATCGCGGCGGTCCGCTATGCCCGCGAGACCAAGGTTCCGTTCTTCGGTATCTGCTTCGGGATGCAGCTCGCCTGCGTCGAGTTCGCGCGCCATGTCTGCGGGCTCGCGGGCGCGAGCTCGAGCGAGATCGACGCGACGACAGCACATCCGGTCGTCGACCTGATGCCCGATCAGCGCGGCGTCACCGACAAGGGCGCGACCATGCGGCTGGGCGCTTATCCCTGCGTGCTCAAACCCAATACCCGTGCGGCCGAGGCCTACGGGGCCCTCGAGATCAGCGAGCGCCACCGCCATCGCTGGGAGATCAACAACAACTATCGCGACACCCTGGAGCGCCACGGCATGGTGCTATCGGGCCTGTCGCCCGACGGCCGCCTCGTCGAGATGATCGAGCTTCCCGATCACCCGTACTTCGTGGCGTGTCAGTTCCACCCCGAGTTCAAGTCTCGACCCAGCGCGCCACATCCGCTGTTCTCGCGGTTCATCAAGGCCGCCGTCGAACGCGTGGCTGTCCGCGGCGCGGCATGAAGTGAAGGCGTCAGGGCTCCCGCCCCGACGCCTGGTTCAAGCGCCGGACACCGAGGCCCGAGGCTCGGCAGTTGCCCTTGCCCTTGCCGCGGACGCCCCGAGGCGCCCCGCGCTCGGCGTCCGCACACACTCAAGCGGTTGAGTTGCCTTGGCCGCTTGACATCGGCGCACGCCGACTGTGCGCCAGCTCAAGCAAGAGCTGGACCAAAAGGCCCTTTACAGGCAACGCGTTTGCCCGTAGGCTTTTCAAGCATCGTACCAGTCTTGATGGCCGCGTCTGACCAATTCTCGCGCCAACGTTAACTAGCAGTAAGGAATAGGAGTTCCCCATGGCAATGGAGATGCGCCAGGAGCTGAAGCTGTCCCAGCAACTGGTGATGACCCCCCAGTTGCAACAGGCGATCCGTCTTCTGCAGCTGTCGCGCATGGAGCTGGCAGACCTTGTGCACGAGGAGATGCTCGAGAATCCGATTCTCGACGACGAGATCGACCTCGACGCAGAGCGTAGCCGCGAGCGGGACGAGATGGGCGGGGATGAGCAGCAGCTTCACCAGCTCGAAGGTGCCGGCTCGACCGAAACCCCGATCGAGGGCTCGGTGGTCGAAGGTGTCGCCCAGACCGAGATCAAGGGTGACGCGACCGCCGTCAACGAGATCGACTGGGAGAACTACCTCGACAACTACACGATGGGCCCCCCGATGCCGGCGTTCCGCGGGGACGGGGAGGACCTCCCGTCGCTCGAGGCGACGCTGACCAGGCCGCCGAGCCTGCATGACCACCTGGCGTGGCAGCTCAAGATGTCCAACCTGCCGCCCGACCAGCTCGAGATCGGCATGGAGATCCTCGGCAACATCGACGCGGATGGCTACTTCAAGGAGCCGCCGGTCACCGAGCTCGCGGCCGACCTCGGCGTCGATCCGGTGCTGTGCGAGCAGGTGCTCGAGAAGATCCAGACGTTCGATCCGATCGGCGTCGGGGCACGCAGTCTCGCCGAGTGCATGCTGATCCAGTGCATCGCCGCGGGTCAGGACGACGACCTGTGCGTGAAGATGATCAAGAGCCACCTCGGCAACCTCGAGAAGAAGAACTATCAGGCGATCGCGCGCGACCTGAAGCAGCCGCTCGAAGAGATCTACGAGGCCGCGAAGGTGATCATGGAGTTTGATCCGCGGCCGGGTCGCCAGTACTCGTCCGACGATCCGCAATACGTCACGCCCGACGTCTACATCCACAAGGTCGGCGACAAGTATTTCGTCGTGCCTAACGACGACGGGTTGCCCAAGCTCAAGATCAGCGGGTTCTACAAGAACGCGATGGGCAACTCGGCTGCGAGCAAGGACTATGTCCAGGACAAGCTACGCTCTGCGCAGTGGCTGATCCGATCGATCCAGCAGCGCCAGCGCACGATCATCAAGGTCGCGGAGTCGATCCTGAAGTTCCAGCGCGAGTTCTTCGACAAGGGCATCGCCCATCTCAAGCCGCTGATCCTTCGCGACGTCGCGGAGGACATCGGCATGCACGAGTCGACGGTGTCGCGCGTGACGACCAGCAAGTACGTTCACACGCCGCAGGGGATCTTCGAGCTCAAGTTCTTCTTCAACAGCGGCATCTCACGGACCAACGGCGAGGACCTCGCCTCACAGGCCGTCAAGTCGAAGATCAAGGAGCTGGTGACTGGCGAAGATCCGAAGCGCCCGCACTCGGACCAGAAGATCGTCGAGCTGCTCAAGAAGGGCGGCATCGACATCGCCCGCCGCACCGTCGCGAAGTATCGCGAGCAGCTCGGCATCCTGAGCTCGAGCAAGCGCAAGCAAGTGTTTTGAGAGGGCGTCCGGCGCGTTAAGACTTGCCACTTGCACCTCCTCGGAGTGGAGGGCGCGCGCGGGAGTGCGCACGGGTACCTACCGGCGCCGGGTGGGTTATCAGGCGCCGATCTAGGCCGTCACCGGAGTCATCCTTGGGCGTGGATCCTTCCTCGCCCTTTACCGTCCGATTTCGCGACGACAACCCATTCGCCAGCGCACGTGTGGGGGTCTACGACCAGGCGCTTGCACTGACCGCCTCCGTGGACCGGCTGTTGGACCGGCTGGCCGCAACGCGGTTTCACCTCAAGCTTCGCCTCGATCGAAGCGCCACCGCTGTTGCCCTGCATATCGCGCAGGCGTCGGGCGAGGTACGCAAATCGGAGCGCCGCCGCCACTACGAGCGCGCGCGGCGGGCCGCCACCGAATGCGCCGCGATTTTAGACATCGTGGGGCGATGCGGCACACCTGCCGAGATCCTGGTGGAGCCTCGAGCCCAGATCATCTGGTTGGTTTCAGAGCTCGCGGTGCTAGCAACCGTGTGAACGGTGTACAATCAGCCCGCACTGAACAATCTCCGTCGAGGATCAGGTGATTCTCCGGCGACCTGAGGCGTATGATCGATTCGAACATCAGGACTCGATGGGATCTCCGGTGACGAGGCGTATGAGCGATTCGAGCATCAGGACGACTCGATGGGATCTCCGGTGACGAGGCGTATGAGCGATTCGAACATCAGGAGGACTCGATGGGATCCTCCGGTGACTAGGCGTATGATCGATCCGAACATCAGGAGGATTCGATGCAATTCGCGGTGACGTTCCGGCACATGGAACCGACCGAGGCTCTCAAGTCGTACGCGAAGGAGCGCATGGACCGAGTTCGAAAGTACTTACCGGATCCGATTTCCTGTCACGTCGTACTTTCCACTGAACGTCACAACCACCGCATCGATGTCACGTTCCAGCTACACAATGGGTTGTCGGTAGCGGGTCACGAGACCACCGAGAACATGTACAGCTCGATCGACCTGTGCATCGCCAAGATCGAGCGTCAAGTTCGCAAGTACAAGGGCAAGCTCGAGGGCATGAAGGCGCGTCCGCACCATGTGCAGGCCTTGCCCTGGTCGCACTCGATCGTGTCGGAGGCGTTCGGCGGGCTCAACGGCGAGGCCAACGGGCACAGTGCGCCGTCGGCACATGACCACGCTGCCGCCGGGCCGGCGCCGGAGTTCCAGGTCGTCAAGACGGAGAAGTTTCATGCCCGGCCGATGTCGGTTTCCGACGCAATCGTCCAGCTCAACTTGCTCCACGAGCCGTTCCTGGTATTCCGACACGATACCGATGGTCGAGTGGCGGTGGTCTACCGACGCGAGGACGGCGCGTACGGCTTGATCGAAACGCCCGCCGCGTCGTAGCCACGACGAACGTTGTGGTAGCTTGAGCCCGCCTAGATGAAGATTGTCGATCTTATCCGGCGCGACATGGTCGTCCCCGTCCTGCACGGGACCGACAAGCGCGGCATTCTCGAGGAGCTCGCCACGTACATGGCGCAGCACCATCCGCGGATCGACCGTGCGACGTTGTCGAAGGTCCTGATCGAGCGCGAGCAGCTCGCGTCCACCGCGATCGGCGAAGGTGTGGCGATCCCGCATGGCAAGCTCGGTGCGCTGGGTGAGATCGTCGCGTGTCTGGGTCGCGCGCCATCGGGGGTCGATTTCGACTCGATGGACGGCCAGCCGACGTATCTGTTCTTCGTGCTCGTCGCGCCGGATTCATCGACGGGCCAGCACTTGAAGGCGCTCGCTCGGATCAGCCGCGTGTTCAAGGATCCCGACTTCCGGCGCCGGCTGCTCGCCGCCCCGGACGCCGAAGCGATGTACCACGTGGTCGCTGCCGAGGATGCCAAGTACTGAATGGGCAGCGAAGCGAGCGTGATCACCCCGATCCGCGTGAGTGAGCTGCTCGCGCGAGACGAGCTGGAGCTCATCGCCGTCGCAGGGGAGTCCGGGTTATCGCGTACGCTGACCGTGCCGCGGATCCAGAAGCCGGGGCTCGCGTTGACCGGGTGGCCGGAGCAGCTGCATCCGCACCGCGTGCTCGTGCTCGGTGGCACCGAGATCGAATATCTCGCCGGCCTCACCACCGGCCGCGAGCTGGGAATCGACACGCTGATGCGGAGCGACCCTGCCTGCGTGGTCGTGTGCCGCAACCTCGTGCCTCCCCCGGAGCTGGTCGCGGCTTCCGAACAGCACAAGGTGCCGGTGTTGACGTCGAAGCTGGTCACCGCCGACTTCATCGCGGCCGTGACCGCGTGGATGGCCGATCGACTCGCGCCCGCGGCCGAGCTCCACGGCGTGCTGCTCGACGTGCTCGGGATCGGCGTGCTGGTCACCGGCAAGAGCGGGATCGGCAAGAGTGAGACCGCCCTCGATCTGGTGGTGCGCGGCCACCGCCTCGTCGCGGACGACGTGATCCGGATCCGCCGCCAGGGCGGACAGATCACCGGACGGGGCGCGGGGATTCTCGGCCACAACATGGAGATCCGCGGGCTGGGAATTATCAATATCAAGGACCTGTTCGGAATCTCTGCCGTGCGGGATGCCAAGCGGGTCCAGCTGGTCGTCGAGCTCCACGAGTGGGCGCCCGGCGAGGAGTACGAGCGGCTCGGCTTCGATGACAAGCACCTGCCGCTGCTCGACATCGCGATCCCTGCCGTGCGAATTCCGGTGCGGCCCGGGCGTAACCTTGCGACGCTGATCGAGGTGGCGGCGCGTAACGAGCTGCTCAAGGCGCAAGGGACCCATTCGGCGCGCGTGTTTCGCGATCAGTTGCATCAGGCGATGCAGTCGCAAACCACCGACGATCCGCTCGGGGTGGTGGAGTAGGCGATGCAGATCGTGATCGTGACCGGGTTGTCGGGCGCCGGTAAGAGCACGGCCCTGCGAGCGCTCGAGGACATCGAGTTCACCTGTGTCGACAACCTCCCCGTGCCGCTGATCGCTCAGATGGTCGAGCAGCTCGCACAGGAAGGCGATCGCGACAAGCTTGCGCTCGCGATCGATTCGCGGCAGCGCCGGAACCTGTCGGCGCTGCCGGCGATGCTGAGCAAGCTTCGCGGCGCCGGCCATCGCCTCGACCTGATGTTCCTCGACGCCAACGACGAGGCGCTGCTGCGGCGGTTTTCGGAGACCCGCCGCCGTCACCCACTGTCGGGCGATGACCTGATCGACGGCGTCCGCCGCGATCGCGAGCTCATGGCCGAGCTGAGACAGGGCGCGTCGGTGGTCGACACCTCGAACCTCAACATGCACCAGCTCAAGGCGATCATCCAGGATCGCTACGGCGGCACGGGGAAGCTCGCGGTGTCGCTGGTGTCGTTCGGGTTCAAGCATGGATTGCCGGCGGAGTTCAACCTCGTGTTCGATGTCCGGTTCCTGCCGAACCCGTACTTCGAACCGTCGCTCACGCATCTCGACGGACGCGATCCCACGGTCGCGAAGTTCGTGCTCGGCGCGGATGGCCTCGAGCTGACGCGTCAGGTCGAGGGGATCTTGCGGTTCACGCTCCCTCACTTTCAGAAGGAGGGGAAGTTGTACGTCACCATCTGTGTGGGCTGCACCGGTGGCCGGCATCGCTCGGTCACGATCGTCGAGGAGCTGCGGCGGCGGCTCGGTGACGAGTGGGACATCCTGGTCCGTCATCGCGACGTGGAGCGGGGGTAGGTGATGGCAGACGCACGCGTAGAGGCGACCGCGGTGATCCAGAGCGGGGGTAGGTGATGGCAGACGCACGCGTAGAGGCGACCGCGGCGATCCAGAGCGGGGGGCGGTGATGGCGGCGGACGAGCGCCCAGACAGCGGGGGTAGGTGATGGCAGACGAACGCGCAGAGAAGACCGCGGTGATCCAGAACGAGCTGGGGCTACACGCGCGTGCGGCGACCAAGCTGGTGCAGACCGCCTCGCAATACCCATGCGAGGTGACCGTCAGCAAGGACGGTCACGAGGTCAATGGCAAGAGCATCATGGGCGTGTTGATGCTGGTGGCGAGCAAGGGCACGACGGTGACGCTGCGCGCGAAAGGCGATCGCGCCGCCGAAGCGGTCGCAGCGATCGCCGCGCTGATCGACGACAAGTTCGGCGAGGGCAAGTGATGGCGCACGGGGGGATGCAACGCGCGAGCGGGAGCGCATCGGGCACGTGACCGAGTCGGTGCGCAAGGAGCTCCGCAAGCAAGGTCTCGGGGTCTCGACCGGGATCTCGTTCGGCCGCGCGTACCTGATCGGCCGCGACACGCTCAAGGCGCCACGCCATCACATCGAGCCCGACGACGTCGATACCGAGATTGCCCGGCTGTACAAGGCGATCGCCGCGTCGGACAAGCAGCTCGCGAAGATCAAGGAGAAGCTCGCGTCCGAAAACGAGAGCGACTACCACATCATCACCGCGCACCAGATGATGCTGCACGACGAGCATCTCGTCGGCGCGGCGGTCGGCTACATCCGCGAGGATGTGATCAACGCCGAGTGGGGGCTGCGCCGAGCTGTCGACGACATCGCGGGCGTGTTCGATCAGATCGAGGATGAGTACATCCGCGAGCGCCGGAGCGACGTCGAGTTCGTGTTCGAGCGCGTGTTGCGCAACCTGCTGGGACGCGACACGGGGCCCCTGTCGCCACCACCGGACGCGATCGTGGTCGCCTACGATCTGTCGCCCGCGGACACCGCGCAGCTCCACAAGGCCGCGGTGTCGGGGCTGATCACCGATGCCGGCGGCAAGACCTCGCACACCGCGATCATCGCGCGCGCGCACCAGATCCCCGCGGTGGTGGGGCTCGAGAACATCACCGAGCTGGTCGAGACCGACGACCTGCTCGTGATCGACGGCGCGGCTGGCCTGGTGATCGTCAACCCGACCGCGGCGACGGTCGCGGAGTATCGCGAGGCGCAGCGGCGCCAGGCCGCGGTCGAAGCCGAGTTCCGGTCGCTTCGCAACCTGCCGGCGCGCACCGCCGACGATGCCGACATCCAGCTGTACAGCAACATCGATGGCCCCGAGGAGCTGGTCACCGCGCTCGACCAAGGCGCGATGGGGGTCGGGCTGTTCCGGACCGAATACCTGTACATGGGGCGCACCGATCTGCCCGACGAGGAGCGCCACTACAAGACCGCACTCGAGGTGATCGAGCGGCTCAATGGGTTGCCGGCGACGATCCGTACGTTCGATCTCGGGGCCGACAAGCTGGCGCCGTTCATCGAGGCCGCCGAGCTGCAGGAGGCAAACCCCGCGCTCGGGCTGCGATCGATCCGGCTGTGCCTGGCACCGATCGGCCGGGCGCTGTTCAAGACCCAGCTGCGCGGCCTGTTGCGGGCATCCGCACATGGGTCGATCAAGCTGATGTTTCCGATGATCTCGGGTGTCAGCGAGTTGCGCTCGGTGAAGGCCGTGCTCGAAGAGGCCAAGACCGAGCTGACCGCCGAAGGCGTCGCGTTCGATCCTCACGTCAAGATCGGCATCATGATCGAGATGCCGTCCGCCGCGCTCACCGCCGAGCATCTCGCACGTGAGGTCGACTTCTTCTCGATCGGCACCAACGATCTGATCCAGTACACGATGGCGGTCGATCGCGTGAATGAATACGTGTCGTATCTGTACGAACCGCTTCACCCGTCGCTGCTGCGATTGATCGGCGACGTCGCGCAGGCGGGCAACGCCGCCGGGATCTCGGTCACGGTGTGCGGCGAGATGGCGGGCGAGCCGCAGATCGCGCCGGTGCTGATCGGTCTGGGCATTCGCGAGCTGTCGATGAGCTCGGTCGCCGTGCCGGAGGTCAAGGCGATGATCCGGTCGATCAAGCTTGCTGACGCCGAGGAGCTGGTCGCCAAGGTCCGCAAGCTGGCCACCGCCCACGATGTCCGGGCGGTTGTCGACGAGTTCATGTTCGACCTCGCGGCGCGCCGCAAGGGGACCGCGTGACGCCAGCTCGCTGGGGGCTGGTTGCAACCACGGTTGTTCTCCTCGCCACCAGCGCCGCCGATGCCGGCGATCCGACGCTGGTCCACAAGACGCTCGAGAGCGACCACTTCATCCTGTATTACCCCGAGCCGCTCGACGACGTCGCCCGCCGCGTCGCGCTGGTGGCAGAGCGCGCGCATCGCACGCTTTCCGCGGCGCTCGATCATCGACCCGACGAAAAGACGATCATCGTGCTGGTCGACGAGACCGACAGCGCCAACGGGTTCGCCGGTGTGTTGCCGCGCAATGCGATCCAGCTGTTCGCGACCGCACCTGCCGCGATCTCCGAGCTCGAGGATCACGACGACTGGCTCTACGGCCTGACCGCCCACGAGTACACGCACGTCCTCCACCTCGACACGATGTCGGGGCTGCCGACGATCTACAACCGGGTGTTCGGCAAGACCTGGTCGCCCAACCAGATCATGCCGCGCTGGGTGATCGAGGGCATCGCGACCTACGAGGAGTCGAAGCGGTCGTCGGGCGGGCGTAGTCGCGGCACGCGCTTCGATCAGGTGATCCGGATCGCGCGCCACGCAGGCAAACAACTGCGGCTCGACGAGGTCAGCGGCGCACCGCGGCAGTACCCGCGCGGCAATGCCGCGTACGTGTATGGCTCCCATTTTCTGCGCTACGTGTTCGACCGGTTCGGCGACGACACGTTGCGCAAGATGGGCCACGCGGGGGGCGAGTTTCCGATCCCGTTCGCGGTCAATCGCCAGATCGCCAAGGTCGTCGGCAAGCCATTCCCCGAGCTGTATGACGACTGGAACGGGTATCTGCGCGATCGCTACGGCATGCAGGAGATGGCCGCGGAGCGCCGAGGGCTGGTTCCCGGGCGCCAGCTCACGCATACCGCCGAGAGCAACTCGTCGGCGCAGTACTCCGCCGATGGAAACCACATCGTGTGGGTG
>JBFWXW010000121.1:0-13362 GCA_050187075.1 Kofleriaceae bacterium | reverse complement strand
CGAAGCCATCCATCTCGACGAGGAGCTGGTTGAGGGTCTGCTCGCGCTCGTCGTGACCACCGCCGAGGCCGGCGCCGCGATGTCGGCCGACCGCGTCGATCTCGTCGATGAAGATGATGCAGGGCGCATTCTTCTTGCCCTGTTCGAACAGGTCGCGAACGCGGCTGGCGCCGACACCCACGAACATCTCCACGAAGTCGGAGCCGCTGATCGAGAAGAACGGCACGCCGGCTTCCCCGGCGATCGCACGCGCGAGCAGCGTCTTGCCGGTGCCCGGCGGTCCCATCATCAACACGCCCTTGGGGATCCGCCCACCGAGTCGGGTGAACTTCTTCGGGTCCTTGAGGAACGCGATGATCTCCTCGACCTCGTCCTTGGCTTCCTCGACGCCCGCGACGTCCTTGAAGGTCACGCGGTTCTGGTGATCGGACAGCAGCTTCGCCTTCGACTTGCCAAAGCTCATCGCCTTGCCGCCGCCGGACTGCAGCTGCCGCATGAACAGGAAGAAGATGCCGACGAGCAGCAGCATCGGTAGCCACCACACCAGCACCTGCGGCCAGATGCTCGACTCGTCCTTGGACTTCACCTTGTAGGGGATCTCGGCTTCGTAGATCTCCTTGGTGATCGTGCCGGGGAACTCGGCGTTGACGACGTTCTTGGTCGCATCGCGGCGCGTGACGAGATACCGCGCGTTGTCATGGCCTTGCGGCTCGATGACAACGCTCTCGATCTCCTTCTTGGCCGTTTCCTTGTTGGCGAGCTGGACACGGAACGCGGTGACGTCGATCTCCTTCTCCTTGGAGGAGCTGTCCGTGAACATCGAGTAGATGCTCACGAACATGAGGATCAGGATCGCCCAGATCAGGATGGTCTTGTGAGATTGGCGCAAAGGGAATCCCAGCCGTCAGAAAGGCCCTGTCGTCTAGCATGCGGCCTTTGGGTGAGCTTGCAAAGTCTGATCTTGTCAAAAACTCTCGCCCGTTTGGGCGGGTACCAACAACAGATCCGGCGGCGCATCGAACGCAAGTCCGACGAACTCCGCCCACACGATCACGTCATCGCTCGTGCGGACCACGACACGCGCCGTCGCACGCACCGCGCGCGACACCTTCGCGTCGATGAACAGATCGGACAACTTTCGTGACTTGCCCTTGAGCCGAGCGGGCCTCATGCGATCCCCGGGGCGCCACGTCCGAACGATGTAAGGACCGGTAGGCAACCGGAGATCGGCTCGAGCCGCCGCATCCGCATCCGCAGCCTCGAGCGCGAGCGTGTCGTAGCTCCGGATCAACCGCGCGCCGGGCAGGTCGATCGCCACGCGCCCCCGGCTGCGGGCCGTGACGATTCGATCGATCCGCTCGAGGTGTGGCGCGTCGTAGTCGACGGCGCTGCGCTCGAGGGCGAGGGCGACGGCGCGCTTGCGAATCGCCGCGGGCTCCCGCGCCAGCACCGAGCATGCGATCGGGAATCGCCCGAGCGCCGCCGCTTGACTGTCGATCACCTCCAGCCACTCGGCGGCACTCGCGGCAAGCCTGGTCAGCGCGGCGTCGAGCCGCGGATTCTCCCGGCGAAGCACCGGCATCACGTCCTGGCGGATCCGCACCCGGGTCAACCGGTGGTCGTCGTTCATCGGATCGTGCCAGGTCGGCAGCCCGTGATCCGCGACATACGACTCGATTGCGGCGCGCGATCGCTCGAGCAAGGGTCGCACGAACCGACCGCGGTGCGCGGGGATCCCGACCAGTCCCGCCGGCCCGGTGCCGCGGAGCACCCGCATCAGCACGGTTTCGGCCTGATCGCGCGCGGTGTGGCCCAGCAACACGCAGGCGACGCCGAGCTCGTCGGCGAGCTGCTCGAGCGCCGCATATCGTGCGCGGCGCGCGGCGGCCTCGACCGAAGCCCGGCGCGCGACGTTCACCGGGCGAATGAGGGCTGTTGCGCCCTGCCCGGTCGCCCAGCTCGCGACCTCGCGCGCCACCGCTGCGCTGCCCGGGGACAGCTGATGATCGACGATCATCACGACCACCTGCGAGGGCCCAGCGTGCATCATGGTCGCGTGAGCGAGCGCGATCGAGTCGGCGCCGCCGGAGCACGCCACGCCATAGAGCCCCGGCCCGACCCGCCCCAGCGCGAGCTTGACCGCCGCGCTGACGGGATCCACCGGGGTCGTGTTAGTCATGGCGGGTTGTCCTCGCCACCCATCCTCCCATGTCCGCCCCCCGATGACCGACCGCGACCTTCCACCTAGTGGCCCCCTTGCGCGGCTTCGCGCGCAACTTGCGGGTCCGCGCGGGTATCGGCGGATCGACGCGCTGGTCTCGTCCGACGACGCAGAGGCGGCGGTGGCGGCACTTCCGCCCAGCGAGGTGTTCGAGCTGGTGCACGAGGTCGGGTTTGAAGATGCGGCGGATCTGATCGCGCTCGCGACGCCGGCGCAGATCCAGGGCTGCTTCGATCTCGATGGCTGGTCGCGCGATCAGCTCGACGTCGCTCCGCTGAAACCGTGGCTGGCGTCGCTCCTCGAGGTGGGATTCGAGAAGGTGGGCGAGGTGTGGGGGACGCTCGACTCCGAGCTGCGCGCGCTGATCTTGCAGCGCCAGGTCAAGGTGTACGACGTCTCGTTCGGTGAGGAGCCCGCCGAGGATAACGACGAGCCGATCATGACGACCCCCGATCGGTACTTCATGCTCGAGCTGCTGGGGGACGATGACACCCAGCGCCTGGTGATGCGGCTGGTCGAAGACCTCTACCGTGCCGATCCCGATCTCGCGCGTCATACGATCATGTCGGCGCGCTCGGAGCCGCCCGCCGAGCTCGAGGAAGCGAGCTACCGCTGGCGCTCGGGTCGGCTTGCCGATCTCGGCTACGTCGACTTCTACGACGCGCTCGATCTGTTTCGCCCACTGGACGCTGAGACCGTCCAGATCGGCGAAGGCACCGAGGACCGGATCGGCGACGAAGCGTCCCACCTGCCGATCGTCGTCGCCGAAGAGGTGCTCGGCCGCAGCTTCCTGGCCCGCGCGATGGGCGCGATCAGCGATCCCGGCGAGGCCCAGCGGCTCGAGACGGCGCTGATGGTGCTGGTCAACAAGGTGCTGGCAGCTGGCCGCGCGAAGCCAGGCCAGGTCGAGGTCGTCCGGCGCGGCGCGCTCTATGCCACCGCGACGCTGTCGCTCGGCCTCGAAACGGTGTCCCGGGGCGACCTCGGACGCGCAACGGCAGCGCTCGAGACGATCGCGCTGTCGCGGTTGTTTCGCGTCGGTTACACCGTGACCCACAAGCTGGCGCGGCTGGCCCAGGCGCTCGCAGCTCGGTCGGTGACCGCTGGCGATCCGGCGAAGGCGCTGGTCGCCGGCCTGTGCTCGCCACGCCCGCTGTTCTCGCGCGCGGCCGACGACCCGCCCGCGCCAGGCCTGCGTCCGTTCGAGTCGCAGGCCGACTTGCGGCGAGCGGGCGAGATCCTGACCGGGCTAACCTTGCGGGTCGCGCTGGTCGAGGGCCTCGGCGTCGATGTCGTCGCGATGGGCCAGGCTCCGGAACCGCGCCCGAGCCTCGACGATCACATTCGTACGGCGCTCGCACGTGCAGTGATCGGCGGGGAGCTCAGCGGCGAGGCCCTGTCACACGCCGAGCTGACCGCGCTGCGCGACCGCGGCATGCAGGACGGCCTGTTGACGCCGGCCGCGCGCGCCGCGGGCCTTGCGACGATCCGGGCGCGACTGGGCGCGGCGCAGCTTTCGGCGTCCGGCGCCGTGCTCACCAAGCTCGTCGACGGCTGGCTCGCGGACCTCGAGGCGATCCTCGGATCGATCAAAGATGCGACCATCGATCCGCGGTTCGTCGAGGGCGTGCTGGTCGAGATGAAGCGCAGCTGACGGCGTTCGGCCTGGTTCGCCGCACAGCCGGGGAGCCCGACCGCGCGAACCGATCCGATCGCGTGGCGCCGCGAAACCTGCGGCCGGACGGCTGTGGTAACGAACCCAGACATGGATCTGTCCTCTGCCCCGCCGTATCGCTCCGGGATGGCGACTGGCGTTGGAGTTATGTTGCTCGCAGGTCTGGTGATGGCGGTGGTCGACATCGTCCATACCGGCGGCGGCGCGCTCGCGCTGCTCGCGCTGTGGGCCGTCGTCGCATTGCCGGTCGGCCTGTTCACCGGGCTGGTGCTCGGTGCAGGCAACGCCACCTGGGGCGACGGCTGGGTCCGCGGCGTGTTCGGCAGGCTGCGCGACGATCGCGAGCTGGACCGCAACGTGGCGGCGGTGCTGCTCGGCGTGGCGCTCCCAGCCGCGATGCTGGTGCTGGTGATCGCGCCGGTCTCGGTGATGCTCGTCGGTGACGTGGCTCGCAAATCGGTGGGCGGACTGTTGCTCGGGGTCGTCGTGGTCGCCCTCGTGCCGGTGTTCGCGCTGTTCACCCTGCCGCTGTACCGCGTCGCGCGCCGGATCACGGGTGTGATTCCAGCGATCGGCCCGCTCTCGCGCACGGTGCTGTTGATCGCGGCAGCGGCGTTCGTCGTGATCGCGGGCGGGCTATGGGTCGTGCTGCGCAAGCTCGACTATCAGGCGGTCAATCTGGGCTCGATCGTGGCGCTCGTGATGCTACCGGTGGTCGCCGCCGTCATCGCCGCCATCGCGTACATCGTGGTGCCGGCGCTGCGCGATCGCATCCCAGCGCGCGGAGCGATCGTCGCCGCGGCCGCGATCATCGCCGCGATCCTGCCGTTGGTCGCGCTGCGCTCGCCGTCGGACGAGACCCGCACCGCGGTGACCGATCGCTCGTACATCGGTCGCAAGCTGGTCGAGCTGCTGCGCAAGAAGATCGATCGCGACGGCGATGGTCACTCCGGGTTCTTCGGCGGACCCGACTGCGATGATGGCAACGCGACCGTGCATCCCGGAGCGACCGAGATCCCGGGCAACGGTCTCGACGATAACTGTCTCGGCGGCGACGCAACGCCCGAGCCCGGCGGCGCCGACGCGACCGATCCCGGCCAACCCGGAGCGGCCGCCACCACGGTCTCGGGTGGCAAGAACGTGCTGGTGCTGTTCATCGATACGCTGCGCTACGACCGCCTCGGCGTGTCCGGCTACAAGCGAGACGGCAAGTCGCTCACGCCGCGGATCGACGCGTTTGCGGAGCAATCGGTCGTGTTCACCAGGGCGTTCGCGCAGGCGCCGAATACCCCGCGTTCGGTGCCGTCGTTTTTGACCTCGCGCTACCCATCGCAGGTGAAGTTCGACAAGCCCGGCAAATCCTATCCCACCGTGCTCGATGACAACGAGACCCTGTTCGAGGCGTTGAAGGCCGCGGGGTTCGCCACGTTCGGGATGAGCTCGCACTTCTACTTCTGCGACCGCGCGCGCGCTCCCAATACCTGCGCCGACGTGCCGGCGTGGATGAACAGCAACGTCACGCAGGGCGTCGATATCTGGGACAACGACGGCGCCAAGCAGATCAACGACGAGGCCAGCACCAACGACTCCAACGGTGACATCGCCGGACCGAGAATCCTCGCCAAGACCATGGCCAAGCTCGACGAGCTCGCGAACAGCCAGACCAAGTTCGCGATGCTCGTCCATCTGTTCGAGCCCCACTCGACGTACATGGTGCACGATGGCTTCAAGATCACCGAGCGTGGCGATGAGTCGTTGAAGCAGAAGTACGACTACGAGATCGCGTTCGAGGATCAGCTGATCGGCCAGCTGCTCGATCATCTCGACAAGCTCGGCCTTGCGAACAACACCACCGTGGTCCTCATGGCGGATCACGGCGAGGCGTTCGGCATCCACAAGCTCGCCGGCCAGCGCATGTTCTTTCACGGCCAGACGCTGTACCGCGAGCTGATCCACGTCCCGCTGATGTTCCGAGTGCCTGGCGTGACGCCGCAGAAGGCCGATAACGTCGTCGAGTTGATCGACCTCGCGCCGACCGTCGCGGCGCTGTTCGGCGTGCCCGCGCCCGCCGGATGGGTTGGCCGCAGCCTCGCGCCGGTGTTCGAGGCCAAGCCGCTACCCGCCAAGCCGGCGTTCTCGGAGCTGATCCGCGAGCCCAAGTGGAATCACGAGGCCAAGTCGATGGTGACCGGCGACGGCAAGTACCATGTGTTCTATCGAATCAGTGACGCCACCTGGGAGATCTACGATCTCACCGTGGATCCCGACGAGACCAACAACCTCGTGAATACCGATCCATCGGCCAAGCAGCTCCAGCAACAGCTGGCGGAGTGGATGGAGGGTCCGCTCGCCGCCGGAGGCGGCAAGTGAGCGGCGCCGAGTACAAGAATCCCAAGCCAACGGTCGACGTGTTGATCGAGCTCGATGGCCGGCCCGGCGAGCTGGTGTTCATCGAGCGCGCCAACGAGCCGCTTGGCTTCGCTCTGCCCGGCGGCTTCGTCGATGAAGGCGAGTGGGTCGCAGACGCCGCGATCCGAGAGGCCAAGGAGGAGACCGGCCTCGACGTCGAGCTCACCGATCTATTCCACGTGTACTCCGACCCCAGCCGCGACACGCGCGTCCACACCATCTCGACCGTGTTCATCGGCCGCGCGCGCGGCACGCCGACCGGCGGTGACGACGCGGCCCGCGCGATCGTGTGCGCACCCGACAAGCTGCCCGCCAAGCTCGTGTTCGACCATCCCACGATCGTCGCGGACTACGTGGCGTACAAGCAGCGTGGCGTACGGCCGCCGCCAAGGCGCTAGCCCGTCGCCACATCGTCGACGTCCGGCGTTCGGCCAAGAATCGGCGACAACTTGCGCAAGTGGAGTCTGACCCCATCGCTGGCCGAGCTCACGTTCGCGCTGAAGATCATCCCGCGGTTCGTTCGTCACGAGTGGCTCGGCCTGCTCGAGATGCACGTTTGTCGACGTTGTCATTTGATGCAATGGAACGTGCAGAGCCTCGACGGGGTGAATCCTGACGCGAGCATCAAAGAGCTCGAGGCGCCGGAGGAGACGCCGCCCGCTGGTGGTCCATATCGTTAGGCCCGTGGGCTGAGCCCCGGGCTAGCGAACGGATTCGCTGACGGCCGCCACCGCTGCTCGCGCCAGATCCGGATCAGGATCGCCGGCGCAGGCAACGAGCTCGCCGATGATCGCAGCGCGGCGCGGATCGTCGCGATCGATCACCCGCAACAGCTCGACGCGCGACGCGAGGTCGCGAGGATGCTCGCGCGAAGCGACCCACAACAGCGCGGCGGTCCCTGCGGTTGGCATTCGCCGATGCGCCTCGAGCGCGGCGGTCAACGCGGGGTCTGCAGACGGTTCCGGGGGTGGCCCGAGCAACCGCGACCGCCGCTGCTCGAGCGCGTCCGCCTGCGAGCTCCGGCCAAGCGCGCGGCTCGCTGCGACTGCCACGTCGATCGCGTCGACGATCGTGTCACCACTCGCGAGATCGATCGCGCTGCGCGCAGCCTCGAGCGCATGGACATGACTGCCAACGCGCTCGAGGTCACGGGCGACGGCGATCCAGACCACGGCAGAATCGCCGCTCGCCGCTGCGGCGGTGGTCGCGTGGATCAGCGCGGCATCTGGATCGCCCGCGCGCGCGACGGCCTGTGCATACTCGCGCAGAAACGCCGGCTCCGGGCTCGCCTCGATCGCCGCCGTCCACGCTTGGCGCGCGCGTGCTGGATCGCCGAGCGCGTCGAAAGCCGTTCCGACCACGGCATGACCGAGCGCTGCATCGACGGACCGGGCAACCAGCTCACGCGCGTGACGATCCGCGACGGCGCCGTCGCGCCGCCATCCGGTCGCGATCGCGGCGACGCTGGGCACCTGCCGGCCGAGCCGACCGCGTACATAACGATCGAGCGCTGCACCGAACGGATCACGCGCGTCGCTCGGCGGCGGCTCGGTTCCTATCGCGAGCCGCGGCGGGTGTGGCGTCGCAACCCGCGGTGGCGTCCACCACGCGTGGGCGGCGACGTACGCATCGTGGATCGGACCGCTCTGAAGCTGGCTGCCGCGCCGCCACACCGCGAGCTCCTCCCATGCGGCGCGCCGGGCTCCATGCGCCCACAGCCACGCGCCGAAATCTCCGTGCTGCGCGGCCGTCGCGGACGATCGCGCTCCGAGCCACGCCGGATCGGAGATCTCGGAGGTCGCGAGGTCCGCCAGCTCGGCCTTCCCCGCAGCGCGCACGGTGGCATCGACGTGCATCAGCTTGACGAGCGCCGCTGCTGCTCGCGCTTGCAGCAGCTCGGTCGGAGCGACCCGCGCACCGAGCTCGCCGGCACGCGTCAGATCGGAGAGCGCACTCGGCGCACCTCGGGCAAGCCGAACCCGGCCACGCGCCGCCAGCAATCGACCGAGGCGCGCGCGATCGTCGTCGTTCCAGCGCGTGCCGATCGGACCACCGAGCGCGACGACGGCCTCCAGCTGATCGATCGCAGCGGCGGGTCGGCCGAGCCTGTCGTCGACGGCGGCCAGCGCCAGCCTGGCCTGAACGTCACGCTCATCGTCGAGGATCCGGATCTCGAGATCGCGGCGCGCCTCGACGGGCCCGCGCGTGCGAATCAGCGCCTCGACGTCGATCGCCGCCGGTGCCCGCACACCGCAGCCCAGTAAACACGCCGCGATCACCCAACCTGCACGGAGGCTCGAGCGCGCGACCACGGCACATCTTGGCGGGCAACGCCGTGCCGATCAAATGACCGTGGCGTGATCGATCCGGTCACGTGCGCGGGCCAACGCCGCCGCCAGCGCTTGGGGAGCGGGTGCCGCCCCGAGCTCGCGCCAGAGCTCGGCGGCGAGCGCTTCCGCCGCGACATAGGCCCGCTGCGCCCCCGGGTCATGCCACAGGGCCCACGGCGGGCGTTCGGCGGGGCGGGCTCGGGTGTCCGGTAGCGCCCGTTCGATCGCGTCCAGCTGGATGGCGAGCGCCGTTCTTCGTTCACGCGCCGCCGACGCGAGCGGCTCGAACCACGGGCCGCCGGCGTCCTCCATCAACCGCGCGATGTAGGCTGCCGCTGCCTCGTCGACGACACGCGGCAGGCCCGGACCGAGCGCTGCGCCCGCCAGCACGTGGCCGAGCTCGTGCAGGACCGAAAACCGGGCCGATGGCGTGGCGATGACATCAGGGATCGCGACGACGATGCTGACCCGAGACGCGATGAACGCTCGAGGCCGTATACCCGCCCCGCCGAGCATCGCTACGGCGCCTCGCGTCGCGATGCCATGACGCCGTGACAGCTCCTCGAGTAGCGCGTGGACATCGGCGTGCGTCCACGGAGCGACGGCACGATCCCAACCTGCGACTGCGGGCACAGGCGCCAGGCCTTGGGCGAGGCCGTCGCCCGAACCCGAACCATGAAGCCGATGCATCAGCTCGATGAATTCCAGCCCGACGCGAGCCCGCGCCGCCCGATCGCGAGCGGCGGCAAGCCGTCCCAGTGCCTCCCAGGTCGCGGGCGCTGCACGCGCCGCGGCCACCTCCGGTGCCGTCTCGATCGAGAGCGGAACGGCGACGCGCAAGATGGCGAGCGCGCGATCTGCCAGCACGGGGTGAGCCAACGCCTGCCGCGCGATCGCGATCGTTGTCGGCCGCCCCGCTGCCTCGGGCGCCGGTGGCGGGACCCGGCCGGCGGCATGCGCGTCCGCGAACATCAGGACGTGCGGCGCGAGCTGCTCCGCGAGCTCGGCCTCGAGGAGATCGAGCGCCATCTCTGCATCGAGCAGGAGACAGACCATGCCAGCTCGAAGTATGCACCACGCGGCGACGGTCGCAGCCGGCGATGCGAAGAGGGCAGCCCGTTAGCCGCGCGGCGGATGCGGGGATCGGATCCCGAGCCGCTCGAGCTCGGCGATCACGAGCCGCAGATCTGCCCATGTATCGCGCTTGCGATCCGGCTCGCGCAGCAGGTACGCGGGATGAAATGTCGGCATCACCTTGGCGCCGTGGCGATCATGGAACCGCCCGCGGAGCGAGCTGATCGGCGCGTCGGTGCGGAGCAGCTGATTCGCAGCGGGGCGGCCGAGCGCGACGATGATCCGCGGCGCGATGGTCTCGATCTGCGCGTTGAGGAACGGGATGCACTTCTCGAGCTCGTCGGGTTGAGGATTGCGATTGCCCGGCGGGCGGCACTTGAGCGTGTTGGCGATGTACACCGTCGAGCGCGTCCAGCCCATCGCCTCGATCATCTTGTCGAGCAGCTCGCCGGCACGACCGACGAACGGCTCACCGCGCTTGTCCTCTTGTTCGCCGGGAGCCTCGCCCACGAACATCAGCGGCGTGTCCTCGGCGCCAACGCCAAACACGATCTTGGTTCGCGTGGGGTGCAGCTTGCACCGCGTGCAATCGCCGAGCTCGTCGCGAATCTGTGCCAGCGAGACACGCGCGGCACGCTGAGGCGCGGGCGGCGCGATGGCATCCTGGGGGGCAATCGCCGCCTCCGCGACGACCGCGTGTTCGACGGGCGCGACCTCGTCCATGCCGGCGTGCGCTACATCCTGAGCGAGCCTCGCAGATGGTCCACCCGGCGCCGCCCACGAGCCGGCAGCGGCATGGCGCTGCAGCTGGCCGCGCAGCTGCGTGGTCAGCCATCGCAGCTCGTCCCTCGGGTCACCGCCCGTGCTATCCATGGCCCCGGGTATGCCATCACCTCGGCGCTGGACTCAACTGGATCGTATCGTGGTTGTGATCGCGCTGGTCGCCGCCCTTACCGCCGTTGCCGCGTGCCGACAGCGCACGCCCGGCCCCGAAGGCGACATCCTGGCGACGCTGACCGGCGCGCCGATCAACGTCGAGGCGTTCGATGCCAAGACGATGCGCGACAAGCCGTCGCTCGTGCTGTTCGTGACACCCACCTGCCCGCATTGCGCCGCGCAGCTGCCGCAAGCGCAACATGCTGCGACCAAGAGCAACGCCAATCTCGTGGCGGTATTCGTCGCCGGTAAGAAGGAGAACGCGACCGGCGTGCTCGATCACGCGAAGTTCAGCGCCCCCGCGATCCTCGACGATGGCAGCCTCAAGCGGCGCTACGGCATTCGCAGCGTTCCGTACACGCTGGTGCTCGGTGCCGACGGCAAGGCGCGCGAACAGTTCGTCGGCGAGCAGACCGCCGGCATGCTGATGGACGCGCTCGAAGACGCGCGGTAGCACCTAGCTCTCATGATTGATCACATCTCGGCCTGATCCCGTGCACGCCAGCCGAGCTCAAGCAGCAGGAGGTCGTGCATGCCGCGCCCGAGCACGAGCCAGCCAGGGTCACCGTTGCGCGTCAGATGACCACCCAGGCCGGCGATCGCGAGCATGGCGTCACGCACGGTCGGGCGCTTGGGCATCGGACGCCGTGCGACGGCCTGAAGGACATCGAGCTGCGATGCCGTCAGGGCGTCCGTCGCAGGCCGCTTCGGCGCATGGCGCCCGAGGTGCCGCAGCAGCAGCAGCCTCCACGCGACGGGCGCGAGGACGGCGAGCGCGTTGAGGAGGCGGTGTGCCGTCTCGAGCTGGCGCTTCTCATACTGGCAGCCCGTCTTCAGCGCCTTAAAGTACTCCTCGATCACCCAACGCGCGCGATAACAGTCGACTGCGTACGCAATCTCGTCGGGGGTATCGATCGGCAGGTTCGTCAACAAGAACCATTCGACCGATGGTTCGCCAGATGGGGGCTTCCGCTCCCACACGTAGATGACGTGCAGCCGCAGCGTGGGCGATGCCGCGGTCTTGGCGTCGGTGGTACGCGGGATCTCGATGGCCTTCGCTGCAAAGCTCAGCGTGGCGACGCGATCGTTGCGTGGCGGATGTCGCTGTCCTTTCGGCCCGTCGAACTTGGGGCGTCGCGACAGCGGTACGTCGCGATCGAAGGAACGCTTCGCCGACGTCGCGGCCTCACGCAGATGTGTCTCGTCGTCGGCGAGTACGCGATCCTGGAACGAGCGGATGACGAAGCACCGGCGCGCAGCGTCGAGTGCCGAGAAGATCGCGTAGGAGTCCGCTTCGCGATCCATGACGTGAATCGCACGTGCGGCGCCAGCCAGTTGCGCCTCCGCCGCGTCGATGGAGCGCCGCCAGCGCGTGGACTCACCACGGTTGTCTTTCGCGCGGCGCTTCTTGCGTGGGATCGCCTTGTCGTGCCGGAACAGCGTCTCGAGATTGAGCAGCCCGAGTGGTTCGCGCTGCGCATCCGCGCTCACGGCGAGGGCGAAGTGGCCGAAGAATCCCTGCCCAGGCCGAATCAGGCGACCGAGTCCCTCGCGCTTCGTATCGCCGGTGAACTCGAACTCGGTCGTGTCATGCACGACAACGATATCGTCACGCCCGGCGGCGCGACGCGCGGTCTGTCGGACATGCGGTGCGAGGATCGCTTCCGGCGTGACCTTTGCGTTCCCGAAGAATCGGTACGCCGCCTCGAGCTCGGCGTCACTCAACGCCTTCGGAAAGCTCTCGCCTGGCCGGTCGGCGAGGCTGTCAACCAGCAGCCCGAGCCGCGCGGTCAACCGGGCGTCACCAAGATCTGCGTCGGCGACTTCGGACGACAGCGTGGGCAGAGCGGCGACGTGTTCCTGGGGCGCCATCCCGCGACAGGATCACGACCGGGATCCGCCCGCAAGATGTGTAGGATCATGAGAGCACCTAGCTAGTTCGAACGGATCCTGAAATTCAGGTTCTCGGTTCCGGTTTGAGCTCCCTATTCTCCGGCGCCGGGATCCGTCGAGTGAATCGTGAGTACTGAACCGAGAACCGGGAAGGAGAACGGCACGTTGCGATTTTCAGGTCAGTTCTCGGGATTCGCGATCGACGGCTCCGCCGTGGCCGTGCCGGGCGGGAACGTCAGATACACGTAGTGCATCCCATCGGGCTCGACCGCCGAGCGGGTCTCAGCCGGCTTGGCATCGGCCGGGTTCTTGAACTTGATCCGGACCGACACGCCTGCCTTGTGCGCAGGGTGGCCCTTGGTTGCGCGAGCGGCGCCGGTGACGCGCGCGACCACACTCGCGATCGGACTGTCGAAGAACCGCGTATCCACCTGCCGCCCGACATTGCGCGCGAGGCGCTTCAGCGTCGTTTGCACCACGAGCACGCCGCCATCGACGTACTGGTCGACCTCGAACGGCGATGCCGCCTGGAAAAACACCTGGGCTCCCCCGCCTTTGGCCTCGAAGCCGACCCATGTCAGCGTCGCCTTCGGTGGTGGACGTCTCGGCTTGCCCGGCTTCTCTGCCGACGGCTGCCCAGGAACCACGCCACCGTACGTGCCCTCCTGGTGCGGCGTATCGGCAAACGCAGGCGCCGTCACCAACATGAGCAGCAGCAACGCTCGGAGCATGGCGATGATCGTACGTGGTGGCCCCGAGCAGCGCAAATACCCGGCCGTTCCGAGCACCAAGGTTTTGGGGCGGACCGGGGTGTGCATCTATGA
>JBFWXW010000120.1:0-14029 GCA_050187075.1 Kofleriaceae bacterium | reverse complement strand
AGATCACCGACCAGCGCACCGAGGATCGGCGCGGGTTGCCACATCGGCAGCGAACGAAACCGATCGAACAGCCCCTTCTGGATGTCGCTGTTGAGACCGACACCGGTGTAGACGGTGATGAACACGATCGTCTGCACCAGGATGCCGGGGAGCAGAAACTGGATGTAGTTTTCCGGCGATTCCTTGAGCGCTCCGCCGAAGATGTACGTGAACAGCAGCGTGAACATGATCGGCGTGATCGTCACGTCGAACAGCTGAAACGGCACGTGCTTGATCTTCAGCATCGCGCGCCAGGCGAGCGTGGCCACCGCGCCCAGCGCGGTGACCGGCCTGGCCGGGGCACGCAACGCGAACTTGCCGGCGCGATCCGGAAATCGGTCCTGGCTCATGGGCTGGCGCTCCCCTTGTCGGCAGCACGGCCGGTGAGCGCGAAGAATACGTCGTCGAGGCTCGGCGCACCGAGCGAGAAATCGGTCAGCGCGATCCCCGCGCGCGACAACGCACCAAGCACATCCGCCGCGACCGATGCTTCCGACAGCTTCACCGAGATCGCGCCGGGCTCTTCGGTCGGCAGCACGCCGTCATGCAAGATGGCGTCGATCAGGCCGACCGCCTGCGCACGCTGCTCCTGTGCGGCCAGCCGCAGGTGCAACGCGTTGCCACCGATCGAGGCCTTGAGGTCGCGACTCGTACCCTCCGCGATCACCTTGCCGTGATCGATCACCGCGAGCCGCTCGGCAAGCCGATCGGCTTCCTCGAGGTACTGCGTGGTCAACAGGACCGTCGTGCCGTCCGCCGCGATCTGGCGAACGAGATCCCACACCTGATTGCGGCTGCGCGGATCGAGCCCGGTCGTCGGCTCATCGAGAAACAACACCTCGGGCTTGGTCACCAGACTCGCGGCGATGTCGATCCGCCTCCGCATGCCGCCGGAGAACGTGCGTACCTGCCGGTTGGCTGCCTCGCTGAGTCCGAACGCATCGAGCAGCTCGGTCGCCCGTTGCCGGGCGTCTTGCCACGACCATCCCAGGAGCCGACCGACGAGCACGAGGTTCTCGTGTCCGGTCAGATCTTCGTCGACCGAGGCGTATTGCCCGGTCAAGCTGATCTTTTGCCGGACCACGGCCGCGTCCTCGACGACGTCGTGGCCGAGCACGCGCGCGCTACCGCTGGTCGGCCTGAGCAACGTCGCGAACACGCGGATGCTCGTGGTCTTGCCGGCGCCGTTGGGACCGAGCAGCCCGTACACCGAGCCTGCCCGGATCGACAGATCCAGACCGTCGAGCGCACGCGTGTGGCCAAACGTCTTGATCAGCCCGCTGGTTTCGATCGCGTTGGCCATGGCACTACGACCGGCGCTGGCGCTCGATCTCGGCGCGCAGCTGATCGTCCTTCGCGCGGAGCTCCGGCGTGTACTCCTTGCCGAAATCCTCCGCCTCGAACACCCGCCGGATCTCGATCTCAGACTCCTCGTTCGGCATCGGATCGGGACACCGCTTGACCCACTCGATCGCCTCCTCCATCGACTTCACCTGCCAGATCCAGTAGCCGGCGATCAGCTCCTTGGTCTCCGCAAACGGCCCATCGATCACGGTCCGCTTGCCACGCGCAAACTGAACGCGCGCGCCGTTTTTGCTCGGATGCAGGCCGTCGCCGCCGAGCATGATGCCGGCCTTCACCAGCTCCTCGTTGTACTTCCCCATCGCCGCGAGCATGCTCTCGTCCGGCATCACACCGGCTTCGGAGTTGTTCGTTGCTTTGACAATGACCATGACGCGCATCTGTAGCTCCCTTTGTTGGCGGTTGATGACTGTGCCTTGGGTTTCCAATCCAAAGACGAACAGAGCGCGGACAAATCGACAGCTCCCTGCGTTTTTTCTCGATCGCGCGCGCGGGATCCGGCCAACCCCGTTCATTCAATGAGTTACCTGCGTGATCGGCTGCCCAGCCGGACGAGACCGCCGGTGGCGCACGTCGATGCCCCACGCGTCCCCGGTGACGCCGGATCGCCGAGATCAGGATCGCGGCTGAAGCGCGGTCTCGAGGCTGTCGTCGTGCGTGAACTTCAGGATCGTCGTCCCACCGAGTCCGACCTTGTCACCGTCGCGAAGCGTCTCGAGCTCGACGCGTGCACCATTGACGAACGTGCCATTTCTCGAATGCAGGTCTTCGACGTACGCGCTGCCATCCTTGATGAACAGCCGGCAGTGCTTGCGCGACAGCGCATCCTCGTCGGAGATCTGCAGATCTGCATCAGCCCCGCGGCCGAGCA
This sequence comes from Kofleriaceae bacterium, assembly GCA_050187075.1. Taxonomy (GTDB): domain Bacteria; phylum Myxococcota_A; class Polyangia; order Haliangiales; family Haliangiaceae; genus JABFXX01. The sequence goes on along the minus strand of JBFWXW010000120.1, from coordinate 11,757 downwards.
CGATCGAAGTCGTCAGAGCGATGATCTTGCCGGCGAGCGGTCCGCTCAGCACGAGCAAATACGTTCGGTCCTCCGGCGTCAGGCCCAACTTCTTGGCGTTCGCCGCCATGATGCTCGTGTTGGTATCCATACCGCGACCATACCGAGCGACCCCGCGTACCTGCAATCGCTACGAGCGCCGGCCCTTCGAGGTGCTGCGGGCGAGCGCGAGATTTGCAGCGAGCGTGTGGACCGTCTCGTCGTCGAGATGTGCGGGCAATAGCTCGTTGACGACCTGACCTAGAGCGTCGTAGCAGCTCTGCAGCTTGGTGAGCCGCTCGGCGCGGGTCTGGGCGATCGCCTCGATGTTCTGCTCGAAGTCTTGCAGTCGCGTCGCCTCCTCGGCGACCGCATCGAGTCGAAGCTCGAGGTCGCGCGCGAGGTCCTGGACGTCGGACGGCGCGTCGGGCCCGGTGCCAACGAGCGCGAGCTCGCCGAGCGCAAACCGCAACGACGCTTCTCGGTCGAGGATGGTCTCGCGCAGCGCGTCGCTCTCGTGCTCCAGGGCATCCTGGACCGCCTCCAGCCGGGCCACGATCTGTTCGTGGTCGCGCAGGATCGCGACCCCACCCACGAGGCGAGGATCGTTGACGCCCTTGTCGAGCAGCGCTTCGGCGAGCCGGCGCAGCGTGCCGCGCAGGTTTGCGTACGGCGCGGTCTGCGGCTGGTCCACCGTCTCGGCTGCCGACAGGCTCGCGAATCGCCGGCGCGGTGTCGCCTTCGCGGCGGGGTACCCCGGCACCTGACGAAGTGCGGCATAGAGCTCCGCCGCCGATTGATAACGTCTCGCCGGATCTTTCTCGAGACATCGCAAGATCACGGCCTCGAGCTCGGACGGGATCGGCTCACCGCGGTGCATGCTCGGAGGGACCGGATCCTGTGTGGTGTGCGCGTAGAGGATCTCCGCCGGATTGCCGCGAAACGGTGGCCCGCCGGCGACCAGCTCGTAGCCGATGCAGCCGATCGAATACAGATCCGAACGCGGATCGTCCCCCACGCCGCTCGCGCGCTCGGGCGACATGTACGCGGGCGTGCCCCACAGCTGGCGATCACTGGATAGCGCGACGCTCTCCTGGTGATCGGGCGCGACGATCTTCGCGATGCCGAAATCGAGCACCTTCAGATCCTCGTCATTACCGACGAGGATCAGGTTCTCCGGCTTGAGATCGCGATGGACGACCCCACGTGAATGCGCGTGATGCACCGCGCGCACCAGCTGATCGAGCACATGCAGCGCGCGTGGGATCGTGAATCGCGTAGCCCGCTTGCGGTGGAGGTGCAGCCCCTCGCCCTGCGCATACTCCATCGACAAGAAGAACCGCTCGTCAAGCAGCTGGCCGAAGTCGTACAGCGCGACGATGTTGGGGTGACGCAGACGGTTGACGGCACGCGCCTCGCGTCGGAACCGCCGCACGAACAACGGGTCGGCGGCGAGCAGGGGCATCAGGATCTTGACCGCCTCCTTGCGCCCGAGCTTCACGTTGTCCGCGAGAAACACCTCTCCCATCGCCCCGTGACCCAGCACGGACAAGATGTGCCAGCGATCATGGAGGATCGTGCCGATCACGGTCCCCGTCGCAACATCAGGAACAGATTCACTCCGGTCGGCTCGGCATCCACCCACACGCGTGCCGGGGCGGGTGCGAGCTGGCCGACGAGCTCCACGAGCTGCTCGCGCGACCGGTGGATGAGAAACCACTCGGAGAAGTACTCCATGATCCAGCGCGACGGGTTGTGCGTTGCGACGTTGCCGATCGCGAGCTGGCCGTGCGGCGTGAGCGCGGCGTAGAGCATCGCCGCGATCCGACTGAACCAACGCGCGTCGAGGTAGTCGAACAACCCGGCGCTGTAGATCAGCTCGCGTTCGCCGAGCGCCTTGGCGAGGCTGTCCTGATTGAGCATCGCGCGCAGCCGCTCGCGAATGAACAACAGCCGAGCACCTGTCGCCGCGGCCTGCGGCGCGAGCACCCGTTCGCAATGAGCGATCGCGCGGTCTTCCTGGTCGATCAGCGCGACCTCGAGCCGCGGGCCGAGCTCGGGAGATTGGTCGAGCAGCGCCTCGATCTCGCGCGCCGGTCCACAGCCGAGGCTGGCGATCCGGACCCTGCGGCCGGGATGGGCTTCGATCGCCTCGCGAATCAACTTGCCGATGAACGAGATCCGATTCTTGTTCGCCTGGGCCGCCTGCTCTTGCGTGAAGCACAGGTTGAGCGCGCGGCCGAATAGCGTTTCGCCTTCGGCCGGATCGCGATACAGCATGTTCATCATCTCGTAGTCGCCCGCGTAGCCGAGTGGCTTCTCGAGCGCACGCCGCAAGAACGGCGATTGCGTGAGGAACTGGCCGAGATGCAGCCGACAATATGCGCGGTGCTCGAGATGCTCGGCTTCACTGAACCCGACCACCAGCTGCGCGAGATCGCGCTTGGCCGCCTCGATGAGCTCGATCACGTCGCGGCCGAGCACGGTCAGGTATTCGGCTTCGGTATCGGTTCGAACGCGGCGGTCCTCGCTGGCGAGCGCGCGCTCCTCTTCGGCGAGGAAGCTGTGAGCCGAGGCGAGGATCGATCGCAGATCGGCGACCCATGCCTTGAACTCGGCGCGGACGCCCGGAAACCGCGAGCGTTCGACGACGGACTCCCAGCGTCGCGCAAACTCGCGGCGCGCGCCGGAGCGATACAGCCTTCCGAGATCGAGTCCGCCCTGATCGAGCTCGAGGCCGATCACCAGATCCTCCTCGCGCGGCGTGATCCGCCGGACCAGCGCCTTGCCGTCGTACAGCGGGCCGGCCTCGCAGGTGACGCGCACATCGAGCAAACGATCGCCGACGAGCAATGCGCGCGGCTGGCCATCGTTCGTGCGCACCGCGACCGAGAGCCCATGCATCGACACGTCCTGAGCGACGCCGCGGATCGTGCCGACCTCCGCATGCGTGCACGCAACCTCGACGACGCCGAGCTTCAGATCTTCGATCCGAAGCCTGCGCGCCCTCATCAGCTGTGCTCGATCCGCTAACGCTCCCACGCCATTCATCTGAGCTGAGGAATTGTCCCCCTATTCTCGCGATGGAGCAAATAGCCCAGCCATGCGGATCGGCGCATGGATTGCCTGATCGGTCATCCACCGCTCCGCTGACGTTACCAACTCGACACCTATGCTCCCGCCGACGAGCTGACCGTGCCGACGTCGCGCGATGGCCGCATGGAGTCCCAGATCGACGCTGGCCAGCGCGGTGGCCGCGTCGCTGTACAGGGCGGCGGCGTTCTTGGTTGTCTCTGCATCGGCGATACATGCCCGGACCATTTCGGCGAGCGCTCGCGCCCAATCCGCATGCTCGGCATCCAACCGGCCCGCATCTCGTCGCGCGGAAGCAAGCAAGGACGGCGCGTCCGCGGGTTTGGCGCGCGCCAGTGCAAGCGCGCATCGTGCTCGCAAGAAGCTCATCTCGATGCGGATGATCTGCAACCGCATGAGGTGCGCCTTCTTCATGAGCGGCCACGAGTCATTGACCCGTGCCCACGCTGCCTCCGCGTTGCCGGTGTACAGCTCGTTCTGCGCGAGCGCATGGACCACATAGTACTGGGGCAGCTGAAACGTCCGCGGCACCCACTGCTCCGCCGCATGCTCGAGTTGCCGGCGCGCCTCATCGGGTTGGTCGAGCGCAAGCCAGACCGTGTTGGTGTGAGAGGTTCGCAAGTTCGTCGCGTCGTAACGATCTTCCCGTGCGTCGGCATCCTTGATCAGCACCGGCAAGCTCTCGGCGATCTCGCGGTACGCGCCGAGATAGTGCGCCGACCACAGCGAGAACACCTGGGCGCTCGCCACCTCCCACGCCACGCCGCGACACCGGCCGCGATAGATCGAGACCGCCTCATCCAACAGCTGTCGCGCCTGCGCGAACCGGCCCTCGAGGTAGGCCGACGAGCCTGCAGCCCACAGCGCCAGGCCGAGCGCGTGTGGGTTGTCGATGCGCTCCGCGAGCTCGCGTGCGATTCCGACCAGCCGGTCGGTGCGTGCCCTGCCGCGGCTGCCCGTGCCCGCGGCATTGAAGGCCGCCTCCAGCGCGATGCCGCGCGCGATCCGATAGGGCTCGCCCGCGTCGAGCGCCGCGAGCAGCTGGCGGGTCTGCAGATCTGCGCCGCGGATCGTATCAACCGTGGACAGCGCGAGGGCGATCGCAAATCCGGTGTCGATGCGTGCGAGCTCGGTCTGCGAGACCGAGCTGACGTCGTGGGCCTTGAACCGGAGACCCCGCAGGCGCAAGCGCGCGCGGCTCACCACCATCCGCGCGAGTGCAGACCCCGCCGTGTCGGCGAGCGGCATATCGATCGCAGCCTGAACGGTCTTGAACAGCGCGAACGCCTCGTCGAAGTGCCCGGCCCGCAGCAGCTGCTCCGCGGCGCGCTGGCGATAGACCATCGCATCGGCGGGCGACGCGCCTTCGGTGGCGGCCACGAACATCGCCGCCGCATCGACGCCCCGACCCGCGTGGACCAGCGCCTCGGCGAGCTTGATGCGGAGCTTGTGTGCCTCGCTAGCGGTACCGAGCTCGAGTGCGATCCGATAGAACGTCACCGCGCGCTCGAAGGCGAACGCCGCATCGGCCTTTTCGGCCGCGATCGCGGCGCTGTGTGCGGCCTTCACGCGATCGCCGGCGCCTCGCCAGTGGGTGGTGAGGGCCTCGGGATCCGCCTGGCCCACCATCTCCAACGCGACCGCGATCCGGCGATGGAGGCCCGCGACGTCCTCGGGCAGGCGGGCGAGCACTGCCGCGCGGATCCGCGTGTGATACGGAGCGACGATGTCGGTGGCGCGGACGCCAGTGGTGCGAACGAGGTGAGCCACGCGCAGCACCGCCAGCTGCTTGGCAAACGCGTCGAGCGGCAGACCGGCTGCCGCAGCCACCGTCTGCTGCGCGAGCTTGCCGTCGGCGAGACACACCAGCTGCAGGATGTGACGTGCCGGTGGCTCGAGCTGGCTGATGCGCTCCCAGACGACGTCCTCGAGCTGGAGCGTGCGTTGCGTAGGTGCACCCGTCGTGCACGCGTGGCGGATCAGCTCGTGAATGAACAGAGGATGGCCAGCAGCCTCGGCGGCAACCTGGTGCGCTTTGATCCCGGGCGGCACGCCGGCCTGGGCAACCAGCGCGAGCGCCAGCTCTCGGCCCTCGGCCGCGGAGAGCCGCTCGAGCGCGACCTGTTGGCCCATGCCAAGCACCGCAAGGAGCGCTTCGGCCTGTTCCGAGGTGTGCACGGTCGCGACGAGGAGCAGCGATGGCGAGTCCGGCTCGCGAAGAATATGGGAGAGCAGCGTCAGGCTGTCCGCGTCCGCCCACTGCATGTCATCGATCACGATCACGGTCGGTCGCCGATCGGTGAGCCGCTGGAACAGCTCACGCAGCGCCTCGAACAGTTGACCTCGCTGCTCGCGAGGTTCGCGGGGCTCGTCGGCCAGTCGCGGCGCTTCGACGACCACCTCGATGCGGCGCAACACGGGGAACACGTGGGCGAGTAGCGCCGCCTTGCGGGGCAGCACGGCCGCCGCCTCGGCCTTGGGCAACCGCTGCAGAAATCGGCTGAGCGCGTCGATGATCCCGTCGACCGCCTTGAACGGAACCGATTCGCGCTCGTAGCAGGTGCCCTGAAACACGACGACGGACGCGTCCTGTTTGGCGACGCGCTGGACGACCTCGCGTACGAGCGCGCTCTTTCCGACGCCCGACTCGCCGTGCACCGCGACGAACCGGGCGCCCTTGCGCGATTCCACGAACACGCTCTCGAGCTGGGCAAGCTCGTGCTCGCGTCCAACGAACAACGAGGTATGCGACGCCGATCCTGACATCGAGATCGTCGCTCGGCGGCGTTGCTCGACGGTGGCACCGAGTCGGCGCAGCACCTGCGGGCCGGTCGGACGCTCGCTCGGATTGAATCGCAGCAAGTCCACGCACAACGCGTCGAGGTCTTCGGAGGTCGCGGGGTTGATCGAGCGCGGTGATGGTGGCGCGACGTGCTGCTTGTTCATCAGCACTTCCATCGGCGTTCCTGCAAACGGCAGCTTCCCGGTCAACGCTTCGAACAGCACCACACCCATCGCGTACCAATCGGCGGGCGGCCCCGGTTGCCGTCCCGCCGCTTGTTCCGGCGCCATGTAATGGATCGTGCCGACCACATCGACGAGCTCCTTGTGGTCGCGTGCGCCGATGTCGGTGGCGAGGCCAAAATCGAGCAGCACGACTCGACCGTCATTGGTGACGAGTACGTTCGAGGGTTTGATGTCGCAATGAACCTTCTGCGCCGTGTGAAGCGCGAGCAGTCCCTCCGCGAGCTGGATCGCGGCATCGCGGAGTCGCAGCTCGTAGACCCGCCCCGACTGCGTGCTGTCGAACACCTGCGTACTTCCGGCGGTTCCGGAATGCACGTAGTCGATGATGTTCACGCCATCGACGAGCTCCATCGAAAAGAACCAGTCGACACCCTCGGCGAACAGCTCGCCTAGGCTGACGAGGTTCGGGTGTTGCAGATCCTGAAAATCGCGAAATTCCTTTTTGAATCGGAGCAGCGAATCGCCCGTCATCGAATGCAATGTCTTGAGTGCCAGCCGCGTATTGCGTTCGTTGTCGAACGCCTCATAGACGCGACCCATCCCGCCAGCACCAATGCAGCGCACGATCCGAAAACGCGATGTCCCCCGAAAGCTCTCAGCCCCAGGCATCCCCATCTGCTTCGAGGGTAACACGGGCGAAAAACGCCGTTCCGACTAGCTGCCATCGTCGTTGGGACGTGCGCCAGCGCTCAGCGCCATTCGTCCGAACGTCGGACGTCGGCGGCCGTGGTGACCCGAGGCTCGCGCGCCCCCGGGACCAACCCGGTGGACTCGCCATGGGTGATCGCCACGCCTACAGCCGATTCCGTCACAGGCTCGTCGGAGAAGTGGCGACGGAGGCGGCGGCTCTGAACGAGAGTTCAGGCATCGAGCCTCGTCGTACCGGGAATCGACACGACGGAGGGGCGCAACGAAGGATACGAATCTGGGGGGCGGTGTTCGCGTCCGGCGGTGCGGCACCGGAGAACGGCGACGAGATCGCCGGTCGCGTCAGCTTGCGTGAACGGATCGCGGCTGCCGAGCCCGGCGGTCCGACAAACCTCACGCTCGCTGGGTTCGGGCGTGCGACTTGGGGCGCGAGCCGTCGTCGATCGCTATGTGAACCCACCCCTTGTCCGCGCCGACATCGCCGCAGCCGTGAAGGCCATCCGATGGGGCCGCCCGGGCGAGAGTCCGTTTGGCGATCCCGCACTACGAGCGCTATTCGAAACCGCCAGCAGTGCCGGGCCCGACGAGCGCAACGACATGGTGCGCCAGCTCGCTGCGATGCTCGACATGCCCAACGCATACCGCGCGAGCTGCGTCGCGCTGTGTTGCGGGGCGCTGGTCGAGCTGGGAGCAGATCCCACGATCGCCGGGCTCGCGATCGTGAACCGACTGCGTTCAGCGGCGATCGATCAGCCTGTGGATCGCGGGGCGGTTCGACAGCTCGATCGCGCCGCGATGGCGCATCTGTGTCGAAGCACGGTGGTGCGTCAAGCGGCACGGCACCTCCCAGCCATCACCGAGGTGCTTGCGCCGTACGAGGCGTTCACCGCCCGCGTGCTCGAGCTGGTCGATGACCTCGTGATCCACGTCCTCGCCCCGGACCAGCGCAAAGGGTTCCGGGTGCGCCTCCATGCGGTGGCGACCAACGGGCATATGTTCACCCTGCTCCAGGGCGCGCTGATCGGAGGCGATCGGCTCGTCGCCGACCCGGTGGATCCGGCGGTGCTCGCGATCGCAACGGGAGAAGTGATCGCCACGAAATCGCTCTCGGACCATCAGCGGTTTCGATTCGACACGTGGCGGGGGCTCGCCACCACCAACTCCCTGCGGGCGGACTTCGCGTCGTGGATCCCGGTTGAGGGCTCGCCCCGAGATCTACCGATCGGGCCGAGTGGACTGCCGGTCGTCTTGCTCGGGCCCCCGCTCATCGCCGGGCGGTCGTGGGACTCGAACTTCTTCGCCAACATGCACGGTGCGCTGCGATCGCGAGCGATCGGTCGAGGCCCAGCTGGCGCCCGCCGAGCTGTCGCGTGAGCTCGCCGCAATTCTGTCCGCCGCTATTTAGTCGCAGTTGATCACGAGATCGATCGAATCACGGCGCGATCAACCGAGCCCATCGCGAGCCCGCGATGTACGCGCGGGGCAGGCGTTCACCTGTTGTCCCTCGTGGTACTCGAGCGCGTGCGGGTGCGACACTCGGCCATCTCCGCGACTGACTTGATTCACGCTACGGTGGTTTCGTGCGGTCACAGAGTCCGTTCGAGTTGGTCGGAGGCGCCGATCGCGTGCGCGCGCTGGTCGAGCGGTTCTACGACGTGATGAGCGAGCGCGAGCCCGTCCTCGCCCGGCTTCATCCTTGCGAGCCCGATGGCAAGGTGTCGCGCCGCTCGCGCGATCGATTCGCGTTGTTCCTGATCGGTTGGCTCGGCGGCCCTGACGATTACGTCGAACAGTTCGGGCACCCGCGGCTCCGCATGCGGCACGGCGCCGTCCCCGTGGACGTCGCGATGCGTGACGCGTGGCTGCGTTGCATGCAGGCCGCAATGAACGACGAGCAAGTAACGGGTGAGCTCCGTGTGTTCCTCGATGCGCGGTTTGCAGAGGTCGCGGACTTTCTGCGCAATACCCAAGGGTAGCGACGCGGCGTCGGAACGCGCGCGAGCGGTGCGGGATCCGAGGATGGCAGCGCGGGGAGGTCGACCATGGCGGTGTCGGTGACGAGTGCCACCGGCCCTGAGCTACTGCTCGAGTCAGCGGGGCTTCGTAGGGACCTGCGGCCGTCGCGCGGTTCGAGGCGCGCTTGCGCCGCGACCTCGGACAACGGCGCCTGGCACAGCAACGCGGACATCTACGCACGCGAGCAGAGCTGGATGGTTCGCTGCCGTTGATCGTGCGCGGCCGCACGGGATCCGGTCGGAGTGATTGCGCACGCCGCGGATCAGCGCAAGGTCGCACCGTCGGTTGGTGCGGTCGCGGCGTGCTCGGCGCGGATGACGCCGGGTGTCGCGTAGGCGGGCAGCTCGATGCTGTCTCGCAGCTCGCGACCGATCGCGAGCTCCGTGACGAACGGAAGCGCCATCAACTTCATGATCTGATTCCCGGTGAAGATTCCGAGTCGCGACCTCGGTGCAAAGAACGAGGCGAACCTGAGCGCGCCCCGCTGCTTGATCGGGATGAACGAGCGCAGGCGGTCTTGATAGCGTGCGAACGCGAGCTCGTGGTTGCCGTTCGCGCGCGCGAGCTCGCCGGCGAGGATGTAGGCGCCAACCATCGCGAGCGCCGACCCCTGACCTGCGAGCAACGAGACACAGTACGCCGCATCCCCGACCAGCGCGACCCTGCCTCGCGTCCATCGGTTCATGCGGATCTGACTCACGCGGTCCATGTACAGATCGTCCGTGCGGTCGAGGATGTCGAGGATGTTCGATACCTCCCAGCCGGAGCCCGCGAATTGGGTACGGAGCAACGCGCGCTGTTCGGCGATGCCGCCCGGAATCGCCGGGGCTGCGTCTGCGAACACGAACAGGAACATGGTCCGGTCGTCTCGCATCGAGAACCGGCCTACCTGCTTGCCGATATCGCGGTGGATCACGTACGTGAGCTCATCGCGCGGGCGATAGCCGGTGGTCTCGAGCTCTGCCACCTTGATCCCGAGAAAGCGCTCGAACCTGGCTTGGTCGCCGAACGCGAGCGCGCGCACTCTCGAGTGCAGGCCGTCCGCTCCGACCACCAGATCGAAGCTGCGTGGGGGGGCGTGCTCGAACCGAACGCGAACCTCGCGGCCGGTGTCGTGCAGCTCGGTGATGGTGTCGCCGAACAGGGTCTCGACGCGGTCGCCGAGCGCTCGATAGATCGCGGCGGCGAGCTCGCTGCGCGGCAAGCTGGTGTAGCGCCCGCGAGTGACGCGATCGAGGACGCTGACGTCGAACCCGCTGGTGCGATCGCCCGTGCGGTCAACCGCGCGGACCTCGCGGACCTTGTAGCCGCTGGAGATGAGCTCGGGGACGAGCCCCATACGGTCGGCGACGTCGAACCCAGCACCCCAGAAGTCGATCACGTAGCCGCCGGTGCGCGGCGCCGGCGCCCGCTCGATGATCGTGGGTTGAAAACCGAAGCGGCGTAGCCAGTAAGCCAAGCATGGACCGGCGATGCCGGCGCCAGAGATCAGAATCTTCATGATCGTCTCCGTTGCTGTAGCGGGGATCTCCAGGTCGCGTGATGGGCGCGCAGGCGCATGTTCAGCGGTCGCGCATCGGGTGTTCTGCGCTGGGTCTGTGCGGCGGGCGGATACGCACGGTCGTCCATGCTGGACCTCCGCATCACAGCCGTGCATCGGTCGTACCGACGCGGCGCGTCCTTGGACCGACCGGCCAACCGGATTGATCGCACCGCACGACGACGATGCCGGGTTGCTTCGTCGGGCGATGTCGCGACGCCGGGTGGCCGATGCGATGGCGGCTAGTTCCCGGCTAGTTCCAGCACGGTTGGGCTGCGCGGCCTGGCCTTGCGCGTTTCCGGACCGAGGGTGATGGCGGGGCGCGTGCAGCGCGCGCGGGTGCACGCGGGCCCGAACCGCACCCGGAAGTGACCTCGACGAGTGCTTACCGAGCACCTTCGAAGCGATCGTGACTCCAAGGTGGCACACCGAAACCACGCCGCGACGACGCGTTCGTGGAAGCGAACACGTTGGGAGCGCGGCTCGTGCCGCTTACAAGCAGCTGATCACGCGGCGCGGTCCGGTGCTCGTTGCAACGCGCTGCGTACCTCGACGTTGGCGAACCGCGCGAGCCAGTACGTTCCCGGTGGAAACACCGCCGGCAGGCCTGCCACGAACAGCGACCGCGCCACCTGATATTCGTCCAGCCACATGTCACATTCGGTCAGGGCCCCGATGCGCCGGTCCACATTGCGCGATGCGACGCGCGGACTCATGGTCCGGCGCTCCTCGCGACTTTTCGGGGCATCGCGCCACGACTGACGTAAGACGCGGTCTCGTCCGAGGACGGGTCGCGTTCGCTTGCGCGCGCACTCCTCCTCCACCGCGGCAATTCGCCGGCGCAGCTCCGCGATGATCTCATCCGGATCTCCGAGCTCGGGCGGAATCGTCGGCGAGTACTCCACCTCCTCTGGCATCGTGCCGTCGGTACGAAAGAACCGCGGTCGCGTCGCGCGCAGGGTTCCCTTGTTGAGCAATGCGTGCACGAACGGTGGGCCCGGCCAGTCCTCGACCTTTTCCACCAGATTGGCTTTCACCGGATTCGTCGCGACGTACACGAGTTGCTCGATCCATGCCTCCCGATCTTCGGGCTCGACGACGGATGTCGGCTTGCTCGCCCACATGTTCTCCCAGCGCCCACGCTGCATGTTCACGCACTTCGCGAGGTGACCGTGGAACCTATGGCAGAACTCCACACGATGGCCATGCCGGTCGTAGATCTCTTCGTGCTTGTGGTTGGACATCATCTGTCCAAGCACGACCTGCACATCGAACTTCAACGCGGCTTCGATCAGGCAATAGAGATACGCGTTGTTCGTCTCTTGATCGGGACGCAACAAGAACTGACGTTGCGTGCATCGACGGGTGATCATCGCACTCGTATTCGGCAGAACCGCCCGCGGTCGAGTCATGGC
>JBFWXW010000119.1:0-14191 GCA_050187075.1 Kofleriaceae bacterium | reverse complement strand
CCGACCGGATCGCTCCCGCGCCGCCCGAGTCGTCCGAGCGCGCTCGCGGGTAGCGCCCGACCGGATCGCTCCCGCGCCGCCCGAGTCGTCCGAGCGCGCTCGCGGGTAGCGCCCGACCGGATCGCTCCCGCGCCGCCCGAGTCGTCCGAGCGCGCTCGCGGGTAGCGCCCGACCGGATCGCTCGCGCGCCCCCCGGGTCGCTTGCGCGGCGCGCGGGTTCAGTTGCCGGGTGGTGCCGAGCGGATCTCGATCCGATCTCCGCGCTGCTTGGTAGCTGGTGCCCGTTCGGGCATCGGGTGCGACGCATCGTGTTGGGGTGTGGCCCGACCGGATCGCCTCGTGTTGAAGTGTGGCCCGACCGGATCGGCCCGACCGGATCGTGTGGCCCGACCGGATCGCGTGTGCGCGACCGGCTCGCGATCGCGAAGCGGCTTAGCGGAAGTTCTTCGTTAGCTCGGCAATGGTGCGAATGATTCGCAGCGCTTCGTCGGGTTCGACGACCGCGGCGGACAGATCGCCGTAATGCATTTCGAGGCAGTGCACGAGGTGACGTCTAATCCGAGCCTCGTCCACAGCGTAGGGAATCGTGCTGGCATGGTAGAGCCCCTCGAGCACCCTTTCCTTGTCTTGCGCCCATTGCTCGAGTTGTTCGAGCGTCCACTCGCCACGACGGATCGCTTTGAGCTGTTCGCGGTCGCGCTCGAGGTCGATATCTCGTGCGACAAGAATCTGCTCGGCCTCGAGTAACAGCCTAACGACGTGATACGCAAATTTCACGTCGTAACCGAACTCGGCGACCAACTCAGCGCGGCTACCTGATGGCGCCTTGGTCTTTATCTTGTGGAGCTGCCCATAGGCGTAGCCCTTGAACTTCTGCCACGAACCCTTGTGCAGAAAGTCGACTCGGTGTTCGCGGATGTATTCGCCGACGGCGGTCGACGACAACACGCAGCGACGCGGCGTGAACAGTGCGTCGACAATGTTCGGGTTGTTCTCCATCGCGAGCTGGAAGAACCGCACGATCCCGTAGATCTGGAAATCGAAGGTCTTACGGTGAGCCGCGACGTGGTGCTCTTGCCAGACCTCAAATCGCTTCGCAGGCGTACCGAACCCCGGAATCTCACCCGCGAGATGAGGAAACACCTGGTCCTTCGGAGGCATGCAGATGCCGTAGACATCAACATCCGACGTGTCTGAAGCCACGCCGTACGCGATGCTGCCCATCATCGTTGCGTAACAGAGATTGTCGGCCATCCACGAGGGTGGATGGACCTTGGCTCCAGACGCGATGACGCTACGAAGATTCACGGCTCGCGCAACCATAGCAAGCAGCCATAGGCGCGAAGACGACGGGTGTCCCCCAACCGACAATCGGACGAGTTGTCCGAACAACGGGCGCAGCCGGACCGGACAACGGCACCAACTCCCCAAAAATGCTTCGGCGTCAAACGGCATCGAATGTGCTGCTCGCCCGCACATGCCTCAAGGTCCGCGCTGGTACGAACCCGACGTCGTCTACGAAGTCACCATGCGAACGATTCAGGAGCGCTTTTTGCTCCGACCTAGTCCGCTGGTCTGCGCATTGATCCTAGGCGTGATTGCTCGAGCGCAGACGCTCTACACGAGCGTGAAGGTATATGGGTTCGTGTTCCTCTCGAACCACTACCACATGCTGATGTCCGCTAGTGATGGTGCGGAGCTCGCCCAGTTCCTCGGCTACATCAACAGCAACATCGCCCGTGAGATGGGAAGGATTCATCGATGGCGAGGAAAGCTTTGGGGGCGGCGTGCCTCCGTGATCCCGGTGCTCGACCCAGAGGCCATGATCGAGCGCCTCCGCTATGTGATCTCGAATGGCGTCAAGGAGGGGCTTGTCCCGTCTCCGCGGGATTGGCCGGGAGCTTCAGCAGTGCCGGGGCTACTCGGCGATATGACGCTGTCCGGAACGTGGATCGATCGTGACGGGTTACGCCGGGCACGCAGACGAGATCGCGATGCGGACCCCGCTCCCTTCACCTCCATTCAACAGCTCACGTTGTCGCCGCTCCCCGTGTGGAATGATCTCACCACGAACGAGCTGCGAGACCAGCATGAGGCCCTGGTCCACGATGTCGAGGAGCAGGCGCGTGAGCGCGGAGGCCCGTTTCTGGGCGTCAAGCAGATCCTCGCTCAGGACCCGCACGATGCTCCGAAGGCGCCAGCGCGTCGACCGGCACCGCAGTGTCACACTTCCTCGGCCTTGATTCGCGACGCGTTTCGGCGTCTCTACGCCGCATTTCGCTCGCTGTTTCGCAGCTGCGCCGGTGCTCGCGAAAGACAACCACCCCGAGAGATGGGGTTTCCTCCAGGTTCATTCCCGCGGCCAGCATGGTTCTGCAGCTCCGCGGATGAATCGCCATTGAAGAACCTGGCCCTCGACGTCGCCATACTGCGCGCCGTGGGGAGCTAATCGAATCCCAGGCGGCGGCGCAGCTTCACAGCGGCAGGAGCGCTCGCACGCGCGGGACGAGCTCCCCGCGCGGAACGTCATGCTCCTTCGTCCCAGCACCCTCGCGCAGATCCTTGAGCTTCACGAAGCCGGCGTCGCGCTCGCGCTCGCCGTAAAGCACCGCCAGGGGCACCTTCGCGCGATCGGCGTACTTGAGTTGCCTTCCAAGCTTGTCCGCATCGCCGTAGACCTCGACGTTAAGGCCCGCGGCCCGCAAGTCCTTGGCGATCGCGGCGTACTCGCCGGACATCGACGCGTCCATCGCGAGCACGATCACATGCGCGACGGTGGCCTGCCCGACGGCGATCACAGCCATCTCGAGCAGCTGCGAAAACAGCCTGGTCGCGCCGATTGAGATCCCAACTCCGGGGAGTTTGGATTTCGTGTAGTGCCCGGCGAGATTCTCGTAACGCCCGCCGGAGCAAATACTCCCAAGCTTGACGTACTCGTCGAGGAACGTCTCGTAAACCGTCCCGGTGTAGTAGTCGAGCCCGCGCACGATCGACAGATTCAGCTTGCATGCCGAATCGGGCACGCCGAGCGCCAAGGTGGTCTCGTAGACCCGCCGCAGCTCGTCAACACCTTCTGCGTAAACGCCACCGGCCTTCGCAGCATCCGCGGCCAAGAACTGGAGCGTCGCCTTCGAGTCACCGGCGTGCGCCGTCAGCGTATCGAGTAGCCGCGCCACGGTGTGATCCGGTAGGCCCACACCCTCCGCCTTGAGCCGCGCCTCGATCTCGCTGCGCGCCTGCTTGCCGAGCCGATCGATCTCATGGAGCACCGCGGTGTGCCGCTCGGGAGCGATGCCGAGGCTCTCGAGGAGCCCGCGCAGCAGCTTGCGATTGTTGACGTAGATCGTGAACGCGCCAAACCCGAGCTCGCGAAAGATCCCGTAGATCACCGCGGGGATCTCCGCGTCGTACGCAAGCGACAACGTATCCTTGCCGATCACGTCGATGTCGCACTGATAGAACTCGCGATACCGCCCCTTCTGGTTGCGCTCGCCGCGATAGACGCGCTGGATCTGGTAGCGCCGAAACGGAAAGTTGAGCTGGTGCTCGTGCTGCGCGACGTACCGCGCAAGCGGCACTGTCAGGTCGAACCGCAGCGCCATCTCGGGCGTATCGCCCTGCTTGAGCGCACCGGTCGACTGCACGAAGTACACCTGCTTCTCGGTGTCCCCCCCGGACTTCGTCAGCAGCACATCGGTCAGCTCGAATGCGGGCGTCTCGATCGGCAAGAACCCAAACCGCTCGAACCCATGCCGGATCGTGTCCAGCATGTGCTGGAACGCCAGCTGTTGCGGTGGCAGAAGCTCGAGCACACCAGGCGGCGTTCGCGGCTGAACGGGCATCGCCGTCTCTTATCACGAAGTGCCCGACAACGCGGGCTCGTCCCGTCGGACGACGCGGACGCCGATCCGCGCCACCACCATGGCCTGGGCCGCCGCAACATCCACCGCAACGCGGCCTTCGAGCGTGATCAACACCCGAAAGTCACGCTCGGAGAACCGCGGGTACGACCCGATCTTCACCGCCGGATACGCCGCGACCACCGCATCCAGATCGCCCGCGATCTGCCCCTCATCGGCGTCGACGTAGACTCGCGCGACGGTGACCGGCTCGGTCCGGAACCGATCCCGAATATCGACGAACTTCCGCCGAAACAGCGCCGGCACACCGGGCAGAATGAACACGTTCTTGTAGCTGACGACCGGCCAGATCTCGTCGCGCCCGTAGACCAGCTCGCTGCCGTCGGGGATCTCGGCGAGCCGCAGGTTCGGCTCGGCCAGCTGCCCACCCCAGTAGGCGCGCACCCGCTGCTCGAGCTCGGGATGGCGCACCACGCGCGTACCGAACCCGCGTGCAATGCCCTCCATCGTCAGATCGTCGTGGGTAGGTCCGACGCCCCCGGACGTGAACACCAGATCATAGCGGCTCGCCATCTCGGTGACGGTGGCGGCAATCTCATCGAGCACATCCGGGATCACGGCGATCCGTCGCAGATCGACGCCGAGCGCGCGCAGCTCACCGATCAGAAACGCCGCGTTCTCCTCCGCGAACTTTCCCGACAGGATCTCGTCGCCGATGATCACGATTCCGGCAGTCGCCACGCCGGCAGGATACGTCAGCGACGCAGCGTACGCACGACGACCAGCGCGGCTCCAAGCAGGGCGGTGACCGCGCCGATCGTGATCCACAGGATCCCCGCTGATTCGTGGTCCGGTGTCGCAGCCACGGTCGCAACGGCCGGGGTCGCCGCCTGTGGCGCCTGCATCATCGCCGCGCCCGCCACCGGCGGTGGGGCGACACTCGCCCCCGAGCGCGGGCGATCCACGGTCCACGCCGTGGTCTCGATCGTCGTGCCGTCGGCACGAACACCGGTGACCTCGACGCGATGGCCGGTGATCGTCACGCGCAGGTGGTGGTACACGCGCTCGAACTTCTTCACCGCTGCGACGTCGATCGGATGCGACTTGGGCCGGCGCGGATACAGCGGCGCGCCGCCGCCGCCTGACACGAAATAGTGAAGACCGTTGTGCTCGGCGCGCGAATACACGTGGTCGTGCCCCGAAAACACGGCGGTCACGTCATACGCCTCGAACAGCGGCGTCCATCGCTCGCGCAGATCGCGGTTGCCGCCGTGCAGCGAGATCGAGAACGGCGGATGGTGCATCACGACGAAGATCAGTCGGATCCCCGGGTCCTGGCGCGCCGCGATCAGCTCGCGCTCGAGCCATGCGGTCTGGTCGGTCAGCGCGAAGCTCGATTCATTGGAATCCAGGATTAGAAACCGGGAGGTTGCATAGCTGAATGCGTAGTAGCGCTCGGAGTCCCCTCCGTTCTCGGGTACCGAGAAGTAGGCGCGATAGGTATCAGCGGTGCGGCCGCGTCCTTGGCGGTCGTGGTTGCCGACCGCCGGGAAGTACACGTTGTCGCGCAGCAGCGGATTCTCGACGTCGAAGAACTGCTGCCATTGATCCTGACGGTGGCCCTCGTCGACCATGTCGCCCGTCCCCAGCACGAAGTCGGGCACCTCTTGTGCGATCCGCTCGACCACCCGCCGATGGGCATCCACGCTGTATCGCGTATCACCGACCACCACGAACGAAAACGGCACCTCGGTGCCAACCTTGGGCGCGGTCGCAAACTCGCCATCCCAGCGATCGCCCCCAACTTCGACGCGGTAGCGGTAGCGACTCGCTGGCGCAAGACCTGTGACCGTTGCCTCGGCGACTCGCGCGGGCGCGATGTCCTGCACGCGTTCGCCGCCCGGGCCGTCGACGACGAGCCGCGCCGGCGCACGCGTCTCGAGCTCCCACATGACCGTGATCGACGTGGGCGCGAGATCCTGGAGGTACGGCCCCTTCAACATCTTGATGTCGGCATGGGCCGCGGCCGGTATTGCCACGGCGACCAGGCAGAGGAGCACACACCTCACCGACCGAGAATACGGAACCTCGAGGCCGAGCCGCAAGCCGACGACGCGCTCCCGATGAGGATGTTCGCAACTACACCGTCGCGGCGGTCGCAACCGTCCACGCAGGCCGATGCGGTTGCCTACGAGCGGTACCGCATCGACGCCAGGGCACCGACGAGATCTCGCGCGGACTCACGCGAGTACCCGTGACGATTGATCAGCGTCGACAACGCCGTGTCTGCGCGCGTTCGCGCCTCGGCCGACAGGCTGCCTTCATTGCCCGACACCAACATGACCAGATCGGCGATGCCCTTGGCGATCGTCTTCCTGTGCTTTTCGAAGTACGCGTCGCGCAGCTTGCGCAGCAGGTCGGAGAAGATCTCCGATAGCACCGGCTTCTGTCCGCGATGATCGAGCGACCACGCGCCGATCTTGGCGATCAAGCTCTGGCGAAACTCCTCGGAGCGGCCGCTGATCTCGAGCGTGCGCTCGACCTCCTTCATCATCCCTTCGTCCGGATCCTCCATGCGGCCGGTCGATGGATTGCGCACCTTCTCCTTCTTGATCGCATGCATCACGTGGGTCACGTAGCGCTCGAACACGCGGCTGTATTCAGACTCCTCGACGAGCCCGACCGATGCGCGGACCTCGTCATCGATGCGATCGAACAGCTTGCCGCGCACGACGTCCACCAGCTTCTTGTGATCGTGGTAGCCGCCCGGCTGCACGTCCTGGCGCAAGAACTCGTACAGGCTGGCCTGTTTGCACAGATCCACGATCTCGTCGAGCACGACCAGCGGCGACACGTAGTCGTAGCGAGTCGATCCAGCCGCGGCGAGCAGGACGGTTTGCATCTCGCGCGGCGATGCACCGACCCTGCCTTCGTAGATCGGATAGGTGTCGGACTCGTGCCACAGCTCCTTGATCTGCGCCGCAAGCTCGCGCGCGCGATCTGGGGGCAGATCCTCGGGGACCCGCCCCGTCGAGTACAGCTCGACCTTGTCGAGCGGCGAGAGCTTCGCGATCACCTCGGCCAGCGTCGACGGGAAGCGCTCGATCTGTGGCTTGCGCATCCGGGTGAGCACGGCCCACAGCGCCGCGACGTACGCGGTATGCGGCGCCACATGCCGGCGACCTGCCGCTTCGCGCAGTCGCTCGCGATAAAGCGATTCCTCGTGACGCACGTCGAGGATGAATGGCACGCGGACCAGCTCGATCCGGCCCTTGAAGCTCTGGAAGTCCGGGATCTCGCGGAACGCGGCGAGGTGGATGTCGTTGGAGCTCCCGATGAACGCGAGATCGAGAAACAGGGTCGCCGTCGGCAGCGATAGCGCGGCGCGCTCGACCGTGGTCAACAAGTACTTGAAGTGCTCGAGCGGCCGTTTGAGCAGGTCGTCGTACTCGATCATCCCGCGGTTCGCGCCGACCACTTCACCGCCGTAGTCGTGCAGCGCTACGGACTGCAGCGAAGGCGGCAACGATCCGAGCGAGCGATCGGCGGTGACCTGGCGCTCCGTCGCGTCGACGGACAGCTGCGGCTCGACGGTGACCCAGCCGGTGCGATAGCGGTGCGAGATGTCGAAGCGTTCGATCCGCACGTGCCGCAGCACCTGCAGATAGTCGCCGTGATAGCTCGCGAGCAGGGCATCGTAGATCGCGCGGTTCTTCGGCGATAGTGACCCCTGGCGCAGGTAGTCGCTCACGTTGAACGACGGATGTCCTCCGACCAGCTTGTCGATCAGTCGCGCGCGCTCCTCGCACGGAATCAACAGCAGCGGGTGGTCGCGAAGCTCGTCGCCAAGCCGAGCATCGATCACGTCGTCTGGGAGGTACGCGAACGAATCCGTCGAGCTCTCCCCCGCGGCGGCACCCGCGCCCCCCACCCCACCAAACCCGATTCCGCCCCGCGTGTGCTTCTGCGCGGGGAAGATCCACGAGAACCGGTACAGCGCACCTTCGTCGAGGGTCGAGTAGTGCTCCAGGCCCCGGCCGAGGCAGCGAATGAACGTCGATTTCGCAGAGCCATTGGGCCCATGCAACAGGATCAGCTTGTTCGGCCGTCCATCCTGAACGAACGAGCGCAGCACGCGATAGACCGCGTTCTGGACGTGCTCCTGACCGAATAACCGGTCCTCGCCACTGGCCCACGGCGCGTCGAACAGCGTGAACCGCCGGACCTCCCCCCACGGGTACTTCACCGTCGTGCTGCCGTAGTGCTCGAAACAATCGACGATGTATTGCGTGGCCGATCGCAGCTGGCGAAGCGGCTGGCCGACGACCAGGGTCAGATATTCCGAGAACGACAACACGCGGCGATTCCGCGTGAAGTCGTCGCGCACCGCAGTTCCCAGCTCGGCGAGGATGTCCCTGACCGGTCCGGGGTCAGACGCGGACTCGGTTACAGGACCACGATCGACGGGTTTGTCCACGTCGCAAACGTACCAAGCGTTGGTACGCCCGTCACGAGCGCGCGCGCCGATCGGCCGGTTCCCGCGCCGGTCCGAATCGCCCGCTTTTCGACCCTGCCGGGCACGCGGCGTCCGTTCGCATCGTACGCCGCCGTGCCACGCGGGACGCGAGGCAGCTCAGCTCACGCGAAGCGCACCCGCAATGACCGCGACGACCGACGTCAGTTTGCCGCGATCTTGATCGCGATCGTTTCCTTCTTGGGGAGGCACTGGTCCTTGTCGCACACCGCGAACTTGAACGTGCCGTTGATCGTGTAGTTGCCACTCGCGGACGGTGTCAGCTTCACTGCGAACGCGAGCCGTTGCTCCTCGAACGCCTCGGCGTCGCCCTTGCTCTTGTCGGGCCCACCCGCCGCAAACTGCGTCTTGGCCAGCGTCACCCCGGCCGGAGGCTGGAGCGTGACCTTCGCCGGGAACTCGGTGTTGACGTGATACGCGGCGCCGGGCGTAACGACGATCTTGGCGACCGCTTCGGCGCCAGCCTTGAGGGTGGGTGGAACCTCGATCGAGATCGTCCCCTCTTCGGGCTTGAGCTTCATGTCCGCGCTCGCAGCGCCGGGGTCAGTGGACGGCGCACCGCTTGCGGGAGCACCCAGCGGTTTGCCCATCGAAGGTTCATCGGTGCCGGGCGAGGCTGTGTTCGACAGCGGCGCAGCCGGGACATCCTGTTTCGAGGCGGCTTTCGAGCAGCCCGTGCATCCCGAAACTGCAACAGGGCCCAGCGCGAGGCCGGCAATGGTGGTCAACGTGGCCAGTCGAGACATCGGGCGATGATAGCGGATCTCTGCTCGACCGCACGCCGGGTCGTACATGTACCCCTGGCTCGATCTCGACGCAGCGCGGTAGGCTACCCGTGCCGGTGAGAAGAGCGCAGCAGCTCGGCCGCTACCACTTGCTCGACCGCATTGCGTTCGGTGGCATGGCGGAGATCTATCGTGCGAAGACCTTCGATTCGCACGGGCAACCGCACCTGGTCGCGGTCAAGCGCGTGCTCGCTCACCTCGCCGAAGACGATGACTTCATCCAGATGCTGGTCGACGAGGCGAAGATCGCGAGCGTGTTGCGCCATAGCAGCATCGCGCGGGTCTACGAGTTTGCGCGCGCCGGCGGCGAGTACTTCATCGCGATGGAGCACGTCGATGGCAAGGACATGCGCACCGTGCTCGAACGCTGCCGCAGCAAGAAGAAGCCGGTGCCGCCCGAGCACGCCGCTTATGTCGCGGCCGAAGTCGGCTCGGCGCTACACGCGGCGCACTCCGCGGTCGACAGCCGAAATCGGCCGCTGCGGATCATCCATCGTGACGTGTCGCCGTCGAATATCATCTGCAGCTACGCCGGAGAGGTGAAGCTTTGCGACTTCGGCATCGCCAAGGCCACCCTGTCGCGCGTCACGACCAAGACCGGCGTCATCAAGGGCAAGGTCAAGTACATGAGCCCCGAGCAGGCCCTCGGACGCAAGCTCGATCACCGCAGCGATGTGTTCTCGCTCGGTTCGTGCCTGTACGAGATGCTCACGCGGATCCCGCCGTTCACCGCGACCAACGAGATGGACCTGTTGATCAAGGTCCGCGACGCCAAGTACCGGCCGGTCAGCGAGCTCGCGCCCGGCATCCCCACCGAGCTCGAGCAGATCACGGACAAGTGCCTGACCCGCAGCCGCGCCAACCGCTACCAGACCGCCGCCGAAGTCGAGGTGGATCTGCGGGCGTTCTTGCGCAAGTTCATGCCGAACTATTCGCGGAGCCATCTCGGTCGGTTCATCCGCAAGATGTTCGCGCAGGAGATCGAGCGCGAGCTGCGCATGCTCGAAGAGTTCGTGCTCACCGACAGCCCGAGTGACGATGTCGGCGAGAACTTGATCCCGGCCGATGCCGATTTCGAGCCCGCGCACGTACCGTTCCACCCCAAGCCCACGTCGGTGAGCGGCCTCGCGATCAGCGACTTCTCCAGCGAGTCGAATTTCACCACCATGCCCAAGGCGCCGCGTCACGACGACGACGTTCATGCCGCCGCGACGGTGATCCTGCCCGAGGGTCGGGGTCGCTCGACGCCACCGCGCCAACCCGAGCCCGCCCGCGGCAAGCCGCGCAGCGCCCCGCCGATGACCTACGAAGAGGATCTGCATTCCGCGCCGACGATGATCCTCGAGCCAAATCGGATCCGTCGCCGCCGCTAGCGAACCACCGGCGCATCGACGGTTGTTATTCGATGTCGATCGACAGGCCGAGCAGCTCGCCCCCGGGGCGCGCGTTGGTGCGGAGCTCGCCGCGGCGATCGCCGGAGCTCGCGGACACGACGAGATCGCCCGTCGGACAGTCGCGCAAGCGAAACTCGCCCGCTGTGTCGGTGCGTCCCTCGATCTCGACCTCGTCACCATCGCTGCGACGGATCACGACGCGGGCTCCCGAAACCCGCTGGCCGCGCGGGTCGCGCACCGTCCCACCGATCAGTGCTCCCTTGGTCAGCTCGAGGCGAACATCGTGGACGGAGCTCGCACCCGGCACCCGCGACAGCGAGACATCGAGGTCACGGACCAGCGCCAGATAACCCGGCTGCTTGATCGACAATCGCCAGCGCCCCAGCGTCAGTGCGGTCAGTCGCCAGCGCCCTGCACCATCCGACGTCGCCTCCGCTGACTGACCGCCCGGCCCGGCCCCGACGATCGTCACGCCGCTGAGTGGTCCACCGGTCGATCCGTCGAGTACCACCCCGTCGATGCCACCACCGAGCGCCAACCGCAACCGCGCACTCGGTTGGCCACCACGGACGGCGGTTGCGTCGAGCTCCGCCACCGGATATCCCGGGTGGCGAACACGCACGCGCACCGGACCTGCCGGAAGCATGTCGATCGTGAACGTCCCGTCGGCGGCGACGATCGCGGTACGGCCTACCGATGCGCCGGATGCGATCTCGAGCTGTGCACCACCGATCGGGGCGCCCGTGTCGTCATCGAGCGTGCCGGTGAGCATCGCATCGGCGACCGCAATCACGACATCTTCGCGTCGCTGGTCGGCGCTCACACCGCGCGCAGCGGTGAGCTCGAGCATGCGTGTGGCGGCGGCGTGACCATGCGCGCTGACGTCCAGCTCGACCGTCCCGGTGATCGGACCGAGCCGATACTCCCCACTCGAGTCGCTGATCGCTTCGAGCTGCGCGCCGAGCTCGGGCCGCGCACGGACGTGCGCACCGGCCACCGCAACGCCATGCTGATCGGTGATCCGACCCGCGATGATCGTGCCGGCGCTGATCACGACCTCGACACCGCCGATCAGCTGGCCCGGCTCGACCGCGATCTGCCTGGATTGCGCTTCGGCAAACCCAACCACGCTCGCGATCACCACGACCTTGCCCTTGCCCAGCCCAGCGATCCGAAACCGACCGTCGGTGCCGGTGGTCCACGTGGAGTCGTGCGGAGATGCCGCGAGCACCGGCGGATCGGGCACCTGGTTGGCGATCGCGGTCGGTTGCGCGGGACGCGCAGGCAACGCCCCGGCGAGCGGGATCGGCGGAATCGGCCCCACCATCACGCCGAGCTCGCCACGCGCGACGAGCTGCGGATCGGAGCCAGCCGCGGCGGCGATCGGCGCAGGCGCTTCGATCAATCCGCTGAACCGCCGAAGCTTGTCGCGATCCACCGCCTCGGACTGCTCGACCACCGCCGTTCGCGTCCCACCAACCGCACGCACGACCGCACCGCTGATCGCGCGACCACTGCCATCGACGACGCGCCCTTCCACGGCACCGCCGCGAACCAACGCGAGCTCCGGCACACCGCGGCCAGCCTCGAGCTCGATGCCGCCCAGCGTCAGGTATCCCGGCGCGAACGCATCGGCGATCCAGCGCCCGTTCGGCACGCCTTCGATGCGAAACACGCCGTCAGGGCCGCTGCGAGCATAGCGCGGCGCTTGATCATCGCCGGTCGCGCGCAGCTCCACGGCAGCTTCGAGGGGGGTACCCTCGTCGCGGTCGACGACGCGACCGACAACGATCGCGGCCGCCTCGAGCTGGAGCTCGACGGTCCCGAACGGCCCGCTACCGAGTCGGTTGACGCGAATGGTGCGCGCGGCCAGCCCACCGCGCCATCCAAACAACTGATATCGGCCCTCGGGCAGCGGCGTGAAACGAAAACCACCCGCAGCGTCGGTCCGGATCTCGATCGCGCCGCCGATCGCTTCGCTGCGAAGCGCGACCGTGACGTTCGCGGCGGGCTGCCCGCCATCGGTCACGCGGCCCTCGATCGCCACCTGGCGCGCGACGACGATCTGCGCCGCGTCGGCGGGAACCGGGACGTAGCGAACCTCGGCGGCCACGAGCCCGGCGCCCGTCACTCGCAATCGATAACGCCCGGGGCTCAGGCCCTCGATCGAGAACACGCCGTCGCTTCCGGTGGGAGCGGCGGTCGCGATGAACGTGCCGCCATCGGCGCTCTTCGCCGCCGGCGGTTCGGAGCTTCCCTGCTCGGGCTCGGCACTGACCGCCGCACCCACCACCGGTTGCCCCGCGCCATCGACCACCGAGCCCGTGAGTCGAGCTCCTGACGCCCCGGCGGGGCCTGGCACCGCGACGATCGACGCGACCGCGCCGCCGTCGTACGGAGCCTGCGCGATCGGCGGCTCGCCGGAGCGCCACACCAGCGCGATCACGACGGCGACGCTGGCAAGCACGCCCGCAGCTCCGACCATGATCCAACGGCGCCGCACGGTCTGGGAGCTCATCGGCGCCACTGTAATCTCCACTGATCCGGCCGCGCACGGTTTCGCGTGCTCACCGCGCGCGGTACGCTCGCACGGTGACCCCAGCTCTGTTCGCGAACCAGCGCGAGACCAATCTGACGTCGATCGTGGCGCTCGTCGAGGATGTGCTCAAGGAGCTCGGCCATCCCGCGCCTGGCAGCCGGATCGATGACCGCGGCAGCCTCCACGCCTGGCAGATCCCGAAGGGCTCGGCGCTGACCAAGGTCACGCTGATCTCGCGCACCGAGTTCACCCATCTGCGCGTGTGCGCGGTGGTGATGACGCTCGACGACAAGGTCGACCGATTCGAGCTGTATTCGCATCTGCTCGATCTGAATTCCACGATGTGCGGCGCCGCGTTCGCGGTTGCCACCGATCACGTGCTGCTGGTCAGCGAGCGCTCGACGCTTGATCTCGATCGCAGCGAGGTGCTCGACATCATCCAGCGGGTCACCACCTTCGCCGACAACCACGACGACGAGCTCGTCGCGCGGTTCGGCGGGACGCTTGGAATCGCCAGTTGACGATCGCCGAGCTATCGTAGATCGCGACCGCGTGGACCCTCGTCCAGGGCGATCGAGGTCAACACGTTCGGACACACGGCGAGCTCGCCGTGCTCGCGCACGACGTTTCCGCGCGAGTCGATCAGCTTGGCTTCCGACAGGATCGCGAACTCGACCGGCCCCGAGCTCGGCTGACAAGCTGCGAGATATCCCGTGATCCGCGCGCCGGTGTCGTACTCGATCGTGACGCGATGACTGATGAGGTCGTGCAGCTTCGCGTAATTTGGCATGGCAACGCCATATATCACGTCCCGAGGAGTCCGCGGCAACGCGCCGGTTGCGAGTCGCCTCGCAGGTCCCGAGGAGTCCGCGGCAACGCGCCGGTTGCGAGTCGCCTCGCAGGTCCCGAGAGTCCGCGGCAACGCGCCGGCGAGTCGCCTCGCAGGTCCCGAGGAGTCCGCGGCAACGCGCCGGCGAGTCGCCTCGCAGGTCCCGAGGAGTCCGCGGCTACGCGCCGGCAACGCGCCGGTTGCGAGTCGCCTCGCAGGTCCCGAGGAGTCCGCGGCAACGCGCGGCAAC
>JBFWXW010000118.1:0-14294 GCA_050187075.1 Kofleriaceae bacterium | reverse complement strand
GCCCTGGCGCCACGGAGTCAGTACGGATGGTGGTGGCCGTTGGCCCCGTCGAGGTGCGGATGCGGGTGCGGGTGGTGATGATGATCGCCGCGAGCATGCGGGTGCGCGCCATGAGAATGCTCGTGGGATGGGTGATGGCGCGATGAGCCCCGCGACGGTTCGCTATGCGCCCGCTCCGCGGGTCGGCCGCGCGGTCGCGGCGGTGCGGAGGGGCACGCGGCGAGCAGTCCAAGGGCGACGAGGGCTACGCGGATCATGGCTTCTTCTTCGGCGTCGCCGAGCTCATCTTGCGCTTGAGCGCGGCGAGCTCGTCGTCCAGGGTCGAGGCTTCTCGACCTGCCTGCCGGCCGGATTGCGAGCTCGAGGGAGGGCGGGCGCCGGTCGGTCTATGTGACGAGCCACTCGCGCCGGCACGCTTCTTCAGATCGGCGAGCGCATCATCCACCGATCGCGCGGGAGCCGCGGCGGGACGTGACGTGCGACCGCTCGCGCCCGCCGTTCGGCGAACTCGCTCGAGCTCGGCGAGCTC
This sequence comes from Kofleriaceae bacterium, assembly GCA_050187075.1. Taxonomy (GTDB): domain Bacteria; phylum Myxococcota_A; class Polyangia; order Haliangiales; family Haliangiaceae; genus JABFXX01. The sequence continues at coordinate 13,765 of JBFWXW010000118.1, read as the reverse complement.
GGTCTCGAGGGTGGCGAGCTCACCGAGCAAGCCATGCATCCGCGCGCGCTCGGCGTCGCTCTTGCGCTCGAGCTGCGCGGCTTCGTCGGACGCTCCGCGCGCGCTCGCCGCTTTCGCCTGCTCCGCCAGTCGCGATGCCGCCTCCCGCGCGGCGGTCATCAACGCGGTGAGCTCGACCTTGCGGCGCTCGACCTCTCGTTTGAGCCGGGCGAGCTCCTCGGCGTCGGGCACCGGCGCTTCGGCGACGGGCGCGCCCCCGAGATCCTCGAGCTCGCCGGGCATCGCGGTGGTGGCGGCGGCCGCGGCGGTGGCGGCACTCGCGGCACGCACGCGCTCGCGGGTCGCCGCCTGGGCGGCGACTCGACGCTCGTCGATCACGCCCCGCTTGTCCTGCGCGACCGCGAACACGATGTCCGCGATGTTGTCGGCGCCGTCGGCCGTCGGCGACAGCGGTGCACCACCAAACGCGGCGTCGAGCGCGCTCGACAACAGCAGCAGGCCTTTGGCCGCCGTGGCACGCTTGCGGGCCTCGAGCGCCGCGGCGGCCTTGGCAGCTCCGGCGACGCTATCGTCGATCAGCGCGACCAGCTTGCCGCCGACCAGCAGCACGCGCGCGACCACCTCGAGCCGCGGACGCGCCACGATGATGTCGGCGGCTCGCCACAGCAGCGGCGCGTCGGCGGTGGCGCCGAACAGCTTCGCGCGCAACCCCAGCGTGGGGACCTGACGCCGCAACACGGCTGCGGCCTCGACGTCGCTCCCTGCATCGAACAAGAACGTGATCGCGTCGCCGCCGTCGAGCAGCGACAGCTGGAGCGCGAGCTGCCCGGTCTCCTCGGCGCCGAGCCCCGCGACCTCGACGAGGGCGATCTTGCCGGTGAGCTTGAACCGGCTTCGCAGTGCGCTGCGATCCTGGGCCCCGGCCTCGGCGAATGCGCGTTCACCGATCGCTCCGGCGACGACGATTCGCTCACCCTCGACCCCGGCGTCGGCCAGTGCCACGGCGGCGAGATCATCCACTGCCACGAACCGGTCGCAGTCGGTCTGCGACCACGCGGTGGCCGGCTCGAGATCGCCCACCACGGCGATCACGGGGACGGCGGTCGCGGTCGCGGTGAACGATTGATCGCGCGCGACGGTGAGCGCGATCGCTGCGTGCGGATCGAACACGATCGCCGCATCGGGCGGCGTGGTCTCGATCTCGCGCTTGAGCCGGCGCTCGGCGCCCTCGCCGAGCAGCGCGCGCCGTACGCGATCGGCAACCCCGCTGCCGCCGCCGCCAGCATCGCCGACATCGATCGCGCGCACTCGCATCCCGGCCGCCTCGATCGCCGCGATCACGGGCACCACCGCGGACGACGCAGCTCCCGAGCTGGTCACGATCAGGATCTGCGGATCGGTCACCGGAGATCCACCACGTTCGACGGCCGGCGCCCGGAGAGCACCGCGACCACCGCGTCTGCACAGAGCTGAGCCATCGCTGTCCTTGTCACGGTGGTAGCCGATCCGATGTGCGGCGCCAAGACCAGACGGGGACAGTGCAGCAACCCGGGGTTGATCCCGGGCTCGTTCTGGAACACGTCGAGACCCGCCGCGAAGATCCTGCCGGCGGTGAGCGCTTCGATCAGCGCCGTTTCGTCCACGCAGCCGCCGCGCGCCGTGTTGACCAGGATCGCCGTCGACTTCATCAGCCCAAGCCGCCGCGCATCGACGACGTGTCGGGTCTCGGGCATCAGCGGACAATGTAGACTGACCACGTCGGCGGTCGCGAACAGCTCATCGATCGAGACCCGGCGCGCCTGCGCCAGGCTGCCTCGCACCGCGACGTCATGCCGGTTGGCGTAGATCACCGACATCCCGAACCCGATCGCTCGCTGCGCCATCGCCTGACCGATCCGGCCGAACCCTAAAATCCCGATGGTGGCACCCACGAGCTGAATGCCGAGCAGCTGATCGAGCGCCCAGCCGGTCCACTGGCCGGATCGAATCAGCCGTTCGCCTTCGCCGATCCGGCGCGCCGCCGCGAGCATCAATCCGAACGCGAGCTCGGCGGTGGATTCGGTGAGCACGTCGGGGGTATTGGTGACGGTCACGCCGGCTCGCCGAGCCGCGTCGAGATCGATGTTGTCGACGCCGACAGCACAGTTCGCGATCACGCGGAGCTTGGGTCCACGCGCCAGTACCGCAGCGTCGATGCGATCGAGCAACAGGCACACGAGGGCGTCCGCGTCGTGGAGATCGACCGCCGCCACGCCGACATGTCCCGCGGCGGGAACGATCACGGTCGTCCCGGGCACGGCGGCCTGCACCTGTGCGGCGAGATCGATCGGCAGCTGCGACGTCGCGACTACCTTCACAACGCGCAGCATATCGATCTACGCGCCGGGCCGCCGGGACCGCCGTGTACGCCGGCCGCCGAAACTGAATGACAGTGCGAGCAATGCGATCTCGACTGCGAAGTAACAGCTGTTAGCGAGATCGCTAAAGGCAGCTCAAAACCGGCGTTGACAACCACACCAAACCACCCTAGCTTCGCGCGCTCTGACAGGGCTCGTAAGACGCCTGTTCTTGGGTTTGTTATGGAATCGTCAAAACTTGGGTCGCCGCATGCCCCGAATCACGACATGGCGCCTGTAGTCTGGGACCGCAATACGCCTTCTCCGATCGCTCCAATCATCGGACCGGAGGGAACCGATCGAACGCCAACGTTCGAGCCCGCCGATTTTGGCGAGGACTTCGGTGAACGCACCGTCGTGACGTCGGGCGTTCACGTCCTGCGTCCGCGGTTCACCGGTCGCGCACAAGCGATCGCGCAGCTCGAGCAGCTGGCGAAGCGCGCGTTCGAAGCACGCGACATGGGATTCGCGGTGATCACCGGTGAAGCGGGAATGGGAAAGAGCCGGTTGGTCAGCGAGCTGATCGCCCGCGTCCGCACCGAGCATCCCGCCGCACTCGTGCTGCAGGGCGTCGCCGACGAGAACTCGAACGCGTACGGCCCGGTCGCGCGCGCGCTCACGACCCGATTCGGCCTGGTCGCCGGCGAAGATCCGGCCGAAGCGCGGGACAAGGTCCAGGCGGGCGTCGCCGAAGTCGTCGCGCCGCAGAAGGTCCCCGAGGTCGCGCATCTGATCGCGCATCTGCTTCGCGTTCCATTCGACGACAGTCCGATCGTCACGCCGCTGCTGGAATCGCCGCAGCGGCTCGAAGCGCGGTTGTTCATGGCGCTGCGACGGCTGCTCGCTGCCGAGTCCGAGCGCCATCCGGTCGTGCTCGTCATCGAGAACCTCGAGATGTGCGGTGGCGATACGATCAACTTCATTCAGTATCTCGCCGCCGGGCTGCCCGGTACGCGCGTCCTGCTGCTGGGAACGGCGACCGCAGCGCTCTACGATCGCCACGCGTCGTTTGGCGATGGCGAGATCGCGCCGGTCCGCATCGAGCTCGGCCCACTGACGGGTCAGGAATCCGAAGATCTGCTGCGCGAGCTGTGCCGGGCCCTCGATCCGGTCCCGTCGGAGCTGCTCGCGCACGCCCGCCGGCTTGGTGGCTCGCCCCGCGCGATCCACGAGCTGGTTCGCTTGCTGCTCGAGTCCCGCTGCATCCTGCGGGATGGCACGACCTGGCGGATCGTCCCGGAGGAGTTCGAAGCATTCGGGCTGCCCACCACGTATGAAGAGGTCGTCCAGGCGCGGCTCCGCGTGATGGATCCCACCGAGCACCGCGTGCTCGAGATGGCCGCCGTCGTCGGTGAAACTTCGTGGTTCGACGCGATCCTCGCGCTCGAGCGTCACGGCCGTGGCGACCGCGATCCCGATGGTCCGACGCTCAGCCAGATCGCAGCGAGCGGAGATCATTCGCGCGTTGCCGTGCTCGCCGCGGTGGGCAAGCTCGTCGAAGGCGAATGGCTGGTGGATGTCGCGCAGTCATCGATCCCGGGCGAGCGAGAGCTCCGCGTGGCATCGCCGCACCTGTGGGCGATCGTGTACCGCAGCGTCGATGAAGCGAAGCGCCGGAGCTACCACGCGGCGGTCGCGCGCTGGCGCGAGCTCCACCCCGAAGGACGGGGACCGACGGCCCAGGAAGAAGTCGCGCGTCATCTCGCGCTGGCCGGTGAAGCGCGCGAGGCAGCGATCCGCTATCGCCGCGCCGCCGAATCCGCTCGGGCGCAGTTCGCCAACGAGACGGCGATCCGATTGTTCGATCGCGCGCTGGCCTGCATCGGCACCCCGCAGACCGGGGACATCGCCGCACGCCTGGACATCTGGCACGACCTGGGCTCGGTCTACGAGCTGATCGGCGACTTCGAAGCGGCGCTCGGCGCGTTCGAGCGGATGCTCCGGCTGTCATGGGTCGCCGCGAGCAAGACCAAGGCGGCGGTGGCGTTCAACAAGATGGGGCGGGTGTGGCGGCGCAAGGGCGACCTTCGACTCGCGCTCGAATATCTCGAGCGTGGTCTGGAGCTGTTCCGTGCCGCAGGAGATCAGCGCGGCATCGCCGGCTCGCTCGACGACATCGGCAAAGCACTCCAGATGCTGGGCCGGTACGACGAGGCTCACGCCAAGATCACCGAAGCGCTGCAGCGCCGCGGCAAGAGTGGCGATCCTCGCGCGATCGCGACGTCGTTGTCACGGCTGGGCGACGTCCAGCAGGATCGCGGCCAGTTCGAAGCCGCATTCAACTGTCACCGCGAAGCGCTCGATCTGCGGCAAGCATCCGGCGATCGCTGGGGCTGGGTGGTGTCGCAGAACAATCTCGCGGCGCTCGCGTTCGAGCTCGGCGACCACACGCAGGCGCGCCAGCGCTGGTTGAGCGCACTCAGCGAGGCGGAGAGCATCGGCGCGTTGCCGTTGTGCGCGCTCGTGCTCACCAATCTCGGCGAGTTCGCGCTGGCCGAGAACAAGCTTGACGAGGCGCGCGTTCGGCTCGAGAACGCGCTCGAGATCATCGAGGACATCGAGGACCGCGGCCTCGAATCGGAGTGCTGCCGCCACCTGGCCACGCTCGAAAAGCTCCACGGCCGAACGGTCGAGGCCCGCGAGCTCGCCCAACGGGCGCTCTCCGTGGCGCAGAAGGCGGGGCTCCGCGAGAAAGAGGCGCAGGCCTACCTCACGCTGGGCGATGTGTTGTCGAGCAGCCTCTACGACGCCACCTCCGATGCGACCGACCACACGCCAGCGGCCGCGGCGTACGGCAGCGCGCTCGAGGTCTTGCGCAGCATCCGCAACGAGGCGGCACTGGGAAAAGCGCTGTTCGCGTTCGGGCGCTACAAGGCCGAGGTCGGCGAGGTCAGCGTGGGCCGGGACATGATCCAGGACGCGCTGGCGATGTTCAGCAAGCTTGGCCTGGGGCGCCCCGCCGACGAGGCCAAGAAGCTGCTCCAGTCGCTGGCGTAGATCTGCAATCGGGGCACCCCGAGGACCCGGGGGCCCTTCAAAGATTCGTCAGGCCTGGCGACCGGTTGTCGCAGTCGGCCGCTTGCCATGGCAAGGCGGAGCCGGCATGGTCAGAACTCCCGCGATGCTGTGGTTTTGGCTAGGGTTCTTCGCGCTTGTCGCGGTGCTGCTGTTCCTCGATCTCGGGGTGCTGCACCGCAAGGCGAAGGAACCCACGCTCAAGAGCGCGGCGTGGTGGACGGCGGGCTGGGTGGCCTTGGGGCTGTCGTTCACCGGGGTCGTGTATTTGCTGTACGCAGGCGCCGAGACTGGCGACTCGTTCATCGTTCGCGACCGATACAGCGCAGCCAGCGGAAGCGAGGCCGCATTCACCTACGTCTCGGCGTACCTGCTCGAGCAAGCGCTTTCGGTCGACAACATCTTTGTCATCTCGCTGCTGTTTCACAGCTTCCGGATCCCGACGAAGTACCAGCACCGCGTGCTGTTCTGGGGAATCCTCGGCGCGATCGTGTTCCGCGTGATCATGCTGGCCGGCGGCGCATTCCTCGCGCACCGGTTCGACTGGGTGTTCTACGTGTTCGGCGCGTACCTCGCCTATCAAGGCATCAAGCTGCTGCGCGGCGGAGACGAGGATCCCGACGAGGAGCGCGGGCTCGCGGTCCGGATGTTGCGCCGCGTCGTGCGGGTCGTCGATGGCGATTACGGCGGGCGGTTCACGGTCACCGTCGATGGCCGGCGCGCGCTGACGACCGTCGCGGTATGTCTGGTCGTGATCGAGCTGACCGACGTGGTGTTCGCGCTCGACTCGATCCCCGCGGTGCTGTCGGTCAGCAAGGACACCTTCATCATGATCACGTCGAACATCTTCGCGATCATGGGCCTGCGCTCGCTGTACTTCGTGCTCGCGGGAGCGATGTCGCAGTTTCGCTACCTGAAGATCGCGCTGGCGGTGCTGCTGATCTTGATCGGTGCGAAGATGTTCAGCCACAACTTCTTCACGATCTCCCACCAGCTGTCGCTCGCGTTGATCGCGGGGATCATCGCGACCGGCGTGATCGCATCGCTGATCGCCAATCGGCGCGACGCGGTGGAGCATGACGCGCCTCCGCCTGGGCCGTGAGCAGTCACCGGACCACGACGAGCATGTCGGTCTCGAGCAGCTCCTCGGCCCACCGCCGCTTGTAGTCCATCTCGGTCCCGAGGTCGTAGCGCTCGACGCCCTCGTCGCACAGCGCGACGATCTGATGATACTGGAGCAAGCTGCCGAGCCCGACGTGTGCATGGTCAGCCGCGTACGAGAACTGCAGGCCACGGTATTCGCGCTCGAACACGGCGCCGAAGATGTAGCCGACGTCCTCGCCTCGATACCGAGCAAACATCGTGCGCTGCTCGCCGCGGCTGCACAGCCGCGGCAACATCCGGCGATAGAACTCGCGCATCGCACCCACCGAGATCCCGACGCCCTCGCCTGCCTTCCAGCTGCGCGCCTCCACGGCCTGGATCCGGTCGTAGAGTGCCTCCGCTTGTTGGGGTCGGGCGCGCACCGATTCGAACGTGATCGCCATTTCGGTTGCGAGGCGCTGGGCGCGGCGCAGCGACTTGCGCAGATCGCGCGACCGCCGTGACAGGAAGCCGTCGAGCCCCCCGGTCAGGCTCGCGATGTGACGCAACGTGGGGGTACCTCGGCGCCGCTCCCAGCGCGCCGGCAACGCACGATCGAGCGCGTGACGCTGCGGTCCGTCGGCGGTCATGCCGGTGAAGATCACGAGCTGCCAGTCGCGGCGCCCGGCGAGCATCGCGGCGACCTCATCGGCGAGTGACTCGGGATCGCGTCCGACCATCGGTGATGCGAGGCCCCACGCCAGCTCGAGCGGTTCGATGTACGGGAATCCTGCTGCGTGGATTCCCCGCGCCGCGGCGAAATACCCGGCGCTGCCGCGAAACGAAAATCCGATCCGGGGTGGCATCAACGTGGAATTGGCGGCAAGGATCCACGCGGTCGTCGAGCAGAACCGGTCGATCGCGGGTGTGACAGCAACCTCGCGATCGAAGTCGTCTGCGACCGCAACGAGATCCACCGGCTCCACAGTCAGCTCCGCGTTCGCATCCTAGCTCGGGCCCGCCCGGCTGGCCCGCTCACACTGTTGTTTGGTTGCCACACGTAGACCCTTGCCAGGTCCCCCGAATGTCGCGACTCTGGAGGGACTCCAACGTGTTCCGCCAGGCACACCGCTTGCTCCCTCGGCACTCGATGCGCTTCGTTGCGGTGTTGGTAGCGGGCCTACTGGTCGGAGCCGGCTGCGGGGGAAACACCTACAGAATTCCCAACTCCGAGCTCCATCGGTTGAGCATGCTGCCGCCCCAGACGCGGGGTGAACGGGTTCGCGTCGTCGAGCAACTCGCGGACAGCGAGGTCCCGGCGGCCACGCCGGTGGGGCCGAACACCCAGATCATCGTCACGCCGCAACCGGTATCGTACGGCTCGAGCGGCAGCATTCATGTTGGCGGTCACACACGCGCGCGCTCCGGTGGCATCGGCCTCGGAGGCGGCGGGCGCGGCAACGCGAGCAGCGGCAAGGCGGCAGCAGCGGTGTTCCTGGTGATGGCGGCCGCGGCGCTCGTCGCAGTGGCTGGTGTGGAGAGCAGCCGGTTCGACGGGTGGGCCCAGCTGCATCCGATGCATCCGGTGCACCTGATCGGGTACGACGGAATTCACCGGGTCGCGCCACTGGCGTGGATCGATCCGCAGGCGGTGGCGTCGACGAAGACCGCGCTGGTGCGGTCGTCCGAGGGACCGTGGTTGCAGCTCGAGCGCGCGCCACTGTCGCGAGAAGGCTTCACCTACGGGATGTACGGTGGCCACGCGGCGATGCGCTCGGCCTACGGCGATCGCGGGTTCGGTCCTGCGTTCACGGTGCAAGGTGGCTATTTCCCGTCGCAGGAGATCGGGATCGTGGTTTCGGTCTTCTTCGGCTGGCGCGACAATCGCGACGACAACACGCTGTTCGAGTCGCGCTACACCGCGGAGCTACAGGCGCTGCCGGTGCACGCCGGACGATTCCACGCGGGGCTCTACGGTGGCGTCGGCGTGGCGTATCGGTTCGAAGACGAGGTGATGGATCCGATGGCGAACGCGCCAGGCTCATCGGCACTGACCGGCGGCGCGATGCTGCAGCTCGACGTCAACACGCACATGGCGATCACCGCACGGCTCGGCGCCGCGCGCGCACACGACGAAGAGATGCACGACATCACGATCGGCTTGTCGGTGTATTGAGACGATCGGGACGACCGGTGGGTCGGATCGCATCGGGGACGCCGTCACCTCGCGATCGTGCGCTTGTGTCGCGCGAGATACTCGCGCAGCACGCGGTCGTATTCTGGGATTTCGTTGCGCAGGTCCAACCCCGCGATTCGCTCGGGGTGCGCATCTGCCCACTCGTGGATGGGGTGGCGGGCTGCCTCACCATGGTCGCACTGCGGTCCCATCGGCCATTCATCGAGGTTGATCGTCGGCAGCTCGATGGGGTCGGCCCACTCACCGCGCGCGAGGCGATCGAAGTCGATCGCGTCGCTCAGATCGTTGGCCGCGGTCGACCGCATGGTCAGCGGCTGCAGCTGGAACGTGGTCTCGAGGTGCTTGAGCGGCGACGTGTGATCGTAGAGCACCGAGCTGACGTACCCCTGCTTGACGTACGGACCGATCACCATCGCCGGGACGCGGAAGCCCATCTGGTCAAACCCGGTCGCGGCGTTATCATCGGCCGTGATCGGTGGCGGTACGTGATCGAAGAACCCGCCGTGCTCGTCGTACGCGATCACGAGCATGCAGTTCTTCCACTGCGGTGACGTCGCGAGCGCCGTGTACACCGCGGCGATCAGCTGCTGGCCATTGATCGGATGGATCGGCGGATGATCGTCGTTGAAGTAGAACACCGGATCGATGTAGCTCACGGGTGGCAGCATCCCGGCCTCGGCCTCGTCGAGAAAATCCTGAAACCGGCGAAACTTTCCGTCGACGTTGAGCGTTTTATCGTCGAGCACGCCGAGCACCGGGATGGATCCGAAGTAGTAGGCCCAGTCGATCACCTTGTCCTGGAGCCGGTGATAGATCGACGGCCACATCAGGCGTCCGCCGGGCAGCTGGTTGGCCATCAGGCCGCCAGAGGTGCCGGTGTGCCAGTAGAAGCGATTGGGCCAGGTGGGGCCCATCACCGAGGCGTGCCATCGATCGCACGTGGTGTATGCGTCGGCCAACGCCCAGCTGATCGGAAGATGGGTCCGCGTGAGGTACTGCATGGGCTCGTACGAGCCGGCCCCGTAGTCTTCCTCGTGCGATTTCACGAAGCCGTCGTTGGCGCCGGCGTTGAACTGCGCATGCGACGCGTCCCAGCCGTGATTGGGATCGCGCACGCAGATGTCCATACGCTCGGGCTCGTAGGGCGGGATCGGCTGGCCCATCAGGTCAGGGTTCGACATCGACGTCGTCAGACCATCTCCGCCGCGGCCTTCGATCAACGAGCGAGCACCAAAGTAGTGATCGTAGCTTCGGTTCTCCATCATCATGAACACGTAGGTTGTGATCCCTACGGGCCCGCCGTCATCGCCGTCGCCGCACGAAGGTAGAAACCGTGCAGCACCGGCGGCGCCTGCCAGTCCGCCGATGGTCTTGAGCGCGTCGCGCCGCTTCATCATCGCAGCAGCATACTCGCAAGTTCCGCTGGCGCTACGATGAACCGAGGAGGCTGGCGACCCAGCCGACACCGAACCAGAACCCTGCGGCGGTTCCGATCCCCGAAGCCACGGCGATCAGCAGGATCCGGGTGACGGGGTTTCGCCAGAACCCGGCAAAGGTCTGGATGTCCTCGGGCAATCGTTCGCAGTCGGCCACCGATGGCTTGCGTCGCCATGCCTCGACGACGCCGACCACCATCCCGGTACCGAGCAGTGGATGGATTGCGGCGATCGGAGCGACGACCAGCGCCGACAGCACGGACAGGATCGATCCGCCGGCGAGCAGCGTGAGTGCGCCGGCTGCAATCGAGGTCGGCAAGATCCACGCAAGCATCATCTGGGCGAACGTCGTCGTGTCGGACCGCTTCCATCCCCACACCAGCGCCGCCAGGAACAGGATCGGCACGAGCCATTTGATCGCGGTCCACACCCGCGATGGCGGGGGGACCTTGTCGAGCTCGCTGCGATCGAGGCCCTGGCCGATGTACGTGGTCATGCCGGGTACGTGCGCGGCCCCGACGACCGCCACGATTCGCCGCGGTTCGGTCATCGACGTGGTACGGACCGAAGTGGAGATCTCATCGAGCTTGGACGCGAGGTACTGATCGCGCTCGTCGATTAGCGGCCGCTTGATCTCGGGAACCGCGGCACCGAGCTCGGACAGCATCTCGGACAGCGCCTTGGGCTCCTTCAGCTGTTCGATCGAGCGCTCGGTGACCGGCTCGATCGTGGGATCGTCGTCCCAGCCGAAGATCAACATCGACAGCAGTCGTGACCGCTTCCACAGACCGATGTTTCGCCACGTCCGCTTGAGCGTGACGTTGATGTCGCGATCGATCAGCTCGACGGGAATGCCGCGTTCGCGCGCGGCGTCGACGGCGGCGAGCAATTCGGCCCCGGGTCTAACGCCCAGGCTCGCGCCGATCCGTCGCTGATAGGACGCGAGCGCCAGGTGCGCGAGCAGATAGAGCGTGCGCCCCTCACGCACGACCTTGAATACGTCGAGATCGCGAAACGAGCTGTCCTTGGTGAGCGCGTCGTGCCGGGCCTTGCATAGCTCGACGCAGACCACCTCGGGCCTCACCTGCTCGATCACCGTGCGAACGTCCTCGACGGAGCGCTGCGACACATGCGCCGTGCCGACGAGGTAGAGCTCGGCGTCCCCACGCACAACCCGGGTGACCGAAGCCGGCAGTGACGGCGAGGTTGGCTCGGGCACGGTGGTCACCTGCGGTGACATAACACGCGAAGTCGTCAAAGTTGCGCTAAACCCCCGCCATGGCGAACGAGATTTCTCAGGCTCAGCGGACCGAGATCGAGGCGGCGGCGTTTCGCCGGCTGGTCCAACACTTTCGCGACCGCAGCGACGTCCAGAACATCGACGTGATGAACCTCGCAGGGTTCTGCCGAAATTGCCTGTCGAAGTGGTACCGGACCGCGGCGGCGGAGCGCGGGGTCGAGCTGTCGGACCCGGAAGCCCGCGAGATCATCTATGGCATGCCGTACGACACGTGGAAGGCGAAGTTTCAGAAGTGAGCGGCGCAGCTCAGACCAGAATATCGAGCAGCTGCGCCTGCGTCAGGTAGCCCTCGAGCGCAGCTGCGTACTCGTCGATCAACAGATCGAGCTCGATGGTCATGCGCTCGGGCTGTGCCCGGTGGACGCGGCCGGAGATTGGAATCTCGGTCCCGGCGAGATGGAGCACGCCGGAGATCCAGCTGCCGACCTCGGGCAGCTTGGACGGCGACACGGCGGAAACGTGGGTCCGCGAGATGTCCATCACCTTCATGGTTCCGGAGTCGAGCCGCAGCTGCACGGGCAGTGCCGCGGGTGGATCGACCCGGTAGTTCACGCGCCGGTTGGTGGTGATCAGCTTGTCGATGGTGTCGTGCACGGGCGCGGACAACGGCGTCTCGACGGTCTCGAGCACCAGCTCGCGGAGCCGCTTGAGCTCCTTCTGCGTGCGCATCAGGTTCTGGCGCATGTTGCCCATGCGGTGCTGATCGCGATGAACCTTGTCCGCGACGACGCTGAGCAGATTCACCAGGAAACGAACGCCGAGCTCCTGGTTCACCGAGAAGAACTCCTGCAACGTCTTGGAGCGCAGCGCCCAGATGGTCGAGCCCGCAGCTGCGACGGCGCGCGTCGATCGTGGCAACCCGGTGAGTGCGCCGAGCTCGCCGATCAACGCGGGTGGCCGCAACCGGAACACGTCATCGTTGGGCCGATCGAGCACGACTTCTCCGGCGGAGAGCAGGTAGAGCTCGGTGGCCTGCTCGCCGACATCGAACAACGGCCTGGATGGCTCGACCGCGACCTTCACGAACAGGTTGCCGAGCTTGGTGAGCTCGTCATCGCCGAATCCCTGGAACAGCGGGAGTGTCTTCAGCTCGTTCACGTTCGGAGGCATGCCGGCGACCATACACCCGTGATCGTCCTGGTGTCCGCCACGCGCTGTTCGAGTGTTCGAGGCGGTGTTACCGTGACGCCGTGCGGCACTGGTGGATCGCCATCTTGCTCGTCGGGTGCGGTCACGATGAGGCGGCGCGCCCTGCCCGACCACCTCCACCTACCACTCACCACGATGCAGCCGTGGTGCTCGCAGACGCGGCACCGCCGCTGCCGCCGCATCAACGGTTCGCCGGTCTCGATGCGGCGCTCGCGGAAATCATCCCAACCGATGCGCGTGTGATCGGATTTGGCGAGCTGCACAACCGTGTCGATCGCGCCAACGTGAGGTCGTCGTTGTCGTGGTTCACCGCCGCGTTTCCGAGCTTTGCGGGCAAGCTATCGGACCTCGTGATCGAGACCTGGCTGGTGGATCCGAATTGTGGGCAACAGGCGGTCGCAGCGACCAAGCGCGTCGAGGCATCGGTGAAGCGTCCAGAGGCGACGAAGTCGGAGATCGCGCAGCTGGCGGACGCGGCGAAGGCAGCGAAGGTGCAGCCTCACGCGATGCGGCTGTCCTGCGACGACTACAAGCAGATCTCACCGATGGGCAAGGAACCGGATCCGATCGCGATGCTGACGATCACGACCCGCGAGCTGGCGCGGATCGCGCGCAGCGCGGTGGTGCATCGTGACGAGGATCCGGCCCACCGACCGTGGATCGCGGTGTACGGCGGCGCGCTGCACAATGATCGGTTTCCGGATCCGAGCGTTGCGGAGTGGAGCTATGCCTCGGTGGCGGATCGCGCGACCCAGGGAAAGTTCGTGGAGATCGATCTGATCGTACCGGAGCTGGCGGCGGCCGATGAGGCGTCGCGGGCGCAGCCGTGGTTTCCGCTTGCGTCGGCGCGGCACGAGGACGTTGTGGTGTGGACGCGGGGCGAGAGGTCGTTCGTGGTGGTGTTGCCGACGGCGCGATAGCTGGAGGGCGACGACGAGGCAGGACGACCACGACCACATTGACGACGAGGCCACGTGCTGGCGCGGCGACGAGTGGCTCACGTGAGCCACGGACCAGTGGCGAGAACGCGGGCGGCAGCGCTGCGAGCGCCCACGCCTGGGGGGCCCGGCGCGGTGGTTCGTAGATGGCGCACTGGCTCGCCGAGGACGGCTGCGCAAGTGCGCTGGCGTGACCGTGTGCGATGGAGAACGAGCGCAACGCGGAGAACCCGGAGGCAGAGATTTTTTCG
>JBFWXW010000117.1:0-14732 GCA_050187075.1 Kofleriaceae bacterium | reverse complement strand
CCTCGAGGTGCACGGGCCCCAGAGCGGAACGTGGGATCCCGATCGACTCCTCCAGATCGTGTCGAACTTGATCGCCAATGCCGGGCAGCACGGCGACGTCGAGCGCGGGATCACGGTGTAGCTCGACGGACGGGTGCCCGATCACGTGACGCTCGAGGTCCGCAACTACGGGGCGATTCCAGCCCATTTACTACCGACGCTGTTCGATCCGTTTCGCGGCGCTCAGCATCGCCGCGCCCACGCACGCGGCCTCGGGCTGGGGCTGTTCATCGTCAAGGAGCTCGTGCGTGCACACGGCGGCTCCGTCGATGTCTCGTCTTCAGACACGGACGGAACCGCGTTCGTGATCCGCTTGCCGCGGGTAACGACGCGCTGACCACGCAGTCACCACCCAGCGTTGCTGCATTTCGAGACACCTCGGCGGAACGCTTGCAACGGACGTTTGAAGTCATCCTGAAATCGGCCGCGACGTTGTGAACGTTCAGTGGCTTCTCCACTGGCCACCTGACCTGAGGACGAACATGACGCGAACAACGTCGCTGTAGCTATGTCGCGGATTTGTACTGCTGACGCGATCGGCGAACCGCTTGCACTTCGCTCCTGTGTTGTCCAGGTCTCAGAGTCAATTCGAGAATGTGACGCTTCCGCTGTCCCCCAAGGACATCGTCGATGAGGTCACACGATCGTATGCGCCGTGGATCACGTCGTGCGTGAACCCCGGGGCGCGGGATCGCGACCGCTACGCCAAGCCGATCGATCACGATCTGATGGGCGAGGCCGGCATGCTCGGGCTGCTGGGATTCACGCTACCCAAGGAGCTCGGGGGCGAGGCGCGCAGCTGGCGCGACTGGGGCTTCGTGCTGCACGAGATCGGCTACCACTCCGATGACACCGCGCTGCCGATGCTGCTCGCCTACTGCAGCACGGTGACCAAGATGCTGTACGACACCGGGCGCCCCGACATCATCGATCGCTACGTCCGCATGATGGTCGGAGGTCACGTGATCGGCGGATTCGCGTGGAGCGAGGGCAACGATCCATTCTCGTTTCAGACCACGCTGCGCAAGACCGCCGCCGGCTACGAGCTCGATGGGGTCAAATCGCCGATCGCCAACGGCCAGATCGCCGACGTGGTCATGGTGTTCGCGCGCAGCCTCGAGACCAACGATGTCGTCACCGTGCTCGTCGAGCGGACGGATCGCGGCGTCGAGGTCCAGCCGGTCACCGCATCCGGGTTGCGCGCCGCTGGCATGGCGTCGTGGCGATTTCATCGCGTCGAGCTGCCTGCAAGTCGGTTGATCGTCGAAGCCGATGGTCTCAGCTGGGGGCAACGGTTCTTGAACGAGCGGCGGCTCGAGATGCCGTGCTGGGCCCTCGGCAGGATGCGCCGGCTGTTCGAGGCATGCATCGATGATCTGTCGACGAGGATCCGGTTCGGCCGCCCTGCCAGCGAGATGCAAGCGATCCAGCTCGCAGTCGGCCGGATGGTGATCTCGATCGAGACGTCGCGAGCCGTGGTCCGCGTCGCCCTGGATCGAGTTGGCGCTGGAGGTGGCGACTTCTTGTGGGAGCCCCAGCTCGCGGTCGCAAAGTGTCACGTCATCGAACAGGCGTTGCAGATGGTTCGCACCGTCCAGGACATCACCGGTGGCTATGCGGTCCTCGAGTCCCACCCCTACGAGCGGCTGTGCCGCGACCTGCAATGCCTGAATCCGATCGCCGGCACGCTCGCGACCCTGCAGGTGGATCTGGGCGTGCTCGCGATCGAAGAGGTGGCGATGTCGAGATACGAGCGAACAAGCGAACGCGGAAGGAGTCACAAGACCAATGCGGATCAGGCTCTCGGGGAACTTGCTGCGGTTCGCGAGCTTCCGCGGCGAAATCGAGGTTGACGCAACGACGATCGTCGCCGCGCTTCACGAGCTGGTTGTTCGGAATCCTTCGTTGCGAACCGTCTTGCTCGACGGCAACGGCGCGCCTCGCGCAATCCACCGGTTGTTTCTCAACGGAGATTTGCTGCGCTCGAACGAGCTCGACAAGCCGGTAGCGGCGAACGACGAGCTCGCGATCCTCACCGCAATCGCCGGAGGGTGATCAAGAAAATCGTCTTGAAGCAAACGACTCACCATCGGGCACACCATGTGCAATACTTACCCGCCATGGGAGCGACCAACGGGGACAAGCCTGTGCTGATCGTCGAGGACGACCTGGGGTTTCGCACCGCACTCGAGGAGCTGTTTTCCGACGAGGGATACAAGGTCGCAACCGCTGCGAATGGCGTCGAAGCGATCGAATGGCTCCAGCACCACGCACCGTGCGCGATCGTGCTGGATCTGCTGATGCCCGGCGTCGTCGGCCAGGAGCTGCTCGAGCACATGCAAAGTGACCAGGATCTGTCGAAGATCCCCGTCGTGGTGGTCTCAGGCTCACCCGATCTCGCGCCCAAAGGCTACAAGGTGTTCCGCAAGCCGATCGACGGCACCGAGCTGCTGGACTTCGTGCGCTCCTCGGTGCCACGGTCGCCTGTGTCTGTACCGTAGCCAACGCATCCGCAGTCCGGCGAAGGATTGGCGCGTTCGGGCGCCAGCGCACGGCGCGTGCAATCGCCCGCGGTGATGCTCTGCGGTCACGTGCGTCCGCGCGTCGTTTGGTTCGTGCCGTGTACGAACTGCTGGTCGTGTGCGTCAGTGCGTCGTTTGGTTCGCGATCGCGCGCGCGTCGCGCGGCTGGTTCGCCGGCAACGTGAACGAAAACGTGCTGCCCGAACCGAGCTTGCTGTCGACCCCGATCTCGCCACCGTGTGCTTCGACGATCGCCTTCGCGATCGCGAGGCCGAGGCCGACGCTGTGGCGATCCGCGAACCGCGCTTTCCAGTAGCGATCGAACAGGTGCGGCAGCTCCTCCTGGCTGATCCCCGGGCCGCTATCGACGACTGAAATCCGTACCCGATCATGCTGAGCCTCGAGCCGGATCGCGATCTCGCCACCCGGCTCGGTGAACTTGATCGCATTGACCAGGAGGTTCGAGAGCACTTGCAGCACGCGTACGCGGTCGCACCAGATCGGTGTCACCTTCGTGTGGTCGGGTCCGGTGAGTCGGATCTGCCGCTCGGCCGCAGACGCGGCGTGGGCCTCGATCGATTCCTGCACGATGTCCTCGACCGACTCGAGCCGGCGCTCGATCGCGAAGTTACCCGCCTCGATGCTCGACATGTCGAGCAGGTCCTGGATCAACCGCTCCATTCGTTTCGCGGCGCGCTCGATCCGATGCAGGCTCTCGACCAGCTGACGCTCGTCGCCCGATCCGCGTAATCGCTGCCGCAGCCGGTCGGTGCCGAGCATGACCAAGCTGAGCGGATTGCGCAGGTCGTGGGCGACCGTCGCGAGGACGTCCTGGCGCGCGGCGATCGCCTGCTGCGCGTCGCGATACAACCACGCGTTTTCGATCGCGAGTCCGGCACGGTCGGCGAGCTGCGACGCAGCGGCGAGGTCGGTGTCATCGAAGGTGCGGGCCGCCCCGAGCAGCCATTGCGTCATCACACCGATGCTGCGCCCGTGCACCTTGATCGGAACGACCATCGCCGACCGAGGATCGAACGCGGAGTGCTGGTCGTCCCCCGAGCCGGATGGACGCGTTCGTGGGAGGCTTGCGATCAGCTGGGCGCTCCCGGTCTCGAACACGCGACGCACCGGGTCGCCAGAACCCGCGGGCGGGGCCACGTTCAACGCGGATGCGATCGCGCGGGCGGCCTCGATCGAGGCGGTTTCAGCGACCGCGACCGTCACGCGTCCGAGCTCACCTCCAGGCTCGACGACGTCGATCGCGCAGACGTCGGCCATCTCGCCGACCACCAGCCGAGCAACGCGCTCGAGAGCAGCGCGATAATCGAGCAGCGTGGCGAGCACGGCGGTTGCGTCTGCCAGCGCGCGGTCGATCGCACGGGCGCGGCGTGACACCGATACATCCTGCATGAACGCGGTCAGGAACGGCGGCCCATCGACGGGGACGCGAACGATCGTCGCCTCGATCGGGAACTCGCGACCATCCGGTCGACGGGCCACCAGCTCGGCTCGTGGGCCCACGATCACGTGATCGATCGGTCCGGGAGGGCCGGCGAGCCGCGCCCGAAACAGCTCGCGATCGCGCTCTGGCAACAGCAACTCTGCGAGCGAACGACCGAGCGCCTGCTCACGCGTCAGCCCGAACGTCCGCTCGGCAGCCGGATTCCACTCGAGGATCGTGCCGACCGCATCCATGCTCACGATCGGATCGAACGAGGCTTCGAGCAGTGCGAGCTTACGCGCCTCGATCCGGCGAATCAGGTCCTCGGCAGCGCGCAAGCTGGTGATGTCCTCGGACACCCCGAGCACGTACGCTGGCTCGCCATCGTCGTTGAAGATCGGCACCTTCTTGGTGTGCACGATCCGCTGTCCGGTGCGAGTCTCGACGGTCTCCTCCTTGATGTCCACGAGGGCCTTCGCCTCCAGTACTTCACGATCCTTGTGGCGGAAGAAGCTCGCTTCCTCCGCGGGGAATAGATCGGCATCGGTTTTCCCGATCAGATCTTCGCGCCGCCAGCCGAGCAGCTGTTCGGCTGCGCGGTTGAACCGCACGAACCGCCCGGTGCCGGCCTCCTTCACGAACACCATGTCCGGGATGTTCTCGACGATCGAATCCAGGAACCGCGACGTCTGTGCCGAGATCGCGTCCTGTGCACGCGCTCGAGCGAGCGCCGTCCGCAGCCTGCTGCACAGCCCGATCAGCGGCAGCGCGAGCACGTAGAACATGACCAGACGCAGGTAGCCGCCCGGGTCGTCGATCTCGAACGTGTGCACCTCGGGAACAAAGAACCATGTGATCATCAAGCCGCCGACCACGGCTGCCGCCAACCCCGGTCCCAGCCCGCCGTAGATCGTGCTGACCACGATGGCGGCGAGCGTCGGCGGGAGCACAGTGCCGCGCAGCCACGGCTCCGCGATCAGCGTCAGGCTAAGCGCAAGCGCACAGCACGACACTGCCAGTCCGTACCGCGCCATGATCTTGTTCGCCATTCATCTGTACGGATTCAAGCCGCGATCCTAGTAGCTGGGCGCAGCGGATGATGGGTTGAGGCGGCCGAGGCGGGATCAACCCGCCAGATTCACTGCGACGAGCTACCCACCGGCGGTGCAACGCTTGCGGCTACCGGCGCCCTAACCGACGTCTTTACCCGTGTCGACCATGATCTCGAAGCCGCCGATGATGGCGCGCTGACCATCGAACGGCATGTCATCGCCCATCTTCATCCGCGGGTCTTCCATGACTGCCTTGTTGCCCTTGTCGCGGGCCTCCTTCGACGGCCATACGACCCACGAGAACACCACGCCCTCGTTCGACTGCGCCTTCACGGCACCCTTGAAGTCGGTGACCTTGCCCTCGGGAACATCATCGCCCCAGCATTCGACCACGCGCGTCGCGCCGTCCTCCTTGAAGATCGGGGCCGCCTTCGCTGCCATCGCGCGGTACGCGTCCTTCTTGCCCGTGGGAACGGGAATCACAAATCCATCGATGTAGCTCATCCTCGCCTCCTTGTGCTGGTCTCTTACCAGAGTATGGCCGCCGCGTTTTTGATCGGCTCCCGATTTCGTTGCTGCGCCGGTTCGCTCACCGTGGCGTTGGCGCGCACTCTGCTATCGTGCGCGCACGATGGCCAACGTGAAGCTGACCTATTTCGATGCCCCCGTGAGCCGCGGCGAAGAATGCCGCCTCGCGCTTCATCTCGCAGGGGTTGCGTTCCACGACAACCGGATCAAGGGCGCCGATTGGCCCGCGATCAAGCCGACGACGCCGTTCGGCGCGATGCCGGTGCTCGAGATCGGCGGCAAGCCGCCGCTTGCGCAATCCAACGCGATCCTGGTGTTGATCGGGCGTCGCCACGGCCTGCACCCGAGCGACGACTTCGAGGCCGCGCGCCACGAGGCGATGATGATCCACGTCGAGGACCTGCGTGCGTTGGTGGGTCCCACGCTGCAGATGAACGATGCCGACAAGAAGGCCGCACGCGAGGGGATGGTGGCCACGTCGCTACCTGCGTGGGCCGAACGCGCTGAGGCCAACATCACCGAGGAGCCATTCTTCGGCGGCGCAAAGCTGCAGGTCGTCGATCTCAAGCTGCACATGGCCGTGCGGTGGTTCCTCGGGGGAAAGGTCGACCACGTGCCGGCGACGATCTTCGCGGCCTATCCCAAGCTAAACCGGATCCACGACGCCGTTCGCGATCATGCGGGGGTGAAGGCCTGGTACGCAAAGCACTGATTTTCGATGCGATGATGTGCCGTGGGTTATTGAAGTGGAATGCCCACACCGGGTTGCCCGCGAGCGGGTCGCGCGGACGTGCTAGTTCTAGATCGTGTCGTGTGCACGCATCCTGGTGTTCGCGCTCGCCCTGACCCACTCGGTCGGGCTCGCGGATCTTGTCCTGGATGATGCGTGCGATCAGGTCTGCAGCGACGACGGCTGCGGAGCCGACTGCCTCCCCGATGAGGCGTGCCGATGCCATTGCCCCAGCGCGACGCCGATGCTCGGGGGATCCGCCTGCGCGGTCGCCAAGCTCGACGCGCCTCCCGTTCGGATCGTGCCCACTCACATTCAGCGCGAGCACGCGAGCCCCGACCCACGTGAGATCCTCCACGTGCCGCGCCTCCTCGTCTGACCTGCGGTTCTCTGGTTCGTAGCCCGGACGAGCAACAGCAGACCTGCGTCTGCTCCGAGGTGCGTCATGTTCGATCACGGATGCGCGCGGGCGACCTGCGCCGCGCTGCTCTTCATCATCACGGCGGCTGCACACGCAGAACCGCTCACCATCGATCTGTCCACCGCGCTGGACCGTGCACGGCAGCGCGCGCCCGAAGCGCTCGCCGCGATCGCGCGCCTCGAGCAGGCGGAGGCCCACCGCGCGGGATCCGCGATGTGGTTCAGCCACAACCTCGAGCTCGAAGCGGGCATCGGACCACGCTGGAGCGATCCACCTACGCTGCAGATCGAGGGCCGGATCAGCCAGCAGCTCGAGCCGGGCAGGCGATCCGCACGGATCGCCGCCGCGGATGCCGTGGTCGAGAACGCCCGTGCCGTCAACGAGGATCAGCTGCGCCGGCTCGGCTACGAGGTCGTCATCGCCTGGAACGAGGCCCGCCACGCCGACCTGCTGGTCGAGCTCGCGACGCGGAACCACGAGCTCGCCGTTCAGGCCGCGGATGCTGCCACGCGCCGCCGCAAGGCGGGTGACATCACCGATCTCGATCTCAACCTGGCAACGGTGGCAGCCGGACGGGCCCGCGCCGCGGTCGCCGGAGCCCGCGCCGAGCGCGCGGCCGCGATCGGACGTCTGGGAGTCCTGATCGGTGCAACCGCCAGCGACGTGATCACCCTGTCCGGCGACCTGCGCCCGCGTGATCTGACGCTCGACATGTTGACCACCGCCCTGCCCCGTCACGCGCAGCTTCGCGCGCTCGCATCGGAGGCCAAGCTGGCGGCGGCGGAAGCGCGGGTCGCTCGGACGAACCGGTGGCCCGATCTCGGGGTGTGGATCGGCTACGAACGCGATGACAGGCAAGCGATCGTGATCGGTGGCCTTGCGGTCACGTTGCCGCTATGGAATCGAGCGCAGGGCGAGCAAGCCTCCGCCCGCGCACACCAGCGCCAGGTCTCGCGCGAACAGGCGCTGGTAACCCGGAACGTGTCGCGTCAGGTCGTCGATGCGTTCGAGGCCTACGCGCGCACGCGCGAGGCGGTCGCCGTGTTCGAGCGTGACGTGTTGCCACCGCTGGGCGATAGCGAGCTGCTGCTCGAGCGCAGCGTGACCACCGGCCAGCTGGCGATCGGCGATTACCTCGTCGCGCGCCAGGAGATCCTGAATGGCCGGCGCGATCACCTCGATCGCCTGCTCGCACTCGCTCGATCCGCGGCACACGCGCGATTTCTCGCCGGGGTGTCGCCATGATCGGCAGGGTCATCATCGCAGCGCTCGCGGTGGCCTCGTGTGGCGGTGAGTCGGCGCCGGATCGCCAGCACGCCGGCGATCACCGTGCACCTGATGACGATCACGGCGCGGCGCACGCCGGCGACCACGGTGACCCTCTCGCATCGTCATCGCCCAAGCAAGCGATCGTGCGCATCGCACCGGAGATGATCCGCGATCTGCGCGTCACGACCACGCGCGCGGAAACTCGAACGGCCGGAGAACGCGTCTCGGTGCTGGCCGAGCTCCGCGTCGATCAAGACGCCTACGCGGAGGTCGCATCGCCGGCCGCGGCCCGCGTCGTTCGCGTGCTCGCGAAGGCCGGCGATCCGGTCAAGGCCAATCAACCGCTCGTCGAGCTCACCAGCGCCGATCTGTCGAAGGCACGCGCCGAGCTCCGGGCGGCCGATGCGCGGCTCGCGCTGGCGCGCAAGACACTCGAGCGCAAGCAGGCGTTGCTCGCCGAGCGATTGATCCCGGAGCGCGAGGTGATCGATGCACGAGCGGCGGTCGCCGAGGCCGAGGCCGCACGCACGATCGCGGGAGGGGCAACACAGCAGTTCGCGGGCGCGACGGGTGGCGTCGGGCTGGTGCTCCGCGCTCCGGTCGAGGGCACGGTGATCGATCGCGATGTGGTGGTCGGCCAGCTTGCCGACCCATCGAAGACCTTGTTCCGGATCGGCGATCTTTCGAAGCTATGGCTGGTTGCCCACGTGTTCGAACGCGACGCGGTGCGCGTCCAGGTCGGCGCAACCGGAATCGCCTCGTTCGCAGCGCTGCCCGGCAAGTCCGTCGAAGGCCGCATCATCTGGATCGGCCGCGAGGTCGAAACCGCCTCGCGCACCGTGCCCGTGCGGCTCGAGATCGCGAACAACGACGGCGTGCTTCGGCCAGGAATGTCGGCGACGGTGACCCTGCCGGTTGGACCGACCGCCGGCGAGGTGGTGGCCGTGCCGATCGCGGCCGTCCAGCGGGTTGGCGACCACTGGTCGGTGTTCGTTCCACGCGGGCCCGGCGTGTTCGAAGCCCAACCGGTCGGCCGTGGGCGCGACCTGGGTGGCGAGGTCGAGATCCTGAGCGGGCTCACGCCCGGTGCCCTCGTGGTCGTGGACGGAGCGTTCTTGTTGAAGGCGGAGTTCGACAAGGCGCGCGGAGAAGGCGGTCATGATCACGACCATTGAGCGTGCACCATGATCGGCCGGCTGATCCACGCAAGCTTCGCCAGGCCGCTCGTCGTCGCGATCGTCGTGATCGCGTGCGCGGTGCTCGGCGTGGCGGCGCTGCGCGAGCTCCCGCGTGACGTGTTTCCAGACCTGTCCGCTCCGGTGTTCAACGTGATCGTTCAGAACCCGGCGATGGGCTCCGAAGAGCTCGAGACCCGCGTCACGATCCCGATCGAGACCGCGGTCTCTGGAGTGCCCAATGTGCGCCGCGTTCGTTCGGCGTCCACGCTCGGCGTCGCCCAGATCACGATCGAGTTCGAACCCGACGCCGATTACGCGCAGAGCCGGCAATTCGTCGCCGAGCGGCTGGCACAGATCGAGCTGCCACCCGGCACCGGCGAGCCGCTGCTATCGAGCCTGACCGGCCGGCTCAACGAGATCTACGAGATCACGATCGAAGCGCAGCCCGGCGCGGCCGATCTGATGACGCTTCGAGATCTGGCGGAGAACGAGGTCAAGAACCGGTTGCTGGCGGTCCCCGGCGTCGCCGCCGTCGAGCGGCTCGGCGGCTATCTCCGCGAGTTTCAGGTCCAGATCGATCCCGATCGGATGGCGGCGCGCGGCGTCACCCTCGACGAGATCGTGCATGCCACCGAGGGCGCCAATGCCAGCGCCGCAGGTGGGTTCGTCACCCAGGGCCAGATGGAGTGGACGGTACGCGCAAACGGCCGTGCCGAGTCCGTCGAACAGCTGCGCGAAACAGTGGTGGCGATTCGCGGCGGAACTCCGGTGCTGCTCGGCGAGGTCGCGGACCTCCGGGAGGCCCCCGCCGTGCGCCGCGGGCTCGCCCACCGGCTCACCGGCGAGGTGGTCAGCTGCCGGATCGTCAAGCAATTCGGCGCCGACACCGTCGCGGTCGCACGCGGCATCCGCGACGCGATCGCCGAGCTGACGCCGGCGCTACCCGAGGGCGTGAGCATTCGCATCGTCTACGACCAATCCGAGCTGGTCGAGGCGTCGCTGGGCGGCGTGGGGCGCGCGGTGCTGATCGGTGCGGCCCTCGTCGCGCTCGTGTTACTCGTGCTGCTCGGCAACCTCCGCGCCGCCCTGCTGGTCACGCTCACGCTCCCGCTGTCGCTCGCGCTGTCAGGGCTGATGCTGCGGATCGCGGGCATCGGCATCAACACGATGACGCTCGGCGGGCTCGCGATCGCGGTCGGGTTGCTCGTCGATTCGGCGATCATCGTCGTCGAGAACGTGATCCACCGGATGTCCCAACATCCAGCCGGAGATCGCCATGCCCGCGCACTCGCAGCCGCGGTGGAGGTCGGCCGGCCGATCGCGTTCGCGACGCTGATCGTGACCGCGGTGTTCGTCCCGCTGTTCGCGATGCGCGGGCTCGAGGGCCGGATGTATCAACCGCTCGCCGGGGCGGTGATCGCGGCCGTGCTCGCCGCGTTGATCCTGTCGCTGACGCTCGTACCCGTCGCCGCGGCATCCTTGCTGCGCCCGCGGAACACGAGCGCACCCGAGGACGTGATCGTGATCCGGGCGATCAAGCGCGTGTATCGTCCGCTGCTCGACGGTGCGCTGCGCCACGCGGGACTCGTCCGGGTCGCGACGCTGGCGGTCACGATCCCCGCACTGTGGCTCGCGACGACGCTGGGCTCCGATTTCATGCCCGAGCTCGACGAGGGCGCGGTGCTGATGCAGACCTCGCTACCAGCCGAAGCGTCGCTGGATGAAGTCGACCGTTTGAATCATCGCGTCGAGGATGTGCTGCGCGGCTTCCCCGAGGTGGACGATGTCGTACGCCGCACCGGCCGCGCCGAACGCACCGAAGATCCCATGCCGCACACGGTGTCCGACGTCTTGATCGTGCTCAAGCCCGATCGGGCTCGCACGACCGCGCAGCTCGAGCGCGCGATGCGTGAGGCAGTGGAGAAGGTGCCCGGCGTCTCGGCCTCGTTCACCACGCCGCTGGGGATGCGCATCGACGAGGGGCTCGGCGGCACGCCGGCGGACCTATCGATCCGGGTGTTCGGGCCCGATCCGGTCAAGCTCGCAATGCTCGCCGAGCAGGCGGAGGCGATCGCACGCGGCATCGATGGCATCGAGGACGTCCGCGCCGAGCGGCTCACCGGGTTGCCGCAGCTGCGCGTGCAGATCGACCGCGGCGCGGTGGCGCGAGTCGGGCTAACGCCCGGAGACGTGATCGAAGCGATCGAGATCGGGCTCGCCGGCCGCGTGATCTCGGAGGTGTGGGTTGGCCAGCGTCGATTCGATCTGGTGATCCGGCTGGCCGAGGATCACCGCCGTGATGCCGCCTCGCTGGCAGCGTTGCTGATCGATGGCCACGACGGAACGCGACTGCCGCTGGGCAAGCTCGCCGTGATCGATCCGACGTTCGGGCTGGGCACGATCAAGCGCGAGGCCGGCAGCCGGCGGATCGCGATCGACGCGAGCGTATCCGGCCGCGATCTCGGATCCACGGCCGCGGACGTGCGCGACCAGCTGGCGAGCCGCCTGGATCTTCCCGCCGGATACTTCGTCGATGTCGGCGGCAAGGTCGAGACGCAGGCACGCGCCCAGCGGGCGTTGTACCTCGCGGTGGCGATCGCGATCCTCGCCGTGTTCGTGCTGCTCTACCTCGCGCTGGGGTCGATCGCAGAGACGCTGGTGATCCTCGCGACGTTACCCGATGCCTTCGTCGGAGGCATCCTCGCCCTGTGGATCACCGGCACGACCTGGAGTGTGTCCTCCCTGGTGGGGCTGATCGGCCTGTTCGGCATTGCGGTGCAAAACGGCCTCGTGCTGGTCACGCAGACCCGCAGCCTGATGGCTGACGGCCGCGACTTCGAGACCGCCTTACGCGAGGCGAGCCTGGGGCGGGTGCGGCCCAAGATCATGACGGCCGCGACCGCGATCCTCGGACTGTTGCCCCTGTTGATCCTGCGGCTCCACGGCACCGAGATCGAACGACCGCTGGCGATCGTGATGGTCGGCGGGCTGATCACCTCGACCCTGTTCACGCTGCTCGCGCTGCCGACGTTCTACGAGCTCGTCCACCGCATCGAGCGCAAGCTCGCGAATCGCGGGCACGACCGATCCGCCTAGACGCCGATCACTGCGGTGCTCGGCGGAAGCGATCGGCGAGCGATCTCGGTCGGCGAAAGCTTGGTCGCGTACATGACCACGACCCGGTTCGACGCCGCCGTGGGATCGGCCGCGATCGGCCTGGACTCGCCGAACACGGTCGCGACCACGCGGCCGCGCTCGATGCCGTGGCGCTGGAGCTCGTCGCGAACCGAGCGGGCGCGCTGGCTCGCGAGGCCGAGATTGTAGGTGTCCGCGCCCAGCGAGTCGGTGTGTGCCTCGACCACGAGGCGGTACTCGGGATGCGCACGCAGCCACCGTGCTGCCGCCTGCAACTGCATCCGGTCGACGTCGTCGAGCCGCGCCGAACCGAACCGGAATTCGATCACATCGCCCGGATCGATCGGCCGCTCGGCCGATGACGCCGCGAGCTCCTGGCTCCGGTACACACCCCGTGACGGCGTATTGCCCCAGAAGTCCGGCGCCGCCGGCGCGGGATCTGCGGCCGCTCCACCCGCGAGCGCGGAGGCAGCGACCAACAACGTCGTCGCAAGACAAGTTACGTTCCGCATGGTCGGGAGTATTTGCAGAACGCTGGCCAGCGCGCGCAACTCCCCACGAGCTCGACCAACCATGCATGATCGGGTGCGTGCGATCGGTGCAGGCGAGCACGTTGGGCGGCGCTCGCACAGTGCGTGCGAACAGTCTTGGACGTCACGAACAGCGCACGACGCGCTGCATCCCGTCGATCTGCTGACCGTCATAACACCCGGCGACCGCGCCGGTCACCCTCGCGGCTGATTCTCGTCGCCGTGCCGCCGAGGCGTACCTCGGGCTGGTGATGCTCGTCGCCGGTGCCCCCAAGGCTTACGTCGGCGGGAATGGACCGATCTCGCGCATCCCGGTGGCGTATGATGGCGCCATGAGCGAGGCGCGACCGACGGTGCCGCGGTCGACCACACCCAAGGCGACCTGGACCATCGTGGTGTGGGCGGCGATCATCGCGATCTGCGCCCTGCTCTACCTGGTGTCCACACCACCGCAGCGGGGTGGCGTCGTGACGATCTACTTGATCGGCGCCGGCGCGATCGCCGTGCTGTTCCTGATCAACATGATTCGGTTCGCGCGTCACCGCCGGCAGTTCATCGAGGACAACAACGAGGCGATCGCTGCGCTGACGCGAGGCGATCTGAAGACCGCCGACGAGATCTACTGGTACTGGGCCGAGAATTCGAAGCTACCCGCGATGACCGCACTTGCGACCCACAACCTGGCGTGGACGTTGATGCGTGAAGGCGAGCTCAAGCAGGCGATCGAGATCGGAGCGAACAACGACAAGGCGCACCGCGGTGCGCTGCGCGCGGTCGGCTTGTATCCGACGAGCGCCGTCGACCTTGCGCTCTATCACGGCCTGCTCGGCGATCTCGAGGGAGCCGAGAAGTGGTTTGCCGAAGCCGAGTCGCGCGGCAAGGAGCTCACCACGGCCACCCTGCCGGCCATGCTTGCGTTTGCGCGCGCCGTGCTCGACTGCCGATCCGGCAACGGCGACGACGCCGCGCGGCTGCTCGACGAGCACTGGGCGGAATACGAAGGCGTGCTGATGGGCGAAACGCTGCGGCCGCTGCGGATCGTTCGCGCGTTCGCGATCGCCTCGGGAGATCCCCGCAACTGTGGGATCGCCGCGACGCTGCTCGAAGGCGCGCGCCCGGCCTATCCAGGGGAATACGCGTTCCTGGGTGTCCGCTGGCCCGAGATGGCGGGGTTCCTCGCCGCTCATCAGCTCGCGTGATGCCCTGGTCCGATGGTTCAGATGATCAGCAGGATCACGATCACCGCGACCAGCACCGTGCTGCCCGAGATGATCAACACCGTGTTGCCTCCAGCGAACTGGTTCGCGTTCTCGCTGCGCTTCTCGCGCTCCGCGTAACGCGCCTCATCTTCCGCGCGCGTCGCCTCGGTGGCGCTCGGCTCGGCGGGGGCGGTACCTGGTGATTCCGTGAGAGCCGGTTGCGCAGCGATTGCGTGCGCTGGTGCCCCAAGCGCGGGGGCCGAGCCCGCGGTGAGCGCGATCGCACCGGCGAACCACAAGCTAGTCAGTCGAGTACGCATAAGACACTCCTTTGGAGGCAGACCTAAGCAAGCTCCGGTCCACGTACCGGCAGCGGCCCAGCCGGCTTCCGAGTGTCTGGACGATCGGGCTCAGCGGAGCCTGGCGGTCAGCCACGCGGCCACACCCAGCAGCAACAGGCTCCCGATGGCCGCAAATGGTGATTGATCGCCCTCGTCGGGCGCCTGCGTCGGCACGTAGCCACATTCCAGCATCGGGCTCGGCGGTTGCGCGAGCCGATCAGGGTGATCGAGCTGGCCTTTCGCGAGCTCGATGGCGTACGCGATCCCGAGCTGGGCGAACTTGACCGCATGATCCGCATTGCCCCCGCTGGTCTCGAGCGTATCGCGGGCGGTGTGAATCTTCTTGT
>JBFWXW010000116.1:0-15081 GCA_050187075.1 Kofleriaceae bacterium | reverse complement strand
CGGTGGTGACGTGCGTGATGGCGATCTATGGGACCGCGACCGAGCGCGGACCGTTTGCGAGCGACTCGCTCCAACACGGCCTGATGCACACCCAGGCGTTCATGGCCGAGCTGTCGATCACCGGGATCATGCTGGCTGCCGCGATCTCCGAGCGCCGTCGCGCGCTGCAAGTTCGCGAGGACTTCCTGTCGATCGCCTCGCACGAGCTCCGCACACCGCTCAGCGCGCTGGTGGTGCAGCTCGATCGATTGGCAATGAGCCCGACCGTCGCCAAGGTCGATGCGGCCAAGCGCTCGACGCGCCGGCTCCACACTCTGATCGATGCGCTGCTCGACGTGACCCGGATCGCGTCGCATCAGATCGAGCTTCACCGCACCACCTGCGACCTGAATGACATCGCTCGCGACGTCGTGACCGCCGAATCGGAGAATGCGGCCCGCAACGCCGTGGAGCTCCGGCTTCGCGTCAGCGCCCCCGTGATGGGCAGCTGGGATCGCACCCGGATCGAACAGGTCCTCACCAACCTGGTCTCCAACGCGATCAAATACGGTCGCGCCGCCCCGGTCGAGGTCGAGGTCGAGGGCAACCACGACACGGCCGTGGTCTCGGTGCGCGACCACGGCATCGGGATCTCGGCCGATGATCTCGAACGGATCTTCGTCAGATTCGAGCGCGCGGTGCCATTGCAGCAGTACGGCGGGCTAGGACTCGGGCTGTTCATCGCCAAGCAGATCGTCGAAGCCCATGGTGGCGAGATCCACGTCGCGACCCACCCGGGGCAAGGGTCGGTGTTCTCCCTGGACCTACCTCGCGCTACCTAACAGCCGCGCTCGCGCCTGCGGTACGATAGAGCTCATGCGCCAACGTACGGGCAGCGAATGGATAACTCGATCGACGATCCTGTTCGCTGCGCTGCTCACCACGCACGCTGCACACGCGGACGTGACGATCCAGCTGTCTCCCCAGGGCCAGACCTACGCCATGCAGCTCGGGATCGATCCCGCGGAGCTCGAAACGCAGCTCGAGGGCAAGATCACCGACGTGTTCCAGCTCGCCAACATCAACGGCATGTTGCGCGGGTTCACCGATGCCACGTCGTTCTCGGCGCGCGGCATCGGCGTCGATTACGCGTCCGATCCCAAGAGCGCGCTGTTCGGCGTGGCCGCCAACGTTGCAGCCGCGGGCGATTTTCGCGACAAGGATCGCCCCACCGGCGGCATCGCCGCAAGCATCGCGCTGATGGCAGGCTTGAACCTGTCGGCGTGGAACCATCCCCGCTGGACCGTGTATGCCAATGGCTTCTATCAGGGCGGATCGACCGACCAGCTCGAGGGCAAGATCACCTGCCTCGGCGCGCACGTGCAATATCAGATCATCCCCCCGAGCGAGAGTGGTGGCACCGGCGCGGTCGTACGCTGGCTCGGGCTATCGGCAAATAGCGGCATCGAGTTCACTCGGTGGTCACTCGGCGCCGGCAGCGACGGTGTGTTGTCTGACTTCGAGATCGCAGGCAATGGCGAGGATCAGGCGATCACCTACGATGCCACCGGTCGGTTCGACCTCACATCAACCGCGACCACGGTTCCGGTCGAGGTCACGACCGGTCTGAGGATCGCGCTGATCGCCGCGGTTTATGTCGGCGCCGGTGTCGACGTCACGGTTGGCAAGAGCACGATCGCCACCGGGCTGTCGGGGCCGCTGAGGGCAGGAGACATGGAGATCGGAACCGCGTCGATCAGCGCGTCGGGCAGCAACTCGGCGAGCCCCGCCAGCGCGCGTGCGCTTGCGGGCGTTCAACTCAATCTGTGGAAGCTCAAGTTGTTCGCGCAGGCCAACGCGTCGATGATTCCTGCGGTGAGCTTCGGCCTTGGCGCGCGGCTGGTATTCTGACCGCAGCCTGCGCAAGGTCCAGCCGCGACGCGTACAGTGCGAACCATGCGCGTGCTCGCGATCTGGATCGCCGCGCGGCCTCGCCGGCGGCACGGGGCAGCGCCGGGACGCCCGGGTCACCTGGAAACGATCAGCAGCCACGCGAACGTGGCCTTTGCATTCGAGATCCGCAGCCCGACCTCGGGGGTCGCGTTGGTGAGGGTCGACGTCAGTTGCGCGCTGGCGCTAGCAATTCCGCGCGCGCCGTCACAGCTATAGGTCGTCGAGTCGCGACGATAGCGCAGCCTGTACGTCTCGCCGGGCGTGAGCTCGTACGGGCTGGTGTCCTTGACCGCGCCCGCCGATTTGAGCTGTGTGACCGCGATCGGCGTAGAAGACGTCCACCGGGTCAGGTGACAGTACACCCCCTCGCCAGTGGTGTGCTTGAACATTTCGACGAGCCCAACCGAGGCATCGGTCGCGGTGTTGGCCGCGAGCGCGTCCACGGTGATGCTCGCGCTCACGGTCTCCCCTTCGCCCGAGGGCGTTGGAAGGGTGAGATACGCGAAGTCATTCGCGCCGGACAGATCGATCGTCACCGCGTCGTTGCCGGCGTTCCACGTCCCGACGCGGTACCACGCCGCCGGGACGCCCTCATGAAAACCTTCGAACAAGGAAATCCGATCGCCGCTGACCAGTGGCCGTGGATCGCACGCATCCGCAACCCCATCGCTATCACTGTCGAGCGGTTGATCGTCAGCGATCGGCGGACAAGGATCGCAGAGGTCCCCGAACGAGTCGCCGTCCTCGTTGAACTGATCGGGGTTCGGAATCGCGACGCAGTTGTCGCTCGAATCGGCGAGCCCGTCGAGATCGGTATCAAGCTCGATCGGAATGCTCGATTCGCTCGCGGCATCCGCGGGAGTGGCGGGCGCATCTTGTCCCGGGATCGTCGATGGATCATCGGGAGCACCGCAGACGTATGCGCCGGCGATGGCGACGCAGGTCTGGCCTGATGGACAGTGAGGACCGGTGGGATCACACGGCACGCCTGAGGGTAGGCGCGGTGAATAGCAGGCAGCCAGCGCCACGATCGAGAGAGAGTGAACCCAGACCTGCCCCATTCAACCAGCGTATCACCGCGCCCACGAGCCCACGTTGATCTCGAGCACACGCACGGCAAGACATGTAGGTCCCCCCCGATTGTGACGCAGGCGTCGTCAACCCGATGGCGCTACCCCGGCGATCGCGCGGGCGACCCGCACGCCATCGAGCGCAGCCGAGACGATCCCGCCGGCGTAACCTGCGCCTTCCGCGCACGGATAGAGATCGATCAAGGTCGGCGATTGCAGCCGCTCGGGATCGCGAACGACGCGCACCGGTGATGAGGTCCTCGATTCGACCCCGACGAGCACGGCTTCATCGGTGAGAAAGCCGCGCATCTGGCGATCGAACATCGGCAAGGCCTCGCGCAGTCGCGTCGCCAGCGGCACACCGATCGAATCGAGCACCTGGCCAATGTCACAAGCGGTCAAGCCAGGCTGATAGCTGGTCGCCGGAACCGTCGAGCTCGCCTTGCCGCGCACGAAGTCACCGGCGCGGGTGGCTGGTGCGCGCAACATGCCGCCGCCAGCGAGCGCGGTGGCTCGCTCGAGCCGGCGCTGCAGCTCGACACCTGCCAAGGCGCCACTCAAGCCTTGGCGCGCGAGGTCCGCGACTTCGACCGCGACGACCAGGCCGGAGTTGGCGAACGGCGAATCGCGACGCGACAGGCTCATGCCGTTCACCACCACCCCATCCGGCTCGGTCGCCGCAGGAACGATCCAGCCACCGGGGCACATGCAGAACGAAAACGCTCCACGCTTGTCGTCGGGTGTGAACGCAAGCCGATACGCAGCGGCGGGGAGCCGGGCATGTCCCGCGAACCGACCGTACTGGATCTGATCGATCAGTGGCTGGGGATGCTCGATCCGCACACCCATCGCGAATGGCTTCGCCTCGAGCGCAACGCCCGCCCGTACCAACAGCTCGTGCACATCGCGCGCGGAGTGGCCGGTCGCCATCACGACGGCGCGTCCGATGAGCTCATCCCCGTTGGCGGCGCGAATCCCGATGGCTCGACCGTCACGCGCGATCAGCTCGGTCACCCGAGTGCCGAACCGCACCTCGCTGCCGACCGCCTCGAGGCGCTCGCGTAGCGCGGTGATCACCTTGGGCAACTTGTTCGATCCGATGTGCGGGCGCGCATCGACCAGGATCGCGTCGGGCGCGCCGTGAACCGCGAGCACCTCGATCACGTCGCGGACGTCGCCGCGCTTGTGCGACCGGGTATACAGCTTGCCGTCGGAATAGGTGCCGGCGCCGCCTTCACCGAAGCAGTAGTTGCTATCCGGATCGACGCGGCCGTGCTGGGTCAGTCCCTTGAGGTCGCGGCGGCGGGCCTGCACCGGCTTGCCGCGATCGACGATGATCGACTTGATCGCGTGGCGGGCGAGCTCGTAGGCGCAGAACAATCCGGCCGGGCCACCACCCACGATGATCACCGGTGAGCCCGCGACCTCGCGCAGCGGTGCACCGCCGAGCCCGAGCTCGGCTGGGGCGGTGCCGAGCACGTAATGGAACCGGACCCGCCCCCGCCGCGCGTCGATGGAGCGCTTGCGGAGCTCGATCGCGGGGAGGGCTGCGACGGGCACTTCGAGCTGTGCGGCGAGCTTTCTGACCAGCGCTGCGTGATCGTCCGGATCGTCGAGCCCGAGCTCGACGGTGTAGTCGCGATCCGGATCGAGCTTCATCGCGGGTGAGCCTATCGCACGACGCCGCGGGAAGCTGTGATTCGTCGAGCCGAACGGCTGCCGGCGGAGCCCGGGTGGTCACCCCATGCTCTTCACCTTCGCGCGCATGTGATCGATCACGTGGCTGTGCTCGCGCTGCGGGCTGAACATGATGATCTCGGCGTCCTCCGTGACCTTCACGTTGTGGCCTTCTGGCCAGTAGAACAGGTCGCTCGCGCGGACGGTCTCTTGCGTGCCGGTCGCGTTGGTAGTGGTGATGGTGCCCTTGAGCACGTAGCCCCAGTGCGGGCACTGGCACAAGTTGCCGTCGAGCCCCTGGAACAGCGGGGTGGTATCCACACCCGCAGCGAGCGAGAAGTACTCGCAGCTGATCTTGGCGTAGCCGCTCGCATCGCCGAAATCGAGCTTCTGTCGTAGCACCGCTCCCGGGATCTCCATCTTCACGTCCACGTCTTGCTTTGCAACTCGCATGACTTCCTCCGTGTTCGGCTTGAGTAGACCGATCGGTCTACTCAGAGACCATACCGGGACTAGACCGATCGGTCTACAGAGATCGTCATCCCAACAACTCGAACCGCTCCGGCGCAGGTCCGGAGCTCGCGAGCCACGCAACCATCGATGACGCGTTCCTCGAGCGGCTCAACCTTCGGGGCGAGCTCGATCGCTACCGGCGATACGCCGATGAGGAGCTCGCGCGAGCGTGACGACCCCGTGAACGAACCACCCGAGACGCGCCGGCAGCGCGCTCGGGTGCACCCGACTGGCGGGATCAGTTTCCGCGCAGGGCCGCGTCGCTACCCACCACGTACTCCTTGCCGTTGAGCTCGTCGCGGACCAGGAAGTAGATCCAGCCGTCCGACCGGAAGTGCGGGTAGATCGCGTACTGGCCGGGGTGCATCGTGGTCACGCGGGTGCGTGCGCCGGTCAGCATGTTGACCAGGATGATGTTCGACGCGCCCTTGCTCAGTAGCTCCTGGAACGCCGGGTCGCTCGCCGAGGCGTAGCCGAGGTCGGCGTAATCGCTCTCGCCGACGTAGTGGTGAGCCACGAAGTACTTCTCGTCGAACGAGATCGCCGGCTTCGCACCCTTCACGCAGTACCGAGCGATCTCGGTGGTCGAGATGTCATACGAGCTCGCGTTCGGCGTGGCCGTGAGCTTGCGAAGCACGTAGCCGATTTGCTCGTCCTCGTTGCCGATCCGGCTGATCACCAGCTTGGTCGACGGCGACAGCACGCTGTCACCTTCGTGCGGCGTGTCAGCTTCCACCGACGGCTTGCTGCTGTAGTGAGAGCCATCGAACACCATCGGAACGATCGTGATATCCGCGCTCTCGCCGAATCCGGCCGATGGGTCGTGATTGACGACGCCACCCGGATCGTCGCTCTCGAACCCGCTGTTGATCGCGAAGTAGTCACCACCGTCGGTGGCGGCACCGAGGTGCTGATATAGCCCGACCGCTCCCACCGAGCTGCAGGCGCTCTCGCTGAACGTGATGCGATCCGGGTTCTGGAGCAGCAGGCCCATCGTGCAGAACCCTGCGTCGATCGGGGTGCCCTGGAACAACCAGCCGCGGTTATCCGGGAAGAACCCTGGATCGTACGCGGCCTTGACGCTGATGTCCTTGTCCGTCTTCAGATCGCTGATCACACCGCCATCGTCGTTGTTGGCGCCGTTGGCGACAAACCGCCCGTCCGGCGAGCTGCGCATCCAGTACACCGTGCGGAACGACAGCTCACGCAGCACCCGGAGCTTGCCGAAGTTCGTCCATCCCGCGCCGTATGGCTTGGTCTGCGCGTCCGGCTTCGCGCTCAGGCACTCGCGCGGATCGACCGCGTTGGCGCAGCCGTACATCTGGAGACCGCGGGCGCGATTGATCGCTTCCCAGCCCTGGGTCTCCATCGCATTGACGTGCGTCGCCACCGCGCTGGAGATCGACGGCGTGCACGTGCGCGGACCGCTGTCGGTCGGGATGTAGTCGCCGGCCTTCGGCAAGCCGCGCGCGAACCACTCGGCGACCACGTCGAGCTCCTCTTGCGTGAACCGAGGATGATTGCCCTTTGGCATCTGGACGCGACGCTTGAAGTTGCCGTACTCGAGCGCCCACGTGTCCGCCGTGTTGCCGTTCTCGCCGTCCGGGTAGGCAGTCTTGAACAGATCCTGGAACCAGCCGAGATGAGCCGCCGCCGCGTAGATGCCGAGCTTGGTCGGCGTGAACGGCGAGCTCGGGTTCGACGGCTCCATGCGGAAGCAGTTGACGACGTCGAGCGGTGCGATCGAGCCGGTGCCAGGCGCCGTGTACGTGATGCGGAGGTTGACCACCGATGCGGCGTAGCCCTTCACCGCGACGAAGAAGTTCGCGGGTCCAGTGCTCTGGAAGCCGCTCTCGCGGGTGCAGTTCTCTTCAGACCCGCCGGCGAACGGGCGGCAGTCGTAGGTGTTCTCGTCGGGAACCTGGCCCCGCTTGACGTAGAGGTCACCATCACCGGTGCCCGTCATGAACACCTCGAAGTGGGCCCCGGTCGCGACCTCGTACGGGCCGAACGTCTTGAGCTCACCCTGCGCGACTTCGACGTTTTCGACCTTCTCCTCGCGAGGCTCGCCACCGCGGTCCTCGGCGAGACAGTTGCCCTTCGCGGTGTTGGTCGCGTCGAGCCAGTTGCGCAGCGTGGTCTGGTTTGGCGCATGGCACTCGGCACAGCGGTCCGACATCGCATTCTTGTTCATGCCGATCACGGTCGACGCCTGCTTCGCAAGCTCGTCGTCGGGAAGATCGACCGGGTTACGCAGCAGCCCGCCACCGCCGTCGCCCAGGTTCTCCGGGATGTCCTGCCACATGCACCCCGCGCTGGTCGGATTGCTCGCGCAGTTCTGGATGAAGTCGAGCGCGGTCTGGAACTCCGAGCCCTGGAAATCGGCGTGCGCCGCGAACGCGGTGTCGGGCGGCATCCAGTAGCGGTGCGCCGGCTCGTTGTATGCGGGCGTGGTGATCGACGTCCAGGCGCTGTCGGTACCCTCGAGGCGCTTCAGCCATCGGGTTGCCCACTCGCCCCTGCCGATCCGGTGACACTTCACACACGCGTTGGCCTCGGACGACACGATCTGCTGCGGCATCGTCCAGCCCTGACCGCGCCGGTTCACGAGCGCGTACGGCGTGTCGTTCGCGCCGAGCGGCAGGTCCGCGTCGACGCCCATCTTCGGAACGATCGGGCGGCCGTTGTCGTCCTTCGCTCCATCGATCCAGGGCGTGTGGATGAACGGGTCCGCGTCGTGGCACTCGCCACACTGGATGCCCGATCCGATGCCGCCGTGGACACCGCTCCACAGGTTTTGCGACTTGTCGACGTCGGCGGGGTGTGGAACGTGACCGCCGTCCTTCTTCTGGTACAGCGCGTTCTGGAAGAAGCAGGTCTTACCGGTGAACGGGTTGTGCCCGATCATCGCGATGTCGTTGTACTGATCCGATGCATAACCGCCGATGCTCTTGCGGCACAGCAGCACCCAGCGGGTTCCTTGTTCGTTGGTGCGCGACGCGACGCGCGGACCTGCCTCGCACAGCGAATAGATGTACTGCGGGTTGTCGCACTTGCCCACAACACCATCCTGTGGTGTCGAGATCGTGCCGTCGTCGTTGGTCACGGTGACCGGGATCGCGGTCGACTCGAGGCAGCTGTATGTGGTGTACGTGCCCTCGCCCGTCTTCTCGAAGAACGGGATCTCACCGAGCTCGCCAACGCAGCGCTGCCCGTACGCGACCGGGCTGTTGATCCGTTGCTCGCCGCTATCCTGGTCGTCGGCCTTGCCGCCGAACCCACGCTTGCGGCCGTCATCCCACGCCGCGAACAGGTCGCGCTCGACCTTGTAGACCACCTCATCGCCGTCCATCAGACAGACGTCGATGATCGAATCCGTGCCCAGCTCGATCTGCGCCAGCATCTCGGCCGTCGGGTTGCCGCGACCCCACTCGGGGCCGTAGAACGGCTTGGTCAGCGCCGGGTCGACCAGCGGCCCATCGATGCGCGAACCCGTCGCGTTGGCGACCGGCTCGATCTCGGCCTTGAGCTTGGCGCAGTCGAGCTGGCCAAAGTTGCCGCGGCGGGCCCGGGCGTACAGCGTCTCGCCTCCGTCGATGTCCCGGTTCAGCTCCACGATCACGCGATTGTTTGCGTGATTGTAGAGTGGGGTCACCTTGAGCTCGTCGTCGCTACAGGCGGCAAGGCCATGTAACGCAAACAACAGTGTGGCTAGTCGAGTCGTCGCTGCGATCCGCATAGGTGCCCGCAATTGCGAGTTCCGATCCAACGAGGCCCCCAAGAGGTCGCGCCGTTAGCGACACTGGCGACTCGGGTGGCTGGCGCGGTGGTCTGCCAGGGCGGATCGTCGCCGTCATGGTCCGGGCAGCGCCACAGGTACTTCATGACCGGAGCGCTCCCCATCGCGCCTGGCGGCTGCCTCGGAACCCAGGACTGGTCGTCGAGCTCTGCGATCCGCGGGCGACCAGGGCGCCTGTCCCTGGTGACCCACAGCATGGCGCCGCGTGGCATCCTGCTGGCCGCGAACCTCGATCGCCGTTACCGTCCGCGCGATCGGCGTGCGGTCGCGCTCGCTCACGCATGAACCACGCGCCTCGTGATCAGCATGCCATCGAGGGCAGCTCCTAATCCCGGCGGCGCTCGCGTGGGAACGATCCGCGTCTGCTCGCCATCCGCGAAGCGATCAGGTGGTGCGCGAGGCCGAACGCGGTCACCACCCAGGCTGCCAGGGCGATGTAGACGAACACCTCGGCGATCCAGTGCAGAAAGCTGGCATCCACCGCCCGGGAGAGCCGTGCGGTGCACACCGTGTACATCCCGAGCGGGAACACCGCGCCCCAGTACAACGGGTCGTAGCGCAACGGGAACCTCCGTACCGCATGACGCCACACGCCGAGGATGAGCAGCATGGGGATCCACCACGTCGCGGTTGCCCACCACATCAGCGTCAGCCCGCGCACGAACGGCAAGATCTGGTCGAGGACGGGCGAGTGAGGTGCCGCCGCGACCAGCATCGCCCCGGCGAGCGTCGTGATCGCCGCCGCACCCATGTTGATCCAGTACGGCGGCGCAAGATCCGACGGGCTCATCGTGAAGAACGTGTAGCGATAGAAGATCAGCGAGATGATCCAGAGGTAAAGCATTCCGCCGCCGAGCCACATCGCGAGCGCGAACACGAGCGCGTGCGGTGCGTGCGCACCGAGCTGCGGCGCGAGCTGCGCGCCGAGCACGGCCACCGACTGTGCCGCGACGACGCTGATCAACCAGCCACCGTTGATGCCCTCGGCGAGGGACGGCTTGTCCGCCTTGACCGTCAGCAGCGCGAACACCGCATAGACCAGACACGCCCACAGCGCGAGACCTGCGATCCACAGCGCGAGGGCAGCCGGCGCGCTGCCGCCGATCACGAGGCACTGCGTCCCGAGAACACAGGTCGCCGCCACCGTCGTGAAGAACCCCACCGCGCGGCCATGATGAATGAAGTCGGCGCGCACGCGATCGGGATGCCGGATCGCGCGGGCGATGCTGAGGATCCACAGCGCGGGATAGAACGCGAGGTTCAGCGCGAACAGCGCGATCGCGACGGGATGCAGCCCGAGCAAGTCACAGGCGATCGACACGATACCCGTTGCCATCACGAGCGCGAAGTACGCCGGGTGCATCCCAGCCAGACCGGTGGGCGGCGGCGCTGCAGGATCGGTCATCGCTTCAACAGGTAGCGCAACAAGCCCAGGTTC
This sequence comes from Kofleriaceae bacterium, assembly GCA_050187075.1. Classification (GTDB taxonomy): domain Bacteria; phylum Myxococcota_A; class Polyangia; order Haliangiales; family Haliangiaceae; genus JABFXX01. Next base: position 4,652 of record JBFWXW010000116.1, on the reverse strand, counting down.
AGCACGAGACACCCGGCGCTGGCGGCCAGCCCGGGCCACACGACCGCATCATCACCACCCAGGTACGCGTTCATCGTCGCGGTCAGGAGCCAGAGCTGAAGCACGACCAAGATCAGCACGAAGCAGAGCACTCCAGCGACCACGGTCGAGCGCTGCGCGCGCGTCAGCTGTCGCTGCGGCTTGCGGTTCATACGGTCCGCTCCTTCACACCGATCGCGAAGATCTCGTCGCCCACGACGTCGAGCTCGATCGCCGGCAGCGGGCGCGGCGGAGGCCCCGCGATGTTGCGGCCGGTCTCCAGCTCGAACACGCCTTCGTGACACGGGCAGTGCAAGATACCTTGGTCGAGCTTCGGCACCACGGCGCACGCAAGGTGCGTGCACTTCTGGTCATATGCCAGGAGCTTGCCGTCGCGCAGGCGGATCAACAGACATGGGTCGTGGGGCGTCGGATACGCGAACATGATCGCGGTGCCGGGCGCGATCGCTGATAGCAAGCCGATCTTGACGCGGCCGGGCAGCGGACGCCGCGATCGGACGAGGCTGTTGGCCGCGATCCACGCCTGGCCCACCACGAAGGCGCCGCTGGTCAGCACCAGAAATTTCGCGAAGTCGCGACGTGCGACAAAGTTGTCCTCCGGCCAGTCGATCGCAAAGTCCCGACGCCACCGCGGCTGGTCCTCCATCGGGCGCTGATCGGGAGCGACCGTCACGTCCTCGGGGTCGCGCGTCGGCGCGTACACGTCGCCGCGCGCGGTGCCCGCGAGCCCTCGGCGATCCGCGGAATCGACGCGCGGATCGATCGCGCGATCCTGTTCGAATCGGCTCTGCGGATCGTCGGCCACGACTAGGTCTCCACCTCGGCGAACGGATCGCTCGTGTCGATCACGGGCAACCTGAGCCCGCGGTTATGCGGCGTGTCTTCCATCGCGGCGGTCACGTCTACGTGCGAGGGCGTTGCACGCCGCGGCACCATCACGTTCACGCGGGTCGTGATGGTCTGGCCTCCGAACGTGAACTTGTTGGTGGGCGTCGACTGCGGGCGCAAGGCGAGCGCTTGCTCGCGCGTGCCGAAAAACAGCGCCTGGCTCGGACAGACCGTCGCGCACATCGGCTTCTTTCCGATCGACGTGCGGTCGTAGCACATGTCGCACTTCATCATGATCGCGCGATCGATGTACAGCTCGGGCACCCCGAACGGACACGCCATGACGCAGTTGCCGCACGCGATGCATCGCGGCTTTCGCGCGCTCTGGACGATGCCATCGCCTGTACGCTTGATCGCATCGGAGGGGCAAACCTCCGCGCAGGTCGGCTGGTCGCAGTGCATGCAGATGACCGGCACGGTCTGCACCGAGGACGCGCGATCCACGTATTCGAGGTGGATCATCGCATCGCCCTTGTGCGTATCGCACTCCGTGCACGCGTGCACGCATGCCTGACACCCGATGCATCGACTCGGGTCCACGAAGAATTCGAGATGTTGTGGCACCGACATGGCTATTGTTGCGACTCCCGCTCGGCGGCGTACGCAGGAGGTGCATCGGCGCGCCGCACGCGACAACCGCACACCTTGTACTGCGGGATCTTGCTGATCGGGTCCTGGGCCGCGACGGTCAACCGATTCACGCTCTTGTCTCCGGCCCAGTGATACGGAATGAACACGGTGTCCGGCCGGATCGTCGCGACGATCTGCGCACGGATCGTGATCGCACCGCGGCGAGTCTCGCAGGTCGCCCAATCGCCGTCGACGATCCCCAGCTTTTCGGCCTGCCGTGGATGCAGCTCGAGCCGCGGCTCCGGGTACTGGCTGACCAGCGGACCGATCCGCCGCGTCTGGGTACCCGACAGGAACTGACTCACCACGCGGCCGGTGGTGAGGAACAGCGGATAGTCCTCCGAGACGTCGTCGATCGCGGGGCGGTACTCGGCGACATGAAAGCGGGCCTTTCCGTCCGGGAAGTAGAACCGTCCTGCGCCTTTCGCGACCGGGTTGTAGCTGTTCGGCTCGAACAGGCGTGGCGTGCCCGGATGATCGGGTACCGGCTCGCCGGTCCTCGGGTCGTGGCTGTAGCACGGCCAGAACACGCCCATCTGCGTTCCGATCTTCTCGTACGTGATCCCCGAATAGTCGGCGACCCCACCCTTGCTCGCGATTCGCAGCTCCTCGAAGATCTCGCGCGGCCCGGCGAACGTGAACCCGTGCGGGCGGTCGAGCGCACGCGCGATGTCCTGGATGATCCGCCAATCCTCACGTGCTTCGCCCGGAGCCGCGACGGCCTTGTTGATCTTGATGACGCGCCCCTCTACCTGCGTCACCGTTCCCTCGTCTTCTTCCTGGAGGCTGCCCGGCAGCACGATGTCGGCGTGGCGCGCCGTGTCGCTGAGAAAGAAGTCGATCGCCACGAACAGCTCGAGCTTGTCGAGTGCACGCTCGATGAAGTGGCTGTCTGGCAGCGAGACCTTCGGGTTGAAGCAGATCGCGATCAGTCCCTTGATCTCGCCCGCGTCGATCTTGCGAAACAGCTCGTAGGCGTCGACGCCGGGGCCGGGAAGGTCGGTCTCGTCGATGTTCCAGACCCCGGCGATGTACTTGCGGTGCTCGGGGTTCGCGATCTCGCGCCAGCCCGGCAACTGATCGCACTTCTGACCGTGCTCGCGCCCGCCTTGGCCGTTGGCCTGTCCGACGATCGTACCGTAGCCACTCTTCGGCTTGCCAAGACGGCCGCTCGCGAGCACGAGGTTGATCGTCCCGAGCGCGTTCTGGACACCGTTCGAATGGTGCTCGATGCCGCGTGCGTGGAACAGAAAGCTCGAGCTCGCTGTTCCCCACAGCTCGGCTGCCTTGCGCAGCGAGCGCTCGGGGACACCGGTGACCTCCGCGGTGCGCGATAGCGGCCACTGCTTGCAGTAGTCGGCCACCGCGTCAAACCCGACGGTATGCTCGGCGATGAACTCGCGATCGATCCAGCCCTGCTCGATCATGACGCCGAGCACGCACGCGAACAGCGCCGCATCGCGCCCGGGTCGCACCGGCAAGTACAAGTCGCACGTTCGGGCGACCGGCGTGATGCGTGGATCCTGGACGATCACCTTCGCGCCCATCTCGCGCGCCTGCCAGATGTAGTTCGTCGTGATCGGCGAGCACTCGGCGACATTGCTGCCAGCAACCCAGATCACCTCGGTGCCGACCATGTCCGACCACGGATTGGTCGTCCGGTCGATGCCAAACGCCTTCTTGTTCGCGGCGCCCGCGCTCACCATGCAGAGCCGGCCGTTGTAGTCGATGAACGGTGTTTTCAAGCACACCCGGGCGAACTTGCCGAGCAGGTACGTCTTCTCGGTGGTGAGGCTCGCGCCACCGAGCACGCCGATCGCCGCGTTGCCATGGTCCTTCTGGATCCGCGCGATCTCGCGCGCGACGTGGCCGATCGCTTGCTCGTACCCCAGCGGGCTGAACCCGCCAGGCGCCGCCGGATCGCGGCGAAACGCGGTCAGCAGGCGATCAGGGTGCGAGCCCTGGAGGTAACGCTTGACGCCCTTGGGGCACAGCATCCCGCGATTGAACGGAAACTCCTCCCAAGGCTCGAAGCCGATCACCTGGTTGTTCGCAACCTTGAGCTGGATCCCGCACTGCTGGCCGCAGAAGCAGCAGTGGGTCTTGACCAGCCGATCAGGAGCTGTCTCCGGGCCGCCGCGCGTGTGCGCCGAGAGGTGCGGACCGAACGCACGGGTGATCCGGAGGTCGTCAACCGGCAGCTTCGCCATCTAGGTAGCCTCCGTCCATAGCGCGCCTTGGGCCAGGCCGAACAGCGCGCGCCGGCAAGCGGGACAGATCTCCTGAAAGTGCATGGCTCCTCCCTGATTCATCTCGTAGCGGAACCCGAGGTCGCGTTCGACCGTGATCAGATCACGGATCATCTGCGCTGACGCGTACGGCTTGTCGCAGCGCTTGCAGCGAGCCTGTTCGCCACGAGCACCCTGGTCCTTGTAGAACCCCACGCCGAGCTGCGCGGGCCGCTGAAAAATGTGAAAGAACTTCCCGAATGGCAACCACAGCAGCGTGACGATCACCGTGACGGCGTGGAGGATCGCGAGGAAGTCGTAGGCGTAGCCGCGCAGCCAGGTGTAGCTGATCGTGAGCATCAAGCCGGTCACGCTGATCGCGGCGAGCAGCACGAGTGGAAGGATGTCCTCCCCGAATTGCTGCACGGCCTCGGCGCCGCGATCGCGCATGCGGCGGCGAAACGCGAGCATCACGCCGGCGAGCACCAGGAACGAAGCCCACACGAGGCCATGGAAGACGATGAACGCCGGCACGGAGTCGACTGGAAACTCTCCGGCCGCGAACCCGAACAGATACGTTCGGTAGGTCTCGAGGTCGCCCGAGACGGTCTCGAAGTGGATCCAGCCCCAGACCAGCGGAAATGTGATCGCGGCGCCGATCACGCACCCCCACATCAGCAGCAGGTGGGCCAGCCCACGCCGACCCCCGCGCCGGAAGATGAACCGGTTCGCCGCGACCTCGACGACGGCGCGCCTGAGAAGGCGCCACGCGTTCCCCGGAACCGCTCGCGGTGAAAGGAACGCGCGCCAGCCGCGCCGCCAGTACATCCGCGTCGGTGGACGCTGGAGCCACATCGCGTAGCGGTA
>JBFWXW010000115.1:0-15168 GCA_050187075.1 Kofleriaceae bacterium | reverse complement strand
CTCATCACGCGCTCCCACGAACCGCTGATCCTGACGATCGCTCCCACAGGTGGGATTCGCGAGCTCGCGGATCCAAAGCGAGAAGGCGTGATCTTGAGCGAGGAGCGCGCGAAGCGGCTCAGCACACAGGTGCAAGCGATCATCCCGGTGTTCACGCACGGCAAGCCGCTCGATATCGAATGGGTGCTCGAAGGCGAGCAGGTCTGGATCGTTCAGGCGCGACCGTTCGTCGGTGGCTGACCAAGTGGTGCGCACGGCGTTGCACTGCGCCCCGAACTTCGCGACAGTAGCCCCGTGCGCAGCCTCGTTGTCGTTCTCGCCTTGCTCGCCGGATGCGAGCTGAAGCCTGCTCCGAAGAAATCACCGGCGGCCAAGGTGTCCACCGATGGGTCCGGGGCCACCCACGGCGACGAAGGCACGGGTTCAGCAGCTGGCGCGCCGCCCACCGCGCCTGCAGCTCCGGCGACCGGAAGCGCGGCCCCCGCGGCAGATCCCGCGCAGCCCGCAGGTGCCGGCAGTGCCGCGCCTGCACCTCCGCCCGCTCCGGCCGTCGCCAACCCCGACGTCAGCGCGGCATGCACCGATCTCGCGAAGCACATCACCAACGTGGCACTTGCGAGCGCGAACCCGAAGGCCAAGGCGAAGCTCGAACAGGAGCGCGATCGGTACGTGCGCCGCGCGGCCGAGACCTGCATGAAGGCGAACTACAGCGATCAGGTGCGCTCGTGCATGTTGAAGGCAACCACCAACGCCGCGCTCGAAGCATGCACCGGCGGTAGGGCGCCCAAGCGCGAACGGCCGCGACCCCGCTCGGGAACCTGATCGCCCGCCTCGGACAGCCCCCTAGCCCGACCGGCTCATCAGCGGGGAGCGATAGCTCCGGTCCTCACCGCGACGAGCTCGTTCGCCGAGCGCGCGACACACCGACGCCGCGAGCCCCGGCACATCGTCGACGAGCTCCTCGAAGTCGACGCGCTCGAGCCGGACGAGCCGGGCAGCCCGCACCACCCGAAGGTCCGCGAGCAACGCGACCGGGGCCACGCACGCCAGCTCGTCGACGGTTTCGCCTTTGAGGATTCGCCGATCACCGATCGCGAGCTCACCGTCGTCCACGACGATCAGCGCATCGAGTTGATCGCCGGATGTGAGCACGAGCGTACCGTCCTTGACGTGCGACCACCGCGCGCGTTCGGCGACATCTGCGAGCTGGCGCGTCGACAATCCCGATAGCAACGGCACGCGCCCGAGGACGATCAATGATTCGACACGAGTCGGCATGTCCAGCTCTCCTTCCATGGCGGGCTCGGTGATGGCCTGCGTCACGCGCCGCAACAGATCGGCGGGGCTCGCCGCCGACGCCTCGGCCTGCGCCGCGCTCGCGATCGCCGCACGGTGAGCGCCGCGCTCGGCCGCACCGAGCCCATGAAGCACCAGCGCGCGCGCAAGTCGATCGCGTCCCTCGAGCTCGGCGCGCAACACGGCGTCGCGGGGACTCCTCTCGACACCTGAGCGGGCAAGCGCAGCGGCGCGATCGCGGGGCGTGAGATCGTCCACGGCTTCGACCAGCCGGATGACGAGCGCCCGCGGCAGCCCCGCCTCGATCACCGCGAGTGTTCGCGCCCGTTCGTGACCGCCGCGTGCATGGCGCCATGCAACCGCCGCCCGGGCGATCGCGCGCGAGCGCTGGCGAGCCGCGACGAGCAGTAGCACGGTGTGAGCGATCTCGCGCAATCGCTCCTCGAGGCGCCGTACCACCAGCTCGTCCTCGGGCTGGGTGAGCACGGCGATCGCCGCGTGGGTCTGGTCGAGCGCGTCGAGCTCGGCGTCGATCAGCCGATCGAGCGCGCTCGGGGTCACGGGCAGCTCGGCGAGCAGCGCGGCCGCGCGATCGCGAGCTCGGCGGCGTCCCCACGCGGCGGTGTCGATGAGCTGACCTGCGCCCGCAGGACCGATCGCCTGCATCGCAGCCTCCGCCGCAGCGCGGATCGCGTCGTCGGGCTCACCGAGCGCACGACAGATCCTCCGGAGATCCTCGGGGTCGAGCGCGTCGGTATGCTCGAGCAGCGCGCCGTACAACCGAAGTGCTGCAGCGATCTCGGGCGCGTCGTCCGCGACGGTACCCGGCACGCGCATCACCGACGTCAACATCTGATCGGGTGCGGTGGGGCTCGCGCCACGCTCCACGCGATCGCGCGCGAGCTCGAGCACCTCGGCGCGGAGCAACGAGAGCTCGGCATCGCGACGATCCGCCGCCCAGGAGATCACCCGCTCGAGCGCGGCAAACGCTGCGGTACGCGCCGCGAGATCGCCGCGCTGGCGTCGCAGCGCGCGCACCAGATGCCGCGCAGCCTCGAGAGCGCGGTCGGAGCCACCGCGTGCCAGGCCGCGTGCGAGCTCGACGCACAGCTCGTCGATCGCAACCCGCGCGACCACGCTGGGATCGCGGATCGCATCACCAAGCACCTCGAAGATCGCGTCGTGCTGGTCCGTCACGCGCAGGCGGGCCACATCGGCGGTCAGGGCGATCGCGGCGTCGGGCTCGGTTGTCCACCGATCGAGCTCGTCGCCCGTCACGCCGCCGGCCAGACCGACCGCACGGATCACCAGCTCGCGATCTGCGCGCGATGCGGCGCGCGCTGCCTCGAGCAGGCGTGCGCCGTGCGAAGGCGACGGCTTGTCGAGCACGGCGATCACCGATCGCCACAGCGACGCTCCGCCGTGACTGATCGCGGCGTGGACCAGCGGGGCGACGGCATCGACCCGACCGCGCTCGTGAAGCCTCGCGACCACCTCGGCAGCGCGATGCGGCGACGAGCCCGCGAGCTCACGCAGCAGCGCCTGCACCGCACGATCGTCGACCACCGCGTCCGGATCGTTCGCCTCGGCGACATGTGCGACCGCGAGCGCTGGCAAGTCACGCGCGATCCGGCTCGCGGCCCATAACCAGAATGCCGCGGCCAGAGCGGTGACCAGATAGAACACGGTTGGCGCGCCTGCGAGCCCTGCCGCGAGCAATCCACCCATCACCGCCCCCGCCCGCTTGGCCGTACCGTCGAGAAAACCACCGATCCGGCCGCGGATCGAGGTCGGAAGCAGCGTCTGGGTAAGCCGCTCGGCGGGCGTCTCGACCGAGGCATCGAGCACGCGCGCCGAGATCGCCGTGGCGATCGCAACCCACAACACGGGCGAAACGACCAGTCCCAGCCCCGCGAGCAGCGCGCCCACCGGCGCGGCGAGCAACGCACCGCCGGTGCCGATCCGGGCGAGCAATCGCGGCGCGATCACGAGCTGAGCGCCCAGCGTGAGGAGCTGGCCGGCAGCGCGGACCCCGCCGAGCAACGCCGCAAGCTCGGCGGTCGTCGCACTCCCGGATGCGAGCTCGACGCCGAGTGCGAAGTACGCAAGCGATGCGAACACGCCAGCCGCGGCAACGACGACCGCGAGCTGACGCGCCAGGGGATGGCGACTCGCAGCGCGAGCCCCATCTCGCCACGAGCGCGCGATCAACAGGGCCAGACCATCCGCCCGCGCGTTCACCCGATGGGTCGGCGCGACGCGGCTCGCGACCATCCCGCTGATTGCGAGGAACCCCGCCGCCACGAACAGCACGCCGTGCGCGCCGATCACACCGGCCAGCGGAACCACCAGCACGGCACCGACGGCGGCACCCGCGCCACCCGCCGCGGCAAGCACCGGAACCAGTCGCTGACTGCGGCGTGCATCGAGTCGTTCGGCGATCACCACCCAGAACGCGAGATCGGTAGCTGCCGCCAGCTGCTTGCCGCCGATCAACGTGATCACCGCCGACAGCGCGGGTGCGGTCGCTGCAAGCGCCGCAAGTGCAGAGATCACGACCGCGGAGCCGAGTGCCAGGGTCATCAGCACGCGCTTGCGCTCCAGCCGATCGGCGAGGCCGCCGACGACCGCGAGCACGATTGCCAGCAGCGCGCTCGACACCGCGACGGCTTCCCCCAGATGGGAAGGACCCAGCTCCGCAAGGAACATCGCATCGGCCGCCGCACCGGTCATCGCCGCACCTGCGCTGCACAGCGCGAACACCGCGGCCATGGTGCCGAGCAGCGCTCGTTCGTCGGGCCGGATGACCACCCCGCCGGCAAGCCGCATCGCCGCCGAAGCTGCGGTCACCATCGCGCACCATCATACCTTTGTGATTCCGGGAACCGGAGCGTCAGCCGGCGTGTCATGCTCCTTGAGCCATGTCCACCGGCACGTCCTCGCGTTCCGCCACGACCCGGCGCGCCGTTCCGGTCGTCGTGGTCGTGGTCGCGCTCGCGGCCGGGATCGCGATCGCGCAGGCGCCGCGCCGCATCCTCCACGAGGATCTTCCGGCTCCCACCGGTGATCGCCCGGGACCGACGATCGGCGACTCGGGCAGCGGCAATCCCACCGGCCTCGTGACGGGTGACAAGATCCTCCCCGAGCCGAACGATCCGCCACCGGACCGGGCCAAGGGCGAGCCTGTGCTGGGCGCGGGAGGATTCGCGGCCGATCGTCAGACGTCGATGACGCCCGACGCCAACACCGGCGCGGATTCCACGCTGCACTACGTCAGCGTGTTCAACCCCGACGTGTTGCCGTTCAAGCGGATGAGCGCGCTCGATGGCGTTCGCGACGATTTCTCGTTGCAGATCGCCCGGCCCGTTCTGACCGAGCTGAGCGTGGGTGGCAAGTCCAACGCCTCGCGCGATCGGTTCTGGGGCTCGATGCTGGTCAAGCTCGCGCCCAACACCGACGTGCCGCTGCCCAGCGTCGCGCCCGACATGCGCATCCTGTCCTATGAGGTCGACCCGCCAGCTCGGCTGCGGTTCTCGAAGGACGGCGCCGACAACTTCTACGTTCGCAGCGACGAGTCCAGCGCCCACGGGACCTATCGCCTGCGGTTCTACGCCGACGCCGACGCGGCCTACTTCGCACCAACGCGCACCACCGGCGAACGCCTCACCCCGCGCCGGGTTGCGGCCGCAACACCGGCCGGCCTGCGCCCCATCCTGCCCGACCCGGTTCGCGCCGAGGCAGCCCGCACGCTCGACAAGCTAGGGCTCGACGCCGACATCGATCTCGACATCGCGTTCAACAAGCTGATCGAATACTTCCGCAACTTCGAGGCCAAGGACCTGCCGCGCAGCAGCGGTAACATCTATCGCGACCTGTGCGACTCGCAGGCCGGCGTTTGTCGCCATCGCGCGTTTGCGTTCATGGTCACCGCGAACGCGCTCGGCTAGCCGACGCGCTACGTCCACAACGAAGCCCACGCGTTCGTCGAGGTGTGGTTCCCGCCACCGCACAACTGGCAACGGATCGATCTGGGTGGCGCGGCGCTGCGCATGGAGGTGACCAACGGGCAGGACAAGACCCTGCATCGCCCGCGCGCCGAGGACGCATTTCCCAAGCCGGAGAACTACACCGGCAGCTACACCCAGCTCGAGGGTGACATCCGCGGATTGAGCCAGCAGCAACTCGACGACAAGCGCAAGCCGCTGGACGAAGCACCGCCGAGTGGGGCGTATGGCTCGGGCGACAGCGGTAGCAGTGGCGGCAACGGCAATCCGCTCGATCGGATCAATCCCGATCCGACGCTCGAGACGGTTCCGCAGGATCCGAAGAAGCCGACGCCGCGGCTGGACATCTCGATCGCCGACCACAGCGTGTACCGCGGCGACGTGATCCACGTCGAAGGCCGGGTCACCAGCGGGACCTCGCCGCTGCGCGATCATCCCGTCGACGTGTTCCTTGCGCCGGCGGGATCGAAGGGACGCAACGCGCGGGCACTGGGGCGCACCGTGACCGACCAGCGCGGCCAGTTCAGCCAGGATTTCCCGGTGCCCGGCGACCTCGATCTTGCGACCTACGAGATCTATCTCTCGACGCCCGAAGACGCGACCTACAACGCCGCGCTGTCCGACTAGTTAAACGCGGCGACTTGTACCGGCACCGCGATCGGACGCCGTTGGGGCGTTACTACGTAAGATCGACGGGCATATCGACTTTGGTTGGCGCGCCGGTCGCGGGGAATCGCATCCGGCCGAGCGCTCGGCGTGCGCAGCTCATCAGATCCTTTTCGAACAGATAATGCGGCGCGCGGATCCGGCTCTTCGAGATCCGTCCGTTGCCATCGACGATGAACTGCACGGTGATCCGCGCGCGCAGATCAGTGCCCATCGCGCCCTGGATCACGCAGTCGCGAACGCCGTCAGCCTGGCTCGAGATCGTCGAGTTGATCTCGGCGTCCTCCAGTGGTCGACCCTCGCCGCCAGCTGTCATGTCGACCTTGGTCGGCCCCAGGCTCACGTTATCGCCGCGCCACTCGAGCGCACGATCCGCCGCGGTCAATGGCGCCGGAGGTTCCGTCTCCTCGTAATAGCCATCGTCACCGACGACCCCGGGCGCGAGTTGCTGACCACCGGCCCTCGATCGGCGCCGCTTCTTCTTTGGCTTGGTGGGCACGCCGGCGTCAGCTGGCGCGATCGCGACCGGCGAGGTTGCCGCGGGGAGCGACGGCGTTTGAGCCCACGGTGGCCGCAACGCGAGATACATTCCACCGGCACCGACGACCAGGCCGATGACAATCCCGACCCAAGAGCGCACCTCGAAGTTGTATCACGCGGATCCTGGGTCTGCGTTCTCGGTCACGATCGCCGTGGGCATCGTGCTGGCGGCGTTGGGCACCTGGTTCCTCGTCGGTGTCCTGATGGGCCTGATCGGAGCTCCGATCCTCGCGGTGGCCACCGCCGGCCAGCTCGCGCTGCTCGTGGTACCCGCCGCCCTGCTGGTGATGGCGCAGCGGGGCCCCCGCGCGCTCGGATTTCGCAGCCCGCCCTGGCCGATGATGATCGCGGCCGTGTTGATCGGTTGCTCGGCGTGGCTGTTGAACCTGCAGCTGGTGCGGCTGTTTCCGATCACCGAGCACACGCACGGTGCGTTGCTCAACGCGGTGATCCAGCCGCCGCTGATCTGGACGTTGATCGTCGTCGCCGGGTTGCCGGCGATCTGCGAGGAAGTGCTGTTTCGCGGCGTGCTCACCCGCGGGCTCGCGACGCGATTCTCGGCGCCCGTGGCGGTGATCATCTCGTCGGTGGTGTTTGGCCTGTATCACATGTCCGTCGTGCAGTTCTTCTCGACGTTCACGCTCGGGCTCGCGCTCGGCGCGCTCACACTCAGATCTGGATCGATCGTACCCGGCATGGTCACCCATCTGATCAACAACGCCACCGCCGTGCTCGTGTCGCGCAGCGAGGTCCCGCCGCTGTCTGGATGGATCGACGACAACCTCCCGGTGGCGTTGCTGAGTGCCACCGCGGCCAGTGCGCTGGGTATCGTCATCCTGATCAAGTCGGGGACGAAACCCGCGGTGGCAGCCGCACGCGTTGTCGAGCGCTGATCCACGGTCGAGATGACCTACGTCGTCTTGCGTAACCATCCAGGATCGTGAGAAAAATTGTGTGGCGTCGGACCAATCCGATCCCCCGTGTATTTCGTAACGTCCGCGACAGCGTGCCTTCCGATTGGAAGCGCTGATACACTTCACGCGTGCCTGACCCCAAGCGCGTCATTTGGTACCTGCGCAAAGTCCCGCTGCTCGCGGACCTCGGCCCCGATGCGATCGCCCGGATGGCCGAGCGTGTCGAGCTTCGCGAGGCCAGACGCCGTGACGTCGTCTATCTCCCGGGAGATCCGGGCCGGTCGCTGTTCTTGGTCCACGGCGGGCGGATCAAGGTCAGCAAGGTGACGCGCGATGGCAAATCGCTCACGCTCGCGTACCACGGACCCGCCGATCTATTCGGCGACGGCTGTCTGCTCGATGGCGGTCCGCGCACCGAGATGGCCGAGGCGGTCGAGAACGCATTGCTCTCCGAGATCGAGCGCGCGCACTTCGAAGAGCTGATCCACAGCCATCCTCAGCTGGGGCTCGCGATGACCCGACTGATGATCGTGCGGCGCCGCGAGCTCGAGAACAAGGTCGAGGCGCTGGTGTTCCGTGACGTCTCCAGCAAGCTCGCCGAGCTGCTCGTGAAGCTCGCCGGCGAGTACGGAGTTGACGACGCGCGCGGCACCCTTGTCGCGCTCAAGATCACGCATCAGGAGCTGGCGAACCTGATCGGTTCGACGCGCGAGACCGTGTCGCTGACGCTGTCGCAGTTCAAGCGCAAGCGATTGATCGCGACCGAGGGCCGCAAGGTGATCATCTCCGACGCGGAAGCGCTGCGCGCGCTGTACTGAGTCGGCGCGCGCTCGCGCCACGATCCGGCATCGGCTCCGCGTCGAGCGCTAGATCTTCTTGACCGGGCCGCCTGGCTCACCGGTGATTCCCGGGTACGTGTTGATGACCGAGGCCTTCTTGATCTTGGCCTTCTTGTGGTCGTCGTCGTCCTTCTTGTTGTTCTTGAGCACGGCGCTGGTGGGCTTGGCTTTTCCGCCGGTGACGGTCGAGAGGTCGAGAGCAAGGATCGTGGAGAATGGTGAGTTCGACATGCGCAGCGCTTCAGCAGCTCGCGTGCCATGACGCGCGTCGCGTCGACACGCCCAGTTGAAGCATGCGGTCACCAAATGATCTGTCTGCTCGGGGCCGCACGTTGCACAGCGCGGGATGCGGACACCGAGCTCGGACACCAAGCTCAGACCTGCTCGACGCGACCTAGCGGCGATCGACGATCTCGATCGCGAGCGCGAGCGCGCGCTGCATCGACGTCGCGCGCGCGACGCCACGACCGGCGATGTCGTACGCGGTGCCGTGATCGGGCGATGTCCGCACGATCGGTAGCCCCAGCGTCATGTTCACGGCATCGTCGAAGTCGATCAGCTTCACCGGAATCAATCCCTGGTCGTGATACATCGCGATCAGCGCATCGTGGTGCCCCTGGAGCGCGGCGCGAAACGCCGCGTCGGGAACGAGCGGTCCCACGATCGCCGCGGGCGGAAGCGGCGCGAGCGCAGGTGCGATCACGTCGCGATCTTCGGCGCCGAGCAGCCCACCCTCCCCTGCATGCGGGTTGAGGCCGACAACGCCCACGCGGGGCGCGGCGATCCCGAAATCGTTCACCAGCGCCGCGACCACCAGCTCGAGCGTCTTGCGAATCCGCGGCGTGGTCAGCGCGCGCGGCACCTCGGCGAGCGGCACATGCACGGTGGCGAGCGCGACCTTGAGCCGCGGCCCCGCGAACATCATCACGACGTCGGACGTCCCGAGCCGCGCGGCAAGCATCTCGGTGTGTCCGGGAAACGCGAAGCCCGCGCGCTTCGCCCACGACTTCGAGATCGGCGCGGTGACGAGCCCCGCCAGCTCGCCACGTGCGGCCGCGGCCACGGCGGCTTCGAGGTATCCGACCTGCGCTGCGCCGGACCGCTCGTCGGGGATGCCGAACACCGAACCTGCTCCGCTGCCTTCCCCGACGATTTCGAGCTCAGGCGGCAGCGATCGTTGGATCGCGCGAGCCGCCCGCTCGAGCGGCTCGCGATCGCCATAGACGACGATCCGGCGCCGCCATTCAATCGGCGCGCTCGCCAGCGTGGCAACCGTGATCTCGGGGCCGATACCCGTCGGATCTCCGATCGTCAGACCGATTCGCCTGCCTGATGATGTGGAGGGCGCCACTCCGGCAACCTAGCATTGCTTGCGACTCGGCCCGGTTTGGTTCATCCCTGAAGTATGAGCATTGGCTTCTGGCCGCTCGCGGCGGTGGCGGTGATGGCGTGCGCGGGCGCCGAGGCGATGTCACTCCAACAACCGGCGGCACCACCCGAAACCGGGTTCCAGCTCGGACTACACCCGGGCGAAACGATGGCGTTCGAGGTCCGGCTCGCCGGCATCCTCGCCGGTGAGGCGCAGCTCGCGGTGGGCCAGGTGGGCGACGTCGATGGCCGGCCGGCGGTGGTCGTGAAGTCGCGCGCGGCCACGGCCGGGGCGGCCGCACTGGTCAAGCACATCGTGGACGAGGCAACGTCGGTGATCGACGTCGCGACCGGGCGACCGCTGACGCTCGAGAGCCTGGTCGAGAGCGGCGACAAGACGATCACGGCATCGGCCGCGTTCGCCCGCGATGGCGTCCAGGTGCTCTATCAGCGCAGCCAGGACAAGGCGCCGCGCAAGATCAAGCTCAAATCCGGCGCCCACGTGATCCACGATGCTCACACCGCGATGGCCGACCTCCGCCGCTGGCGCGCCAACACCGGCGCACAGCGCAGCGTGTTCATCATCGGCGGCCGGCGCGTGTGGCGCGTCGATCTCAGCTGCGGCGGCGTCACCACGATCGGCTCGGCCCTCGGCAATCGCCGGGCGATTCGCTACGACGGTCGTGCGTTCCGCGCGAAGAACAACCTGCAGGTCGAGTCGACCAAGCCGGGCCGAACCTTCTCGGTGTGGCTATCGGACGATGCCGATCGTGTGCCGCTCAAGCTCGTCGCGAGGACCGAGCTCGGCGAGGTGGTGATGGATCTGACCGATTACAACCGCTAGCCGATTCGCCGGGTCTGGTCACTCGTCGCGCTTGGCGCGTGGCCGCGCGATCGAGATCACCTCGGTCGGTGGAAGGTCGATGTTGATCAGCGGCTCGGTTCCACTGCGCTGAAACTGCCGCGGAGGTCGGTTGGCCGCCACGGCCGCCGCGAGGCCTTCGAGCACGGCTTCACCGAGCTCGTTGTCGTCCTCACATAGCTCGCGAAAATCGTCACTGCGAATCGCCAGCGACCGCACGTCGGTGCGCGCAACGGCGAGTGCCTCTCGCTCGGGCGCCGGCGATCCAGCGACCAGCGACTCGGGATAAAGCAGCGCGCCCGGGCCGAGCGTGATGCCATTCTGGACCACCTCGCCGTCGACGATGATCCACGCCACGCGATCGCCGAGGGTCTGGGCCGGAATGCGTTCGGCCGCGGCATGATCGCGAGGGATCGCGATGCGAAGCGCGCGCAACCGTTGTTGGGGAGTGACCCGAGGCCCCCAGATCGGCGCGCGCTGGATCGCGGCGTCGTCGCGCTGGCGCTGCTCGGCCGGCAGCGGCGTCTCACCGGCCTCGAGCACGCGAATCACCATCGCGGTGGCGTTGTCACCACCACCGCGCTCGAGCGCGAGATCCACGAGCCGTTGCGCGGCACGCGCCGGACTCGGCTGCTTGCACAGCACCTCGCCGATCTCGGCCTCCTGGATGTATTCGTGGATCCCGTCGCTGCACAGCAAGAATCGATCGCCATCCGCCAGCGGTACGACGAAGGTTGCCACCCGGCACTCCTGACCGATGCCGAGCGCGTTGGTGAGCATGCTGCGGAACCGGGCTCCGTCGCCGGTGACGTCGACATCGATGCCGGCCGCGAGCAGCCGGGCCAGCAGCGTGTGGTCCTCGGTCAGCTGCATCGCGATGCCGTCGCGAACGATGTACGCGCGCGAATCGCCGGCATGCGCAAACACCAGCTCGCCGCCGACGATGATCGCGCCGACCAGCGTGGTACCCATGCCGGCCTTCATGTCATCGCGTGCTGCTTCCGCGAGGATCGCCTCGTGCGCGGCAACGACGCCGGCGCGGATGATCCCGAGCATGTGCTTCTTCGATTCCGGCGTGCCCTGGTTCAGCCATTGCTCGCCGGCGCTCTGCGTCGCGTCATCTGACCAGCGCTCGCGTAGCGTGTTGATCGCGATGTCACTCGCGACCTCACCGGCCGCGTGACCGCCCATGCCATCGCAGACCACGAACACGCCGAGATCTGCGTCCAGGAAGTGCGCATCCTCGTTGTGCTCGCGAACCTTCCCTACGTGGGTGGTCGCGGCGCCGACGATAGACGCCCGTTCCGGCACGCCACCCACTGTACCTCAGGCCGAGCACGCGAAGCGCGGTTACGCGCGCATCTTGTACCCGACGTTACGGATCGTCTCGATCGCCGCCCCCAGCTCACCGAGCTTCGCGCGGACCCGGCGGACATGGATGTCCACCGTCCGTGTTCCGCCCGCATAGCGATAGCCCCACGCGCGCTCGAGCAAGGCTTCCCGCGTGAACACCCGCCCGCGATGTTGCGCCAGAAACCGGAGCAGCTCGAACTCCTGATGGGTCAGCTCGATGCGCCGCCCCGAGATCCGCACCTCGTACCCCGCGACATCGATCACGAGCTCGCCGATCTTGAGCACCTCGTCGGAACCAAACGTTGCGGTCCGCCAATCGAGCTGGCGCATCCGCGCGTAGAGCTCGGCCGGAACGATCGGCATCAAGATGAAGTCATCGAACCCGATCGAGAAATCGAGCGCGGGCATCCGAGCCACCGAGACCGCGACCAGGATCGGCACCTCGACCAGCGGCCCCGCGTCGCGCATCCGCTTGATCGCCTTGTGTGCACGCGGGACGTCATCACCCGCATCGACGATGGTGACCGTGGGGGGCTGATTCCCGAGGGCCACGAGGTCGAGGCCACCCAGGTCGAACCGGCCCAGCGAGGCGCGGCATCCCAGGTCCGCGAGTAGACTCACGATCGATCCGGGCTCATTCGCACGCTCGGGCTCCTCACAAATCACGACGGTGCGCACGCAGGTGAAGTGATCCCCTTCGTGCTGCTCCCGGGTCAAGTCGCCACGGCGTGTACTGCCGGCTCCCACCCGGTTTCCAAGTGATCCAAGCTATTGCCTCCCCCCTCAAACATGTAAGAATTGGAGCCGGATGGAAGAGTTCCACTGCTCCTTCTGCGGAAAGCAGCGGCGCGAAGTGCGAAAGCTGATCAGCGGCCCGCGCGTGTTCATCTGCGACCAATGCGTGACGCTCTGCAATGACATCCTCGCCAAGGAGGAAGCCTCGGAGCGTCCGAAGTATCCGCCACCGCGCGCCATCGTCGAGGAGCTGGATCGCTACGTCGTCGGACAACGAGACGCCAAACGCGCACTTTCCGTTGCGGTCTACAACCACTACAAGCGCATCGGCCTGCGCGGCAAGCAGACCGACGTCGAGCTGCAAAAAGGCAACATCCTGCTCATCGGGCCGACCGGTTCGGGCAAGACGCTGCTCGCGCAAACCCTGGCGAAGAAGCTCGACGTGCCGTTCGCGATCGCGGACGCGACCACGCTGACCGAAGCGGGTTACGTTGGTGAGGACGTCGAGAGTGTGGTGAAGGCGCTGTTCCGCGCCGCCGGCGGCGACGTCGAAAAGACCGCGCGCGGCATCATCTGCATCGACGAGATCGACAAGATCGCGCGCAAGGGCGGCACCCCGTCGCCGACCCGCGACGTCTCCGGCGAGGGAGTTCAGCAGGCGCTGCTGAAGATCCTTGAGGGCAAGACCGCCACCATCACTCCCGACGGTGCGCGGAATCGTCCTCAGCAGGAGCTCATCCAGATCGACACGACGGATATCCTGTTCATCTGTTGTGGCGCGTTCAACGGCCTCGAGGACATTGTGCGCCGTCGCACAGGTCAGCGTGGGCTCGGGTTCGGGGCTGAAGTCTCGACTGCCGAGGACGACAAGGACGCGCTGCGTCGTCAAGCTCGAACCGAAGATCTGATCAAGTTCGGCATGATCCCGGAGTTCATGGGACGGCTGCCCGTGATCGTGTCGTGCGATGCGCTCGATGTCGACGCCCTGACCGAGGTGTTGTGGAAGCCTCGTAACGCGCTGGCCAAGCAGTATCACCGGCTGTTCGAGCTCGAGGGCGTCAAGCTCAACTTCCGCCCCGACGCGCTGACGGCGATCGCCGAAGAAGCATCGCGCCGGAACTCGGGCGCCCGTGGCCTTCGCGCGATCCTCGAAGAGGTGATGCTCGACGTCATGTACGAAATTCCTTCGCTCACCGGCGTGAAGGAATGCGTGGTGACGCGCGAGGTGGTGGAGCATCGGGCGCGGCCGGAGCTGGTTTTGGAATCCAAAGCCGCTAGTTGACGGGAGCGGCTGCGGGCCCCCACTGCTTCGTTGCGACTGCGCTTCCGGTCCTCACGCACGGGAAGTGCGCTCCGGTCCGGTTCTCGCCGCGCCTCGCATTGATGGCTCCTCGCTCGCTCCCTCTTGCATGATCGCTAGATCAGCGGCTGCGGGCCACCAAGACTTCGTTGCGACTGCGCTTCCGGTCCTCACGCACGGGAAGTGCGCTCCGGTCCGGTTCTCGCCGAGCCTCGCATTGATGGCTCCTCGCTCGCTCCCTCTTGCATGATCGCTAGATCAGCGGCTGCGGGCCACCAAGACTTCGTTGCGACTGCGCTTCCGCGGAGAGCGGCTGCGGCCCGCGATGACGGTGCTCACGCACAGGAAGTGCGCTCCGCTCCGGTTCTCGGGGCGCCTCGTCCGCTCGGCTCCTCGCTCGCTCTCCGAGTCTTCCTGAAATTCGTGCCCTGACGTGCGCTCCGGTCCGGTTCTCGCCGCGCCTCGTCCGCTCGGCTGCAAGCGAGGTCTCGGCGAAGCATGACGCTCGACGCCCTCGGCAGTTTCTTCATCACGTATGCTCGGGCCGTGGGGGAGCTCCGGAACGTGATCGTGTTCACGCTCGGCGCGGTGCGATACGCACTCGAGCTGCGCTGGGTGCGAGAGGTCGTCAGCCTGGGGTTCGTGACGGGCGTACCGACGGCGCCATCGGCGCTCGCGGGAGTCTGCAACCTTCACGGAACCATCTTGCCGGTGCTGGACCTGGCGGTGCTGCTGGGGTCCCCAGCGACGGCGCCGGCGCGGCAAGGTGACGGGGCGCTGGTGATCGAGACGGACGGCGTCGTATGCGCGCTGCGAATCGATCAAGTCGATCACGTGGCGTCGCTCCACGCGGCCAATGGCGCGGTGCGCGACGCCGCTGGCAGCTCGCTGGTGTTGCTGGATCCCGCCGTGGTCGTGAAGCGCGCACTCGAAGCGCTGTCGACACCTCCGCAAGCCGGCCGGGGCGTTCCGCCATGAATGAGAGCGAGCTGGACTTCGACCCCGACGAGCTGGCGATGCTGCGCCAGCTATTTCGCGCCGAGGCGCAGGATGCGCTCGACGAGGTCACCCGCCGCGTGCTCGCCGCGGGCACGAGCAAACCGAGCAACGACGCGCTCACCGAGATGATGCGGGTCACCCATACGCTCAAGGGTGCCGCGGGCACGGTCGGGCTCGGAGAGATGGTGGAGCTATCCCACCGGCTCGAAGGTGCCCTTGCGGCGTTCCGCGGCGATCGGGCGCCCTGGACGACCACCACTGCCGATCAGCTGGTCGAGATCGCCGATCGGCT
>JBFWXW010000114.1:0-16658 GCA_050187075.1 Kofleriaceae bacterium | reverse complement strand
GCGACAGCAGCAATTCGATCTTCTCGTTGGTCTTCGCCCGCTGCTGCATGATCTGCGACGCACGAAGCTCGTCACGGCGATGCACGATGTACACCTTGGACGCGAACTTGGTGAGGAACGTGCCCTCCTCCATCGCCGAGTCCCCGCCGCCGATCACGAACAGCGCCTTGTTGCGAAACATCGGCAACGCGCCGTCGCACACCGCGCAAGCCGACACCCCCTTCTGCCACAGCTCGTTGTCGCGCGTCCCCGGGATGTCGTCGCGCTTGGCGGTCGCGCCGGTCGCGATGATCAGCGCCTTGGTCTCGCCCGACATATCGTCCGACCAGAACTTGAACGGTCGCTGTGAGAGGTCGACCTTGTTGACCGTCTCGGTGATGATCCGCGTGCCGAACCGAGCCGACTGCGCCCTGAACCGATCGCATAGCTCGGGCCCGGAGATTCCCTCGGGGAACCCCGGGAAGTTCTCGACGTCGGTGGTCGTCGTGAGCTGGCCGCCGGCGGCGATCCCGCCGGCCATGAACCCCTCGAACAGAAGTGGGGATAGATTCGCGCGTGCCGCGTAGATCGCGGCCGTGTGGGCCGCCGGCCCGCTACCGATGATGACAACGTTTTCCGCCATGCCAGCGTAGGTCTAGCAAGCGGAGGCCTCACGTTTCAACGACGCTGACCGCTTGTGCGACACCCATGTCGTGTTGGATTCTCGAGGATATGGAGCTGGCCAGTCTTGCCCAACTCGACCGCTCCCATCGCCGCCACGACGACGTCATGGCGACCCTGCTGGAGGCGGCACGGCGACTGGCGGCGGGCCGGCCCGAAGCCGAGGACATCGCCCGCGTCCATGCGGCGGTGGCGTACTTCGAACGGGCCGTCACCCGGCACTTTCTCGACGAAGAGGGCTCGGTATTCCCGCGGCTATCGACGCGTCGCCCCGAGCTTGCACCCGAGCTTGCAGCGCTGTCCGCCGAACACCCGACGCAGGTCGAGCTCCAGAGCAAGGTGGCGGCCGCGGCTCGCGAGCTAGGCGAAGCGCGGCCGGCTGCGGGCAAGGCGCTGCTCGACGCGGCGACCGCGTTGGCCGAGGCGCATGTCAGCCATGTCGGCCGTGAAGATGCGATCTTTCGCTCCGCGCACGAGCTGCTGACCGCCGAGGATGATGCAGAGATCGTGGCCGAGATGGAGACCCGTCGCGATCGCGAGTTCGACGATACCGGCCGGATCTGGGCTGGTGGTGGTGGTGGTGGTGGTGGTGGTGGTGGTGGCGGGGGCCGCGGGCGCGGCATGGGAAACGGCGGTGGCGGTGGCGGGGGCCGCGGGCGCGGCATGGATGATGGCCGGGTGGGCATGGGCCGGGCGAAGACGGTGATCGATTCTCCTGGCGCACGAGCCCGGCGAGCCACGCGGATCACACAGCGGATTCGTGCCCCGATCGACCGTGTCGAGAAGGCTGCGACCAAGAAGCAGGCCGGACGCTCGAGCACCAGCAACGGCGTCAAGCGCGCGGCGGCTACCAAGCGACCCAGCGCGGCAAAGCGAGCGACCGCGACCAAGCGCCCGCCGGCGCGCGGTGGTTCGAAGCGCGCCGCGGCGGCCAAGCGCGCGGCTGCCCCCAAGCGCGCGGCTGCCCCCAAGCGCGCGGCTGCGTCCAAGCGCACTGCGGCCTCCAAGCGCGCCCGATAGCGGCTGATCGTCTCTGAACGGTTGAACCGCCAAGCCGCCTGGCCGCCAAGATTCGCGGAACGGACCGGCGTTACTTCTTGGGCTTCTTGCGCTTCTTTCCCTGGCCCTGCGGCGCGGGAAGGTTCGGCGTGGAGTGATCGAGCGCTTCGGTGGCCGGTTTCTTCGATGATTCGCTCGCCGAGTCCGCGCCTTCGTCCTCATTCCAGCCCTCGTCATCGTGCGCGCTGTCAGCCGCGGGCGGGGCATCCGTGGCGCGCGGCTTCGCCTCCTTGGCCGCGAGCGCCGCATCTTGCGCCTTGCGCCGTGCTTCGGCCTCGGCTTCCTGTTCCTCCTCGCGCTTGCGCCGCGCCTCGGCCTCGGCATCGGGCTCCGGAGGCGAAGCCTTCTTGGCCTCCGCCTTGGCCTTGGGCAGCTCCGCAGGTGGATCCTCGCGCAGCATCACCTTCAGCTTCTCCTGGGCGGCCATGGCCGACGGCGCCACCGTGGCCGCGGGCTTGCCGTTACGCAGGATCCGCGCGGCGAGATAGACGGCGGCGCCGAACGCGGCGATCGAGCACCACTGCGCAAACGTGAATCCGAGGTGACGCGGATCGGTGGTCTCGGGGCGCAGGTAATCGAGGAAGAACCGCACCGGTGCGTAGAGCGCCCCCGCCAGTGCCGTGATGAACCCTGCCGGCATGCGCTTGCTCGGGCGGAACGCCAGCCACAACACGACCGCGTTGACGGGAATCAAATAGAAGAACTCGAGTAGGCCGAGGTTCCAGATCGGCAGCACCGCGTCCGGCGGAATCGTCGAACCGAATCGGTCGAGAAACAGCTGCCTGACCACGCTGCTGGAGTTGTGGGCGAGCAGCGACGAATCGGCCGGGTAGTTCATCGCGAACGCCGCGTACCACTTCGTCGAGTCTGCGATCGTTCCGATGTGATCGCTGACGACGGTGCAGCCGAGCCGGCCGATCGAAAACGCGGGCAACAGGCCGGTGACCGCGACGTCGGCCATCAAGCGCCATGGCAAGCGCTTCCACCACACGTAGAACGCCCAGCCCAGCGCACCACCGACGAACCCGCCATACGACGAGATGCCGTCCCAGATGCGCAGCAGCACGGGCCACTTCGTCGGTGGCCAGATCGCGACCGATTCGCTCATCTTCTTCCAGTCGTACGCGATCACGTCGAACACGTGCGCACCGATGAAGCCGGCCACCGCCAACCAGATCGTCATCTTGCGAATGTGGTCGTCATCGACGCCGTGCCACTCGGCGTAGACCCGGAGCAGCCAGGCACCGATGAGCACACCGGCGGCGACGATCACGCCGAACGTCTGCACCGGAAACCCTGGGATCACCTCGGTGCGATAGAGATACGGGAACCCGAGCGTGGCACCGGTCCCCGCCGAGACGAGCAAAGCGGCATACATGCGGTGCGAGCCTACACCACTGCCGGCGGCGCGCTATGCTCGCGGCGTGATCTGGGAACCGTTCGCGCTGGCGTTGGTGCTGGGTGTGGTCGTGTCCGCGGGGCTGTACTTCGCGTATCTGTGGCCTGCGGTCGAACCGATGGACCCGGACTCGGACGAGGATGAGGCTTCAGCGCCGGGCGGCGACCCGACGTGAAGCACACGACCGCTGTTTGCCTCGCGGTTGCGGCACTGGCGTTGGTTCCCGCACGCGCCCAACCTGCCCCACGGCCCGCGCCTCCGCTCCGGCGCGAATCCCCCGCAGCGCCGGCAGCCCCCGCAGCGCCGGCAGCCCCGGCAGCGCCGGCAGCGCCGACGCCCCCGCGACGCCCGACGTCCCCGTCATCGTCGCCCCCGCCGCCAACGGCCACCCGGCCAGCGGGCCACCGCCCTGCGGGCCGCGAGCTGGCTCGACCGGACGGCAACGTGATCCGCGTCGAGCATTACGACCCGTCGACGACCCCGGCGCGTGGGCCCAGCAATGCCCCGGTCACGGTCGAGCTGTTCTTCGCACCGTCGGTCAATGGCGCAGCACGGTTGCCGGTGTATCGGCTGCTCGACCGGCTCCAGAAGCGCCACCCGACGCGAATTCGTGTGGTCTACCGGATCATCTCGCGCGGCGCTTCTCCGCCGGGTCCGCAGCTGCCCACGCTCGCGCTCGAGGCGTATGTCCAGGGAAAGTTCTTCGAGTTCATCGACGCGATTCACGCGCCGCCCCCCAGGGGCACGACCGCGCTCACGCGCGAGCAGATGATCGAGGTGGGCCGCGGGGTCGGCCTCGATCCACAGCGGCTCGAGCGTGCGATCGCCGAGGATCGCTACCGCGCGGTGATCTCGGCCAACGAACGCCGGCTCGATCGCCTGCGCATGACGCGCGCCCCCAACGTGTTCTTCAACGACAAGGCACCGCGCGAGTCGATCAGCGATCTCACCGAGGCGGATCTCGAGCGTGCGTACGTCGACGCGTACGAGCGTGCGATGGACCTGATCGATCGCGGGGTCGATCCGTCGCAGCTGATGTCGGCGTTCGATGCCGATTCATTGCGATCGCCCCGGCGGATCGCGATCCCGACGCTATCGAACGCCGAGCGCGAGGAAGGCGTACACGGCCATCCGCTGGCGAATCCGCCACTCGACTTCACCGGGATGCCATCGCAGGGCCGACCCGGCGCGGCTGCTGCGGTCACGATCGCGGTCTTGTGCCGGCCCAACGATACGCAGTGCGGCTACACACTTCGCAACGCGGCGACCGTGCAGCGGCTCTATGACGGCGAGGTCCGCCTGGTATGGGCGCCTTGGTTCGACGTCAGCCGCGAGGACACCGCGAACCTGAGCCTGCTCGGTGATGCCGCGCTGTGCGCCGAGCAGGTAGGCTCGAGCTCGGACGACCTCGAGGCGTCCCCTGGCTGGCGCTGGATCACCGAGGCGTATGCGCAGATTCAGCGCAGTGCTCGTGGCCGGATGCCGGCCGATGAGCTGATCGACTGGCTCGCCGTGCGACTCGGCATCGATTCTGCTGCACTGTCGTCGTGCCGGGCCCGGATGGCGAGCACCACACTCGAGTGGATCGCGCAGGCGCGGCGCTCGGGGGTCCGACACTCGCCGACGATCGTGGTGGGAGGCCGGATCTACGCGGGTGTTCAGGATGAGATGCTCATCCAGCAAATCGTCGATGACGAGCTCGCACCAGGCGTGCTCGGTGAGGCGGCGCCCGCGTGGCGCTCGCCGACGAAGCGCCAGTGATCGACACATGGAGAACCGAACGCCCACGATGCTCATCGCGCCGTTTGACCGTCAGACGCACGCGTGTTACCCGAGAAGTCGATGGAGTTGACGTTCGCGGCGGCGACCGACGTCGGTCGGCAGCGTACGCACAATGAGGATAACTTCCTCATCGACAAGAAACTCCGGCTGTTTCTGGTTGCCGACGGGATGGGCGGACACGCCGCCGGCGAGATCGCATCGTCGATCGCCGTGCACGAAATTCGTGATGCGGTTCACAACAACCGCGACCTGATCGACCGCTATCGAGTCGACCATCCAGGCGTTCAGTCCTACGAGATCCTGCAGGTGCTCGAGCACGCGATCCAGGCCGCGTGCGGCGCCGTTCATTCGCGCGCCCAGGCGGAGCCCGACAAGCGCGGCATGGGGACGACAGCCACGGTTCTGCTGATCGCAGGGAGCGGCGATCAGCTGCGTGGCTTCATCGCGCACGTCGGTGACAGCCGCGTGTATCTCGCGCGCCAGAATCAATGCCACGTGCTGACCGAGGACCACTCGCTGATGAACG
Organism: Kofleriaceae bacterium; assembly: GCA_050187075.1. Classification (GTDB taxonomy): domain Bacteria; phylum Myxococcota_A; class Polyangia; order Haliangiales; family Haliangiaceae; genus JABFXX01. The sequence continues at coordinate 11,232 of JBFWXW010000114.1, read as the reverse complement.
AGCTGGTCCGGCGCGGCAAGCTCAACCGCGAGCAGATCGAGAGCTCGCCGTACAAGCAGTACAAGAACGCGGTGACCCGCGCGGTCGGGGTGTACGGCTCGGTGGAGGTCGATACGTTCGACTTCGACATCCTTCCCGGCGATCGATTCCTGCTGTGCTCCGACGGGCTGTACGCCTACGTCGACGAAGAGGAGCTGCCCACTCAGCTCGCGACCGGCGAGGTTCGCGACGTTCCCACCAAGCTCGTCGAGGACGCAAACGCTGCTGGAGGGCACGACAACATCACGGCCGTGGTGGTTCGGGTCGGTGAGACGGCATCCGCCGAGCTCGCGCCGCGTACCACCGAGGTCTCGCTCAAGCTCGACGTGCTCAAGGGCCTGCAGATGTTCCGCTACCTCTCTTACAAGGAGCTGGTGCGCGTCTCCAACATCGCCGAGGTGATGGAGCTCAAGGCCGAAGAGTTGATCTTCTCGGCAGGTCAGCCCGGCGACGCCATGTACGTCGTCGTCGGTGGCACCGTCCGGCTGATGCGCGGCGAAAAGCTCGTGGCCGAGCTGTCCCGCGGCCATCACTTCGGCGAGATGTCGCTCGTGGACCGCTCGGTGCGCTCGCTCACCGCAGTGGCGTCGGAGGGCACGCTGCTCGTCGTGATCCGGCGCAAGGACTTCTACGAGATGATCAAGCGCGAGCCCGCAACCGCGGTGAAGCTTCTGTGGAGCTTCGTCCAGGTGCTCGGCCAGCGCCTGCGCAAGACGACGAACGATCTGTCAGACGCGCTGCACGGCGATCGCCACGGCGAGGAAACCGAGCAGGAGAACCTGTTCCAGGATTGAGGCGAGTGGCTGAACAAACCCGACGGTCTTGGTCCGACCGAGCCTCCACGGGGCGCAATCACATGAATTCTCAACGCCACGCGTTCTGCACGGTCCCACGCGACTCGTCGTAAATGTCTGCTTGGCGCCTTGGCGGTTCACTCCTCCGAGGGCTTCACGAACGCGGCGATCACCTCGGGTGGTGCTTGCACGAGCTCGATCAACACACCGACGCCCGACTTCGGAGACGTGGCATCACCCTTGGGATGAATGAAGCAGACGTCGTGACCGGCGGCGCCCTTGCGAATGCCGCCGGGCGTGAACCGCACGCCTTGTTCGGTGAGCCAGGCGACGGCCTTGGCGAGATCATCGACCCACAGTCCGAGGTGATTGAGCCGAGGCTCGTGGACCTTCGGACTCTTCGCGGGATCGATCGGCTGCATCAGATCGATCTCGACCTTGGTCGGCCCGGCACCGATCGCGAGGATGTCCTCGTCGACGTTCTCGCGCTCACTGCGAAACGTTCCGATCTTGGGGATGCCGAATAAATCGACCCACAGCTCGGCAAGCGCGGCCTTGCTCTCGCCGCCGATCGCGATCTGCTGGATACCGAGTACACGGAACGGACGCATCACGTCGCCTTTCGAACTTCCTCTAGCGTCCGCAATCCGGGACGCGGAGCGTTGATCAGGATCGCCATGTTGCCCGACGGGTGAAGGTTGTCGCGCATGAGCTGATGGCACTCGCCGGTGCCGCTGAACGGGAACACCTTCGACAGACAGGGATCGACCTTGCCCTCGTCGACGAGCTTGTTGACACCGATCGCCTGGTCGTCGTTGGCGAAGTGCGAGCCTTGCAGCCGCTTCTGGCGCATCCAGTGATAGCGAAGATCGAGGGTCGCGTTGTAGCCGGTGGTGCCCGCGCAGATCACGATCATGCCGCCGGTCTCGCACATGAAGCACGACGTCGGCAGCGTGGTCTCGCCGGGGTGCTCGAACACGATCGTCGGGTTCTTCCTCTCGCCGAGCGCCGTCCAGAACGCCGAGCCGAACGCGCGCGCGCCCTTGAGCCACAGCCCGTACTCGATGTCGTCGGACCAGCGCGGCAGCTTGCCCCAGTGGTCGAAGCCGCGGCGATCGATCACGCCGACCGCGCCGAGCCGCTTGCAGAACTCGTTCTTGGAGTCACCCGACACGACGGCGACGGGCCGTGCACCCGCAGCGCGCGCGATCTGGATCGCCATCGATCCGAGGCCACCTGCCCCGCCCCAGATCAGGACCGGCTCATCGGGCCCGACGACGTTGGGCGCCCAGCCGTGGAGCATGCGGTACGCCGTGGCGGCGACCAGCATGTAGGCCGCGGCTTGTTCCCAGGTCAGCCGCGCTGGCTTGGGCACGCACTGGTGATCTTGCACCTTGGTGTACTGCGCGAAGCTGCCCCAGTTCGACTCGTAGCCCCAGATCCGCTGCGTCGGCGCCAGCATCGGATCCTTGCCGGCCGCTACGTGTGGATCGTCTGCCTCCCACATCCCGCAATGCACGACCACGTCATCGCCCACCTTCACGTTCTTGACGTCCTTGCCGACCGCCCACACCACCCCGCTCGCGTCCGAGCCGCCGACGTGAAAGTCCTCGCGCTCGCCCTTCTTCATGCGGGTCTTGATGACGTCGATCGGGACCCCCATCGCCGCCCATACGTTGTTGTAATTGACGCCCGCGGCCATCACATAGACCAGCACCTCGCGCGGCCCGAGCTCCGGTATCGCGAGCGCTTCCTCGCGAAACGCATCACGCGGCTCGCCGAACCGTTCGGCGCGGATCACCTGCGCGAGCATCTTCGACGGCACGACTCCGAGGTCGGGGACCTCGCCTAGCTGGTAAAGGTCGCGGCGGCTGGAGGCAGTCGTCACCCCGAGAGCGTATGCGATCCCCGGGCCAAGCGGTGCGCTCCGCGTTCAGATCACGGGAGCGGGGTCAGACTCAAGTTACGCAACTTGTGGCTGGCACGCACGGTAAGTTGCGCAAGTTGAGTCTGACCCCATCTCAATCCGCGTTGTCGGGCTCGACGAAGCTCCACTTCACTTCGGGGACCTTCGCCTGGAGCGCCTGCTCGAATTCGTTGATCGCGGTGACGAGGGTTCCGGAGGTGAGGTCGTCGCGGAACTGGAGCTTGAGCGCCACCATCACCTCGCCGGGGCCTTGCTGGACGGTGAGGGCGCGCAGCACCTTGATGATCCGCTGATCGCCGGCGGCGACCTCACGAATCGTCTCGAGCAGCATCGGATCGGCGGACTCGCCGAGCAACAGCGATTTGACCTCGACGGCGAGGAACACCGCGACAGCGATCAGCACGGTGCCGATCGCGAGCGTACCGATCGCATCGAACACGGGGTTCCCGGTCACCGCGGCGATCGTGACGGCGATCAGCGCGAGCGCGAGGCCGATCACCGCCGCGAAGTCCTCACCGAAGATCACGACCAGATCCGAATCCTTGGTCTCCCGCAGGTAGCGCACGAGCGAACGGTTGCCCCTGCGTTCGTTGATCGCCTTGATCGCGCCGAACATCGCCCACAGCTCGACCACCAGACCGAACCCGAGGATCCCGATCGCGATGATCGGCCGATCGAGCGGTTCGGGATGCTGGAGCTTGTGGATCCCCTCGTAGATCGAATACGCGCCGCCGCCGAGGAACAGCAGCATCGCGACCATGAACGACCAGAAATAGAGATTTCGGCCCTGCCCCAGCGGGTACCGGTCGTCGGGCGGTCGTCGCGCCTGACGCAGCCCCAGCAGCAGCAGCAGCTGGTTCACGCAATCGGACAGCGAGTGCAGCGTTTCTGCCAGCATCGCGCCGGATCCTGTGATGAACGCGCCGATGCCCTTCGCCACCGCGATCATGAAGTTCGCGCCGAGCGCTCGAAGAATGTAACCGACTCCACTACCGGCCATGGCAGCTCACTTCCTGGGTTGCGAGAACACGCACGAGGTCACGCGGATGCCCCGAGGATCGCCAGCGCATCGCTCAGCCGTTGCCGCCGCGACTGCTCCTCGATCAGCCGGGCCTTCTGCTCCGCGATGACTTCTTCCGGCGCTCGCGCGAGGAAGTCGGCATTGCCGAGCTTCTTCTCGAGACCACCGATCTCCTTGTCGGACTTGGCGATGTCCTTGGCGATCCGCGCCTTCTCGGCGGTGACGTCGATGACCCCGCCGCCAAGCGGCATCACGAGCTCGACCTCGGAGCTGATCACCGCCTTCGCGGCGACGCCCTGGATCGCATCGGGTGCAGCCTCGTCGCTCGGCGAGAGACCATCGGAACCGCCCGAGAACGAGCGACCGATCATGACCTTGACGCGGGCGGTCCGCTCGATCGCCTCGCGATACCGCCTCAGCAGCTCGGCGCGCTCGCCATGCGCACGCACCCCGACCGCGACCACCTGTGCCGGCGGCACGCCGTAGGTCGCCTTGAGCATGCGCGCACCCTTGGCGGTGTCCTGGATCTGCTGCATCTCGGCTTCGGCTGCTGCGTCGACGAACGACGCGTCCGATCGCGGGAACACCGTGATCATCAGCGAGCTCGGCAACTGCGCCGGCTTCGGCAGCTTCTGCCAGATCTCCTCGGTCACGTATGGCGCGAATGGATGGAGCAGCCGCATCGTGGTCTCGAGCGCGGTCGACAGCACGCCTTGCACGAGATGCCGCTTGGCGTTCTTGGCCTGATCCTGCTCGAGCTCCTCGCCCTGGTGCAGGTGTGGCTTGGCCAGCTCGATGTACCAGTCACACAGCTCGTGCCACACGAACTGATAGATCGCGTTGGCGGCGTCGCTGAACCGGAACGCCTCGAGCGCGGTATCGACCTCGCCGGAGACCGCCTGCAGCCGAGACAGGATCCAGCGCTCCGGCATGCCCAGCGCGGCGCGCCCCGCGGGCGTCGAGAGCTGCGCACCGAATCGCTCCGGGTCGTAGCCGTCGAGGTTCATCAGCGCGAACCGCGAGGCGTTCCACAGCTTGTTGATGAAGTTGCGATACCCCTCGACGCGCTCGATCGACAGCCGGATGTAGCGGCCCGACGTGTTGAGCGCCGCGAGCGAGAACCGCAGCGCGTCGGCGCCCATCGCCGGGATGCCCTTCGCGAAGTTCTTCTTCACCGCCTTCTTCACGGCGTCCGGATCCGGCGGCTTTTCGATGTCCACACGCTCGAGCAAGGTCTCGAGCGACGCGCCGTAGACGATGTCGAGCGGATCGATCACGTTGCCCTTGGTCTTCGACATCTTGTCGCCGTTCTCGTCGGTGACAATCGAGGTCAGGTAGACCGTGCGGAACGGAACCTTGCCCATGAAGTGCAGGCCCATCATCATCATCCGCGCGACCCAGAAGAAGATGATGTCCGGACCGGTGACCAGGACGTTGTTGGGATAGAACGTCGACAGCGCGCGGGTCTTGTCGGGCCAGCCCAGCGTCGAGAACGGCCACAACCCCGACGAGAACCAGGTGTCGAGGATGTCCTCGTCCTGCTTGAGCGAATCACTCTTGCCGCACGCCTTGCACGCCGTCGGCGCCTCGCGAGCGACCGTGATCTCGCCGCACGCGCAGTACCACGCCGGAATCCGATGACCCCACCACAGCTGGCGCGAGATGCACCAATCCTTGATGTTCGTCATCCAGTTCATGTAGGTCTTGGTCCACAGCTCGGGAACGAACCGTGTCTTGCCGGTCTCGACAGCGGCGACGGCTTTCTCGGCGAGCGGAGCCGCGCGGACCCACCACTGGTCCATCAGCATCGGCTCGATCACCGCACCCGAGCGCTGGCTGCGTCCGCGCGGAACCTTGTGCGCCTTGACCTCGCCCAGCACACCGGCCGCCTCGAGGTCGGCGACCACCGCCTTGCGCGCTTGCTCGACGGTCATCCCGACGTACTTTGCGGGCGCGGGCGCCATCATCTTGCCGGTGAAGTCGATCACCTGGATCACCGGAAGGTTGCAGCGCTGGCCGACTTCGTAGTCGTTCGGATCGTGCGCTGGCGTCACTTTCACGGCGCCCGAGCCAAACTCGGGATCCGGCCACGTGTCCGCGACGATCGGAATCTGGCGGCCGGTCAGCGGCAGCTCGACGAGCTTGCCGACGAGGTGGGTGTAGCGCTTGTCATCGGGATGGACCGCGACGGCGGTGTCGCCGAGCATCGTCTCGGGCCGCGTCGTCGCCACGATGATCTCGCCACCACCTCCCACGAGGGGATATTTGATCTCCCACAGCGAGCCGTTCTCCTCGGCGACATCGACCTCGAGGTCGGACACCACGGTCTCACTCGCCGGATCCCAGTTGATCATCCGCTTGGCGCGAAAGATCAACCCCTCCTCGTGCATCCGCACGAACGCCTCGGTGACCGCCTTGTTCGAGCGATCATCCATCGTGAACCGTTCGCGCTGCCAATCGAGCGAGAACCCCATCAGCTTCTCTTGCTCGCTGATCCGGTTGCCGCTGCGCTCCTTCCACGCCCACGCACGCCGCATGAACTCGTCGCGGCCCAGATCGAATCGGGTCTTGTTCTCGCGCCGCTTGAGATCCTTCTCGAGCAGCACGTGCACCGCGATCGACGCGTGGTCGATCCCCGGCATCCACATCGCGTTGAATCCCTGCATCCGCTTCCAGCGGATCAGGATGTCCTGCATCGTCGAGCCCAGCGCGTGACCGATGTGCAGCGAGCCGGTGACGTTCGGCGGCGGCAGCGTGATCGAGTACGGAACGGTAGGACTGGCTTCGTCCGCGTGGAAGAAGCCGTTCTCGAGCCAGAACCGCAGCCAACGCGGTTCGACTTCGGAAGGATCGTACTGCTTAGGAAGCGCCGAGGACGTGGTCACGCCGGGACGCTAGCATGACCCGTGACACCGCATCACCAGTAGTCACAGGCCAGTAGTCAAAGGGGAAACGAGGGAACTACGACGACCCCTTCTTGGCCGTCAGCTCCTGCAGGTTCTCCTTGATGATCTGCTCCGCGAGCTCGGGCACCACTTCCCACACCACGCGCTCCACCACTTCGGCGGACAGCTTCAGCAGCGCGGCCAGCTCTGGACTGCCTGGCTCGAGACCGGAGGTCTCCGCGAGCCGGGCAGCCATCTTTTGCAGGGTGCGCTCGACGAGCGCGGAACGCTTGGTTGGTGTGCCACTGATCATAGGGGGTCGATTCATTCCAAAGTGGATGATGGACAACGACGGTCCCGATGACTGCGGCGCAGCCATCGGGGAAGGAACAGATGAGATCGCAGGCGCAGAGGCGCGTGCGGGAGCGACGGCCGCAGCTGACGGCGCGGCTGCAGCTGCGGGCGCGACCATGTTGCCGCCGGACGCGGCAATCGTGGGTTTCGCCGCCGAGGCCGAGGCCGAGGCCGATGCCGACGCCGATGCCGATGCGGCCGCCGGCGCGGGGACCACGTTCTGCGCGGCCATGCCCGCGGGCATCTTGATCGTGGGCATACCCATGATCGTCGCCGACCGGGGCGGTTGATTTGCCGCGGCGGCAGCGGCGGCGGCCGCGGGCTTGGCAGCAGCGGCGGCGGGTGCCGCAGCAGGAGCGGCGGCGGCAGGAGCAGCAGCCGCTGCGGCAGCGCCAGCACCAGGTTTCGCGACGCCACTCGCAGCTTTGCCGACGATCTCGGTGACCTTCTCGAGCATCGTCTGGGTGTCCCACGGCTTGGGGAGGTTCGCGTCCACGCCGCACTGCGTGCCGCGACCGGCATCGAACGGAGCGCTGTTGCCGACGAGGATCACGACCGGAATGTCGGAGGTCTTGCTGTCGCTCTTGAGTGCGAGGCAGAGGTCGTAACCAGATTTGCCCGGCATCTGCGAATCCGCGAGGACGACTGCCGGCTTGTTGCCTTTGGCTTTCTCGACGGCTTCCTCGAAGCTGCGAGCACCAACGTAGGTGAACTCGGTGCCACGGAACGTGATGTCGGCGACCTGCTGCATCGTCGCGCTGTCATCGACACACAACACAATCTTGCTCACTTGGGTCCTCCCAGAGTTGCGTCCCCAACCACGCCCAGCACACGCACCACGAGCAGATCGTTGGTAACACGCTCCTCGCGGGAGGGTCAAAACCAACCGCCGGAAATCCGTGGGCCTTTTGCCAGAATGCTCGTAGCGCGTGGTAAAGCGTGTGCGCCCAATGCCGACGTACTACACGCCGCTACAGAGCGCCGCCGCCGAGGTGGTCGCCACGCAAGCTGGAGTAGCCATTGGCGAGCTCAAGGTGGAGTCCCCACCTCGCCCCGACCTGGGAGATCTCGCGGTTGGGTGCTTCGCGATTGCGAAAGCAACCAAACAAAATCCCGCGGTCGTTGCACAGACCATCGCGGGCGCGTTCAAGCCGACCAGCTGGTTGACCTCGGCGAGTGCGGCCGGACCATTCGTCAACTTCCGGCTGAACCGCCCGGCGGCCTTCGCGTGGATCGTGGAGGCTGCACTGCGCGGAACGCTCCAGCCGAGCGAGCTCGGCGCGGGCAAGACGATCTGTATCGATTACAGCTCGCCAAACATTTCCAAGCACCTCGCGTTCCACCACATCCGCAGCACCACGATCGGCCACTCGCTCGCGCAGATCTTTCGCGCGCTCGGCTATCGCGTCGTCGGGATCAACTTCCTCGGCGACTGGGGAACCACGCACGGCATGCTGCTCGCCGCGTATTCGATGTGGGGCGCGCCCGAGCCGCTCGACGTCACGGCGCTCAATGATCTCTACGTGAAGTTTCGCGCCGCGGCGAAGAAAGATCCGAAGCTCGAGCAAACCGCCCGCGAATGGTTCAAGAAGCTCGAGGATGGCGATCCGCAGGCGCGCGCGTGGTGGCAGCGGTTCCGCGATGTGTCGTGGGCCGAGTTTCAGGCGGTCTATGGGCTGCTGGGGATCGAGTTCGACGAGGTCCGCGGTGAGAGCGCGTACGAGGCCGACCTACCTGGTGTGCTGGCGGAGCTCGCGGCCAAGGGCCTGCTGACCGAGAGCGAGGGCGCACAGGTCGTCGAGCTCGAAGGTGAGAACACGCCCCTGCTGGTCAAGACCAAGGACGGCACCACGCTCTACGCGACGCGCGACATCGCGGCGGCGAAGTATCGCTGGGAGCACTACCAGTTCACGCGTTCGCTGTACGTGGTCGATCGCGGTCAGTCGCTACACTTCCGCCAGCTGTTCAAGCTGCTGGCCAAGGCCGGCCATCGCTGGGCCTCGCGCTGCGAGCACGTGCCGTTCGGGCTGATCCGGATCGCCGGCAAGAAGACGTCGACCCGGCTCGGCAACGTCGTGCTGATGCGCGACGTGTTCAAGATCGCCGAGGATGAAGTCCGCGGCCGGATCGCCAGCGGCAATCCCGACCTGCCGTCCGAGGTCGTCGACGAGGTCGCGCAACAGGTCGGCATCGGCTCGGTCGTGTTCACCAACCTAGCGTCGCAGCGCGACAAGGACATCGACTTCGATCTCGATCGCGCCACCTCGCTCGATGGCGACTCCGGCCCATATCTCCAGTACAGCCATGCGCGGTGCGCGTCGATCGCGCGCAAGGCCGGCGCACGGGTGACGTCGATCGATGGCATCGACTTCAGCCTGCTCGTCCACGACGCCGAGTGGAACGTCGCGCTGCGCTTGCTCGCGTTCCCCGATGTCGTCGTCCGCGCTGCGGACGCCAGCGAGCCCCACGTGATCGCGCACTACTTGCTCGACCTCGCCGGCGAGTTCTCGCGCTGGTACACCGCCGGAAACGGCGACCCGTCGCTCCGTGTGATCGTCGACGACCCTGCCCTGCGCCGCGCCCGGCTCGCGCTCACCGCAGCCGTGCAAGCGACGTTAGCCAAGGGCCTCTCGCTGCTCGGCCTGGCTGCGCCCGAACAGATGTAGCTCGCAGCTGCCGTCGCTGGCCGCGCGAACGGATCACGCGGCGGGCGGCGGCGGCGGGCGACGGCGCTTGGCCGGATCGATCGCGCTCATGATGCCCACCGCGTTGCCATCGGGATCGGAGACGATCGCATAGCGCGCACCCCAGAACGCGTCCTCGGGCGCGCTCTGGCTCTGGTAGCCAGCCTCGACGATCCGGGCGTAGATCGCGTCGACGTCCTCGCGCGCCGCGACATGAAAGAACGCGGTGGTCGCCGAGCCGAGCCTGGACTCGTCGAACCCCGGGTTCCATTGCTTCGCATACGCGACGCTATCGAGCGCCACGTGCACGCCGTTCGCGGTCGTGCCGTTTGCGTGGTGCGGCGCCCACTCGGGCAGCGGGATCTCTTTGACCACCAGGCCGAGCAGTCGATAGAACGCGAGCGACTTCTGCATGTCGCGCACGACGATGTTGATCTGACCGAGCGAGTGCGGCGAAGCGGGATCAGGCATGGGACGCGAGGATAACAGCGCGATCGTGCATCGGCTCCGAGAACGGCCAGTTGCTGATCCCTCCGGTGAGCGACGGCGCCCGAAGCCGCGACAGCCGATTCCCGGTGACAAGCCCCCTGGCGCTCGAGCGCGATCGCGAACGTCGTGCCGAGCTGGATGAACCGCGTCATCGCTTACTCGAGCTTGCCGAGCGCCCGCGGCGGTGGCCGCAGCACACCACCGATCGCGAGCACCACGAGGGTCAAGACGTATGGCAACAGTGATGCGAGCTCGCTCGGAATGCCGGCGCCCCTGAGCTGCAACTGGATCGCCAGCGCCTCGACGATCGCGATCCCGAGGCAGCACAGCGCTGCCCAGGTCGGCCGCCATCCCGAGAGGATCACCATCGCGAGCGCGATGTATCCCTTGCCGCTGGACATGTCGGCGACGAAGCCGCCGATCGACAGCGACAACTGGGCACCGCCAGCCCCCGCGAGCGCGCCGCCGAACAGGCCAGCCCACACGCGCGACCGAACGGGCGATGCCCCCACGGCGACCAACGCGGCAGGGCGATCACCCGCAGCACGCAACCGCAACCCCCAGCGCAGCCGGGCGATCGCGATCGGCGTTGCGATCGCTGCGAGCACGGCGAGCCAGACGATCGGATTTTCGAGTACCGCATCGCCCAGCGACGGACACGACGGCGAGTTCGCGCCTTCGCCGAACAACAGCTGCAACAGGAACCGCGTGCCACCCAGCGCGAAGATGTTGAGCCCCACCCCGACGATCACTTGATCGGCGGCGAGCCGGAGCGCGCACCACAGCTGCACCGCGGCGACGAGCGCACCCGCGGTCACTCCAGCCGCGATGCCTGCGGCGAGCGAATCGGTTGCGTAGGCGACCGCTGCCGCAGCGAACGCACCGAACAACAGCTTGGCCTCGATCGCGAGATCGATCACTCCCGCCCGCTCGGTGATCGCGCCGCCCATCGCGGCGAGCCCGTACTGCACCGAGATGCGGAGCACCTGAGCGAGGAACCCCAGTGTGATCACGGTCTCGATCATGCGAGATCGGAAGA
>JBFWXW010000113.1:0-16688 GCA_050187075.1 Kofleriaceae bacterium | reverse complement strand
AGCACCAGATGAAGCAGATCACGTCCCAGCTGGCGCGATCGAACAAGACCAACGTGATCGAGGCGTACGCGGACGCAAACAACGGCGATGCGGTGAAGCGCGCCCAGGATCGCGCGAACATCGTGCGCAATCAGTTGATCGACCAGGGCGTCGCGCCGGCGCGGATCAGGATCGTCGAGCGTGCGGAGCCCGGCCAGGCCGAGCGCGTGCGGCTGGTGGCACAAGCGCCGAGTCCTTCCGAGCAGCAGGCGCGCAGCTCGGCGTCGAAACCGGCTGACCTCCAGGCGCAGCCGGTCGGCGAGAGCCACTTCACCAACCCCACCCCGATGACGGTCGAGCAGGGGGCCAGCGCGATGGTGTCGATGGTGCGCGACCAGACCGAAGGCGAAGTGGTCTATCTCTACGACGCGGAGAGCGAGCGCGGGAATCAGCAGTTCGCGTTCCGCGCGGTCCGGTTCCGCAACCCCACCGATTCGACCCTCGAGACCGGCCCGGTGACGGTCTATGGCAACGAGCGGTTCATCGGCGAAGGGCTCACCGAGCCGATTCCGCCCAAGGCGTCCGCCGTGGTGCCGTTCGCGCTCGACCGCCAGATCGTGATCGAGCGCCATGACTCGGAGGACGACAAGCTGGCGCGCCTGGTCACGCTGCAGCGCGGTGTGCTCACCGCGGAGGTGCAGCACATCAAGCGCAGCGCCCTGACGGTCACCAACCGGCTCAACGCCCCGGCGAAGCTGTTCATTCGCCACACCGTCAACAAGGGCTGGACGCTGCTGACCGCGCCGGACGCATTCGAGCGGATCGGCGACGCCCATCTGTTTCAGATCGAGCTCAAGCCGCATGAGGTCAGGACGATCCAGATCGCCGAGGCGACTCCGATGCAGCGCACGCTCGATCTCAATGCCGACGTGACGCTCGGGATGATGAAGGTGTACGTCGAAGCCCCCGAAGGCTCCGCCGAGCTCAAGGATCAGCTGAAGAAGCTGCTCGCGATCCATCGCAGCCTCGTCGACCTGTCCGAGGAACAAGGAAGCCTTCGCCGCCGACTCGATGACTACAAGGAGCGGATGGACGAGCTCCACGCCCAGATCGTCACGCTGCAAGCGGTAAAGACCGGCAACGACCTGATGACCCACCTCAAGGCCAAGATGCGCGACATCTCGAACCGTGTGCAGAAGACCACGATCGCGCTGGTCGACCAGGAGGAGAAGATCATGCTGGCGCGCGTGCAGTTCCAGGATGCGCTCGCGGAGCTGACCTTGCCCGATGCCCTGGCAGCAAATGGCACGACCCCGGCAGCCATGAAGTAAGCACGCGGTACCCTCAGCGGGCCGGGTTTGGTAGCGTTCGCGGATGGCCTTCGCTACGGACTTCGCCCCCGCGCTCGTGTTGCTCGCATGTGCCTGCTGTGGGAACGGCGGAGGCGCGGTCGATGCGGCGATCACCGTGGACATCGACAACGGGTCGTGCGGTGACCAGCTCAGGCTCACCGGCGAATACGTCGACTGGGACACCGATGCCAGCTTCTGCGGGATCAACGAAGCCACGTGGACCGAGGAAGGCGATGGCGGCATGGACACCACGGCGCCCAACGGCCGGTTCGATCTGTGTGTCTCGCGCGCATCGACGACGACGAAGATCATCATCACGCAGCCCACCGCGATGTCGTCATGCACGACTCCACCCTCGACGTACACGACGCCTGCGATCGCGTTCGTCGACCACGCCGAGGTCCTCGCGGGCGGATTTTTCAGCGCCCGTGCATTCACGGATGCGCGCCGGACCACGTTCTTTCAGAACGCCGGGCTGACGTTCGATGCGACCAAGGCGCACGTGTTCGTCCACGTCGACGGCACACCGCGCGCGGTGTCACTGGCCGCGAATCACGATGCCGCGCAGGCGATCGCGGCCGCGAGCTGGGCGGCCGGCAACACCGGTCACGAGGTGTTCTTTCCCAATGTCGACGTCGGTGGCGGGACCACGGCGCTCTCGGTGGCGGGCGGCGCGATCGGTACGGGTGAGATTCCGCTGATCGCCGGCACGATCACCAACGTCACGGTGCTCGCGAACTGATTCGGTTCGCTGTCCGCGCATGTTCGGGCGGACCGCGCGTCTGATCGTGTACGTGCGCGTGACGCGTGCCGATCCGCGACGAGCGCGGAGCGCGGAGCCAGGCGAGCGTTTGGTGTGGCCTGCCGACGCTGCAGTGACATCGGCGTGTTATCGGCCTGTGGGAGGTTCTGCGGCAGTCTGGTTCGCGGAGGTAGACAATGCGAGCCAACGTAGCGATCGCGGGATTGATGTTTGCGGCCGGAATCCTGATGACCTCGGCGAGTACTTCCGCTGCTGATACCGCCTATGGGCGCCAGTGCAATCGAGTATTTCCCACGAGAGTCGCGACCGCGTTCCCGGGCATCAGCAGGGGCCAGTGGCACAAGCACTCGTGTAACCCGAGCTCGGCGCGGGCCGAAGATGGCCATGGCGCGGGCCTCGATTACGACACCCGCATCGGCGTCCAGAACCTCAGCCACAATCGTGACTATCCGGTGACCGGGTGCCTCTACTTCACGTTCCCGCTCAACCGAGGCTTTCTGCTCGCCGGGCTCGAAGTCATCGCGAAGCCCACGCGCAACGCGTGTGGTGCGTCGCCATGTCAGGGTGGATATTGCGGCACGGGTGGCACGTTCAACGTGTTCGTGAAGGACCCCGGCGCGTACCGCCGGGACTGGCAGATGGTGAAAACGGTCCAGGTGACGACGCCGAACTATTCCCAGTACAAGATCGCGCTTCCGCGACCGGCATCGCAAGTGATGATCTGTCGCGCCGCGGATGGGCCCGCGCGTGACGACCTGCTGATCGACTCGGTCAAGGGATGCGCGATCCAGCCCTGAGCAGGACGCCAAGCGCCCGCGAATGGATCAACCTAGCGTGTTCGCAGAACGACCGTCGATGGACCGGACGGTGCACACGCGGGCGCATCCTGCTCGGCCGGGGTGCTCGCTTCGATCGCGGTCGCGGCCGAGCGGTCGAACGGTCGCGCGAGATAGCTCACCGAATGAAGCATGGCGAACATCCCGGCGATCGCGGCGAGCACGGGGACCGTTCGCGGCCGCAACCACAGCCAGCGTGCACCCAGCCAGCGACGAAAGTCACCGACAAGCAACTCGACCGCCGCGCCGCGTGCACGTCGAATGGTGGCAACCGGAAGCTCCCGTGGCTGATCGAAGAGCATGCCTCCAGTATCCCCCGCGACGCGGCGAAGCGCTCTGGAGGATCCGCGTCGGTTTCGCGAACGGATGTAGGGGGGAGTACGCCGGCGAGCGCGGGTGCCGGGACCAGGCGGTGGGAGCCACCCGGGAGCGATCACCTCGCACCTCCTGCGAGGTCGGGAGCTGCTTGTCCGCGCGCCTGGAACGCACCGTGTTGCTGATAGCGCCGCCGTTGCAGCTTGTTCAGCGTGATCCGTGCTTTCCAGCCCACATAGGCGCGCGTGAATTTCAACATGTTCGTCCGATCGAAATAAGGGTTCTTCACGCCGGGAGCGACACCCACCAGCGCGAGCACCTGTTCGGCCACGGACACCGGGCAGCCCTCCAGGCGAATCACGTCGGCCTTGAGCTTGCCCCGCGTCTTGGCGATCTTCTCGAGCACGTCCTCGCCGCGCACGTTGTACGGATCGAGGGTGCTGCGGTCCTTGTAGATGTTCTTGATCTCGACCAGCTTGCCGTGGAGCGAGCCCTTCCACGTTGCGCAATCGCCGATGAAGATCACCTTCTCGCCGGGCTTGGCGTCGATGTCACCTGCATACGCGCCGAACACGACGTGGAGCTTTGGCAGCTTCGTGTCGGTCTGCTTGTCGAACACGCGAAGGATCTCGATCGCTTCTTCGATCGCCCCCGGGCATCCGCCCCAGCAGTAGTCGCCAGCTTCGGCCTCTGGCGGAGGTCCGGCGTACGCGGTGATGTTGGTCCCCTCGAAGTACTTCTCGACCCGGATCAGCCCGACCTTGAACCCCTTCGCGCGGTGCTTCGCTTCGTCGAGCGTGAGGTCGCCGGAGATCTGGATGTTGGCGAGGTCGGTGGTGCCGAAGCCGTACTCCGCGGCGAGGCGGATGTGATCGACCGACATCGGATCGACGCCGATGATCTGGCAGCACACCGCATCGAACGCGACCTGGCTGTTGCCCATGATGATCATGCCGAGCGGGAACGGCATCGGCGTGAGCATGCGGCCTTCACCAGCGGTGATCGCGTCGATCGCGATGAACTGCGGCTGGATGATGTGCTGCAGGTCGGCGATCTTCTCGTTGAGCTTGTGATCGTGATCGATCAACCGATGCCGGTCGTCCTGGATGCCGATGTATTGCTTGAGCGAAAACGTCACCGTCGTCCACGGATGCGCCTTGAACTTGGGGCAGTTCACGAAGAAGTCAGCGCGCGCGACCGGCTCGGGGGTGAACAGGTAGTCACGCAGCCGCCGCGGATGGCTGAGCGGGATCTCGACCTGTTGCTCCTCCTCGAAGAAATACCGCTTCACGTCGAGGCGCTTGAGCATCGCCTCCCAGCCCGATTCGCGAAATGCGACGCGGCTCGGCACCGTGATGCCGCAACGCTCTCCGACCGCCAGCTCCGTCGGCGGCGCGCTCGGGTCCGTGACGTCGCGAAGCGCACGCAACATGCCTTCGCCGAACTCCGGCCGGGTGTACGCGTGGGGAAACCACGGTCCGGCGGCGACCAGGTTCGGCTTCACCAGCGTCCGTCCAAATGGCTTGAGCCCGAGCTCTTGCAGCCCTTCGCGCAGGATCGTCCGGATCCGCTCCGGGTCGTAGTCGCGACATGATCGAAGAATGACCTTCGGCTGAGCCGGGACCTTCATGGCTCGAGCATAGCGCGTTCATCCAGCGGTGGTGCGTCGTCGCTCCATGCGCTGCCGTGCACATCGAGCTCGTCGATGTACTGCAGAAATGCCGCGTAGAACTCGTGGTCGCCCAGGGTGGCCGAATCGGCCACGACCAGGAGGAACCTGCGCGCCCTGGTGAGCGCCACGTTCATCCGCCGGATGTTGGCGAGAAACCCGATGTCGCCGCGCTCGTTGCTGCGGACCAGGTCCACGATCACCGCTTCCTTCTCGCGGCCCTGAAACCCGTCGACCGTGCCGATCTCCAGGCCAGCGGCGCGCTCCGCACGCAGCAGCTCGCGAAGCCGGCGCGCCTGCGCCGAATAGGCTGCGATCACCGCGACGCGGTCGGGAGCGAGCCCGCGCGACAGCAGCCGGCGGGCTTCCGCGGCGACCCGCTCGGCGTTACCGGCGTTGAACGTGCTCGGGTCGAAATGGAACGCCGGCATGTTGTTGAGCGAGCCACCGGGGTCGAAGTCGGTGCGTTGCTCGAGCCAGCCCTTGCCCGCGGTATCGATGAGCCAGACCGGCGCGGGGCGCAGCGGATCGTCGATCACGCCGATCTCCGCGAGGCGATGCGCCGCGACGCCAGGTGAAGCGCGCAGCCGGCCGCCGTACAGCGCGCGCGACGGAAACGCCATGATCTGCTCGTGCATCCGATGCTGCTGCTCGAGCATGACCATCGTCGGTGTCGGGTCGCCATTGGCGTCGTCGGCTCCGTTCGCGACGTTGGCGAGCCGTTCGAACACCGTCGTGCCCAGGGTCGCTTCGACCGCGGGCCCGCCGATCACGACCGGGCCGAGCTGGTGCTGATCCCCTGCCAGCACGCAGACCTTGGCACGCGCGAGCGCGATCATGAGCAGCGGATCCGCGGCTTGACCCGCCTCGTCCACCACGACGGCGTCGAACACGGTGTCACCGAGCAACGGGTGATCGCAGCCGACGCAGGTCGCGAGCACGACGTCCGCGCGATCGAGGATCGCGCGCTCGGCGTTGGCGAGCTCGCGCGAGGCATCGCGGTCGAGCGCACGAGCCTCGAGCCACAGCTCCCGGGCCGGCTCGCCATGACGGCCGGCAGCCATGCGGCGGAGCTGGCGGGCGCGATCCCGCCACTCGCGTGCGAGCTTGGTGGCGCCGTCGTCGTCCACCTGTGTATCGAGCATCAGCGCCTGGAGCGCCGGAGCGATCCGCGCCGGATGGCCGAGCCGGACCGCGCGGAGGCTGGTCGTGGCGAGTCGCATCGCGAGGTTGTCGACGGCCGTGTTCGAAGGCGCCGCGCACAACACGCGCTCGCCGCGCGCGACGCGCTGGCGGATCAGCTCGACCAGCGTTCGCGTCTTGCCCGTCCCAGGTGGACCATGGATGACCGCGATGTCACCGGTGCGGAGCGCGACGTCGACGGCCGCTCGCTGCCGCTCGTCGAGCGACGCGTCGAGTGGCGTCCAGGTGACCGGGGCGAGAGGGCGTTGCGGCCTGACCAGGCAGGCGACATCGCGGAGCCGTGCCAGATCGGAGTTGCCGAGCGCGGCCTTGGCGCGCTGGAGCGCGACGTCGCCGCGGTCGAACGTGATCTCGGGCGCCTCGGGGTCGAGCGCGTAGTTGCGATCGATCTCATCGACCGGACGGTCGAGCATCAGCCACAGGGTCTGTTCTTCCCGGCGCTCGAGCACGCCACGCACGGCGGCCTCCTCGTCGGGATGTTCCGCCCACAGCCGCACCGGATCGCCCGGGCCGATCCGCAGGTTGTCGAGATCGATCGTGGGAGGAACCGCCACGCAGACCCGAGCTCGATCGCGCGACGCCGATTGCTCGTCGACGATCCGCAGGTTCGCCAGCGCGACGCCGAGCAGGACGCGCTCGTTGAGCGGGCGCCCCGAGCGCTCGAGCGCCACCTTGGCGCGCGCGGCCATGCGCTCCGTTCGCCACGCAGTTGCGAGCGCGTCGATCCAGTCCCGGGCATCGAGCGTCACCCCTCGACGTTACCGCGCCGGCGTTGCAGGCGGTTGGCTCGTGCGGGCATAGTTTCGGTTCATGTCCGAGTCCACCGCGCCCGAGAGCCTCAACCGAAAGACCACCTCGATCGCGCAGCTGTTTGCCCGGCGCGTACAAGACACGCCGGATCGCGAAGCGTATCGCTATCCAGTTGGTGACGCGTGGCGGTCGATGACCTGGCGGCAGGCGTACGAACGCGTCAAGGCGATCGCTGCGGGACTGCTGGCGCTCGGCATCGCGCGCGAGGACCGCGTCGGCCTGCTGTGCAGCACGCGCGTCGAGTGGCTGCTCGCGGACCTCGGGATCCTCGCGGCGGGCGGTGCGACGACCACGGTCTATCCGTCGACGCTCCCGGACGAGTGCGCGTTCATTCTGTCGGACTCCGGTGCGCGGTTCGCGTTCGTCGAGGACACCGCGCAGCTCGCCAAGCTGCTGGCGCACCGCGCGCAGCTGCCCCAGCTCCAGCACGTGATCTTGATGGACGGTGCGCACAGCGGTGACAGCTGGGTGAAGACCCTGTCCGAGCTCGAGGCCGACGGCGCCGCACACCTGGCAAAGGATCCCCGCGCCGTCGATGATGTGGTGGCCGGGATCAAGGGCAATCACCTCGCGACGCTGATCTACACCTCGGGAACCACCGGAAGGTCAAAGGGCGTGCGGCTGCTCCACGAGTGCTGGGCCTACACCGCCGACGCGATCGAAGCGGTGAAGCTGTGGGGGCCCGACGACGTGCAGTACCTGTGGCTGCCGATGGCGCACTCGTTCGGCAAGGTGCTGATGGCCGGCCACATCGTGTCCGGATCGGTCACCGCCGTCGACGGACGGATCCCCAAGCTGATCGACAACCTCGCGGTCGTGAAGCCGACGATGATGGCGGCCGCGCCGCGGATCTTCGAGAAGGTCTACAACAAGGTGCTCGCGGGAGCGAAGCAGGGCGGGTTGAAGCAGAAGATCTTCGAGTGGGCGGTCGCGGTCGGAACACGCGGCTCGCGGCTGCGCCAGCAAGGCAAGCAGCCGTCGGGGGCGCTCGCGCTGCAGCTCAGGCTTGCCGACAAGCTGGTGTTCTCGAAGATCAAGGCGCGGTTTGGCGGACGCGTGCGCTACTTCATCTCCGGCTCGGCGCCGCTGTCGCGTGACATCGCCGAGTTCTTCCACGCGTGCGGGATCTTGATCCTCGAGGGCTACGGGCTCACCGAATCGAGCGCCGCGAGCTTCGTCAATCGCGAGACCGACTACGAGTTCGGGACGGTCGGGCTGCCGATGCCGGGCACCGAGGTCAAGATCGCAGCCGAGGACGGCGAGATCCTGATCCGCAGCCCGGGCGTGATGCAGGGCTATCACAACCTCCCCGAGCAGACCGCGGAGGCGCTCACCGCCGATGGCTGGCTGCGCACCGGCGACATCGGCGAGCTCAACGCCAAGGGGTTTCTCAAGATCACCGACCGCAAGAAGGATCTGATCAAGACCTCGGGTGGCAAGTACATCGCGCCGCAGTCGATCGAGGGCAAGCTCAAGGCTCATTGCCCGTTCATCAGTCAGGTGATCGTGCACGGCGATCGTCGCAACTTCGTGACGGCGCTGGTCACCGTCGATGAAGAGGCCACGATGAAGTGGGCCGCGGACCATGGCATGAACGGCAAGAGCTACCGCGAGGTGGTCGAGACCCCCGAGCTCAAGGCGCTGCTCGCCCCGTACTTCGAGGAGGTCAACAAGACCCTCGCGCAGTACGAGACGATCAAGCAGTTCACGGTGCTGCCGAAAGATCTGAGCGTTGATGAAGGCGAGCTGACGCCGAGCCTCAAGGTCAAGCGCAAGGTCGTGGAGACCAAGTACGCGAGCTTGCTGGACAAGATGTACGAACCGGCGGTGGCGAGATGATCAAAATACGCCGGACGGGTGGAGCGTTTCACCCAGCGATGACGGCTGGGTGGTCGCGATCGTGGCTCGCGATGTTGGTCGCGAGCGCCGCCGCGTGTGGCGGCGGGTCGCAACCAACCACCAAGATCGAGCCCAGCACGGCCGCGGCGACCGCAGGCAGTGGCTCGGCACAGCCCATCGCGCCGGTCCAGTCCGTCGCGATCCCGACGCCAGCCGAGCCCACACCGCCCACCGCCGTGCAGGAGCCAGCGCCGGTGGCCGAGGGCCGTGACTTCATCGATGACGCGAGGCTGCTGTATCGGGTCGCGGCATGTGGCGCCACGGATCAACCGCTGCCCGAGCCGTTTACCAAGGGCGATGCCAGGCGCACCGAGCGGCTCACCAAGATCGTCGACCGCCACTGCAAGTCGATCCTCGACCGCCTCACCGCGTTTCGTACGCAGTACTTCGAGCGCGCGCGGCCCTGGTTTGATGCCGTGGTCCCGGCGGACGCACCGACCACGGTGGTCTATCCATTCGGAGGCGGCGACTTGTTGTCCGCGCTGGTCGCGTTCCCCAACGCCACCGAGATCACCACGATCTCGCTCGAGATGGCCGGCGATCCCCGCCGGCTGCGCACGCTCGACGTTGAAGCGATCGACCTCAGCCTCGGTGCATTGCGCACCGAGATCGGCGGGTTGATCTCGGTCGGATCGAACACCAGCGTCAACCTCTCGGCGCAGCAGCGAAATGATCTGCCTGGACAGGTTTCGTCATTCTTGATCGGGCTGGTGGCGGCGGGGTTCGAGCCGGTGTCGATGCGCTATTTCAAGCTCGACGACACCGGCCAGATCCACTACTTCGATCAAGCCGAGATCGACGCGATCGATGCGGAGGGCAACGCGAAGCGCACGAGCCTCAAGCACGACTGGGAGCCGCCGACGTTTTCGCACGCGTTCGCGAATGTCGAGATCCAGTACAAGCGGCCGGGCGAGACCACACGACGCGTTCACCGCCACTTCGGCTGGAATCTCGGCGACGACTACATGACCAAGAACCCGCAGCTCAAGCGTCATCTGGAGCGTAAGGGCAAGGTCACCGTGCTGACCAAGGGTGGCAGCTATCTGTTGTGGCGCCCTGACTTCTCGTTGATCCGCAACTACCTGCTCGACAACCTTGCGTGGATGCTGTCGGACTCCACCGGCATCCCGCCACGCTATGCGCGCGCCGCGGGCATGGTGCAAGTGACCTACGGTCGCTACACCGGCGCGTTTCTCGAGGGCTCTCAGGACTCGAAGAACGACGAAGCGTTCATCGAGCTGTGGAACAGCCAGAAGAAGCGCAAGCTGCCGTTCCGGTTTGGCTACGTCGACAAGGACAAGCAGGCGCACCTGGTCGTGACCAAACCGCGACGCCAATAGCGGGAGATGGCCTGCCGCGCCCCCGGCACCTGATGGCGCTGGTCAGAGACCGAACGCCTCGCGCAGCTTGACGTAGATCCACAGCACGTAGGCCGTGACGACGATCGTCGCGAGCATCGGCTCGACGAACCGCCGCAGCGGTGGGCGCCGCCCGACCTGATCGCGCGCGGATCGTGCGATCTGCTCGGCGGTGGTGGTGTCGGGGTCGATTGGCTGAAGCTGGCGGGCGAGCGCGCCGAGCTGGGTGGCATCGTCGTCGATCGTCATGAGGATCTCCTGATCGCAGGGGCGTGGTCTCCAAGAGCGTGCGCGAGCTGGGCGCGTGCGCGCGAGAGTCGCTGGCGAATCGCGTCGGGTTTGACGCCGAGGATGTTCGCGACCTCCATCGGCGACATCCCCTCGACACCCACCAGGAGCGCGACCTCGCGGTACGCCGGCGCCAGCTCACCGAACGCACGCTCCAGTGCGCGCTGGGTCTCGGACGCCGCCAGGGCTTCGTGTGGTGTCTGGTCCGTTCCCGCTGGATCGGCAGCCGGCAGGTCGCCAGCGAGTTGCGCGCGGACCGCCTGCGCTCGACCCCAGCTCACGAACACGCGGTGGGCGACGGTGAACAGCCATGCCGACAGCCGCGTGTCGGGCTCGAGGCGGCGAGCGTGCTGAGCGAGCCGCAGAAACACCTCCTGCATCAGATCCTCGGCGACGTCGCGCCGTCGGGTCATTCGCACGAGGTAGCCATAGACCCGCCGATGATACGCGGCGAACACCGCGTCGAACGCCGCCGGCTGTCCCGCCCGCAGGCGGTCGACCCAGGCGGGGTCATCGGCTTCCATGCCAGCAGAACGTCTTACCGCCGACGTCGTGACAAGTTTTCGCGCAACTATCGAACATCCGCCGGCTCGCCGCCGCGTTCACGATTTATCAACGACTCGCTGTCACGCGCGGCCGACTCGCGCGTTTGCCCTCCCGAGACCATGATCGACTTTTTTCGCGCCGGCGGGTTCAACATGTACGTCCTCACCGCGCTCGGGATCGTGATCGTCGCGACCGCGGTGCGATTTGCGCGCAACGCAGATCCGCACAGGTTGTCGATCATCCGAGCGCTCACCTGGGCACTCGTGATTGCGTCGATCACCGGGTTCGTCGCCGGGCTGATCGCGACCTGCCGGTACGTGATGGACGTTCCCCAGGCCAGCGCCGAACCGCTCGTACCGTTGCTCGGAGGATTCGCCGAGTCGTGCTCGAACCTCGTGCTCGGCGGCGGGATCACCGTGATCACCTGGATTCTCGTTGCGGTCGGCGTTCGCCGGATGCCGCACGATTCGTAACCGGGCCCAGCCCGGCCACTGCCGTCCGCAGCTGCGGACCAAGGAGATTGTATGCGTTCGATGCTCTTGGTTGCTGTGCTCGTTCCGTTCGCCGCTGCGTGTGGGAGTGCCTCGGAGGCCGCTCCGGCGTCCACCGCACAAGGCGGCGACGATCACCAGCTGTGCGTCCAGCTGTTCACCAGGAACCGCGAATGCACCGATCAGTACATTCCGGCCCTCGTCGATGCCCGCGCCAAGTACGATCAGCCACCCGGCATCGCCGAGAAGGTGAAAGCAGATCGAGATGGCGTGATCGCGATCGCCAAGGGCGAGTGGGCCGAGGACAGCAAGGACGACGCGATCGCGCGGACCTGCCAGCAGCTCGTGGCGAACATGACTGACGAGCAACGGGGCAGCGTCGATCAGGCTCGTAGCTGCCTGACGCAGACCGACTGTGGGGCCTACACGACCTGCGTGATGCCGCTGTTCGAGAAGCGCTTCCAGTAGAACGGCTGCGGGCTTCGGTGCTCACGCACCGCACGTGCGCCGCGTCCTTGCAGCTGCTCGCGTTCTAGAGCGGTCGCTAATGAACAGCGGCGGCTTCGACCGACGGCGCCACCTTGAAGATGAACAAGCCGCGCTGGAAGTCGCTCGCGTAGACGTAGGGCAGCTTGACGTCGAGGCCCCAGAAGCCGGTGACCGTCCAGGTCTCGGGGCCCGAGGGGCCCGCGAGCTTGGTAGGCGCTTCGTGATACGCGATCTCCCTGGGCAACACGGGCAGGCTCAGGTCGAGCACGCGAATGCCGTCGGTGTACCAGGACAGGAACAGCAACGGGCCGATCGCCACCGGGTTGTGGACCGCGTAGGTGCCGTCGGTGCGGTTCTGCTTGCTGTGCGGCGTCGCGAACTTCGCGAGCTGGAATGGCAACCCGGGATAGCTGATGTTCCAGATCCGCACGTAGCCCCAGATGTCATCGGTCTCGCCCTCGGTGTTGAACGGAGGCGAGAAGTCCTCGTCGGTCGTGATCGCGATCGTCTCGTTGAATCGCGGCATCGCGATCGCCGAGTGGGTATCGCCCTCCTGACTGTTCGGGACCTTGCCGCGTCCGATCAGCTTGGGATGCGCAAGGTTCTTGATGTCGAGGATGATCATCCCGGCATCCCAGTACGCGATGTACGCGGTCTTGCCATCGTTGCTGACCGAGCCACTGTGGCCGAACGTCGCCGGATAGCCGCCCGAGTTTACCCAGCGGCAGGTCGGCGTACCGTCGGTGCACGGCGGGCCAAACAGATCGTCGCCGACCTGTAGTCCGGCGTTCTTGCGCGCGCCCCAGTCGCTGACCTGAACGGGGTGGCGCGGGTCGGTGATGTCGATGATCCGGACGTCGCCCGGCGCAGGGGTCACGCCTTGCTCGATCGCGCTGGCTTCGGACAGGATCGCGAGCGCCAGCACGTAGACCCGGCCTGCACGCTTGAACACCGATAACTCGTGAACGCCGCCGCCGTACTGCACGTCGTAAAACCCGAGCAGGGCAGGTGCCGCCGGCGTCGTGACATCCCACAATTCGAGCCCGCGCATGCCGGTGCCATCGCCGCAGCGGGCCTGGAGACCCGCCACGAGCACGTCGCCGTTGAAATGGGGCGTATGCATCGAGAGCGCGACGACGTCCTCGGCGTTGGTCTCGGGATGACCGCCGAACTCGGGCAGCGGGACCGGGTTCGCCGGTTGGGTCACGTTGGCGACGTGGATCCCGTGACCACATTCGTAGCCGCCGAGATACGCGTGCTGGTTGTGCACCGAGATGTCCCCGAACGCCAGGGGCTCCGTCGAGCCGAAGTCGGTGGTACCGACGAGCGTCATGTGCTTGGACGCGGGTACGCGATCGATGATCGGTACTCCGTCGTGGTCGGGCTCGGTGCCATGATGAGCTACCGGGGTGAGCGTTCGGCCGGGCTCGGGCTCCGAACACCCGGCGACGACGGCCACAAACAGACATAGCGGCTTGAGCGATTGCATGCTGCGGACTCCCGTTTAGGTCTGGCGCGAGAAGAGCCCGTGTTTGCCGCGCGGGTCGAGTGCGAGCGCCGCGGTTAACGGGACGCGATCGCATTCCATGAAACATGTGCCGGGACGCTCCGTTTCGCCGCACACGCGCGACTGCGTCAATCCGGCTCGTGAACGGATGCGATCACCGCGCAACTCCACGAAACTTGCCGGCTCGATGACGCGCGTGATACGCCGAGAAGACCGATCGATGAGCACCAGCGAACCGCCGCGTCGGGACGACCGCGGTGCCGCGGCAGGCGGGAGTACGCCTCAGGCGGTCGGGGCCGGGCGCGGCGTCATCTACATCGCGTTCGCCAAGTTCTACTTCATGTTCGCCGGGCTGGTGATCCAGTTCCGGTTGCCGAGCATGCTGACGCGCGCTGCGTGGGGCAGCTACTCGGTCGTCAACGCGATCACATCATTCGTCAACAACGTTCTGATCACCGGGACGATCCAGACGGTCTCGCGGTTCTCGGCGCAGGATCCCGAGCAGGCGCGGCGCGTTCAGCTCGCAGGGCTGCGCATGCATCTGCGCCTCGGCCTGGTGGTCGCCGTGCTGTTCATCGCCGCAGCGCCGATCGTGGCGTGGCGGCTCGACGGCTCGTTCGATAGCGAGAAGACCGCGCCTCTGATGCTCGCCGGTTTGATCATCGCCGGGAACGCGTTCTATGCGGTGTTCATCGGGACGGCCAACGGCCTCCGTCAGTTTCACAAGCAAGCCGGCCTCGACATCACCAATGCCACCTCGCGCGTCATCGGCATGCTCGGCATGGCGTTCGTCGGGCTCGGGGTGTTCGGCATCTTCGCAGGGTGGGTCGTGGCGGTCGGGATCGTGTTCTGTGCGGCGGTCGTGTGGGTCGGATTGCCGGGGCGGAGCGACCCCGCTGATCGAATCGCGGTACGGCCGCTGCTCAGCTTCTTCGCGCGGGTGGCGGTGTTCCTGACGCTGTTCAACGCGACGATGTTCGTGGACGGGATCCTGATCAAGCTGACCACTCGCGAGTACTTCACCCAGCACGCGGCGCAGCTCGGCAGCTCGCTCGACCAGGTGATCCCATGGGCGGCCAAGCTCAGCGGCTACCGGCCCGATCCGAGCGAGCTCGCGGATGTTCAGACCGGATACTACGCCGCGGTCCAGAACCTCGCGCGATTGTCGTACCAGGCGATCATCGCGGTCACGTTCGTGGTGTTCCCGTTGGTCTCGCGCTCGACGTTCACCGAGGACCGCGAGACCACCAAGAGCTACATCCAGGTCACGGTCCGCTACTCGTTGATCTTCGCGCTCGCGAT
Source organism: Kofleriaceae bacterium (assembly GCA_050187075.1). Lineage (GTDB taxonomy): Bacteria > Myxococcota_A > Polyangia > Haliangiales > Haliangiaceae > JABFXX01. The sequence continues at coordinate 1,881 of JBFWXW010000113.1, read as the reverse complement.
CGCTGTCGTGATGGCTGCAAATCCGGTCGACATCCTCGGCGTGATCTACGCTCCCGACTTCGCACATCTCGGCGGACCCGCGCTGCCGTGGCTCGCGCTGGGCAACGTCGCGTTCTCGATCCTGGCGATCAACAGCACCATTCTCAACAGCGCCGGGGCGACGCGATCGACGATCGTTGCGGCTGCCGTGACGATCGGGCTCGCGGCGATCGGCAACTACATCGCCATCCCGCTGGCGATCGAAGCGAACCGCACGCTGGAGGTTGCCGCCGCGGTGACCGGCGGCGCGATGATCGTGGGCGCCTTGGCGACGGGATTGGTGATGCGGCGGCGATTCGAGGCGTTTCTGCCGCTGTTGAGTGCGATCCGGATCGGGGCGGCAAGTGCCGTCGCGATCGCCGTGGGACGGATGCTTCCCCTCCACGGCAAGCTGATGTCATTGGTCGAGGCGGGGATCGTCGCCGCCACGTTCGCCGCTGGATTGATCCTCACCCGTGAGCTCGGCGCGAAAGACCTTGAAGCGATCAAAGCCGTGCGCAGAAAACGCGCGGGAAATGAAGGTGCCGTATGAGACCGATCCTGTTGGCTGTGCTCGTGGTGTTGCCGCTGTCGGCGGCTGGATGCGGTGCGCCACAGCGAGACTCCGATACGCTCGCGGAATCGATCCGGTCGTTCAACGAGGGTGTGCGCTGGCAACGGTTTGCCAACGCAGCGACGCGGATCCCGCCCGAGCAGCGATCGCAGTTCGTCGATGACATGGACCAGCGTGCGGAAGATCTCAAGATCATCGACTACGAGATTGTACGCGTCGATACACGCGGACCTCGGGAAGCCAAGGTCCACGTCAAGCTGTCATGGTACCTCGATTCCGAGGGCACGCTGCGGGAAACCCATTCGATGCAGACGTGGGAGCGCCAGGGCAAGCTCTGGATGATGGTCGATGAAGCGCGGGTCCGCGGCGCGCAGATGCCGGGCCTCCCTGATTCGGCCTCGCTCGAGGAAACTGCCGCCGAAAACGCTCGTCTATAGGGCTTGGGCGCCGGGCGCCGCGTCGAGCATCTTCGAGGGAGCTAAGACCGGCGGGCCTGATTCGCCGACCCCGACCGGCGTGGGTTAACATCGGCTAGCCGTGTCGGACAGCGACTTCGTCGCGAAAGGTCAAGCGCTCGTCAGCGCTGGGCAATACCAGGAGGCAGTGAAGATCTGTCGCCTTGGGCTGCTCGGTCGTCCGACGACCGTGGAGGGCCGCGTCGTGCTCGCACAAGCACTGCTTGCGTTGCGCAGGTACGACGAGGTGCTCGCCGAGGTCCGGGTCGTGCTCGACCTCGATCACAAATCGGTCGCGGCGAAGCTGCTCAAGGCCGAGGCGCTGTTTCGGAAGGGTGACCACGCCGCAGCGATCGACGCGCTGACAAAGCTTCGCACCGAGGCGCCGGGGTTACCGCGCGTGGACGAGCTGCTCGCCGAGGCGCAACGCCCTCCCGTCAAGTCGCCGGCCGGGTTCTCCGGTGATCCGGGCTCCGACGAGGATACGCAAGACGAGGCCACCGCGAGCGTGACCGAGCAGACCTCGATCGCGGCACCCGGCGCGCGCGGCCGCAGTCACGCCGAGGTCGATCCGGCGTTCCAGAATCGCCGCTCGGGAACGATCGATGTGCCGTCGGACACCAGCGGAGTGTTCATGAAGGACGACGATGACCTGGGAACGCTGGCACCGCCGCCCACCTCGATGGCCGCGGGGCGAACCAAGGGACCGACCCGTCCACCGCCCACCCGCAAATCGCTTCGCAAGGACGAGGTCTCGTCGGTCGAGCTCGATAGCAACGAGCTCGAAGAGATTCCATTACCGCCTCTGGTTGCACCGGCGCGTTCGGCACCAGC
>JBFWXW010000112.1:0-17097 GCA_050187075.1 Kofleriaceae bacterium | reverse complement strand
TTTACAATCTCGAGCAGACCCCGGATCCGCGCGACCTTGCGGCGCTGGTGGCGCGCTACTGCCCTCCGGAACTGCGCCAGACCCATACCCATTCGAATCCACCGGCGAGCCTCGGTTCGGCGAATACTGGCGGTCCGGTCACGCCGGTGATCGCACGACCTGGCGCATCCACGACACCGATCGCGCGCCCTGCCGATCCGACCAGCCCGATCACGCCATCGCCGGTCGCTCCCACCGCGCCGATCGTACGCACCATCACTCGCACGCCGACGCGCGAACGGAGCTTTGCCACCCACGCCGCGCTCAAAGGCATCCTCGATCGGGCAGACCCGCGGCCGGCGAACCCCCTCGAAGAGACCGCAGCACCATCGGGCGAGGCGAGCTCGCCGCCCAAGCGCACGTTCAATCCCCCCGTGCTGGCGATCGCCGGAGTGTGGGCGGTCGTCGTCGCGCTCGCGGGAAGCATCGTGTACTTCGGGCGGTCGTCAGGCTCTAGCGACCGCGCTGCGCTGATCAGTCCACCACCTGGCAACACCACGCCAGCGACCGCGCCAGCGATCGCTGATGCGCAGCCCCCGCTCGATGTGGCCGAGACGGTCGCGATCACGATCGAGAGCACGCCCAGCGGTGCCGAAATCTACCGCGAGTCGGACGTGGTCAAGATCGGCGTCACCCCGTACACAACCAGCGTGCCCCGGAGCTCGACCGATCTGCGGTTCACGCTCAAGCGCGCCGGCTACACACCGAAGGTCGTGGTGGTGATGCCCGATCGCGATCGCACGCAGCAAGTCGAGCTCGCGGCGATCAAGCGCGCGCCGGCGACGCGCACACCGCCACGCCGCGCGGACGCGACGCGCACACCACCCAAGCGCGATCAGTCGACGCCACGACCACCAACGAGCTCGCCGGCCAACCCAGCACCGCCGATCAAGCGCGGTGATCCCGGAAATCCATATCAATGATCGCTGCTGTGCTCGAGTTTGGGATCGCGCGTCGAGCCGCGCTGTTGATCGCGCTATTCATCACGTTTGCAGGCGGCATCGCGTCCGCGCAGCCCTCGGCGGAGGACCTGCAAGCGGCGGAGGCGCACTACAAACAAGGTGAGGCGTTCTTCGCCGCCGGCAGCTACGACCGTGCGATCGAACAGTTCGAGGACGCGTATCGGCGGGCGCCCAGACCGTTGCTGCAGTTCAACATCGGGCTGTGTTACCAGCGCAAGGGCAACCGCGCCGCCGCGATCGAGCGGTTCAAGCGCTACATCGCCGACGAGCCGCGCGGAGATCGCGTCAACGAGGCTGCGGAATACGTCGCGACGCTCACGCGCGAGCTCGACGCAGCGAACAGCGCCGAAGCGCTGCGCCTCAAACAGCAGGACGAGCGCAAGCAAGCCGAGCAGCGCCGGCTCGCCGAGCAGCGAACGCGTCAGGAGGAGGCCCGCGAGACGCGCAAGGCGCGCGCGCGAACCATGAAGATCATCGGGGCCACCATCGGTGGCGTCGGCCTGGTGGTGGTTGGCGTCGGGATCAAGTACGGGATCGACGCCTACAGCTACGAGCGCGAGCTGATGGAGTACGAGGGACCGTTCTGGACGGATGGCGAGCTCGCGAAGTTCTCCCAGGGACAGACCGCCGAGACCCGCTCGGTCGTCGCAGCGTCGATCGGCGGCGCGCTCGTGGTCACCGGTGCGATCGTGCTGATCTTGGGACTGGACGACGAGCCGCCCGAGCGAACGATCGTGGCGCCCACGGTCACGGGCAGCGGCGCCGGTGCTGCGATCCGAGGTGTGTTTTGATGCGGCCTCGCTGGCTGGTGGCGACCGCGCTCGTGGCGGCCGGATGCTTCGATCCCGTGCCGGCGAAACGGCTCGGATGTTCGGAGACCGATCGCTGTCCGGACGGTGAGATCTGCTTCGCGGATGGCGTGTGCGGGCCCGATGACGTGTTTGACGGTCCCCCGCCGTTCACGCTCGGTGCAGGGACCGTGAGCGCGATCGACATTCTCAACCCGGGTGTCGGCGGCACGTCCGAGCACGTCCTCGCGATCAACAACGTCGATGACAGTGAATTCGCGCTGCTCGAGATCGACCAGGATGGGCTGGTCTCGCCGCTCGGAACGATCGCTGGACCCGTCGGATCGATGGCGATCATGTTCACGATGACGGGCACCGATACGCTGATCGCGTGGAAGCCCTCCGAGCTGCGGATGGCGACGATCTCCAGTGGCGGTGTACCCGGTTACAACGTCGAGGTCGATCCGCCGTCGGAAACGACCGGATTGACCGGAGCGGTGCTCGAGCCGGCCAGCACGATCGGTCTGCTGTCGTTCCAGCCCGCAACCAGCGATCTCCGGCTCGTCCGTCGCTACGTTGGCGGCGGTGAAACCGCACCTCCGATCCGGATCGACAGCAGCGATCCGTTGCCGCCGGCCCTGTTCGGAGCCGTCGTCTCGATGCCGCCGCAATGGCTCGTGGTCTACACCCAGGACGAGGCGGAGGCCGGCAAGTATGCCGTCGTCGAAGGCTACGGATCGAGCGTCGTCCGCAACAACTATCCGTTCGTTCCGCTGAACCCGCGGCTCGCCGGGACCACGGATCGCATCGGGCTGGTCTACGACAATCGTGAAGATGTGATGTTCGTGCCGCTCAGTCGAGCCGCGGCCACGGTCGGCCAGCCGCTAGGGACGCCCACCGCGATCACCCACGCCGATCGCTCGATGTTCCCAAACGTCGCCACCGATGGGACGTCGTTCGGTGTGGTCTGGGTGTTCGATCGGCACCCGGGGAGCGAGTACGATCTCTACTTCGCCGCCGTCGACGAGACCGGCGCGATCACCGTGGCGCCACGACGGATCGCAACCGTGCCCGGACTCGCGTCCGCGGCGCCGAACATCGTGTGGTGGCCGGCCGGGGCGAAATACGTCGTCAGCTGGGTCGAGCCCGATGTCGGTACGCGGTTTGTGTTCGTCGCCCCCGAGCCGGGCTAAGGGCCCTGAGGCGCTAGAGGCTGTACCTAGTCGAGCTCCGCGCGCTCGGTGGCCGCGACCGAGCCGCCGAGCACGTGCACGGCATCATCGGCGACGACAGCCCTCGCTCCGCCGCCGCGAGGCTCGGTGAGCGATGCAGCGATCACTGCAAACGGTCCGATCGTCCCGTCGGCGTTGATCCCGCCGCGCTCGATCGAAGACAGCCCGTCCCCACCCGTAGGCTCGCCACCGAACAGGTAGACCACGTTGCCGATCACGGTGCTCGCGTGCCCGCCGCGGCCGGCCACGACGTTCCCGCCGGTCACGAACGCCGTGAGCGCGCCATCCGCGCTGGTCGCTGCGTGGTCGAGGTTACCGGTGGCAGCACCGAACGCGGAGAACCCACCGACCAGCCACACCCGGTTACGAGTCAGCACGACGGTCGCCGACCATCGCGGGTTGGCAAGCGTGACCGGCACCGACTCGAAGCCGGCAAGCGAATCATCGGCGTTGATCGCGGTGCGCTCCACCGACGTCCGGTCGATCCCGCCGATCACGTAGAGGTAGTTTCCGCTGACCACCGCAGCCGCGGCGGCCCGCCCCTCGACGAGGTTGATCGACCCGACCGCGGTGAAGGTCCCGAGGCTGCCATCCGGCTTGATCAGCGCACGCTCGACGCTGCCGTCGCTCGGAACCCCCGGGTTGCCGCCGATGACGTAGAGGTAGCGCCCGACGATCGCCGTCGCTGGGTACGATCGCGGCCTGGTCAGCCGACCCGCGTCGGTGAACGGACCGAGCTTGCCATCACCGCTCATCGTCGCTCGGATCACGGTATCGAGCCCGACGTCCTGGGGGGTCATGCCACCGACGAGGTACACCGAGTCACCGATCACGTGACTGCTTGCATGGCGGCGAACCGGATCGAGGCTCACCGAGCTCGCGACCATCGCATCGATGGCACCGGTGGCATTGATCGATGCACGCTCGATCGTCCGCAGTGCCGCGGTACCGTGTCCACCGAACAGATACAGCGAGCTCCCGATGATCAGGCTCGCACGCGTTTGACGCGGCGATGCCAAGCTGATCGGCACCTGCGCAAATGTACCCAGCCCGCCATCCTCGTCGATCACCGCGCGCTCGACGGAATCGAGATCCGCACCGAGGCTGCGTCCGCCGAGCACGTAGATCGAATCGCCGATCACGGCGCTGCCGAACGACCGCCGCTCGGTGCCGAGCGATACTCCCTCGACGAGCGAGAACGCGCCGAGCTCGCCGTCGCCGGTGATCTCGGCGCGCTCCACGGTGTTCTTCACGCTGCCGTTGCCACCGCCGGCGATCGCGTACAAGTACCGGCCGGCGATCAGCGCCGCGCCGAACGCCCGCGGGGACACGAGCTCGCGGCCAGTGACCAGCGCGAACGGGCCGAGGCTACCGTCGACATGGATGGCTGCGCGCTCGATCGATGCGAGCTCGACACCCGTCGTCGCCGCCTGACCGCCGAGCACGTAGAGCCAGGAACCGATCACCACCGCCATCGGGCCCAACCGGCCCTGGACGAGGCTGCTGCTGGCGGCGAATGGACCGAGCGAGCCATCCGGCTGGATCGTCGACTGCTCGACGCTGGTCAGCCCGTTGCTCGCGCGATGGCCACCGATCACGTACACCCGGTCACCGATGACGATGGTCGCGTGGTTGTCGCGGCCTTGCAGCAGCGCTGGCTCGGTGAGTGCGGTGAACGCGCCGAGCGTACCGTCCGCGTTGATCAGCGCGCGCTCGACGGTGCCGAGCGAGGCACTGCCATTGTGGCCGCCGATCGCGTAGACGTACCTGCCGGCGACCACACATCCCGTGCCCGCGCGCGGCACCGCGAAGCTCGGGGCGGTGCGCGCGCCATCCGCCTGGTGATACGACGCCTGAAAGCCGGCTCCTTGAAGCGCGAGCTCGAACGAAGCGGCGTGAAACGGCACCGAACCGGCGATGCCGTCCACCGTGAGCCGCCCTTGGCGCGCGGCGTCGGGCACCACCGCGGTGGCGCGGTGGCCGCCCACGATCGTTGCCTGCACCACCACTCCGCCTGGAAATCGCACCGCTGCGTGATCACCGAACGTTCCCTCGAGCGTGATCCGCTGGCCGGGGCGTGCGATCGCCGGCGTCACCGAGAGCAGCTGGCAGGTCTCGCACGGCGGCACCGCGGCGTCCGCGGCGACGGCGGCGTCGTTACCGGGACCGCCGGGGAGATCGCCAGGATCTGAAAACTTGCAGCTCGTGCTCGCGATCGCCAGGACCGCGAGCCACCACATCGGGGCGCGCATCTAATACCAACCGAGTAGCTGGATGCCTGCCTGATCGCTACCGAGGATCGGCTGCACGCTCAGACGCGCTTCGACGTCGTGCGAACGCGAGGGCTCATCTCCTCCGCTGCTGCGGATGAACAGCCACACCGCGATCCCTGCGGTGACCACGCCTGCAGCTGCCATGCCCTGCGCGACATAGCGCTTGGTGACGGCCGACTCGTACTTCTCGTCGCGTACCAGCTGATCGGTCGATGCCTTCGACGCATTGTAGTCGGCGCGACCCGAGAGCTCGAATCCGAGCGCGCCGCCGAGCAGCCCCACCGACGCGATGCTCAAGATGATCGGCGCGGTGCGCGAACGGCCACCGCCGCCACGCGATGGCACCGGTGAGTCTGTGTCGTCACCGTCGGCCTCCTCGAGTTGCGGGATCTTCACGACCTTCGCGTCGCGCTCGCGGAGCAGCCGCACCGAGGTGCTCCACGACTTGTAGCCCGGCGCCTGCGCGGTGATCTCGTAGATGCCACCGTCGATCGGAAGCGCCTGTCCCCACGCGCCCGGTTCGACCGACACCTCGCCACGAAACACTTCGAGATCGGCCACCGGCGACTCGACCACGATGGTCAGCGTCGACAGCATGGGCTCGAGTGCAGCTGCGCGCTCGGTCGAGACCTTGTTGAACGCCTTGCCCTGCGCATCGGTGCGGGCGCGCGTCTCTCGCGCGGCTTGCACGAACAATCCCCACGCCGTCGCCAGCTCGCCGTTCTTGGCGCGACAGTTCGCCTGGTTCATCACCGTGCTGGTTGCCGGCTCGAGCTTTTGACTCGCATCGAACGCCGCGCACGCCTCGGCGAGCTTGCCGCGCTCCATCAGCGCTCTGCCGTTCTTGAACAGCACCTCGGCCTGGGCTCCTGCGGACTGCGCGCGCGCCGGCGCACTGCCAGCGACGCAGACCGCCGCGCAGGTCGTCACGATCACGAGTAGCTCGAGTTGTTTCACGATGCGCACCATGCAGCAGAGTTCGTGCCGACTATGCGAGTGTGGATACTGCCACTTCCCCGTCGAGTTTGGGGGTGATGCCCCCCTTTGCCGGATCGCTGCGGCCGAACGCCCCCACGAGCTCCGGAAACGCGCCAGAAACGCGACGCGCGATCAACGACAGGTGGCGATCACTCATCGACGCCGAGCGCACGACGCAGCCGGTTCCACAGCGCCTCGTCGCCGAGCCCCGCGAGCGCTTCGCTGAACCCAGGCCACTCGGAGCGATACTTCGCGAGCATCTCGGGCGAGCTGCGCAACGATGCTTCGACGTTGGCGATCCGATCCGCGAGCTTGAGCGTGACTGCTTCGGGAACCGCGCGCAGCTTTGCGTAGACCGCGTGGTTGCGCTGTTTGCGATCGGCGCCGACGCCGGTCACGGCCCACACCAGCTCCGCCACCACGGGGCCGAATCGATCGACGATCTCCTGCTTGGTCGTCGCCGTATCCTCGATGACGTCGTGCAGCCAGGCAGCGCTCAGCAGCGGGCCGGTGATCCCGATCTCGGCGAGCACTGCGCGCACCGCCGCCAGATGAACCTCATAGGGCGCCGTGCCGTAGCGTTGATCGGCGTGGCGCTCGATCGCGAAGCTGCGAGCATCGGCCTCGGTGGTGTGGGTCATCGTTGCGAGCGTAACTGGTCCAGTCGTGCATTGAACGTCGCTTCATCCACGGAGTCAACGTCGGTGGTGTGAGCGAGGCAGATCGTCAGATAATCGAAGTTGCGCACGAACTCGTGAGACTTGAAGTCATACGCGAGCACGTCCATCCCACCATCGGTGGTTGCGACCATCTTCACGGGCCGATCGTTGACCAGGTAGTACCAGGGCAGAGGTCGGGTCTCAGTCATAGTTCGCCTCCCGCGGCCACGAACGCATCGTCATAGACCTTCTTCATCGTCGCCTGTAGCTCCATGATCTGCGCCAGCTCGGCAGGGGTCGCCGCCCGCTTCTCGAGCTTGATCTTGGCCTCAATCGAGCGGATCTGCTCGTAGAGCGTGTGGCCCATCCCGTGATCCTTTGCGCCCTTGATCGCGCGCAGGTGGACCTGAACCTCGACGATGTGACCGTTGGGCATCCGCACGTTGAACAGCATGTCGCGATAACCGCCCGCGGGGTTCGCGAACCGATCCTTGACCCGGACGACCGGAAACTGGTCCTTCAGCGACCTGGCAGCCTGGGTGACCTGGTCGACCGAGTCGCACACGATCGAGCTTCGCGCGAGATCGGTGATCTTGGATGCATCCCCGTCATAGTCGGCGTTGATCTTCTCGATCGCGCGGGCTCGCGACTTGAGGGCCGGCGGAATCTCGGCCGTGGCGCCGACCTCCCCGCTGATGCTCTTGGTCGCGGCCGTCAGCGCCTGCTGCGCCTGCTCGGCATGGACGTAGAGCTCGTCGAGGTTCGACGTCGTCTGGCGCAGGGCGTCGCCTTGGCCGGCGGCCTTGGCCGATCCGGGCTCGGTGCGCGGTTGCGCCTGCCCTGCCGGCTCGGGCGCGGTTGCCGCGGGTTCGGCGTCGTGCCGGGAACGCTGCGCCACGGCGCGGCCTCGCGTGATCGCGCCGACGATCAACGCCGCTGCGCCTGCCGCGAACATGTCGTCGATCACCTGATCGAGGAACTGCTCGGCGGTCACCGCGTGTCCGCTGCGCAGGCGCTTGCCCACGGTGTTGACCGCGGTCGCGAGTGGTGCCGACACGACCGTCGAGAACACCTCGATCATGATCTCGCGCCCGGCGATCATCGCGTCGGCGAGCAGCTGGCCCGCGGGCCCGCCGGTCGCCGCGAGCTCGCCGCCGCCGAGCTTGGCGACCACGCTCGACACCGACGATGGAGCCGCCGCAGCGAGCCGCTGGCCGAGTAGCTGGAGGAACTTCTGCGACAGCTTGCCGCCGACGAACGACATCGCAAACGCGGCCGCAGTCTCGGTGGCGGCTTCGGCGAGCAGATCGCCCAGGCCGAAGTCGTCGCGCGTCCCATGCGCGATCTCGGAGCCACGCTGAGCCGCGCCGAACGCCAGCTTCGAGCCACCCGCACCCGCCGCCCCCGCCGCAGCGCTCGCCACCAGCCCGGCCCCCGCTCCAGCGGCAAGACCACCCGACGCGATCATCTCGATCATCGCGCACACCGACACCACGGTCTCGAGCGTCGCTTGCGAGGTCTCGGCGCCCTCGATCGCACGCATTCGATATTCGTCGAGCCGGCGGTGGCAGTGCTCGAACGCGAGCTTGGCCGCCGCGGTGGCACGCTGGATCTCGTCGAGGATCGCGCGATCGCCCGGGCTGCGCTCGAGCCTGGAGATCGCGAGCTTCGCCTGATCGATCAGCGCGCGCACCGGATGCCACATCTCGAGCGGCGGCAGGTCGACGTGCTCGTCGATGTGTTGAACCTTCCGCTTGCCGGTCAACCGCGCCCACAGCCCGCTCAAGGCCTCCTTGGCCTCGGCGGCGACCTCGGAGGTGGTCGCGACCAAGAAGTACTCGTCGCGCAGGTTCTTGGTCTCGAGATGGAGCGACTGCTGAGCATCCACCGAGATCTCGAACCGGCGGACCTGGCGGCGCAGCTCAGCCACCTCGGGAGTCGGCCGGCCAGGCTCGCCCGTCATCCCGTAGGTCGCGGCGACGCGCGTCTGCTTGCCGGGCTCGGGCCCGGCGTGGTCTGCACTCAGCTCGACCTCGGGCTCCGCGACCGCATGACGATGGCTGCGCTCAGCCATCCGAGCCTCGCACCGGTTCGCATCCCGGGTACACGCCGCAGGACAATACTGCAGCAAGCCGAGGCTCGGTCATGGCCAACGTTACGCAGTGCACGAATGGCTACTTCCCTGGGTTGTCGGGATTTCGTGTGGCGTGAATGAACGGCAACCGGGCGGAACAATCTGCAAGCGTTTCGCTGACAAATCTTCGACGATCGTGCGCCAAAAACCCGAGCGTACGCGACACGAGAACCATGCTCGGCGATGGGGGATGTCAGCAGCCCCCAAACCATGTCGGGAAGGGGGCGCGTGCCCCCGCGACGAGCTATCAAACACAGCCATGTTTCGGTCACTTTCCCCAGGCACGAAACCTGCCTTTGCAGGTCTCGCGGTTCGAAGCGCCCGCCGTCATGCCGATCTCATCGCCGCCCGCTGACCATGACCGTTCGTTGGCCGACCCCGGCTCGCAGCCGACCACTGCCAGCTCGCAGGAACCAATGCGACCGCTCACGCGCCGACCACGCGGTTCATCGCCCACGACGCTGATCGCGAGCGACAAGCCCCTGGTCGCTGCGCTCGACGCATTCGAACAGGACGACCACGAGCTTGCCGTCAACCACCTGATCGCCGCGTGGACGCGGACGCGATCGCCGTGGATCGCGGACCTGCTCGAGATCGTGAACCCGCCGCCGACCACGTACGTGACGCCGCCGTCGCACGACGCCTGGGTGGCGTGTGCCGCGCGCAATCGGGCGTCGGATGTCCCGGCGCTGCTCGCGGGGTTGATCGGTGCCGACCCTCGGGCGTCGGCGGAGCGGATCGGAGTGCTCGCACAGCGCAAAGATCCGCGCATGGCGGCCGCGCTCGTCGAGATGCTGAAGGAACCGCCGTTCGTGCGACCGCGCGATGCCGGCGGAACGATCGATCGATTCTGGAACGCGGTGCTCGATGCGTTCTCGCTCCTGGGCGATCCGCGGTCGATCGCGCCGATCGAGCAATTCGCGGAGACCGTGCTGACGCTGACGGCGGAACCAGACGCGGAGGCTCGCGTCGAGCTGCAGTCGCAGAAGCCACTCGGCCCGTACCTGAAGCCCCGGTTCGCCAAGCTCGGCGCCTCGCTCCGCCGGCGATCTGTGTCGACGCATCTATCGGACGACGAGTCGGCGGTGTGTGCAAAGATCGAGGAGCTGTTCGCGCCGGAGGTGCGCGCCGTCGAGAACGCGCAGCGTCTGGCGATGGTGCAGGTCCGCGCGAGGCGCAGGTTCATGCGCGCGATCGCGGAGCGGCCCGATGACGATGCCCCGCGAGAGGCGTTCGCCCGCTGGCTGCTCGAGCACAATGATCTCCAGGGCGAGCTGATCAAGATCCAGCTGCGTCGCGCTCGCGGTACTGCCACCCCGGCGCACGAGGCCCGCGAGCTGGAGCTGTTGCGAGTCCATGGCGGCACGTGGGCCGGAGACCTGGCGCTGGCCGGGCGCGTGCTCGCGTTCGAGCGCGGGTTCCCGTCCGCGGTGCGCGTACGGTTGCCTCGTTCGAACGACGTCCGCGCAAAGCTGGTCGGCCATCCCGGCTGGGCGACCGTGCGCAAGATCGAGTGCTCGTGCGAGATCAAGGATCACACGCGGCCGCTGCTGGCGCTGCTCGAACATCAGGTGATGCGAGCGGTGCTGGAGATCCACGGGATCAACGCGAAGATCCTGTGCGGTCTGCCGTCGGACCGCGGCTACCGCGCGATCGGGTTCGATCCGTCGAGCGTCGGGAGCTGGCAACGCATCGTGCTCGCTCTCGGTCGCATGGCAGAGCTGGCCACCGTGCACCTGGCTGCCGGACGCGCGAGCCATCGGCCGGATCTGGTGGATCCGCTCGTCACGTCGCGGATCGCGCAGCGCCTGACCCGGCTCGTGGTCACAGCCGAAGCCGGAGGCGAGCGGTCGTGGGTGGACGCGCTGGCCAGCGTGGAACCGTCACCGATCCCGCGGTTCGATCTGCAGTGGGGGGAGCAGCCCGGCAGCGATCTGAAGGACCGAATCGTCGACGACCTCGCGATCAGCGCGAGCTTCACACGCGACGCGAGCGGTCGGCTCTCGGTGCTTCACGTCGATCACAGTGCGGGCCGCAGCTATCGCTTGAGCGATGTGCTGGGCGTGTTGTGGCAGCTTCCGACCGATTCGCTGACCCGGTTCGTGATGGTCGATCGCCCCGGAACCGCACGGCCGACCACGCGCGGGATCGCCGAGCTGCGCCGGTGCCTCGCGCGGTTTCCGCGGCTCACCGACATCGAGCTGGTCGCGCCCGCAGATCCCGAGCCGGTGCGCAGCGATCTCGACCAGGCACTGGACAACCTGCTCGGGCCTGACGAGTCGACCCGGCTGCGTGGAGCGTTTTCACTCGCGGTTGCGGCCGATCGCTCGCACATCCCGCAGCTGCGCGCCGCGATCCGCCGGACCGACTGCCGGAGCTCGTTGATGGCGGCGTTGATCCTCGGTCAGCTTGGCGATCGGGAGGCCACGCGCGATCTGACGTGGCTGCTCGAGCACACGACGATCCCGTTCGGCGACGGCGTACGTACCGCGCTGGAAGCGATCGCGATGCTGCGCGATCCGGCCGCCGCGCCGGCGGTGCGAACCTGCCTGCGAACCGAGCTCGGAAATAGCGATGGTGAGCCTGGCAATGCGGTGCGGCGCGCCGCGCTCGATGCACTCGCGGTGACCGGATCGACCGCCGACGTCGAGCTCGTGGTGACCGCATTTCGCATCGGTCATCCCTACGAGCGCGGCAACGCGATCACGGCGCTCGGCTTGCTCGGCAGCGCGAAGCACCTCGAGCTGTTCGAGACCGCGGTGGTCTCCGACGATCTAGCGCCGAGCGGGCGCGCGTTGCTCGCCGCGTTGCTGTTGTCGCCGGAGCGAATCTCGCCTCGCCGGGTCGAGCTGTTCGCGCGGTCGCTCGTTCACTGGCACGTGGCCGAAGGCTGGCTCGCCCTCGACTGGTCGTTGCACGAGCTCGCGACGCGGCTGCTGGCCCGCGGGTTCATACGCGAACCTCAGCGGCCATCGTGGTTGGCGGTATGCCACGCGGTCCAGCGGTTCTGCGAGCGCGTGATCAACGGTCATCGCGCAGCGCTCGCGGAGGACCAGCCGAGCGGCTGGTGTGTGCCCGAGCGCAAGGTCGAGATCGCGATGTGCGAGCAGGTCGCGGCGAACTGGGCACGCGTGCAGCAGATCCTCGGTACGCAGGACGTCGCCGCGGTGGAGGCGGAGCCCGGGGAGGACGAACCGCCTGTGACCAGCAAGTCCTGAGGCGCTTCAGGGCCTTCTACGCGCTCGCTGCGTCGGACGACGCGGCTGAGCTACTGGCGGCGACGGCGACGGCGGAACTGCGCGAGCATCAGGAGCATCGCGAGCGCGTTGAGATCGGCGCCGCCAGCGTTGCAGCCAGCGGTGGCCGGCTCCGACTCATCGCTAGCTCCACCACCGCCATCGTCGGCTGAGCTGTCGGCGCTGACGTGCACGCCGATCGTCTTGTTCGAGGCTACTCCGTCCGTATCCCACGCGATCGCGGCGAGCCACTGCTGGCCGGGCGCGAGGCCCTTCACGGAAAACGTGTACGGCGGTTCGGTCAGATCGCCGACGATCTTGCCAGCCACGTGGAGCTGGACGTTGCGCACGGCGTCGTCGGTGACCTGGACCGTCACGGTGAAGCTCGGGCCCACGGTGTCGTTGTTCGATGGGGACAGGAACGTGATCACCGGCGGTTTCGGCGGCGGTGCGTCGAGCGCCGTTCGCAGCAAGCGATTGGGCGAGCCGCGCAGATCGGCGAGCTTGTCCTTGGTGGCGGAGTTGAGCAGCACCGATGCGATCTGCGACGGCGACGCACCCGGGTGCTGGCCGAGATAGATCGCGGCGGCGCCGGCGACGTGTGGTGCCGCCATCGACGTGCCGCCCAGCAGGCGCGCCGAATCGTCGGCGTCCCACCACGCGGATTCGACGGAGGTTCCAGGGGCGTTGAGGTCGACGCACGATCCGAAGTTCGAGAACCCCGAACGCGCGTCCATCCGGGTGGTGGCCCCGATGGTGACCGCGAGCGGCTCGCGACCGGGCGACCGCGTGCACGCGTCGACGGTGTCGTTGCCTGCAGCGACCACCGCCATGATTCCGGCATTCACCAGGTTGCGTACGGCCGTGTCGAGGGATGTGGAGGCAACTCCCGACAGGCTGAGGTTGGCGATCGAGCTCGTGCGGCGATGCTCGAGGACCCAGTTGATGCCGGTGATCACCGACGATGCGGGACCCATCTGACTGCAGTCGTAGACCCGGACCGGCACGATGCTCGCGCGTTTCGCGACGCCATAGTTGGTTCCGGCGACAGTCCCGGCGACGTGCGTGCCGTGGCCGGCGCAGTCCTCGGTGTTCGTGCCAGCTCCGAGTGCGGAGAACCCGGGCAACACGCGACCCGTGAGCTCGCTGTGGGTGGAGCGGATCCCGGTATCGATCACGTACACCGTGACCCCTTCGCCTTGCGCTTCCTGCGAGTAGTACGAGTCGAGCGGAAGGTCCGCCTGGTCGATGCGATCGAGGCCCCATGTCGCGTGGGTCTGGACCGCCGTCGTCCAGGTCAGCGTGTCCTGCTCCACGAACGCAACGTCCGGATCATCGGCAAGCGCGAGCGCGGCCGTTTCGTCCATCGTTGCGACGAAGCCATGCAGCGCGGCAGCGTATCGCGTCTCGACGTTCGCAGCGTACGACGATGCGAGTCGATCGATCTTGGAATCGAGCGCGACGCGCCGGTCGGGAGCCATGCGCGCATGGGGCGATTCGTCGAGCACGACGATGTAGCGGCCTTCGATCCCATCCTCGTGGCGGATGAACCGTTGCGCGCTCGCAGCGTCCGCGGCGGGCATCACCTCGGGTTCCTGCGCAGGCGGTTCTGCGCACGCGCCGACCGCGGAGATGAACGCCACCAGGACAAGCCGAAAACGCGTCACGACGCGCCGTACGACTTCACCGGACGTGCCAACGCGCAGACACCACGCGCACCGCGAACCCGTGCGCACTCGCGACCAGAATCCGCCGGTTAGCAGGTGGCTACACGAGTTGCGCGGCGAGCACTGCCGCCTGTGGTTTGCACACCGGAGATGACAGATGAACGATTTCGATCCACCGGCGCTTCGTTCGATAAGCGAGATCCTGCCGACGAGATCGCGCCAACCCACCGCGCTCGCGGCGCGCGATCTCCGACGGTGTCTCGCCTGAACCTTCTGTTGCCTACAGTGGCCCCGCAACAGCAAGGTGCGGAGGCTGGGGTTTTGCTCTTCAGTGGAGACGGTTGGTTGAGCATGGCTCAACAGGTTTTCCAGCGAGTTGCATCGGCCGCGACCGAACGAAATCGATCGGTCCGCGAGTTGCTCAAGCGATCCACCAAGGGGGAAACGATGAAAGCTATGAGCATGGCCCTGTGCGCGATTCTCGCGGGGGCACTGGCAGGATGTGCGAGCAACGACGACCTCGGTGGCACCGGTTCTGGCGATCAGCCCGGTGATGACCCCGGAAAAGGCGACGACCCCGGCAGCGATCCGAGCGATTCCGGCGATCCGGCCGACACCGATCCCCTGCCACGGTACGACGAGAACGGCGTGATCTATCTCGATGTGCCGGGCTACGAATACGTCTCCGAGCGGTTCGATTGGACCGAGAACTTCAAGTCGAACGGTTCGATGCGCCATGACTTCGAAGGCGCTGCGGATAGCAATCAGTGCCTGGTCGGTTACTTCTACGTCACCGGACCTACGAAAGAGGAGATCTCGGCGAAGCTCGCGAGCGGTCCGCACAGCGAGGACGATCCCGACTACGCAGACACCTACGACCTCGGCCTCGTGAATTTCAAGGGCGACCGCGCGCGCCTGCGCTACGAGTCGACGCATCCGTCCTATGACGAGGGTCCGACCAACTCGCTCGACGTTGGCGACATTCGCGAGAAGTGGGTCGGCGCGATGGGCTGCAAGCTCAACTTCGACAGCGACGGCGACGGCGAGGCCGACAGCGCCAAGGTGCTCGCCTTCGTCGACACCAGCGGGCTCGATGCCGATGGCAAGCCACAGAACAACTGGGAGTCGACGCTCGACGAAACGATCTCGTTCGACGATGTCGAGCTCAAGTCGCCGTCGGAGCCGTACGTCGCCACGATCGGCAAGCCGGAGCTCGCGCAGGCGACGATGCGAATCGATGAGCAGGGCGACGACTACGACTACAAGTTCATCGCGTATCGCGTGCTTCAACCGAAGCCGTAACGCGCGCGCAGCACGCGCAAGTGACGGCGCTAGCCACGGCGCGCACCACGGCGGGCTCACCTGGAGGGGGTGGGCCCGTTGGTGTTTTCGGACGTGGACACGTATCCGCGCACGCAGGCTTGCGGCGCGATGAAGCGCGGCTGACAGGACACCTCGCGGCGTGGCGCCCGCTGTTGTTCGAGCATAGCGCGTGGACACCAAATCGGTTGCCCGCGCACGCGCGCGAGTTGCTATGCGCGTATCCGGAGGAATCATGCTCGATTCACGCGTTTCATGGAGCGTTCCGGCAATTCGCGCGACGCTGCTGCTGGCTGCGATCGGCCTGGTCGGCGCGGCGGGTGGTTGCGACAAGGGCTCGAGCGACGGCAACCACAACACCGGCGGTGATGGCAAGAGCGACAGCGGCGGACCATCGGATGGCAGGCCGAACGATGGCAAGCAGGTCGATGCTGCGACCACCGCAGATGGATTGCCGGTGATTCCGCCCGGCGCCAAGCGCTACCTGTACGTCGCCAACGATAGCGGCGACATCGACATCTTCGACATCGCCGACAATCACAAGAAGCTGCGGTCATTCGCCGTGCAGGGCAATCCGAGCCGGTTCCGCGGACTGATCGCCGACGTGAAGCACGGGCGACTGTTCTGGAGCAGCTCGGATCCGGATCCGATGCTGGGAGCGATCGATCTGAAGACCGACCAGCCGATCTGGGGCCCCGATGCGCCGAGCGGCTGCGATTTCCCGGATCGGATCTCGGTGACGGTCGATGGAAGTGCGCTGTACGTGCCGTGCAAGGACGGCGGGTACCGCATCATCGACGCGGCGACCGGTGACGAGATCAAGCAGTTCTCGTTCGACGGTTCGCCGCACAACTCGTTCATCGGCGAGAGCGGCACGTACGCGTACGCGACCGGCTACCAGAACGACACGATGCAGGTGTGGGACCCCGTGAACCACACCAAGGTGCGTGACATCGGACCGTTCAGCTCGGGCATTCGACCGTTCTCGGTCACCCGCGACGAGAAGTACGTGGCGGTGAACCTCACCAACGCGGGAACGATGGGCGGCAACGGGTTACCGACCGCGGTCGGATTCGGGCTGGGTGACGTCGCGACCGGCGAGGTTATCGGCGAATACCTTCACGACGTGCCGGCGATGCGCGTGCAGATGGCGTCGAACGATACCAAGGACGCCTATCCGGATCGCGACGAGTGGCCGCATGGGGGGAAGCCGTACAGTCATGGGCTCGCGATCCGGCAGGGAGCGAACGAGGTCTGGTACCTCGACGACATCTGGGGATACATGTACGTCTGGAACATCGCGCAGATGCCACCGACGTTCGTCGGTGAAGTGCCGCTGTTCCAGGAGATCGACAAGGCGTGGACGCGGCCGGGAGGCAGCGGCCGATCCACGTACTGGCGGTGGCTCAACTTCTCGATCGATGGTCGCTACGCGTATCCCGGAACGGAGGGCATCGTGGTCGACGCGCAGACCAGGACGATGCTCGACGTTCGCGTGACGCCGAGCGAGAAGTTCGTCGAGATCGTGTTCGACGGCACGGAACCCGTGCTCACCACCGGCCAAAACGGCGGCTGGTACGCGAAGTAGGGCTGTCCCCTAGCGTCGAGCGAGACCAAGCAGTTCGGAGCAGATCCGGTCGCACGCCCGTAGCGCAGCGAGGCGCGTGGTGGCCCCACGTTACGAGCGAGCAACGAACGTACGGCCGGAGGTGCCCGAAATGCGACGGTCGCAGCCGGCGATGCGAATAGGGACGGCCCCCTAGCGCCACTGGATGATTCGCGTGGCGGGCGATGTTTTGGGTAGCGGGG
>JBFWXW010000111.1:0-17130 GCA_050187075.1 Kofleriaceae bacterium | reverse complement strand
GACGACGCGCAGGCAGGCGGTCGCGCTGGAGGTTTGGAAGGTGAAGAGGATGACGCGGCGTACGTGCGTCGGTGGAGGGTGTCCGGAGCGGTGCCGTCGTCGAGCCGGCGTCAGCTCGGAGAGGGTTCGCAGCCGACGTCCAGATCCGGTTGCGCGTCCGGTGGTGCGCGTGCCGGCGAGGCCGGCGGGACCTCGGGGCGCACGCCGAGATGATCGAGGATACGAGCGGTGACGGCCGGATCGGTGAGGAACGCCAGGAGACGGAGGTGGTCACCGCAGCGCGGGCAGTGGGTGACATCGTCGCCGAACACGCGGCGGAGCAGAGCGGCCCAATCAAGGCGGCGGGCCAGCGTCATCATGGGCGGTTGCGTCGTGGGATCCGCGTGGGCCTCGACGGGCGCTGGGGTGGGCACGGTGCGCGCGCGACGTCGATGCGCAGGTCCGAACACGCCGTAAAACCTCGTGGCGTGGGACCGGCGTGGCGGCAGGAGGGTGGCGAGCCGGCGTACCCACGTCGGTCCGTCGGTGACCCAGGAGGTGCGGCCGGTCGGATCCGGACGCTTGAACGTGTATTCGACGCGTCCATCGGAGCGCACGGTGAGCCGGTCGGCGCGAATCAGCGGGCGCAAGAGATACCGGCACAGCCGCTCGAGCCGAGCGCGATCACCGGCATCGACCACCGTGTCTGCGTGGAGCGAGAACCCATCGATGAGCGCGGCGCGGTGGCGCACCGATGTGCGGCGTGGCGGCGACGCGAGCGAGGCGAGCGAGGCGAGCGGGAGCTGAACCGCTTCGGCCTGCGCGTGCGCGAGGTCGTCCACCTCGGGCGGATCGGCTGGCTGGGCGTCGGCATCGATGGCGGCGAGCAGGCGCAGGACCCGGCGGACGATGCGCGTGGTCAGGCTGGCGACGTCCTCGTCGGTGGGTGGCGGCAGGGCGTGGTAGCGGACCCGTGCCGTCGGGGTGCACGTACCACACGCCCTCGGGGACGATATTGGCGAACGATCCTGCGCGCTGGATGGCGGTCACCGCCCCACCGTGACCATCGGCGATGCCACGAGCTCGGGCGCGGCGGCGGTGATACGCGGTCACGACACGCACGAACACGCGCAGCACGGCCGAGACCAGGGCGGGCTCGCGCAGAAGCCGGATGCGCAGCCAGCGCGGCACGGACAGGGTCCACTGCCGGTAGTCGGCGCAGCTGGGCAGCACGTGATCCACGAGGTGTGCGGCGCCGTCGGCCATCCGCCGGCCATCGCATGACGGACACAGCCCGCGGACCTTGCAGCTGAACGGCACGAGCATCTCGTAGTGGCACGACGGGCACACCACGCGCGCAAAGCCGCGCTCGACGATGCCGCATCGAGATAATGGAGGAAGCTACGCTCGACATGACGTGGCCTTCCAAACCGAAAGTCAAATGTCGCGCCAAACCGACGGGGCCGGCAGGGCGTCAAAACGAATTGTTCTCAGAAGAGCCAGCCACAATCCCCTCGAAAGGAAGTGAGGCCATTGCCATGTGGGATCGAATGTGTACGTGCCTTCTAGATCTGCGGATGGCGAGCGCCTGGTTGACGATACTGGCGTCATGCAGTTCAGCTGGGTCGTCTCGACGGCCCCCCTCGTGCCTCAGTGACGTGCCGACCCCTTATCCTCGAGTGCGGATCTCCAGCCAGATCTGCCATGGTGAACAAGTGGTCTTGTCGTATGGAAAGTACTGTGCCAACACTGACATCTCGGATGATGTGTGGAAATCAGTGCTCGAGTCCGAAGGCTACGTTGTCCAGCTCAGCAACGTTCTTATCGGACATCCAGGACGACAGATATATGGATTGAGATTTCGCAAAATCGGGCTTTTTGGGGATCTCGTTTCATGGCCTCTCGAAAACGATGGATGCCGCCGTTACGTCGTACGGCTTCAACAAGGAAATCCCGACCAACCATTGCCATGGAAGTCCGAGTATGCGCTTACGCCAATTTCTCGTTGGGAGCGGCTCCCGGAGCGAGACCTTCGGTTGCGTGTGTTTCCCGCAGATCCCAGTTTCCCTCCGAACTATCCATAAACTCGTTCGTATGTAACCGTTCAATCTGCGATGTCCGCTACGAGTCGGCGCGAGCCGACGACGAACATCACCGGATGCGCGCCGTGGCAGCCGGCTGCCTCAATAGGAATCCCGCAGGGGTCCTGGAGTCGCACCGTGAGCGTGTCGACGGAGCTGCCGCTCAACCTGAGGCTTTACAGTGATCGAGAGGCTCTCTTGACGTTCAGAGATGGCCAGTACGACATGATCGATGATTGTTGGGCGTCCGCAACATCGCCGACCGCCGCGGTCGGGAAGATCGTCTGTTCCACCGGTCCGGTGGGAGGAGCCTATGACAACGAGGTCGAGGGCCGATTGGCCGGCTACATCTACGCGGATGGGACGTATCACCTGGTGTCGTTCATCGACGACGATTCGACCATTCAGGTCGCCATCTCGGGCCGGCTCAGTGAGCCCGAATAGGTCAGGTGACGAGCGAGCGCGCTGTATCTATTCGCGCCGCGAATCACGAGTCGAGATACAGGTTGAAGGCCGTCTTGATCCTGGTGGTCTGTGCGTCCGGGACGCGATCCGGGCACGGGAGCTTCGTGGCCATGAGCGCCGCATCGAGGCAGCGCTTCAGAGCCTGATCGTCCACACCTTGCGTGTTCGTTTCGACGACGTGTCCCCGTGCGTCGAGCGTAAGGGTACCCCTCACCTTTACCAGCGAGGTGGTCTTGGCGCTGGCGAAGCACCTGGCGAACGAGATCGCCTGCGCCTTGACCGGCTGTTGCTCGTGCTCGGCTTGCTTGGTAGGAGGATCCGGGAACGAAACGTGGACCTTTCGGCCGTCTCGTTGAACGTCGCCGGCGAAGCTGTCCACGAACACCGTCAGCCGGCGTTGTCCCGTGGCTCGCGGAAACGACGCCCGTTGGATCGCACCGCACAAACACGAGCCGTACGTGTTCGTGTCGTCGTCACCGTCATGCCGCTGCGCGTCGCAGCGGGAGATCTGGCCGTTCGGCGAAACCGAGAACATCACGCGATCGAAGCGGACTCCCGACGGATGCAATGCAGTCGCTGCGCTCAGGCACGACTGTATGCTGGGCTCGATTCCCTCGAAGTCCGCGGCGCGAGGAGACCTGTGCCAGCTCCCGACCGAGACGATCCGCTCGATCTCCACGTGCGGCGAGGTCCGGGTCCGGCGCCCACTTCCGACACCGTACTTGCCTGCCACTGGCGTTCGCGCGAGCCTCGCGACCGCGGCCTTCCAGGGCGTGATGGTGATCGGCTGCCCGGACACGCGAGCTTCCCAGCGTGCGAGCTCGTCGAACGCTCCGCTCGGACGCTTCCGCTCCAGCCTCAGCGTCACGGTACAGCTGCCATCGTGGTTGCATGATGCTGCGAGCCCCGCCCGCAAGGCGTGGGGATAGCGCGCAACCAACAGGTGCTCGAGCGACGGCGGCCCGGCGCACACGGGGCCGTTTGCTACCGTCCGGCGCTCCCTGACCAGTTGCTCGATGGCGAGCACGTCCTCGAGGGGAACGAGCACGTCGCGCCCGATCTCGGGTCGAGTCTTGAGAAACGCGTAGGCCGCACGGCGAAGCTCGGCGAGCTCGCTTGCATAGAGTGGCGCCGATCCACCGGCGGACTCGATGATGATGCGCTCCCCCGGAGCGATCAGCGATCCGAGCTCGGGCAACGGCTTCGCCTCTGTGCGCTCGGGTGTTCGAGACGGATCCGCGAACCCAGTGCCGCTGATCCAGGCGAGGACGAACGCCCAACGAAGACAGGCTGATACGTGCATGAGCTAGAGCGACACATAACACGCGTGGCGCCTGGCGACGCCGGGTATCGATCAGCGCCCGTGGCGGAAGCCGTCGAGCGCGAGTCATGTACCGGGACAGCTGCAATCATCTCCGAAACGCCACGCGGCGCATGCCGGATCTCGACATGCGCCGCGTAGTTGCTGATCGGATGATCTAGTACCGGTAGTGGTCCGGCTTGTACGGACCGTCGACCGGAACGCCGAGGTATTCGGCCTGGACCTTGGAGAGCGTCGTCAGCTTGACGCCGACCTTGGCCAGGTGGAGCCGCGCGACCTTCTCGTCGAGCTTCTTGGGCAGCACGTAGACGTCGCCGGTCTTGAACGACATGCCGGTCATCTCGTCCTTGCCCTTGGTCGCGTTCGCCCACAGCGCCATCTGCGCGATGGTCTGGTTGGTGAACGAGTTCGACATCACGAACGACGGGTGGCCGGTGGCGCAGCCGAGGTTGACCAGGCGGCCGCGGGCGAGCAACGTGATCCGCTTGCCGTTGGGGAAGATGAACTGATCGACCTGCGGCTTGATGTTCTCTTCCTTGATCTCCTTGTTGTTCTCGAGCCAGGCGACCTGGATCTACCCGCACTTCCGGTCGGACGGCTGGATCTACTTCCTGGTCCGCGACGAGCTCAACGGCGTCGAGTACGTGGTCGCCAGCGACGCGGCGCTGCGCGCGAACTGACGAGCGGAGATCACGCGGCGATCGCGTTTTCCGAACAGCTCGGCTTTGCGCCGCTCGCGAGGGTCGTGCCGATCGCGCGGTCTCAGGGAGCGTAGCTGCAGACGTTGTCGAGCAAGGGGTGCGATCCCACCCCGATTCCGACCACGCCGATCCCACCGACCCCCAGTCGCGTGGTCGTGCCCGTCAGCGACTGATCGAACGTTCCGTCGCGATCGACGTCGACGCGGAGCGTGACCTGATCACCGGCCAGCTCCAGGCGGAGGTCAGGGTTGGTGCCGAGCGCGACCGCGAGATTGAACGCCAGGGATGTAGCATTGGCGCTACTCGCGTACTCGTAGATCCACATCGAATTGAAGTTGCCGGCACTGGCGTTGTCTTGAACGACAGCGAGCACGTAGCTGTCGGTTGCGGTCCAGCGCCCGAGCAGACCGATCGCACGGATGTTGGTGCCGGCGCCATAGATGGCGGTGGCTTCGATCGCGCCATCCTCGATCATCGTGCCGTCACGCGTGACGTGATTCGAGTAGACCCCGGTGTTCGCCGTCGTATAGAGCTGACCGCCGGCGAGCAAGAAGTCGCCGGTACGCTCGGTCCAGCCAGGAATCGTCGTGGTGTCGGCGATGTCGAATCCAGAGCACGTGCTGCACGATCCTCCGACGCAGATCTCACCGTCGCCGCACGCGATCCCCCCATCGCCAGCGCAGCCGCCGCAGTGGTCGCGATTGGTGGTCGTGTCGATGCAGCTGTTGCCACACTGCGTGGGCGTATCCCCACCGCAGGAAAGTCCACAGATCCCGCCGCTACAGACCTCACCGGTGTCGCACGCCTCCGCGACCGGCCCACCCCCCAGCTGAACAGGAGGGCCCAGGACGCAGCCGCCGCAGTGGTCGCGATTGGTGTCGGTATCGACGCAGCTGTCACCGCACAGCGTGGGCGTGTCACCGCCGCACGATAATCCGCAGAGCCCGCTGCTGCAGACCTCGCCTGGCTCGCAGGCGATGCCACCCGCGCCGGCGCAACCGCCACAGTGGTTTCGATCGGTGTCGGTATCGACGCAGCTGTCACCGCACAGCGTGGGCGTATCACCGCCGCACGATAGTCCGCACAACCCGCCGCTGCAGACCTCGCCTGGCTCGCAGGCGATGCCACCCGCGCCGGCGCAACCGCCACAGTGGTTTCGATCGGTGTCGGTATCGACGCAGCTGTCGCCACACCTGGTCGGCGTGCTGCCACCGCATGCGAGTGCGCAGGCACCGGCCGTACATACCTCGCCCGGCCCGCAGGCGACGCCGCCTGCGCCTGCACAGCCACCGCAGTGCTGCGCGGAGGTCATCACATCGAAGCACTGATCGCCGCAGACCTGCTGGGTCGGCGGGCACGTCGATGCATCAGGCCCGTTGGGAGACGATTCTCCGCATGCGCAACACAGGATCACCAGGACAGCGGCGATGGTAACGAAGCTGAGTCGATTCCCCATCGCGGCATGAAAACCACAATCCGATCAGAAGCAAGTGATCGGACGGCGTCCGTACCGGTTCGGCGGCGATACCTGCGCTACGCTGGTCCCGGATGCGCCTCGATCCGGATCGCGACTCCACCGTCGAGCTCGGGCTCGATGATCCGGACGACCACGCCACCCTGGTCACCAAGCTCGCCACGCAGCTCGAGGTACCGGTGGCTGCCCTGCCAGCGCTCGAGGTTCGCAAGCGATCGATCGATGCTCGGCGCGGGCGGATCCGGTTTCACTTCGTCATGGGGCCGCACCGGCGGACGGCTCGCTCGGTGGCGCGCCGCTGCGTGAGGTCAGCGGCCCGCCGGTGATCATCGTCGGTGGTGGGCCCGCTGGTCTGTTCTGCGCGTACGAGCTGGCACGCCATGCGATCAAGTCGATCATCGTCGACCGCGGCAAGCCGGTGGAGGCGCGCCGCCGCGATCTCAAGGGGCTCACCCAGCACGGGCGCGTCGATCCGGACAGCAACTACTGTTTCGGTGAGGGCGGGGCAGGGACTTACTCCGATGGCAAGCTCTACACCCGGTCACACAAGCGAGGCGACGTCCGCGACATCATCGAGGTGCTCGCGGTCCACGGCGCGCCCGACGCGATCCTGGTCGACGCGCGCCCGCACATCGGATCCAACAAGCTGCCCAAGGTGATCACGGCCTTGCGCGAGCGGCTCGAGGCGGTTGGCAGCGAGGTCCGGTTCGGCGCGCGAGTCACCGAGTTGATCGTGCGCGGTGGCCGAGCGATCGGCGTCTGCACGGCAGACGGCGGCGAGCTCGTGGGCCGCGCGGTCGTGATGGCGACCGGTCACTCGGCGCGCGATGTTCACGAGCTGCTCGCCCGCGCCCGAGTTCTGCTCGAGGCCAAGCCGTTCGCGATGGGCGTCCGAATCGAGCATCCGCAGCCGCTCATCGATCGGATCCAGTACGGGCGATTTGCAGGTCATCCGCGGCTCCCCGCGGCCGCGTATCGCCTGGCGTTCACTCCCAATGACAAGCGTGGCGCGTTCTCGTTCTGCATGTGTCCCGGCGGCTGGATCGTCCCTGCGGCGACCGAGGCCGACGGCGTGGTGGTCAACGGCATGAGCCTGTCGCGTCGCGACTCGCCGTACGCGAACTCCGGACTCGTGGTCTCGGTCGATGCGACCGACTACGCACGCCAGGGCCTCACCGGTCCGCTCGCTGGGGTCGAGCTTCAGCGCCGGCTCGAGCGCGCAGCCGCGCTCGCTGGGGGGCGGAATGCTGCGCGCACCAGCCACGCGTGCTGGTGACTTTGTTCGCCGCAAGGCGAGCTCCACGCTCCCGTCCACCAGCTACCAGCCTGGAATGACCGCGTGTGAGATCGGCGAGGTTCTGGACTCGATCGGCGTGCCACTCGCGGCGCGGCTGCGCGAGGCACTCAACGTGTTCGATCGGCAGATGCGCGGATACCTTACCGATGACGCCGTGCTGGTCGGCGTCGAATCGCGAACCTCGTCACCGGTGCGGGTGGTCCGCGATCCCGAGCGGCTGCAATCACCGAGTCTCCCCGGCCTGTATCCGTGCGCCGAGGGCGCGGGTTACGCCGGCGGCATCGTGTCGGCCGCGCTCGATGGTGTGCGAGTCGCGCGCGCGATCATCGGCACGATCGCCGGCTGATCGCGGGGCACGGATCGTGCTGGCAAGCGCGACCCGGAGGGTAGCCATGACCAGGTTCATCGACATTCACACGGGCATGAAGGGCATCACCAAGGAGAAGCTCGCCGAGGTGCACAACAAGGACATCTCGCTCCAGAGCAGCGAGCGCGTCAGGTTCCTGCACACATGGGCTGATCCCGCGACCGGGAAGGTGTTCTGCCTGTCCGAGGCGCCGAGCAAGGAAGCGGTGCAGCGCGTTCATCAACGGGCCGGACACCCGTCCGACGAGATCTACGAGGTCTCGGTCGAGGTCGAGTAGCTCAATCGAGCAAGCCGACCACGAAGTCGCGAACGATGTCGTCACCGAGGGGGCCCGGCGGCGTGCCGGGATCGAGCCAGGCAGCTCGCTCGGCCGCAGGCATCTGGAGCACGCCATCGAGCGAATAGGCGCTGACGCGGTCGACACCTGCAGCGCGCGCGGCTGCGCGATCGGCGGCCAGCGTCGCGGCATCGGGGTACGGCATCGCCACGGGATCGATGCCCGCGGTACCGACGATCCCCAGCGCGACCGCGGCGCGATCGCCCCACTGCTCGCGCGCCGTCGTCGCGTAGGAGTGGATCACCTCCTGGCCGTGCCACTCACCGGAGAAGTCGTAGATCAGTGACTGGTAGACCATGAAGGAAGCCTCATCCCAGTCGATGCCGGTGATCGGAACGTCGAGCTCGTCCTCGATATCGGTGTCGCCGTCCCCCGCGTCGTCGAGCACCATCGGATAGGTCACCGCCGCGGCGCGCAGCCCGAGCGCGTGGACCTCGTCGATCAGCGCGGCCAGCTCGGCGCGATGCGCGGCGAACGCGACCGGATCGCGGCCCTGCTTGATCAGCTCGATTCCGGCAAACTGCCCATCGTTGCCGATCGCCTCGGTCACCGCGCGGGTCCGGGCCAGCGGCATCTCGAGGTCGAACACGATCCAGTCGATCGGCAGGGACTCGGCCTGGCGCCACTGCGCGAACGCGAGCACCGCGTGGCGCGTCGCGGGGATGTTGTGCTCGTTGGGCCAGTAGCCATCCGCTTCGGGCAACAGCAGCCACGCACGAACCCCGACGCGCTGGCTTGCCGCGTCGCGTACCAGCTGGGCGAGTGCGGGATCGCCGATTCGCGTCGAATGGATCGCCAGGTAGAGGTCGACCTGGTGCTCGGCAAGCCATGGCAGCTCGGCTCGGATCGCGTTGTCGTCGAGGAACTCGGCCCACAGTGCGTCGCTGCGCTCGCCCGGTCCCGGCGGCTGGTCGTCGCCGCACGCAGCCAGCACGAAGCCGACCCACAGTCCGATCGCCGGCCAGCGCCTGCGCATGGGCGCGACTACAGCGCAGCTGTTCGACGATGTCGAGCCCCGATGAGGCTCAGAACACGAGTCGCGCGCCGAACCCCAGGCTGACCGCCGGGATCATCGACATGTTGGCCTGAGCGAACAGCTTGAGCTTCCACAGGTTCAGCTGCACGCCGGCGAGCCCTCGTGCGCTCGCCGGGCTTCCGCTGTTGCTATCCGACGCGGCGATCTCGGCGGTCCCGATCTGGTTGCCTGCGAAGGATAGGCGGAACAAGTGGCGTGTTTGTGCACGGGGTGGAGCGGGCCGCGGACGACGCGCAGGCAGGCGGTCGCGCTGGAGGTTTGGAAGGTGAAGAGGATGACGCGGCGTACGTGCGTCGGTGGAGGGTGTCCGGAGCGGTGCCGTCGTCGAGCCGGCGTCAGCTCGGAGAGGGTTAGCAGCCGACGTCCAGATCCGGTTGCGCGTCCGGTGGTGCGCGTGCCGGCGAGACCGGCGGGACCTCGGGGCGCACGCCGAGATGATCGAGGATACGAGCGGTGACGGCCGGAGCAACGTACGGACCGGCTGCACGACCGATCGGTGCGTGTGGCTGCTCACGCAAGCCGCGTGCAACGCGTTACCCGTTGGCGGGCGTGAGCGAACGGCTGGGCTCCACAGCACCCGATTGGGGCCAGTGCCCGCCGTCGAGCTAGCCCAAGACGCCGCGTTCGATCTTCATCACCTGGGTGTTCGCGGCGACCACAGCTAGCGCCGGGGGTATGCTCGGCGGGTTGGAGATCTTCTGTATACGACCCTCGGCAGCGGACGCCCGGAGGCCGGTACTCTGCGTGCTGGCGTTCGCCGTCGGTGCGGGGTGCTATCAGCCCAGGCCTGAGGTGGCGTGTCTCGTAACCTGCGCCGACGGGGTCTCCTGCCCGAGTCACCTGGCGTGCTTTGACGGCGTGTGCAAGACGCCGCAGGGCACGTGTTCCACCGACGTGGATCCCGATGCCGCGCCGTGCGTCGTGACGTTAGGTGGAAACGGTGCGGACGGTGCGGGGTTGTTCGTCCATTGTCTAGCGCCCGACCCGGGATCGAAGGCTCTCCTCGGAACGATCGACACCTCGGACAAGATGCAGTGCACGCAGACCGTCCTCCAGCAGGGCACGCAGCAGATGGAGCTTTGCGTGATCGCCGCCGACACGATCACGATCGCGGACACGCTGACCGCGACAGGTTCGCGGCCGCTCGTGATCGCCGCGGTGAACACGCTCGAGGTTGCGATGAACGGGGTCGTCGATGTGGCGAGTCATCGCGCCGGCTCGTTCGGCGCAGGCGCGATCTCCGCCTTGGCTGACTGCGAGGCCGGACAGGCTCAGATGACCGGAGGTGGTGCCGGCGGCAGCTTCGGGACCATCGGCGGTGATGGGGGTGATGGCGGTGCGGGCACGGGCGCTTCTGCGATGTCGGCGCCTACTCCAGGGACTGTCCGCCCGGGGTGCTCGGGTACCTCCGGTGGGCCTTCTGCCGGAGGACTGAAAGGAGCCGCGGGTGGAGCCGTCTACCTCGTCGCCGGTGGAGCCTTGACCATCCGCGGAACGATCAATGCATCGGGAGCTTCGGGCACCGGCGGCCTTGTCCCGAACGGCGGCGGCGGTGGTGGGGGGTCCGGTGGCCTGATCGGTCTGGACGCGCCGATGATCCACCTGTTCGACACCGCCATCGTGATGGCCAATGGCGGGGCGGGTGGTGGCGGGGCGAGCTCCGTCACGCCGGGCGGGGACGGGAGCGATCCACAGCTCTCCACGCCGGGCAACCCAGCGGCTGGGGGAGTGGGCGCGGGCGGCGCGGCAAACGCTGGAGGCGGCGCCACGGCGGTTGTTGCGGCTGCGAACGGTGGGGATAGCACGACCGCCGGCGGCGGCGGTGGCGGCGGTGGCGGCCTCGGTCGCACGTTTGCGTTCGGCGCAATCACCATCGATCCGGCCGCCGTCACCTCTCCAGCGATCGCGACCAGCCCTTGAGAGCCGCTGCCTCGCACCGACGGGTGCTCCGAAGGTCCTCAGGTACTGCTAGCCGAGAAAGCCGCGCGCGATATTCATCAGCTCGGTGTTCGCGGCGACGGCCTTCGAGAATGCGTCCTTCTCCGCGGCCGACAGCTCGATCTCGTAGACCGACTCGGCGCCCTTGGCGCTGAGCTTCACCGGCACGCCGAGGAACGAGCCCTTGACGCCGAACTCGCCCTGAAGCTCGACGGAGCACGGCAGGATCCGGCGCTGGTTGCGGACGATCGCCTCGACCATCAGGCAGGTGCCCGCGCCGGGCGCGAGCCACGCGCTGGTGCCGATCAGCCCGGTCAGCGTCGCTCCACCCTTCTTGGTGTTCTCGACCACCTCGCCGATCTTGTCGGCCGACAGGAACTTGGTGACCGGGACGTTGCCGATCATCGCGTTCGAGACGATCGGCACCATGTCCTTGTCGGTGTGCGCGCCGAGCACGAACGCCTGGACGTCCTCGACGGAGACCCCGGCGGCCATCGCCAGGTAGGTCCGGAATCGAGCGCTATCGAGCACGCCGGCCGAGCCGATCACGCGCTCGCGCGGGAACCCGGTCACCTGCTTGGCGACGAACACCATCGCATCGAGTGGGTTCGACACCACGATCAGCACGGCCTCGGGCGCGTGCTTGCGGACGTCGGCGCAGATGCCCTTCACGATCCCTGCGTTGATGTTGATCAGCTCTTCACGCGACTAAAGGATAGGCGGAACAAGTGGCGTTTTTGTGCACGGGGTGGAGCGGGCCGCGGACGACGCGCAGGCAGGCGGTCGCGCTGGAGGTTTGGAAGGTGAAGAGGATGACGCGGCGTACGTGCGTCGGTGGAGGGTGTCCGGAGCGGTGCCGTCGTCGAGCCCGCGTCAGCTCGGAGCGGGTTCGCAGCCGACGTCGAGGTCCGGTTGGGCGTCGGGTGGTGCGCGTGCCGGCGAGACCGGCGGGACCTCGGGGCGCACGCCGAGATGATCGAGGATACGAGCGGTGACGGCCGGATCGGTGAGGAACGCCAGGACGCGGAGGTGGTCACCGCAGCGCGGGCAGTGGGTGACATCGTCGCCGAACACGCGGCGGAGCCATCTCGATATCGACGATGTCTGGATCTGGACCGATCCGTAAGCGGCCTGCCGAACGGGGTCAGACGCAACTTGCGCAACTTAGCGTCCGGTATTCGGACACTAAGTTGCGCAAGTTTCGTCTGACCCCTGATAACCTCGCGTTATTCCTCACGAGCCGCGTCCCAGGCCTCGCGAGCGCTGGGTGCGAGGGTCTCTGCGAACGCGTCACTGCCGATGAAGTCGGCGATCAACGCGCTTTCCTTGATGACGCGGCGAGTGACCGCGGTGGCAGCCTTGAAGTAGCCGAGACCGTGCATGTTACGACGGCTGACCGACTCGTCGCGCAAGATCATGTTCTGGCCAGCGGGCGCGGTGAACGTCGGATCGACGGGCAAGGGCAGCTGGCGGCGCTTGAACGCATAGTCGAGGACGCGCATTGCAACGTGGCAGCTGCTGCACTTGATGTTGGTCGCGTCGGTGACCGCGGGATTTTCGATCGCGTAGATCTCGGTCGCCGCCTGGTTGAGCTCTGCCTCGGTCATCCGATCGATGGCCACGTCGGACAGCAGCAACTCGGGGAACTGAGGAATATCTGGCAACTCCTCGGGCACGATCGGCCGGGGGGCGATCTCGAAGCCGTCCATGTTCTCGTCTGTCGTCGGAATGAGTCCGCGCTTGTATGTCCCGTCCTCCGCGCGGTCGTAGACGAACCAGAACCAGTTGTTGCCGCTACGGCCGGTTGCCATCTCGGTGACCTTGAACAGATTGTCCGGGCCGAGGTAGCTGGTGAGCAGCTGGTTGAACTCGTTGAACAGCTCGCTGCCGTGGCCGGCGCGCGCGAGCACTGGATGCTGGTACAGGGCTTCGTCGATGCGCTCCCCGGCGATCAGGCTCTTGTATTCGAGCAGCATCGCGACAAACTGATCGTCGCTGAGCGTGTAGAACAGGTGAAGCGAAGCATCGGTCACAGAGACCACGTCGCCGTACTCGGCCACCGGTTGGGAGACGAGCCGCACCACGCGCTTGCATGAGGTGTCGGGGATCGTCTGCTCGAAGCACGGATCGAACCGCATCGAGGTCACCCGCATCTTGGGCCAGTTGACCTCCGCCTGCGTGCCCTCGGTGAGTGGCATGCCATCGTCGATCTGCTGCCACAGCTCGTTCGAGATCAGCACGCCCTCCTGCGCCGCGTTTGCCAGACTCGGCATCAGCGCGGTCTCGCCCGCCTTCCCGAGTGGAACGATGATCGAGACGTCATTCACACCCCACCAGGGTGCGGTGCCGTCCGAGTCGCACTTTCCGACGCACGTACCCGCGCCACCGCCGAGATCACCATTGTCGGTTGCGCAGCCGGTGCTCGCGATGACTGCGGCGAGCAAGCATGCATAAGTTAGTCGAAGCATGGTGTCGGTCGCCTGTGCATTGCGTGTGCCCACGAGCCTGCGCGCGGTATCGCGTAGTTGGTGCAGGCAGCGGAGCCGAAGTCGCTGGTCTCGAGCTAGTCAGCTAGCCAGAGAGTCACATTTCCCGACGGACATGTCTTGCCCACGGCCGGCATCACCGTCGGAGGCACTCGGCTCCACCGAGCGCAACGAACACGAATGAGCAAGCGAGTCGAGGCATCGCTGAAGCGCATGGCTGCATCGAGTGTTCCTCGCGCTACAGCAGTGCTACCGCGGATTCGAGACGCGCACCGGAACCACGATGAGCTGGTGCGGCGCTAGTCATCTGGCCGGCGTCACGTTCCCCAGCGTGACAGCTGTCCAGCGGTGTCGCCACTACGGCGCCACAACCGGCGCGGGCAACCGCTGGTACACCGAGACGATCGGCACGCCGGCCGCGCGCAGAACGAAGATCGGTCTCACCGTGCCGTAGCTGTTCCAGATCATGTAGTCGTGACGATTGAAGTGGAGCTCGTGGATCACGATCGCGAGCTGGCTCTTGGTCACGCCCGCATGCTCCCATCCGGCATCCGGCAAGGTCCGCGGCAGCAGCCCGCCCTTGATGTACATGCCCCACGCCGGCGACGCATCATGGCTGTATACCGGCACCGGCGGAGATCCTGCGGATGGGGCATGCGCCGCAAGCACCGGCAACACGCCGCGCGCGGACGTGCCCCAGAACTGGCGATTCATCCCGTGATCGGCGCCACCAGGAGCGCCGCCGGCGAGTGCGTTGTACCAGCTCAGTGCATAGGGCTGCGCCGTGACCGTCTCGACCCCCGCGGCGACCAGTACCAGCCCGGCAAGGCCGCCGATCACCGCGAGCTGCCAGCGCCGAGCGATCGGCCGCCAGGTCTCGAGCACGCGCAGCGCCGCGCGCGCCGCCCATACCACGCCGACGCCCGCGGCAATGCAGACCGTCGGCAACGCCGGCATCCAGTGCTTCTCGGCGCCGAAGATCGGCGTGGTACCCAGAAAGAACGGCCCGATCGACGCGGCTGCGGACAGCCCGAGCAGCAGCGCTGGCGCCCGCCCGCGATCGACCGCATGAGCATGGTCCCGCAGCGGTGCATGTTGCGATCGTCGGCTTGCTTCAGGGTTCGGGCGCCACGCGAACGAGCCTGCGGATCAACATCTACACGACCCTGGCAATTCAGGTTCCGCTCGCTGCGCTACTCGGTCTCGCATTTGATCTGGGAGCGTTCGGCGTCTGGCTCAGCATTCCGCTGACGATGGTGGCCAAGGCAGGGTGGGCGTATCTCGCGTATCGCTCGGACCGCTGGGCGGTCACGGGCTTCCGCGTGGCACCGGCGCGGCACGCGTGAGCAGCGAGTGGGGCCTCGTTTCGATGGTCCGCGAGCTCGAACACGAGTGGGTTGGGACTACTGCGCCGAGGTTCCACCGTGGCTGGCCTTGACCTGCGTTCGCGCGTCAGAGTTCGTTGCCCAGGAACTGCCGAATTAACTCGACGGTCTGCGGCCCCGCCTCCATGTGAACATTGTGCCCGGTGTCCGGCAGCGAGTGATACTCCAGCGCGCCTACCGAGCTCGCGACCGCGGCCATGACGGTCGGAGTGAACACACCGTCATCGTCACCGCCTACGACCATCGTCGGAATCCCGAGGTCACGGACGGTGCCCTCATCGTCGGGTTGCTCGATGTTGAAGGGAGAGTCGGTCCCCTCGACCACGCCCATGAACTCGACGGTCCCCCACTCTTGTCCCGGCGGATACGCTTCGGGGCGGCGGCTGTAAAGGAAGCCCGGCCACTGCTGACCTACGAGATAGCCGAGCTCGCTGTGCTCGGTTCCCTTCTGCCCCATCGCACGCAGCTCCATCATCCGCGCCCAAACTGCCGGCTTTTGCGTGCGCCAGTAGTCGAGGATGTGCTGGTAGGCGGCACTGGTGGTAGTGCCGCTGGCGCCATCGGATAAGAGGATGAGCTTGCCCGTCCTCTGGGGATAATGAACCGCGTAGTGCGCAGCGGCGACGGCTCCACCCGAATGACCGATGATCGTCCATTGCTCGATCCCCAGGGCCTCGCGGATACGCTCGAGGTTCTCGACCTGGTTCGACAGCGTGTAGTCCTCGAGCGTGCCCTTCTCCGATCGCCCGCCTCCGGTTCCGCTGCCGACGGGCTCGGTGAACACGAGTACATTGCTCTGCGCGAGTGAGCTCAGGTCCGACGCCTCCATGTAGTGGCT
Organism: Kofleriaceae bacterium; assembly: GCA_050187075.1. Classification (GTDB taxonomy): domain Bacteria; phylum Myxococcota_A; class Polyangia; order Haliangiales; family Haliangiaceae; genus JABFXX01. The sequence continues at coordinate 1,425 of JBFWXW010000111.1, read as the reverse complement.
CGTTCCGCCGGGTCCGCCGGGGAGGATGAGCAACGTCCTCGCTCCTTGGCCAACCGTCCGCGCCCACATCTTTCGTCCGTGCTGCACTTCGATCAACTGTTGATCGTCGACGAATCCTCTCGCGTCCGGGGACGGCGGCGGTTCGTTCAAATCCCCCGCTCCCGAGTGACATCCTCCTAGAAGACACGCAACGACGCACGCAATTCCCAACCGCCGCGGCATGTGAACGCGGCCTTGTCGCGATTGTCCTCGAAGGAGGGTGTCGAATCGTCCAGTTGTCATATCCATCTCGGAAGCGATCCTACTAACACACTCGACGTAGCTCCTGGCATCTCTCGATCGACGGTGTCGGCGCGACGGCGGGATGATCCCAACCAGCGGCGCGAGAGCCACACCGGAGCCAGCGTTGCTCACGGCCCCAGTGATGTCCCTCGCATTGTCCCGTTGCTCAGGTGGGGACAGATGCCTCGAGGTCTGGAAGCGGCCGAATTGACGAGACATGACTGACCACATGCGTGTGCACCTCCGGTACATGTCCCCAGGCGCGGTTTCTCGGCCGAACCGGTACGGTGTCTTCAACATGCGTTTCAGCCTCGCGGCCTTGGTCCTCGCGCCGTCCATTGCCCTCGCAGGCCCAGCTCCGCCGCCCGTCGTCATCTGGGACGTCATGGACAGCCCAGCGAGACCTGATGAGCTGAGTACGATCTCGCACAAGCTGTTTCTCAACGACTGCCGCCCCAATGGCTGTGTCGTGCGACCTGGCAATAATGATTCGCGCACTGATCAGTCCACGATCGTGAGCGAGCCCAAGTATCTCTCGCCATGGCAGTACGACGACGCATTCTGGCACGCGCTCGTAGGCTGTGTTCGCGACACGTTCGCTCCGTTCAACGTCGATGTCGTCACCGCCGATCCTGGTGGGGTGCCACACTTCGAGGTGATGGTCGGCGGCCATTCGAGGCAGCTCGACCCGAATCTCGAGGCCGGAGGAGTCGCTTATCTCGTGTGCGGAGCCACGCTAGAAAACGCGATCGGCTTTGTATTTCCGCAGGTGTCGTCCGACCTGGAATATCTGTGTGGCGCGGTGGCGCAGGAGATCGGCCACACGTGGGGGCTGGACCACGCGCTCGATCCGGCAGATCCGATGACCTATCTCGATCTCGGCAGCCTCAAGCGATTTCAGAATACCGATGCAGCCTGTGGTGAAACAGCGGCTCGTCCCTGCTACTGCGGTGGGAACACGCAGAACTCCTACCAGTACTTGCTGGGCCTGTTCGGGCCTGCCGATCTGCAGTTACCGGCGATCGAGATTACCGATCCCAAGCCGTACCAGTGGGTGCTTCCGGGGTTTCCGGTGCGCGCAGAGATGGCGGGCCCGCTCGGTCTCTCCACATCGGTGCTGCTGGTCGATAACGTCAGATCGGA
>JBFWXW010000110.1:0-17203 GCA_050187075.1 Kofleriaceae bacterium | reverse complement strand
CGAACAGCTCGCCGGCGAGGGCGTCGGCGACGGCGAGCTCGAGCGCGGCCAGCTTCTTCAGCAGCCGGCCGCGCGCGGCATCGTCGGTGGTGATCAACAGCATCTCGCGCAGGCCCTCGGCAGCGCGCTCGCGCTGCCCCAGTCGGGTCCGCAAGGTGGCGGCGGTCGCCGCGGCGTCACTCGGTGCGCCCGGTTTACGGACCGCCGTCTCGAGCAGCAGCGCGCCACGCTCGTCCCACTGGCGACGGGTTGCGGGATCGGTGGTGGTCAGGTCGAGCATGTAGATCTGACCGGCGAGGTAGGGCAGCTTCCAGTTGCTCGGATCGCGCTGGCTGCCCTGTTCGAGCAGCGCGATCGCGCGCATGTGGGCGTCATTGTCGGCGCCCAGCCGCGAGATCGCGAGCCCGCCCGATTCGTAGATCTTGGGATATGCGGGGTCGACGGCGGCGATCGCCTCGACGAGTGCCGCGGTGCCGTTGGTCGTGCTCTCGCCGCCACCGACGTATCCGGCGAACCGGACGAACAGCAGATCGGCGAGCAGCTCGCGGTAGCCGAGCGAGACGATCGGGGCCGCCGACGGCGTGGGTGCATAGGGCTCGTCGACGTGGGCGGGCGGCCGCTGCGTCTTGGCCACCTCGCGGATCACGAGGCCGAGCCCGAGGGCGGCGACGCCGAGCACCACAGCCGCGATCTGGCGGCGGGCATCCTCCGTGAGCTGCACGGGGCAACTATAGCGAAGCTGGGTCGGTCAGTCCGAGTTCGCCGGCGGCTCGGTGACGACCGCGGTGACGTTGCCACCGGGGACCGTGAAGTCGAGCGTGTAGGTCACCTTGAGGGCGAAGGATGGTGCTCGAGCGCGGGGATACGCGGCGGGGTCGAGTCGACGGTGGATGGTGCTGGAGCGAGGGTTCGTGCTCGGGCGTGGGGACACGCGGCTGAGGCTCCGGGGAGCTCCCCCGATCCGCTCGGCCGACGGCGCTGCCGACGACGGTTCGCTGCGTTGCACGAGACGACGGCTTCGCCGTACGCCCGTAGGAACGGGCGAGTAGGTGATGCACGATGGGGCCGAGCGTCTCGTCGCGCGCCTGGCCTCGCTCTCGGCTGGAGCCACCCGTCGCCGGGCGCCGCGTGTCCGCGAGACCATGCGCGCTCCTCGGAGGAAGAGCATGGTTATTTGCACGCTGCCCGCTTCACATCGCCGTGGTGTGCCCGATGAGCGTGATCTGCGGATACTCGGAGGCGTCGTTCTCGGGCTAGGCCGGGGGGCGGTGCGAGGGCGAAGGACCGGGCTCGAGCGCGGGGATACGCGGCGGGTCGAGTCGACGGTGGATGGTGCTGGAGCGCGGGTTCGTGCTCGGGCGTGGGGACACGCGGCTGAGGCTCCGGGGAGCTCCCCCGATCCGCTCGGCCGACGGCGCTGCCGACGACGGTTCGCTGCGTTGCACGAGACGACGGCTTCGCCGTACGCCCGTAGGAACGGGCGAGTAGGTGATGCACGATGGGGCCGAGCGTCTCGTCGCGCGCCTGGCCTCGCTCTCGGCTGGAGCCACCCGTCGCCGGGCGCCGCGTGTCCGCGAGACCATGCGCGCTCCTCGGAGGAAGAGCATGGTTATTTGCACGCTGCCCGCTTCACATCGCCGTGGTGTGCTCGATGAGACGTTGATCCGAACGTCGTATCGCCGTGGTGTGCTCGATGAGACGTTGATCCGAACGTCGTATCGTTGTGGTGTGCTCGATGAGACGTTGATCTGAACGTCGCATCGTTGGGGTGTGCTCGATGCGAGGCCGAAAACAAAACGCCGCCGGAGTGACCCGACGGCGAGACATGTAAGCTAACAAGGTCCGATCAATCGTCGCTGGCCTTTGGCTCGGTCAGGATCGCGGTCGCGTTGCCATTGGGCGCGGAGAGGTCGAGCTGATAGCTGATCATCGTGGCGTCGCAGTCGAGGTCTCCGATCGCGAGCGCGATACCGGCCTGCGTGCCCATGCTGCCGTAGATGTAGCTGAACAAGGCGGGCTCATCGACCTGGAAGTTGAGCGCCTTCCACACGGCGTCGCCGGTCCAGCTGACGACGGCCATCTTGCCCTTGGGCGAAGCCGACAGACATGCACGGCGGAGCGGGCCAGGGAGCAGCGCCGACACACCCTGCGGGAACGAGGACTCGGTGTTGTATTCGACCTTCGCGTTCTTCGCGAGCTTGTTGAGCTGGAGCGACGCCTCCGTCCGCTTGGACTTTTTCATGTAGTCCATGAACGCAGGAATCGCGACCGACGCGAGAATGCCGATGATCGCGACAACGATCATGAGCTCGATGAGCGTGAAACCGCGTTGCTTGTGCTTGGTCATGAACCTGTTTCCTCCGCTGCTCACCAAGAGCAACGCCGGTGCCACTCGTAACCGCGCATTCGTGCGCGTGCGCTCGGTCGGGCAGTGACAAACCGCGGCGTCAACGTCGCCGAGAAATGTCAGCGCAACCTGACAGTTACCTCAATGTACAGGTGCACCGGCGTGAGTCTGAGACTGCAACACGCGGCCCGAAATCAGACCGAAAACAAAACCGCCGCCGGGATGTCCGACGGCGGTGCGCTTCGCATCAGAGCGAGACGATCAGTCCGAGTTGGCAGCCGGCTCGGTGATCACTGCGGACGCGTTACCGTTGGGCGCGGTCAACGCGAGCGTGTAGGTGATCTTCGTGGTGTCGCAGTCGAGATCGCCGACGGCGCTCGCATCGGCGGTGTTTGCAGCCGCTGCGGTGTAGTGGTAGCTGAACAGACCTGGTTCATCGACCTGGAAGTTGAGCGACTTCCACACGGCGTCGCCGGTCCAGCTGACGACCGCGAACTTGCCCTTGGGCGTGGTCGAGTTGCAGGCATCGCCATCGGGACCCGGAAGCACCGCGGCGGTACCCTGGGGGTACGACGACTCGGTGTTGAACTCGACCTTCGCGTTCTTGGCGAGCTTGTTGAGCTGGAGCGACGCCTCGGTCTTCTTGGACTTCTTCATGTAGTCCATGAAAGCTGGGATCGCAACCGCAGCCAGGATGCCGATAATTGCGACAACGATCATCAGCTCGATGAGCGTGAAGCCGCGTTGCTTGAGCTTGGTCATTTCTCGAGAACCTCCGCGTGGGGAACGAGCAACGGATGTGCCATGCGTAAACGTGCAATCATACTGCTCGGCGCGATGCGTGCGGTGCCGGAAATCGTCACTCGCGGACGAGAAATGGCTTCGGCCACCATCGCAGCCGGAAGTGAGCCGAAAGCAAAACGCCGCCGGGATGTTCCCGACGGCGAATTCAAGCGATCTGGGAGAAAGCTTAGTCGGTGTTGGGCGGCGGCTCGGTGATCACCGCTGAGGCGTTACCGTTGGGCGCGGTCAAGGCGAGCGTGTAGGTGATCTTCGTGGTGTCGCAGTCGAGATCGCCGACGGCGCTCCCATCGGCGGTGTTTGCCGCCGCCGCCGTGTAGTGGTAACTGAACAGGCCGGGTTCATCGATCTGGAAGTTGAGCGACTTCCACACGGCGTCGCCGGTCCAGCTGACGACCGCGAACTTGCCCTTGGGCGTGGTCGAGTTGCAAGCATCGCCATCGGGACCCGGAAGCACCGCGGCAGTACCCTGGGGGTACGACGACTCGGTGTTGAACTCGACCTTCGCGTTCTTGGCGAGTTTGTTGAGCTGGAGCGACGCCTCGGTCTTCTTGGACTTCTTCATGTAGTCCATGAAAGCTGGGATCGCGACCGCTGCGAGAATGCCGATAATCGCGACGACGATCATCAGCTCGATGAGTGTGAATCCTCGTTGCTTGAGCCTGGTCATGTACCATTCCCTCCGTTGCGAGCCGTAATGAGCAACGCGTGTGCCACGAGCTAAGTAACGAGAAGGCGCTCGGGTCCCGCATCGGGTGGCGCGCGAAGTGCCGAAGAACGTCACCGGTGATGCCGAAAAACGGGAGTTTCGGTGTAGGCGTTGGTGAGCGCGCCTTACCTAAGTGGGGGCCGCGACTGATAAACCGCAACCCCACCGCTACCCCTCGGGCTCGTCATCGTCGCCTTTATCGATCCCGAGTTTCTCGAGGCGGTAGCGCAGCGATCGGAAGCTGATCCCGAGCAGCGTGGCGGCTCGCTTTCGTACGCCGCCGGTCTGCTCGAGGGCGCGCGTGACCCAGCCGCGTTCGTAGTCGGTGACGAGCCGCTCGAGGTCGACGCCTTCCGGCGGGAAACCGCTGGGGGACTCCGCCAGCACGGGCTTGCTGCTCCGTACGTTCGGCAGATCATCCGACCCGATGATGGCGCTCGATGACAGCGCGACCGCGCGCTCGATCAAGTTCTCGAGCTCGCGCACATTGCCGGGGAAATCGTAGGTCTCCAGCCGCCGCATCGCCTCGGTCGACAGCTGTAAGGTGCGACCGTGCTCGGCGCCGAACCGGCGCAAGAAGTGGTCGGCGAGCAGGGGAACGTCCTCGCGGCGGTGGCGCAGCGGAGGCAGCCGGATCTCGATCACATTGAGCCGGTAATACAGGTCCGCGCGAAATGCACCGCGCGCGACCTCGGCTTCGAGATCGCGGTTGGTCGCAGCGATCACGCGAACATCCAGCTCGATCTCCTCGGTCGCTCCGACCGGCTTGATCTTGCGCTCCTGCAGCGCGCGCAGCAGCTTGACTTGCAGCCCGAGCGACAGCTCACCGATCTCGTCGAGAAACAGCGTCCCGCCATCGGCCTCGGCGAACAGACCCGACTTGTCCGACACCGCGCCGGTGAACGCACCCTTCTTGTGACCGAACAGCTCCGATTCCATCAGCTCGTCGGGAATCGCACCGCAGTTGACTGCCACGAACGGCGCCTTGGCTCGGTTGCCCTCGCTATGGAGCGCCCGTGCGACCAGTTCCTTGCCGGTGCCGCTCTCGCCCGTGATCAGCACGTTGGTCCGGGTCGAGTGAATCTTGGTGATCAGCTCGAACACCTTCTGCATCGCGCGGCTCTTGCCGAGGAGCTTTGCCAGCCGCGCGCGGCCCGCGAGTTGATCGCGCAGCTCGAGGTTCTGTGCGACCAGCGCACGCTTCTCGAGCGCACGGCCGATCACCGCGTTGATCTCGTCGACCTGGAACGGCTTGGTCAGATAGTCGTAGGCGCCCTGTTTCATCGCCGCGATCGCGGTGTCGGCGGTCGCGAACGCGGTGACCAGGATGACCTCGGGATCGACCGGCTCGGGTGTCGCTCCGATGACGGGGCTGCGCGTGATCGTGCCTCCCTTGATCGCGTGGAGCAGCTTGAGACCGTCGAGCTCGCCCGGCATGCGTAGGTCGCTGACCACGACATCCACGGGGCTGTTGCGCAGCCGGTCGATCGCGGCGGCCCCGCTGCTCGCGACATCGACGTGGTGGCCTGCGCGGCGCAGACAGATCGCGAGGAACTCACGCATCGACTGTTCATCGTCGACTACCAGGATGTTCCCCACGTGTGGACTATCGCACGCAGGCGGCTATCATCGAAACCCTGCGACACCGCATCGTCCACATTGCACTGTCACGCGGTGGGCTCGTCGCCTTGATCTGCTTCGCGGTTGGCGCATGGCTCGCGCCGTCACATCTCGTCGACGGCGACAACGCCGAATTCGCCACGCTCGGCGCGGTCGGCGGCGTCGCGCATCCCTCGGGCTATCCGCTCTATGTGCTGTGGCTGCGGGCGCTGTCCTGGCTGCCCGGCACGCCGGCACACGCGTCGGCGGTCGCCACTGCCTTGCTCGGCACGATCGCCGTGCTGGTGCTGCACGCCGCCTGTCGTGCGTGGGGGGCGCGCGCTTCCGCCGCGACGATCACCGTGGCGATGTTCGCGGCGGCGCCGGTGGTGCTCAGGATCCACAGCGAAGCCGAAGTGTTTGCGCTCAACGGTCTGGTCGTTGCCGCGGTGCTCTGGCTCGCGGCGGCACGTGGTCCGCTGCGCGGCGAATGGCGTGCGGTGGTGCTCGCCTTGGTTGCCGGGCTCGGGCTCGCCAACCATCTGACGTGCGTGCTGATCGCGCCGGTGGGGTTGCTCGGCGTCATCCGCGGAGCGCGCGAGGCCAATCGCCGTGTGCTCGCGATCGGCGGAGCTGCCGCCGGGTTCTTCGTCGGGCTGCTCCCATACGCGTATGTTTTCGTGGCACCGCACGAGGCGTCCTGGGGCAGCGTCGCGTCGTTCGGCGATCTCGTCGATCTCATCACTCGATCGGATTACGGCGGTGCCGGCGCATTTGCGGCGCACGGCCGGTCGGTCTCGCTGGGCGAGAGCTTCGCGGCGTTTGCGATGATGCTGGGCCGGACGTGGTGGTGGGTGTTTCCGATCGCAGGGCTCGCGATGTTGATCGTCCGGTCGGTGCGGCCGAGCGACGGCGAGCCGAGGATCGGTTGGGCGATGCTCGGGGCCAGCTGGCTACTCGCCGGGCCGATCCTGGTCTCGCGGTTCAACGTGGTTCCCGAGGGGCTCGGGCTGTACGTGTGTCAGCGGTTCTATGTGCTGCCGGCGCTGCTGCTGGCGATCCCGATCGCGACGGCGTTCGATGCCGCGGTCCGCAAGATCAGCGGCAAGGCCGAGTCGCCCATCGTCGCCGGCGTGCTCGGCGTGGTGATCTTCCTGGGCCTCGCCGCCTCGTCGCTGCCGTATCTGTCGCGCGTGCATTCACCTGCGGTCCACTACGGAGTGACAAATCTCCTCGGCTCGCTGCCCGACGACGCGGTCGTGATCGGGATCGCCGACGACCAGCTGTTCGGGATTCGCTATGCACAGCTCGCGCTCGAGCTTCGACGCGACGTCACGTATGTCCACTGGCCGATGGTCAAGTTGCCCTGGTACCGCGAGCGGCTGGCCGAACATGGCGTCGTGATCAAGCCGGGGCCGCGCGCGAGCGTCGATCTCGCCGACGCCTTGATCGCGAGCGGTCGCCCGGTGTTCGTCGATAACTCGACGCGCGTCGTGAACTTCGCCGGTCGCGCGACGTACCCCCACGGCATCGTGCATCGCGTGGTCGCCCGCGACGACAAGCCGCCGCCGCTCGGCGAGGTGGTCGAGCGCAACAAGCAGCTGTTCGCGAGCTTCGAGCTCGGCTATCCGTTTCCGGGCATCGACGACGAGTGGGCCACCGAGGTGCACCACCGCTACGCCAACACCTGGTACCTGCTCGAGCGGGCATTGCTCGGCGCACGAGACCTCGCGAACGCGCAGGCCGCCGCGGACATCGCGCGCCAGGTCGGACCGCAGTGACCAGGTCGGGCATCGTCGATCGGTTGCGCAGTGATCCGGGCCTTGTGCTCGTGGTGATCGCCGTGGTGGTCGCGATCGCGATCTACGTCCCCGCCATCGAGTACGGCCTGGTGAGCTACGAAGATCCATGGCTGGTGCGCGACAACTGGATCGTCCAGCACCCGTCGTGGAGCTCGCTGCATGCGATCTGGTTCGACACGTCGAAACCCACGCGATTCGTGCTCGGCGCCGAATACCTGCCGGTTCGCGATCTGTCGATCATGCTCGACGTCTCGCTATGGGGGGACTGGTACGGCGGATTCCACCTGACGAGCCTGGTGCTCTACGTGGCTGCGATCGTGGTGTGGTTCGCCGCGCTCGTCGGATTTGGCGTCGATCGCCGGATCGCGGGCGTGATGGCGCTGCTGTGGGCGCTCCATCCGAGCCACGTCGAGAGCGTGGTTTGGCTGAGCGAGCGAAAGGGCCTGCTGTCGGTGCTGTTCGCCGGGGTCGCGGCCTTGGGATATGCGCGGTTTCGCGCGGGGCGCCATGGTGGATACCTGGCGATCGCGATGATTGCGGCGGTGCTCGCGATCTGGAGCAAGGCGCCCTCGGCGTTCGCGCTCGCCGCGCTCGGTGGTCTGGAGCTGCTGTTGCCCGAGCACCGTCGATCGTGGCGCCGCAGCGCGTTGGGGCTGGCAGCGATCGGTGTGGTCGCGCTCGCGGCGTTCGTTCCGGTGCTGGTGATCGCGCGCACCATGGGCGTGGTGGGCGTCGAGGATCATGCGGCGGCTGGGAAGCTCGCCACCGTGCTCGGGCTGCACGGCTTCTACGTGAGGATGGCTGCGCTGGCCGTGCGCAACTCGATCAGCTATCCGATCGCAAGTGAAGGGCCTGGCGGCGCGGACATCGCGATCGGTGCGCTCGGGCTCGCGTTGATGGTCGCGGTGCTCGCGGTCCCAGCGCGCGGCAAATGGCAGCCGCCGGTCGCGTTGCGCGCGGCCGCGCTGATCTGGCTGTTCGGATGGTTTCCGATCAGCCGGATCGCCTTGCCGCTGCATGCGGTGCTGGTCGCCGACCGCTACATCCTGTTCGCGACGCTGGGCATCGCCCTCGCAATCGCCGTCGGCATCCGCGCGTTGCCAGGGCGCTCCGGGTACGCGCTGCTGACCGTCATCGCACTCGCGGCTGCGCTGCGGTCACTCGATGCGCGCTCGAGCTGGCAGAGCTCACGAGCGCTGTGGGATCGCGCGGTGACCGAGAACCCGGGCGACGGCGACGCGTGGAGCTTGTATTCCGAAACGCTCGCCGATGCCGGGCAGCCCGAGCTCGCCGCCGCGGCGGTCGAGGAGGGGCGTAAACATTCGAGCTCACCGCGGCTGACGTTGCGCGCAGCGCTGCTCGCGCTTGGTCGCGGCGATCGGGCCAGCGGGTTCTCGTTGATGCAACAGGCCGCCGAGGGTGGCGAGCCAAAGGCGATGTCGAACTTCGCGCTGCTCCTGCTCGATGGCAATCGCATCGACGAGGCGCTCGCATGGGCGACGCGGGGGGCGGAGCGTACGCCGCTGTATGGTCCAGCGCATCGCGCACATGGCAAGGCCGCGCTCGCCGCGCGCCAGCCGAACCTGGCGCTCGCCGCGTTCACCCGCGCGTACGAGCTCGAAGCGACGTGCGTGAATCGATTCAACCTCGCGCTCGCGTTGCTCGAGCTCGCTCGTTATCCCGAAGCCTACGGGCACCTCGAGGCGTGCTTCGATGATCCGGTGCTCGGCCCGCGCGCGCGCGCGATCCTGAAGCGCTAACGTAGCCGCGCCAGCTACTTGCCCTTCATCATGTCGGTCATCCGGCGCTGGACCTCTTGCTTCGAGACCTGCTCGACGACCGCGCAGATCGTCCACTTGTTGCCGCCGGGGTCCTTCACGGTCGCGGCGCGGTAGCCGTAGAACTGATTCTGCGGCTCGCGCATCGATGTCGCGCCGTGCTGAAGCGCGCGCTTGTACGTGGCGTCGACGGCGTCGCCGCTGTCGACGTAGTACGACAGCGAGGCGGGCATCGCGTCGAAGCCGGGCATCGGCTCGCCACACATCACCACCGAGTCGCCGATCATGATCTCGGCATGTGCGATCTTGCCATCCGGTCCGTCATAGCGGTCGACGACCTTGGCGCCGAACGCTTTCTCGAGGAAGCCGACCACCTTCGCGGTGTCGGGGACGACGAAGGCAGGCGTGATCGTGTGATGGCCGGGGGGAGGATTGAGCGTTGGCATGCCGGCACCGTACTCCCCGCAATCGCCGAGAACTAGCGAGCGCACTCGGTTCGATTCGCGGTTCCCGGGAGTGTGCCGTGGCGCGACACTCGCCCATGCGAGGAGCGGCAACGAAGAGATCGCGCGAGAGGCACGACGAGGCCAGGCAAGGCAGGTGAGCTCTGGGTTACCGGCGCTGGCAACACGCGACCAGGAAGCCGCCCAGATCGCGCGCGCCCGGAGCATCCGCGAGCTGATGCTCCGCCCACCGGATCGCCGGACCGACGAGCGGCAGCTCGAGCACCTTGGCCGCAGGTGTGATCACGCGAATGCCGCGGGTGGCCACCCACTCGAGCTCGGGCGGCAAGTAACTGCGGATCGCGCGCGCGTCATCGTAGCGTGTGAACACGTGCTCATCGTGGGTGTTGTCCGAGACGGCCGTCGGCGGCTTCATCGCCTTGATCAGCCGGCGAATCGATCGCGCGTTGTAGAACTCCGCGAGCACCCAGCCACCGGGGCGCACGACACGCGCCATCTCGGCCATCGCGCCGGCGATATCGGGAATGTGGGCGAGCACCTTGAACGAATAGGCGACGTCGACCGACGCGGTCGCGATCGGCAACGCGGTTGCGGACGCCTGGGCGACATGCAGCCCGCGCTCGGCCGCCTTCGCGAGCATGCCGCCCGAGAGATCGATGCCCGTGGCGGAGCGCGCAAACCGGGCCGCGCGGTGCAGGATCAACCCGGTGCCGCAACCGACCTCGAGGACATCCTTGTGGGCGCCATAGCGTTCGACCAGCTCGACCTCGAGATCGTCGAGCATGCGGTGATAGGGCAGGTGGCGCTCGCGCTCGTACCACCCGGCGAAATCATCGTAGTAGGCGCGATTGTCGAGCCGGCTCATGTCGTTCACTTGCGATGTTCCCACGTGCTGCCGTCGCCGAACTCGACGGACCGGATCGCGATCTTCGCAGACGTGGCGCGCTCCGGGATCGCGGCACCCGCGGTGAATTCGGATGCGGCCTTGCGGGCAACCACGTCCCGCGGATCGGCTTGCAAGAACGAGTCGCGCGTGAGCTCGGCGCCCGCCGCGTCGAGGAACTGGATCGTGCCCCGGACCTGGCGGACCGCCTTGTCGGTGAAGTTGAACACGCGGAGCTTGGCTTCCCCGCGCTTGCCGGTGCTCACGATCGAGACCATCTCGATCGCCAGCGGGGCGCCATCGCTGGGCTCGGCCGGCCACGTCGCGCTGGCCAGCGCGGTTGCGCCCGCCGCGCGATCATCGCGCTTGCAGCCGGCGACGAGCAAGCTGCCCGCGAGGCAGCACCAGAGCACCATGTGGATGGCTCGCATCGGCCGGCAATACACCGCTGCGACGCCGGCTGCAACCGTCGCAGCTCGCGCAGGTGTCAGAGCTTGGCGAGCAGCTCTTTTTTCTTCGCGTCGAACTCGGCCTCGGTCAGGATGCCAGCGGCCTTGAGCTCGCCGAGCTGCTTGAGCGTCGCCATGATCGCCTCGCGGCTCTCGGGCGGACGCTGGGCGTTGGCCTGGCCCATCATGTTCGCCATGTTGCCGGCCATCGCGAAGCCCATGCCGATGCCAGCGCCCTGGAACGCGCCGCCACCATCGCCGCCCTTCTTCATGCCTTCGGCGGCCCCCATCATCATCTCGGCCTGGGCGAGCTGCTGATAGCCCGCCATGCCGCCGGAAGCGTTCACGTACGCCATCCGCTCGACCAGCTTGTCGAGCCGATCCTTGTCGGCCTGATCCATCGTGATCGAGAAGTCACCGAACCGGATGATCTCGACGCCGTACGGTTCGATCTGGCTGCGCACCTTGGTCAGCGTCGAGGCTTCGATCTCGTCGGTATATGCGCCCGAGGTGACCTTCATCATCGGCCAGTTCTGCTTGACGATCAGCTCGGCGATGTCGTCCTTCATCACCTTCTGGACCTGGCTCTTGAACCAGCCCAGGAAGCCGTCATTCGAGGTGGCGCGTTGTCCGACCAGGCCGATCACCAGCTTGGGCGGATCGATGACCTTTGCCGAGAACTCGCCGTGCACCATGATCCGGACGCGCAGCTGGGTCTGCGGATCCTGGACGTCGCCGATCGACGTCCCGAACTTGATCATCGCGAGCTCGCGCGTGGTGACGAAGAACACCTCGCAGATGAACACGTTGCCGCCGGTGAGCTTGTCGACGAGCTGGCCGAGGAAGGGAATGTTGGAGGCGTCGAGCGTGTGGCGGCCGGCGGAGAAGCTGCCGACGAACTTGCCGTCCTTGAAGAACAGCGCGACTTCGTCGGAGTCGACCGTCAGCTGAGCCTTCATCGGGATCGTCTGATCGGGGTGCTTATAGACCCACTGGTCCTTTGCGGAGTCGGGCCTCGCGATCGCGAGCTCGGCAACGCCACCCTTGATGAAACTCATAATTCCCATCGCTAGCGCCTCCTAGAGCGTAGTGATTCTCACCACGTGGCACGTACCGTAGCACAACGGCTCGCGCCTATCCGGCGGGAATTCCGTCGCGGACACACTGGCGTGACCTCGGAGTGGTCCTGGCTGGCCGAGTCTTGGTCGCCTCACTCGTACAGCGTGAGCCGTCGAGCTGTCACCAACAGTCATGCGCTCAGGTGGTCAAGTGGACTATCGTCCGCGCCGGAGAACCCGATGAACCGACGTAGCGCCTCTGCCTTGGTTTCCGTGTTGGTGACGCTGATGGCGTGCGGTCCCAGTGGCCGCCCGGCCCACGACGACGATGATGACGACGACGACGACACGGTCGATGCACCGGGGTTGGCCACGCTGAGCGGACGCGTATGGGCTCCCAATCAGGGCCCTGGCCAGGCACCGGTCGGCGAGGAGATCCCGATCGCCGGCGCGCTGATCTACATCAGCACCGACAAGCCAGAGGGAATTCCCGACCACGTCTACTGCGAGCGGTGTGTGCCGACCCCACAAGGTAGCGTGCTCAGTGGCGCCGATGGCTCGTTCAGCCTGGATCTGACGCCGGGGCACTATTTCGTGACCATCCAGAAGGGGCAGTACCAGCTCGAGGCCGAATACGACCTTCCTGCCGGAATGACGACGTTGACCCCGGAACAGTCCACGCTGCCATCGGTCTGGGATCCCGACAATGGCAAGTACATGCCGCGGATGGCGATGGCGCAGGGCACCAACGACAACATCGAGGACATCCTCGGCAAGCTCGGAGTGGGCACGCTCGCCGGCGACACGTTCTCCAGCCCGGTTGGCGAGAAGGGGGCCGAGATCGCGATCTACGAGTACGACACGAGCGGTCCGACGAGCGTGACCTACTTGCTCGACAACATCGACGAGATGCGCAAGTACCACATCATCTTCTTCCCCTGCGCGACGACGATGAGCTCCCTGAACGCCAAGCTCTCGGATCAAACGGTGCTCGCCAACATCCGTCGCTACGTGAGCGAGGGTGGCAAGCTCTACGTCACCGACTGGTCCGGCGAGCTCGCCGATCGCGCGTTCCCGCAGCAGATCGAGCTCGGCGATATCGGTGCCGATAGCGTCGGCACCTACGACCCGACGACGTTCACGGGTACGCTCACCACCGAGGGCAACGCCGACGGCGGTCTCTACGGCCTCAGCGATGGCAACGCGGTGGACGCGGGACTCAACGCCTGGCTCGGCATGCAGGTCGGGCCCACCGAGGGCGGCGTGGTGCCGACGATGTACAACGCCAACTCGTTCGAGGTGACCGACCTGTGGAACTGGGTCAAGAAGCTCAACAGCGTACAGATCGGCGTGGATGACATGGGCATGCCGATCTACGACGAGCCCAAGGCGTGGGTCACCGGATCCAAGCCGGGTCAGGCCGGCGGCATGAACCGGCCGATCGCCGTGACGTACGAGCCGACCGGATGCGGCAAGGTGCTCTACACGGCGTTCCAGACCGCCAACAGCCCGCACCACGGGCTGTATCCGCAGGAGCGCGTGCTGCTGTATCTGATCATGGAGATCCAGACCTGCAGCGGTCCGATCTTCTGACCCGGCTCGCGACTCGACCATCCCGATCCTGACGACCGATGCCCGCACAGGGTACGGTCGCGGTGTGACGCCCCGGCGGCTGCTGGCGCTCCTGATCGCGATCAACGTCGTCTTGCTCGGCGCGGGCTCGCTGCTGGTCGCGCCGCGTGTCGATCGCGCCGGCAAGGGCATCCGCGTCGGCTTGGTGTTCGATCTCGGCGGCAAGAACGATCGCTCGTTCAACGAGGCGGCGTGGCGTGGACTCGAGCGCGCGCGGACCGAGCTGGGTGTTTCGGTCCAGTACATCGAGCCGAGCGAAGGCTCCGATCGCGAGAGCGCGCTGCGCATGTTCGCGTCGCGCGGGGTCGACCTGGTGATCGGCGTCGGGTTCATCTTCGGGCCGGATCTCGAGCGACTCGCGGCGCAGTTCCCGAACGTGAAGTTCGCCGGCGTCGACTACGTACCGTCGCCGGGCATCAAGCCGCTGCCCAATCTGCTCGGCCTGCAGTTTCACGAGCACGAAGGCAGCTTCCTGGTCGGCGCGATCGCGGGCTCGATCACCGCGACCCACAAGGTCGGATTCGTCGGGGGCATGACGATCCCGTTGATCCGCAAGTTCGAGGCCGGCTACGCCGCGGGCGTCAAGCACGTGTGTCCTGCGTGTGTCGTGCTCGGCGTCTACGCGGGGAGCGAGCCCAAGGCATTCGCCGATCCGACGCGCGGCCAGGAGCTCGCCGCGAGTCTGTACGACAACGGCGCCGACGTGATCTTCCACGCCGCCGGCAAGACCGGCGATGGTGTGTTCGCCGCGGCCCGCGTTCGCCGCCAGCGCGCGATCGGCGTCGACTCCGATCAACACGCGATCGCACCGTGCTGCGTGGTCACCAGCATGATCAAGCGCGTCGACGTCGCGGTCGTCGATGCCGTGCGGTCGGTGATCGACGGTTCGTTTCACGGCGGTGTGCGCGCGCTCGGGCTCGCCGAGCAGGGCGTCGGGTTCGTCGCGGACGAGCACAATCGTCACCTGCTGCCTGCCGAGGTCGTTCAGCGGGTGAATCGGATTGCCGCCGACATCATCGCCGGCACGATCGAGGTGCCGGCGCAGTGATCACCGCCGAGCTCGACAAGCGATTCGGATCGCGCGCGGTGCTGCGTGGGGCGCGGCTCGCCGTGAAGCCGGGCAGCGTGCATGCGCTGGTCGGCGAAAACGGCGCGGGCAAGAGCACGCTGGTGAAGATCATCGCGGGCGTGCTCGGCGGCGCTCGCGGTCAGCTGACGGTGGCCGGCAGCGCGGTCGACCTCGCGCGATGGAACCCTGGGGAGGCGCGCGCGGCGGGGATCGGGATCGTGCCGCAGCACGGCGCGTTTGCCGGCACGCTCTCGGTGGTGGAGAACGCGGTCCTCGGCGTGGAGCCGGGAGCGTGGCTGAACCTCGACGCCACCGCGCGCGCATTGGCCGCGCGGGGCGACGACGTCGGACTTCCGGTGGATCCGTGGGCTGCGGCAGAGCAGCTGTCACTCGGTGCCGCCCAGCGCGCCGAGATCGTGACGGCGCTGCATCATGGCGCGAGGCTGTTGATCCTCGACGAGCCCACGGCGGTGCTCGCGCCCCGCGAGGTTGACGCGCTGTTGAGCACGTTGCGCCGTCTCGCCGACGACGGCACGACGATCGTGCTGGTGACCCACAAGCTCGATGAGGTGCGTGCGATCGCCGATGAGGTGACGGTGCTCCGCGACGGCGAGACCGTGGCGGCGATGCAGCGCCCGCTCGAGCTCCGGGCGATCGCCGAGGCGATGATCGGCAGCGATCCGCCGGCTGCGGCGCAGACCGCTCCATCCTCGGCGGCCGCACCCGAGGCGCTGACCCTCCAGCAGGTCAGCCTCGGTCGCGCGCTGGTCGATGTTTCGCTCTCGATCCGATCCGCCGAGATCGTCGGCGTCGCCGGTGTCGATGGCAATGGCCAGCGCGAGCTCGCCCATGTGATCGCCGGCCTGATCCCGCCGACCACGGGCAGCGTGTGGCTCGGCAGAACCGAGGTGACCGCGCTCGCGCCGGCGCGCCGGTTGGCGCTCGGTCTGGGTCACGTCCCCGAGGATCGCCTGAACGGCGGCGTCCTGCTCGACGCTACGATCGCCGAAAACCTCGCGCTCGGGCGACGAGATATCACCGGGCGGTGGTTGATCGATCGCCATGCGGTCCACCGCCACGCACGGGACCAGATCGCGGCGCTCGAGATCCGCCCCGAAGACCCATCCACGCTGGTCCGGTCGCTATCGGGAGGCAACCAGCAGAAAATCGTCATCGGTCGCGAGCTGTCCCGGCCCGGCCTGCGAGCGATCGTCGCCGCTCAGCCAACGCGAGGTGTCGATCTCGGCGCGGTCCGCCGGATCCATGACCGGCTACGCGCCGCGGCCAGCGCGGGCGCAGGCGTGCTCGTGATCTCGACGGATCTCGACGAGCTGCTCGCGCTTTGCCATCGCGTCGTGGTGCTGTTGCGCGGGCAGATCGTCGGCGAGCAGCTCGCGACAAACCCCGATGCACGCATCGCGATCGGGGCGCTGATGACGGGAGCGGGGGCGGCGTGATCGTGCAATGGCTGCGTCCCGGCGACGACGCACGGCGCGAGGTAATCGCGGCCGCGATCGCAGTGCTGATGTCGATCGCGATCGGCAGCGCGCTGATGCTTGTGATGGGGCGCGAGCCCGGGGCGGTGTGGCTGGAGATGGCGCGCTGCGCCGGCGACCCTTTCCACCTGGGTCAGATCTTCTACAAGGCCACAGGTCTCGCATTGACCGGGCTCGGCGTCGCACTGGCCCTGGACGCTGGGTTGTTCAACATCGGCGCCGAGGGACAGCTCACCGCAGGCGTGTTGGTGTGTGCGCTGACCAGCACTGCATTGCCCGCACAGACGCCAGCGATCGTCGCGATTCCGATCTGCCTGCTCGCCGCCGCGGCTGGGGGGGCGGTGATCGGCGGCTCGATCGGCGCGTTGCGCGTGTATCGCGGCGCGCACGAGGTCATCTCGTCGATCATGATGAACGGAATCGTCGCCGGGCTCGCCTTGTGGATCGGCAACGTCGTGCTGTTCCAAGGCGGCACGACCCGCGGCGGAACGATCATCGAGGGCGCTCGGATCCCGCAGCTCGGACTGGGCGGTAGCGCCCTGAATGCCTCGGTGTTCCTGTCGATGATCGCGGTCGGCGCGATGTGGTGGCTGCGTGCCCGCACGACGTGGGGGCTTGCGTGGCGAGCCGTGGGACGTGACGCGGCGTGTGCACTCAACGTGGGGATCTCCGCGGCACGTGCGCAACTCATCGCGATGATCGTGTCGGGCGCGCTGTGCGGGCTCACGGCGGCGAACTTCGTGATGGGGCACAAGCACGCATTCGAGGAGGGGCTCGGCCGCAACACCGGCCTGCTCGGGATCTCGGTCGCATTGCTCGGGCGCCTCCATCCACTGGGGGTTGCGTTCGCCGCGCTTGGCCTTGCGTACCTCTCGGAGGGTGGTGTCGCGGCCGGTGATCTCGTTCCCAAGGAGCTCAGCGAGATGCTCCAGGGCATCGTCGTGCTTGCGGTCGCCGGGGCGAGCGCATGGGTGCGCCGCACACAGGCGGTCGCATGATCGAGACCGTGATCACACTGGGGTTCCTCGCTCAGGTGCTCCGCATCTCGGTGCAGTACGGGCTCGCCGCGATGGGCGGCGCGATCACCGAGCGGGCGGGAGTGATCGATCTCGCGAT
>JBFWXW010000109.1:0-17234 GCA_050187075.1 Kofleriaceae bacterium | reverse complement strand
TATCGGGCGTGGGTGTGCATGGTGGAGCAGTTCCCGTCACGGCGTAACGCCGCAACATGATGGGCTCGTGCGCTCGGGTCTCCTTGCAAGGTTGGGGTTGAGAGCTCGGAATGAAACATACGGATCAGCGATACGGATGGGAATCGATGTGGGTCATCTTCGCCGACGGCGGTCGATCGAGTGCGATGACGTGGAGGCGCAGCGCGAGCAGGTGACGGCACGGGCCAGCGCGCAGGCGCATGCGATGGAAGAACGAGCACGAGCACTTGGCGCGGGTGAACACGCCATCGAGATCGATCAGCGCCTCGCACGAGGTGCCCTTCACGTTGCCGGTGACCAGCTGCTTCGCACCCACCGGTTCGCGCCTGGCGATCGTCACGTCGTTCACGAGCTTCTTACCCTCGACGATCTCCTCGGGCTCGGGGCCGATCATCAAGTCAGAGAGGGCCGCGTCGAGGATCGGTCGCCAGCGATAGATGCCAGTGGCGAAGTCGTACGCGAGCTGGCCACGCTTGGCGAGCGTGTGCAAGCTGCCGAGCACGACCTTCTCGGTTTCCGCAGATACCGCGACGAGCTGCGACAGCGTCGCAGACCGTTGGCTCTCCAGGTGATTGGCCAGGCGATCGACCACGACCGGCTTCGACTCGAAGCCGCCGAAGTACTGATCGAGCGCCGATGCACCGGACCAGTCGTTCGCCGTCCAGCCCGACAGCGCGATCGTCATCCGCAGCTCACCCATGCGTGCGACCCACACGCTCGGCAATCCGGTCCCGAGCAGCTGCACGTCGAACGTTTCGGCCAGCGGTAACGTCCGCGCGAACGCCATCAACCGGCGGCGTCCCCAGACCTTGATCGTGTCCGTCGGACCTTGGTACGCAGCGCCCCGAGAAACCAGCGGCACGCCCCACGGCTCGATGATCACCTTGGGTGGCTTGCCGGTCTCGAGCACGAACTGCAGCGAGCGTGGGCCCTTGGTCTCGCGGTGCCGCTTCAGATACGCGAGCAGCGAGTAGACGACGTCCGTCGATAGCTCGAACCGCCGCGCCGGCAGTGCCATCGCGGCTTGCAGCTGACCAAACCCGCGCAACCAGGACGCCGGCAGATCGATCTTCTCCTCGCGCAGCGATCCGCTGTCACCCGCGCCTGCTTGCACTTCGAAGCCGGTTGGATCGACCAGCAGCCGCGTCGGGCGGTACGTGCGCAGCGTCTGAAAATGATCGTAGAGCGCGATCGAATAGTCGACGTTCGTCGTGCCCAGGCCCGCGTCGCCCGCTCCCCGGAACGCCTCGCGATCCACCGACAGACAGCCGTAGCTGGACTCGTCCTTGGCGAAGCACTCGAACATCACGACGTCGGGAGCGACCGTGACGACCGGGTCGCACGGCACCAGTGCGCGAAACAGTGCCGGGTCATTCCGCGCGAGCTCGTTCGCCCACGTCGTACGCGCGCGCCAGTACTGGCGGTGCATCTTGCGGAAGTCTCGCTCCAGCGTCGGCGGCATCGGTTGCTTGGCAATGCGCTTGAGCTCGGCCGCCTTGGCCTTGTCGAACGCCTGGTCGCGGAGTGCCTGGTCTTCCTTCTCTCGTTCGGCAAGGAACCGCTTGTATGCGGTCTTGTCGCGCTTCTTGAACTTGAGGTCGCCGATGACGACTTCATGCAGCGCGCTGATCGCCTCGCGGAACCGCACCGGATCGATCAGCTCGGCGTCGAAGAATACCTTCGCGCGCGACAGATTCGGCTCGAACGTCATCGCCGATACGCCGTCGACCTCGCGCAGCTGGCTCCGTCCGCGATATTTGAAATCGACCCTCACGAGCTCACCTGCTCCGAGACCACCAGCTCGGGTACGAGTCGCGTCGCCAGCACTCGCAGCTGATCGTTTTCGCGCATCGCGCGGGCGAGCGCCCCCAGCGCCGCCGCGCGCTCTGCCGGCCGCACGCTCCTGAGCGCGATCCTCAGGATCGGCAGCAGCTCCTCGGCCTCGTCGCGATGGCTCACGATGCGTTCCGCGATCTGACGCGGCACACGGCGCTTGGTCGCGCTGCCGCGGTGGACATTCAGCATCGCGCTCGACCACACGCGTCGCAGCGATCTCGGCGGCGCGTCGTCGCGCCATTTCTTGGCGTTCTCGACCACCACGTCCCGGACATCCGGATAGGGCGACTCGGTGAGCGCGAACCACAGCTGTGGCGGCGACAGCTCCGGCTTGTGCGCCACCGCCGTCAACGCGTGCTCGCGCGCATCTGCAAACGGTGCATCGCACAGATCCCGCAGATGCTCCGGCGTCGCGTTCGGATGTGCGGTGACCACGGAGGTCACCCATGCCGTGCCCTCGGACCGAACCGTCGGAACCCGTGCGCGTGCGATCCGAGTGATCGCCGCGAGCTCCGCTGCGCTCTCGATGGTCTTCCCGCGGGTCCACGCCAGCCCGAGCCGTGCGACAGGAGCGACCGGAGCGCAGCTGAGCGCGATGCATTGCTCGAGCGTGAGCCGGCTCGGTGACACGTGCTTCGCGACGACCGACACCACCATCGACGCGACATCGAGGTTCTCGACCGCGAGCAGCTCGAGCCACTCGCTGATCGCCAGCGCCGCGAGGCCTTCGAGCTTGCCGAACAGCTCGCCTCCGAGGACCTGGATCTCCTCGTGCTGCGAGAACATCAGGCGCTTGACGTTCGCGAGCGGCAGCTTCGCCAGCTGCGCCGCATGATGCAGGCGCAACCAGCGCACCATCCAGTTGCGGACCGTGCGGCTCTGTGCGGTCAGCAGCACCTCGATCATCGTCGAAAACGCGTCATCAGCCTTCCAGGCCTCCGGCCAGCGAGGCGATGGCGAGAGATCCGCGAGCGAGGCGTCGTCCGCCAGCTTGATGCCACGTGGATCCTTGATAATCGATTCCGACTCGCCATAGAGCGACTGCATCAGCCCCCATGCGTCGAGCAGCCCCGCCGGCGATGCGAGCGGTTCATCGCGATAGTGCGGCAGCGCCAGCAAGATACATCGCACGTAGCGGGCGGGATCTCGGTAGCCGATGCGCCGGAAGTAGCGATACGCCCGTCGCGCGAGGTACTGGCGGGTCGCCCGCGAGAACCGGTTCGCGCGTACATCGTGGTCCTCGTGTGCGGGCAGGAGCTCGGGGTTAGCGCGCAGGCCGGTGCGCCATGCCGCTTCGATCAACAGGCGATGCCCCAGCTGATCGAACGCGACCATGAAATGCGCGATCGCCGCGTCGTCACTGGCGGCCTCGACGTGCTTGTACAGCCGTTTCACGAGGGCCTTGTGCTCCGGCTGATCGCAACCCGCGAGGATGTAGGCCAGCATCGTCCGGCGCGCCCACGGTCGCTTGTCGTTCGCCCAGAGCTCCGCGCGACTCGCCAGCCATTTGGCGGAGTCGATCCGCATCAGCTCGCCGACGAATCGATCGTCACCCGCCGTCCAGTACTCCTGCGCGAGCACCGTCGAGCCCGGTCGGTCGTTCGTGTGGGTGCGCTCCAGGACCCGCGACGGCCCGACCATTTTCATGTTCCACGTGCTTCGTTGCGTGGTCCGTGCAGCCCAGAATCGCGCGTCGTCTTCGGCCGGATATTCCTTTTCCGAGCGCCGGACCTTGTCGGCGTTGCCCCTGCACGTGCGAACGATCGCGCCGTCGCGCTCGATCTCGAAGAACCAACCACCCCTGTCGGCTTCGTAGCGCGGCACCAGGAGTCGCGATAACACGACTCGCGATCGCAGGTCGAGGTGGTGATCTCCCAGGACACGCACGGTCGCGTGCGGAGTATGAAATCCGTCACACTACACGAGGCCGCGCGAGACCGAGCTCAATCGACTAACGACGCTCGCATCGCGAGGTCGCACGCGATTGTTAACACCGCTTAACGACCCGAAAATCTGTCAGCTCGTTTGAGCAGCAGCGTGAGGAGTCGCGAGCGCTCGGTGGGATAGGTCTGCCCGCCATGACGAGATCGAGCTTATTCGCGGTGTCCATCGCGTTGGTCGCGAGCTGCGCCAGCGTGGGTGGCGACGGCAGCGCTGTCGAGCAGCAGCAGACGAGTTGCCCGTCGGCAGAGCAACATGAATGCCCCGCGTGGGGCGCGACGTGCGAGGGAGATACCCTCGTGACGTGTGTGGTAGGCGAGGACGGCTGCCGCAAGCGCATCGAACAACCGTGCTCGCTTGGGTGCGACGACGGCGCGTGCACCACGTGCAGCACATTCGAATCGCCGACGCAGAGCACCGCGCGCGTCGCGCTGCCCGCGTTTTACCGCCGGCTCGTTCGCATCGGCGACACGGTGCTCGCGAGCTGGGACGAGCGCGACGGCAACAGCCTCGGTGACCAGCGCGGGCTGATTGCGGTGGATGTCTCGGATCCCGGCGAGGTGACCTCGCTCGCGACGCTACCGACCCCCGATGGCGGGCTCGGGACGATCGTCGATGGCGACCGGCTCTACGGGATCGGCAACGGCCGGTTGCGGGTCTACGACGTCGCGGATCCGACGCAGCCGACCGCGCTCGGCAGCTACACGCCCGGCGCCGCGCCCCGATCTCTAGCGGTCGCCGACGGCATCGTGTACGTCGGAACCAGCGTCGGGCTCGACATCGTCGATGTCCAGGCGTCTCCGCCGGCGCTACTGAGCGTGATCGCGACCTCGATCCCTGCGCAGGCGATCGCGATCTCCGGTGCGCGCGTCGTGGTCGGTGGTGGCTCCGCGCTCGAGCTCGTCGATGTCTCCGATCCGTTCGATCCGTTCGTGGTCACGACGCGCAATCTCGGCAGGCGGATTGACACGCTCACCGTCGACGGCACGCGGATGTACGTCCTCGCGACCAGCTCGTACAACAACGCAGGGATCGAGCACGTCCAGGGCTACGACATCACCAGCACCGGCATCGAACCCTACGGCACTGCCCTGTCCGGAATCTTCGCGCTGGAGCGGCTGGCGTTGCACGGCGATCGGCTCGTGGTGTCCACCTGGAACGCCGTCGGCGTCATCGATGTCAGCGGCACCACGCCTGTATGGACCAAGTACGTCTATGGCCCGAACGGTCACATCGCTCATCGCGTGCACGATGTCGTGGGCAGCGGTGACCGGTTGTTCGCGGCGACCGACGATGGCATCGCATCGATCGACCTGACGCGCGCTGGCGACGTGTTCTCGCGCGTCGAGCCCGGCATCCTGGGCAACGCGGTCATGAAGGGGTCGCTCGCGTATGCAGCGCGCGGCCACAGCGGGTTTGAGATCTATGACATGCGCGATCCGCACCGCCCCGCGGTGCTCGCCAGCGTTCCCATCTACGCGACGTCGGTGGCGCTGCAAGGCGCGCTCGCCTACGTCGCGGCGAACAGCGAAACGCTTCAGATCTACGACGTCACGTCGCCGTACCATCCCGTGCTCGTCGGCGAGGTCGATCTGCCATCGAACGACTGGCTCGAGGAGCTCGCGGTCGCCGGCGATCGCGCGTACCTGCGATGCGGCAGCTACATCTGCATCGTCGACGTCTCGAGCCCGACCGCGCCGAGCTTGATCAAGAAGAGCTCGGTGATCATGGACACCCATACGTCGCAGTCGATCTCGACGCTGTTCGCGATGGATGGAACGAAGCTGTTCCTGCCGTTGCCGTATCAGCTGTCGATCGTGGATCTGGCGAATCCGACGGCGCCCCAGCTGCTCGGCCAGCTGCCGCTACAGGGCTACAGCAGCTGGCAGGCGTTCGCGGTCGCGGGCGACAAGGCGTACTCCGCTTCCCGCTGCCATCACGTGTACGGCGCGATCTGCCTCGAGGTGCTCGACGTCTCGGATCCAACGCAACCGAAGCTGATCGGCAGCCTCAAGAGCGATGGCCGACCCACGGGAACGCAGGTCAACAGGATCACCGTGATGGGCGATCTCCTCGTGATGTCGCTCGGGCACGGCGTGACCATCGTCGATGTCTCCGATCCCACCCACCCGGCGTTCGTGTCGGATCACTGGACCTCCGGCGGACTGCCGTCCGAGGGATTCGTCAGCGATCGGTTTCTCACCACGCACACACCCGGCTCGTCGGGGTATCCGTTGCCGTCCGAGCCGGCGCGCGACGAGGTGGTGGAGCTATGCCGATGAGCCGCGCAGTGCTCGGCGCGATCGCCACGGCCATGCTCGGCGGTTGCGCAACGTCGTACGATCCCGATAGCGCACACCAGGCCAGCATCGCTGCGTTCGATCCTGACCGCGACCGCACGTGCCCCAGTGGCTGTGCCGAAGGCACTGTCTGCGACACGGTCACGAGCAGCTGTGTCGACGAGCCTGGCGCGCCGCAGCTCGTGTTTCCGATCGCGGGCGCGATCACCACCGGGCTGCCGGAGCTCGCGTGGACCAACGCCACCGGCGCATCGCGAAGCGCGATCGAGATCTGCGCCGACGTTTGGTGCGACAACTCGCTCGCGATCGTCGACGGAGTCGACGGCGCGACGCTTGCATCCGCGCTGCCACGAGGCACCTACTTCGTGCGCGCGTGGGGGCTGGCCGACCACGCTGGGCATGTCGTGCCGGGTGCCGTCGTCAGCTCGACGCGCGCGTTCCGCAGCACCGGGCGTGCCGTGGCTGCGAAGTCTGCCCTCGCGTGGTTCGCCGACTTCGACGGCAATGGCATCGGCGACGCGGCGGCACCGCTTCAGCAGGTCGGATCGACGTGGTCGTCCAGTCTGGTCGATCAGGGCGCGATCTCGACCGGCGGGCCATCCGCGCCGTCGATCGTGACCGTGCCCGACATGAATGGCGATGGCCGCGCCGAGCGCGCGTTCCTCCGTTACATCAACAACGATCCGGATCGCCGCGAGCTCGTGTTCGCGCGCGTCGCGTCAGCGAGCGAGACCGGCGGCACGCATGCGACGATCGTCGAGAAGGCGTTTCCGGTCGCCGTCGACGTTGAATTGCTGCCGCTCGGCGACTTCGATCGCGATGGCTACGCAGACCTCGGCGTCACGCGGCGGCTCGAGGATGGCGTCCGGCTTCAGATCTTCCGCGGCGGTTCCGGTGCGACGTACGCGACGCGGCGCCGCACCGTCGACGTGCGGATGCCACCCGAGCCCGGCAAGACCAGCAAGTTCTCGTCGATCTCGGCCGTCGGCGATCTCGATGGCGACGGATATCCCGATCTGGCGATCGGCGGTCTCGCGCACACGCAGACCTACGCCGGGGCCGACCGGTTCTATGTGGTCAGCGGCAACAGCGTACCCGCGTTCTCGCAGGTCATCGCGTCGTATGTCGATGAGGGCGACGCCGCGCTCGGAATGATGCCGCTGGGTGACGTCGATGGCGACGGCTTCGGAGACGTCGCGGCGAGCGACACGCGGATCATGCGGATCTTCGATGGCAACACCAGCGTCGGGATCCGGCGCGGTCGCGTCTACGTGACGTTCGGCGGCCCATCGTTGCGCAAGGTCGACTTCGCGTCGCCCACGTTCTGGCGCGAGCACCCGGCACCGTCGTGGGCGTACAACAATCGGTTGATCAACGAGTACAGCAGCCAGCACACGCTGCGCGGGATCGCGACCGTCGCCAACGGCCGCGAGCGCGAGGAGTACTTCTATCCGATCGTGATCCGCCCCGCCGGCGACGTCGATGGCGACGGTCTGTTCGACGCCGCGTTCGCGTTCTTCGGGGCGGTCGGTATGCCCGATGACGCCAGCTTCGACGCGGTGTCGCCGCTCGATCCTCGGCGACCTAATAGCTGGGGGACGGGATTCGATGGTTTCGTCGACGTGCGCCACGGTTCCGCGGCGGGGATCGCGCAGGACGCGGTGCAATACGTCATGGGCCCGCAGCGCACGGTGCAACCGCTGTTTCCCGCCCGGCTCGAAGCGCGGAGCAACGGTGTGTTCGTGAGCGACGCACCCGGCGGCGGTATCGCGCCATTTCAGGCGGTGTTCGCCGGGCCGCCGGGAATGATGGCGCCGCTCGAGTAAGACGTGGAGTAAGACGTGGAGATCAACGCGCAACAGATAGCCGCGGCTGCGTCGACAACATCCGCGAGATCTTTCCATCGCTCTGGATCCGATAGCTTGTCGTGAACGCGATCACGTACTCGAGCCGAAGCTCGTGTGCGAGCGTCTCGGGCGGCACCGCGCACGGAGCGCCGGGAGGGCAATGAAACGTCGCCAGCTCGGGGTTGGGATACGGGATCGTCTTCAGATGGATGACGCGCGTCTCGTGCGCGAACGTGACGGTGACGGTCTTCGTGCTCGCATCCCAGCTGTACGTCGGAATGCTCTGCACGTACCGGCGCTCGCTCGAGTGGACGGGACCCGTGGGCTGCATCTGCTTTGCCCATTCCTTGGTGCGCGTGTCGAACGAGGCGAGCGCCGCTCGTTGTTCGGCGGCTAGTGCGAGCTCGGCTGCACGCGCCTCGGCTTGATCGCGCTGATGAATCTCGCGGCACGCAGCCTCCAGATCGGCCGGAAATGCCGGCGTGCCGTCGAGCACCTTCGCTGACTCGATGATCGGCGCCGAGCTCCCGACGCCACGCGCGTCGAGCTCCAGCCGAACCAGATGGATCGACTTCGTCAACCCGGTGCGGGGAAGCCCGCCGGGTCGCGAGATCACGTACGGCGTGGGTCGCGTCACCTCGAGCTTGGTCAGGTAGCGCACGCCATTCGCGTCGAGGAATTCGACGGACTCCTGGTAGCTCCGCAAGACTGCGCCGTGGTGCACCTTGTCGTTGTTCGCCGGCGCGTCACTCGGTCGAAAGTACGCGATCCCGAAATTCTGCACCGAGTAGTAGTGGCTGCCCTCCGACGTCACGAACGTCTCGAGGGTGCTCGGAACCCGCGGCGTTCGAGGCGGAACCGATATCGCGGACGACAGCGAGAACGCGCCGGCCGTCCAATCGACGGCGCTCCCGCCGAGCAGGCCGCGGACACCGACGCGCAACTGTGCTTTCTCCGGTGCTGCCCACACCTCGCGGGGCTCGATGCCAAATCGCTGTGCGAGCTGTGCGGCATAGCCATGGAGCACGATGCGAAGCACACCGTCGTAATCGGCGAGTCCGTATCGCTCGCGAAGTGCATCACGCTTGGGAAAGTCGTGATACGCGTCGACGATCTCCTGGATCGCCGGCCGATCGAGCTGGTGCTCGCCCCAGGTGATCGCGACGATCTCGCTGAGAGCTGCGGTCGGCTCGCGCTTGCTCGTCAGCGCCGCGTCGAGCTCGGCGGCCGTGCTCACGTCGTTGCCAGCACCTGTCCGTGCGAACACCAGCTGCATCGGCCCCGGTGGAACGGGTCGCGTGTGAAGCCGGTCGCCGCGATCGTGCCTGGCGGGCGCACTGGCGCACGCGACGGCGAACAGCACGACGATTCTCCACATCCCTGGCTCCTGAACGCGGCCGCTGGGCCACGCTTACGATCATCATAGCCCCGCAGCCGATTCAGCCGCGGTGAGCTGTACGAGATGGGCATGGTCTCTCAACAACGAGCGTGATAGCTTCCCTCATGTCTGATGAACCGCTGCGACTCATGCTCGTCAAGGCCGTCGAGCAACTGCGCGCGGCGACCGAGTTGACGATGGATGAAGTGATCGGCATCCGGTCACTCCCCGACTCTGTCCGCACGCCCGAGGTCTGTTACTCGCTCGGAATCATCGAGGGCGCCGCCACGGCGCTCCGAGCCACGCCGCGCGAGATGCTCGAAGATCACGATCTGCTGACCGCACCGAAGCGATCGTGACCACCGCGTCTGCGACGTTCGATGGCTCGTGAAAGCGGGCTGCGCACGGTCCGAATCACCGTGCGCGCTTGCGACATGCAACGCGCCGGTGGCGTCGATCTCGATCGTCGAGATCTCCGCGTCGTTGCCGCGTCGAATATCGATCGTCTTCGAGACCGGATGCGGTGGCGCTGCTGAGCGCTGCTGACGAACCGGTGTCACGGCGCGACCTCGACGTCGCGGCGTGACGGGCAAGGCGATCCATTCCGGCCTTCCTGAGGTAGCATGCGTCCCCCGATGGCCACGGTGGAGCTCACCCGTCACCTGTTTCAGTTCTTCCCCCACCTCGAGGGCAAGACGCTGGAGGTCCAGGCGACCACGGTCGCGGAGGTGGTGCGCGAGATGGAGCGGCTCGCGCCGGGGTTCGCGTTCTATGTCTGTGACGAGCGCGGCCGGTTGCGCAGGCACGTCAACATCTTCGTCGAACAGGCCAGCGTCGGCGACCGCGCACAGCTCAGCGACCCGGTTGGACCCGAGGCGCGCGTCTTCATCATGCAAGCGCTCAGTGGAGGTTGATCATGGCAAGGATTCTGGTTGGCACACGCAAGGGAACGTTCTTCGTCGACAAGGTCGGCGGTCGCTGGACGCCGCGGCTCGCCGGTCACGCTGGTGCTGGCGTGAACTATGTCGTGCGCGATCCAAACACCAAGACGCTGTGGGCAGCGCTCGGCCACGGTCACTGGGGCGCGAAGCTGTCGCGCTCCACCGACGACGGTGCGACCTGGCAGGACGCGTCGCAGATCAAGTACCCCGAGGGCGCGCGCTACCTCGCACCACCCGATCCGACGGAGGAGGGCGTCGCTCCCGGTGAAGCGACGCTGCGCGACGCGACGCTGCTCAAGCTCTGGGTGATCGGGTTCGGCGCACCCGGCACGATCCACGTCGGCACCATCCCCGGCGGCCTATTCACGAGCACCGACGATGGCGCGACATTCGAGCTCAATCGCGCGCTGTGGAACCACGACTCGCGCGGCGGCGATCACTTCACGGGTCAGGGCTCGCGCGTGACCCACTGGTACGGCACCCCCGCATCCGAAGGCGAGTTCGCGCCTGGCATTCACTCGATCGCGGTCGATCCCCGCAACCCCGATCGGATCCTCGTCGCGGTGTCCACCGCCGGCGTGCTCGAGACCCTCGACGGCGGCAAGACGTGGCGCGGCCGCAATCGTGGCATGCTCAACGATTACCTCCCCGATCCGGCAGCCGAGTGGGGGCACGATCCTCACTACGTCGCGCTGTGTCCCGCGCAGCCCGATCACGTCTGGCAGCAGAACCACTCCGGCGTGTTCTACAGCAATGACGGTGCAGCGAGCTGGCAACGCGTCAGCCGCCCCGAACAAGGCGTGCACTTCGGCTTTCCAGTGTGCGTGGATCCCAGCGCAGGCACCACGGCGTGGCTCGTGCCGGGCAAAGCCGACATGCAGCGCACCGCCATCGATGGCGCCTTGTTCGTCGCCCGCACCGAGGATGGCGGCCAGACCTGGCGACAGCTGCGCGAGGGGCTGCCGCAGGACAACGCGTTCGACGTGGTCTATCGCCACGCACTCGGCAACGAGGGCGACTGCCTCGCGTTCGGCAGCACCACCGGCAATCTCTACGTGAGCGACAACCGCGGCGACAGCTGGCGCACCGTCGCCAACAACCTGCCGCCGATCTACAGCGTGCGATTCGGCTAACCGTCTCGTCGCGATCCGGGTCCGGGCGCGCGGTCATTCGTTCGTGACGCCTACAGCCTGCGGAAATACTGATCCGCGACGATGTTGCCCGGCACCCCCGGCGTGGGGGCCTGCACCACCGTGCCCGTGATGAACGCATCGGGGACGACGCCGTACGAATTCGCGATCACCGGCCCGGGAAACTGCACCGTGGTGATGAACGGCAGCGTGTGCTGCAGCGTGATCGGCTGCGCTCGCTGCGTCGTGGTGCCGTAGATGTGGAAGAACGACGTGACGTGTTGCTGAACGGCGGCGGTCGCTTCGTACACCGTGGTGACCTGGAAATCGATCCGGTGATAGCTCTGTCCGGTGCGATGGTCACGGACCAACACGGCGCGCCATTGACCTTTCACGATCACGCTGATCCGGCTGCGATCCGAGCTCGACGATGCGATCCGTTGCCGAAGCTCGGTGATCTGCGTCGAGCTCAGCCACGGCATCAAGCTGAAATCGAGCTTGTCGGCCAGACACGTGCCGCTTCCGCCACCCTCGCCGCAATCGATGCCACCGACGAGCCCCGTGATGTAATAGCCGGCGCCGCCCGGCCCCGGATAGATGTGGCTCCACGAGACCGTCGTGACGTCTTGCTCGACGGTGCTTTCGGACGGCTCCGCTTCGTCGTCGATCATGCAGGCAGGACCGAACGAAGCGCACACGAGCGAGACCAGGACAGGGACCAATGCGCGATGGAGCGAGCTCATACGGGCGCGCACGCTATCACGGCCGCTTCGGATTGAAACGGTCAACGTCGACACGGACATACGTCGCCGGCACCATCGAGATCCGCCCTGCAGCTCGTTCGGCGAGAGATAGTGTCTTGAGTGCGGTGCGGTTGGGGCGGGCTGATCCTGGATCGGATCTCGACGACGACCAGTCGCTTCTGCCCTGCTGGCAGTTGCCAGTCGATCTGTTGGCCGACCTTCAAACCGAGCAACGCGCTGCCGATCGGCGCGAGCACGGAGATCCATCCTCGGCCCGCGTCGGCATCTTTTGGATACACGAGGCGCACCGTGAGCCGAGCTCCCGTTGCACAGTCCTCGTATACGACCTCGCTGTTCATCGTGACAACGTCTGGCGAGACGCTGCGCTGCTCGACGATCTCTGCGCGGTGAAGCTCCCAGTCGAGCAACTCGGATGCGGGCGTATCGCTCTGCTCGAGGACGGCAGCGGTCGCTGAAGGTCCTGGTCGGTGATGACGAGGACGTGTTCGAGAGTCGTGTGCATGGCAGACTCCGGCCCTGTGCGGGCAGTTGGAGGTCGAGCCGCGCGGCGATTGCAGTGAGCGACGCAAGACGCTCAGCCCTGAGGCGCGCTCTCGCCGTCCAGCCGCGACGCGCAACCAAGCGCGACGCGGCGATCGATGGACAGGAGAAGGCAGACCATGACGGTCCCCATGGCTCGTTCGCGCGCGAAGTCAAGCCGGGCGATGAAGCGCGGGGGCGTCGCCTCGGCGATCGAAACGATCGGCGCGCGTCTTGTCGAGCATCCACCGCGCGCAGCTGATCGAGCTCTGTCGATCGCTGGCTCCACCCTTCGGCGCACGAAGCTTCGGGATGAGTCAACAGCGCTGCCGCGCTCTACTGCCCGGGAAGAGCCACGTCCGTGTTGTCGTAGAACATGGCACCATTGCCCGTACTGCTCCGCGGTTGTGAGCGATGTCGCGCCAGCACGCGGTGCATATCGAGGGAGTCCATCGCATGAGTGGCCTATGTGACCAGCTTCAGACCGTCTGCGATCGGGAAAGCTTCTTTGACTTCGTTCGTGCACTCATCGAGGACCGTATCGCGAAGGCAAAGGACGAGCACCGCTATCCATACGGCGGCCAGCCCGACGGTTGGGAGAGCTCGACGATCGAGGGCTTTCTCGAGGCCGCGCTTGCTTGGGCCGAAGCATCACCAAGACTCGCGATCGATATGCCAAGAGCACCGTCGTGGCGTGGCTTCGCGACGTTTCTTTATTGCGGGAAGACCTACGAGTAGCGGCACGAAACAAAACCATCGCGGATTCGCACCGACCGCACCGAGCACCTTGGGCATCGCCAGCGCAAATGGACGGACCTCATCGATAACGAACCGCGAGACCACATCGTTGATCTGTCCCAGGCAAATTGAACGCGCAACGCGATGGCATGGTCAGTGCTATGGCGGTCATCTCGTGCTCCTCGTTGCGGTGGATCGTTTCTCACGCCAGGTCGAAGACCAAGATCTCAGCTTCGTCGATGCCCTCGATTCGAAGCTCGGCTTCGTTCTCCACCGCGACGCCGTCACCTTCCAACAGCTCGACGCCGTTGATCCGCACCTTGCCTCGGGCGACATGCACCCAACCGTATCGATTCTGCGGAAGGGCGAACGTCACCTGGTCAGGCTCGCCGAAGATGCCTGCGTAGATGCGTGCGTTCGCGTTGATGGTGACACTTCCGTCGGCCCCGACCGGAGACGCGACGAGCCGAAGTCGCGCGACACGCGCACCGAGGCCACCGGACCCGTCCGCGGGATTGAAGAGCTCGATGACACCGCCGTGGCACTCGTCGTGCAAGACGGCGGGTTGAGATGCAGGCGATCACCTGGACCCGTTTCATGACCGACGAGCTTCACGCACAGCAACAAGGGTCCCCGAACCCGGCACCCGATGCCGGTATCGAACGTGTGGAATCTGCGGCACTTGCCCGACGAGACGGCGATGGCACTCGACTCGAGCGCACGTCGAAATTCGACCCCGCCCGGGCGATCAGCGCCGCGGCGGTCGACGGCATGGTGGCGGCCGGAACACTGAGCGCGATCGCTCGCTCCCGCAGCGTGCGAGGCTGGAGCGCACTGTTGTTCACGGAGATCGTGTTGATCGCAAACCGCACGATGCGTCGCTGGGCTCCCCCCGCCTCGGCAGGGCTGCTCGAAGGCGCCTGAGCGTTCGGACCTGGCGACTCAGGAGCGACGCGTCGATCCACTCCGCCTAGTCGGGAGGACGTAGGTCGCGGGCGCTCGAGCCACGCGCTCGAGACCGGCGAGTACGCGCAGCCTCGTCGTCGTTGGCGACGACGACGGCGCAGCATCACCAGGCCCGCGATCGATAGCTGAGCAGCGTCGACGATCCAGCGCCGGACCCGCAGCCGCAGCCTCCGCCACCTTCGCCCGTCTCGCCGATCGTCACCACCACAACGTTGTCGGCGGGGTTCAGCTCCTGGTCGGTGAACACCTCGAACGTGACCTGGTCCTGGTCGGTGTTCAGCGTGCCGCTGATCGTCAGCACTCGCTTTCGTTCGGAAAGATGTACGAGGCCAAGCCCGCCGCGAACGCGATCTGACCGTCACCCGCGATCGGCGTGATGCCCAGCGCAAGCGCCTTCCTTCGAGTGGAAGACGCACTACAGCGGCCAACGTCGCGTCTATTTGTGATGCGCGTGGCCCGGCGACATTTCACACGTGCAGTCCAGGCAGCCATGCGTCGCACACGTGCCACACGCGCGTAACACCTGCTTCCGCAACGCCTCGCGCGCGCGAAACACCCGGACGCCCGCGTTGTTGCTCGAGATGCCAACCTCGTCGGCATAGTCCTTCACGGATACTCCGTCGACCTCCACACGCTGAAGTGCCGCGGCGTATTCGGGCTTCAACGTGGCGGCGAGCTCGCCCACACACTTGCAGACCACGCGCTGTAGCTCGTCGTCGTCTTGCAAGCCAGGCGGTGCTTGATGTGCGGCCGCATCGTGCTTGCGTTCCGCAGCACCGGCACGGCGGTGATGGTCGACGATCGCGTTGCGCAGCACCCGGTAGAACCAGCCGACCGCGGTGTCACGGACCGTGTCGAGCTTCTCGATGTTGCGAACGAACGCTTCCTGCAGGATGTCTTCCGCAACCGCAGCGCTGCCCACGCGCCGCTGAACGAACGCAAGAAACTCGCGATGGTTTGCGACCAGCGTCGCAAGGACTTGCTGCGTGGGCAGCGATTCGTCGGCGTCGGGGTTGTCCATGGCAGGCTCACTGTACCCAAGGAAGGAGCGCCGGTCCCCAGACTAGCCGCGGGCCGCGCAGTCACATCCTTTCTCACACGAGCAATCGCGTTCGCAGCGACAGCGGTCCCCGCACGAGCAACGCTCGGCATTCTCGCAGCCGCACGAGCTGGTCTGGCAACGACAGGTGGATGGATTCTGATCTTGGTTTTGGTTCGTCATGGTCATGTCCTTTCTTCGATGACAAGACGCACGACCCACGCGGGCATTACACCCGGCCAACGCCGCGATCTGATTGTCGTGCCGATGAAGATCCCATCCAGATACCTGGGTCCGCTGCTGCTACGGCGGATGCGGGCCGGACACGACGTCGCTGGGGGTGACGTGCGGTGCCGCGGCCGCCGACAGCGGTGGCGCGATGTCCTCGAGCGAGCGCTGCTCCGCGTCGACGCCGAGCCGCCACGCGACCACCCCGCCGAGGAACATGATACCGGCCGCGATGGCGTAGCCGAGGGCAAGCGGGCCGAGATTTGCGACGACGACCTCGAGCTTGCCGTTCACCAGCTCCTCGCGGGTCGCCGACGCGACGATCGAACCGAACATCGCCGACCCGAGCGCGCCGAAGCCCTGCGCGATCGCGAAGATCAGCGAGATCGATTGCGCGCGGATCTCGAGCGGAAAGATCTCGCTGACCGTGAGATACGCCGACGACGCGGCGGCGGACGCGATGAAGAAGATCACGCACCACAGGATGGTCTGCGTCTGTGCGGTCAGCATGCCCTGGTCGAACAGCCACCCCGTCGCGCCCAGTAACACCGCCGAGCTGCAGTACGTGACCGCGATCATCGTGCGGCGCCCGATCGTGTCGAACCACCGCCCGAGCAGCAGCGGCCCGATCAAATTGCCGGCCGCGAACGGGAAGAAGTAGTAGGCCGTGCTGCCCGAGGGCACGTCGTAGATCTTCTCGAGGATCAGCACGTAGCTGAAGAAGATCGCGTTGTAGAGAAACGACTGCGTGATCATCAGCGTCAGGCCGAGCACCAGGCGCCTGGTGTACTTCCTGAGCAACACCCGCCCCACGGCGAGCACGCCCGGCGGCTCCTGGTGCTTGATCACCAGCGCGTGCTCCGGTGCGACGTCCTCGAGCACGACGCCGCGGGCTCGCAGCTGCGCTTCGATCGCGGCCACGGTCGCCTCGGCCTCGGCGATCCGACCATGCGTGAGCTGCCAGCGCGGACTCTCGGGGATGTACTTGCGCAGCGGCCAGATCAGAAAGCCGATCAGCGGGCCAACGAGTAGGGCCGAGCGCCATCCCCAGTCGGCCGGCACGATCGACGGATCCAGCAGCACGAACTGCGCGCCAGCGGCCAGCATCGCGCCGCCCCAGTACGTCCCCGCGATCGCGATGTCGACGCGCCCGCGGTATTTTGCCGGCGTCAGCTCGTCGATCGCGCTGTGAATCGCCGCGTACTCGCCGCCGATCCCCATGCCGGCGAAGAACCGCGTCACCAGGAAGTACCACGGTGCGAACGACAGCGCGGTGAGCCCGTTCGCGATCAGGTACAGCGCGAGCGTCACGATGAATAGCTTGCGGCGACCGAGCTTGTCGGCCTTGCGGCCGAAGTACAGCGCGCCGACCACCTCGCCGAGCAGATAGACCGCGCCCGAGTAGCCGACCATCTCCGCGTCGAGATGGAGCGTCTCGCCGCGATGCGCCGGGTTGCTCAGGATCCCGCCGATCGCGCTCGCCAGCCCGATCTCCAGACCCTCGAGCACCCACGTGATCCCCAGCGCGATCACGACGCGCCAGTGAAAGCCACTCCACGGCAATCGAT